>NZ_JYOF01000001.1:0-337935 GCF_000955865.1 Pseudomonas sp. 2(2015)
GTAGGTGCCGACGAAGGTGCCGTAGGTGCCGACGAAGGTGCCGGCAGTAATTGGCCCGGTGGGTACACGGTCCGCACCCTGCACATCGTTGGTCAGCACGTTGCCGGTCAGGGTCAGCTGGTTCTCGGTAGCGGTGACGGCGTTGGTATCTGCCGCCGCGTTCGGCACGTCGTCGACGATGGAAACATCGATACTCATGCTCGCGCTGCTGCCATCGGTATCGGTGGCAACCACGTTGAAACTCTCGCCCAGTGAGTTGCTGCCATTGCCGGCGGCATGCGCTTCGCTGCCATTGAGGGTGTAGCTGTAGGTGACCTCCCCGGTGGCCGGGTTAAAACCGTTGATGGTCAGGGTGTTGCCCAGGGCCGTGGTGAGTGATTGCGGGAAGCCATTGACCACCCCGGCACTGATCACATTGATACCGCCCACCGTCAGCGATTGCAGGCCGTCGGCGGCGGTCACGGTGAAGGTTCCACTCTGGGTCAGTGCCGCCGCATCAGGGCTGCTGCCAGCTGCCAGGTTCTTCTCGAACAGCACCAGCTCGCCGCCATTGATGCTCAGCCCGTTGAGTTCCACCGGGTCATTGAGGTTGCTGACGTTGAGCACCAGATTGGCGCTGGAAACATCACCGTCGGCATCGGTGAGGGTGTAGGTGAAGGTCTCGACGCCATTACCACCGCCATGCAGATTGATGAAATCCGGATCGGCAGTATTCAGCGTATAGGTGTAGGAACCGTCGGCGGCCAGCACCAAAGTGCCGTAGGTACCGACGAAGGTGCCGGCGGTAATCGGCCCGGTTGCTACCCGGTCTGCGCCTTGCACGTCATTGGTCAGCACGTTGCCGGTCAGGGTCAGCTGGTTCTCGGTGGCGGTGACGGCATTGCTATCGGCCACTGCCCGCGGTACGTCGTCAATCACCGTGACATCCAGCGAGCCAGTGGCTACGTCGCCGTCGGTATCACTGACCAGTACCGCGATGCTTTCACCAAGCCCGTTGGCACCCGCGCCACTGGGGTGGGTTTCGGCACCGTTGAGGGTGTAGCTGTAGCTGACCACGCCAGTGGCAGGGTCATAGCCGGTAATGGTCAGCAAATTGCCCAGGCCAGTGGTGATCGACTGGCCGATGCCGGTCACCGCACCGGCGGTGACCACATTGATGCCGCCGACGTTAAGGTTGAACACCCCATCGGGTGCCTGCACGGTAAAACTGCCCGCCTGGGTCAGGGCCGCCGGATTGCTGGCCGAGCCCTGGGGTAGATTGGCCTCGTTCAACGACAGCTCGCCGCCCTCGATGGCAAGCCCTTCGAGGCTGACCGGGTTGTCGATCACCGGCACTGGCGGGGCTTCGTCATTGTTGTTGATCAGGCCGACGTCCAGCTGCGGCAACTCGGGAAAGCCGTTGAAGCCTGCAGTGGGAAAGCCGATCTGCGGATCAACGCGCCCGGCCACCTCGTTGAGGATCACGAAGGTATGCCCGCCGCCCAGTGCCCCCGTTGCACCGCCAGTGCTTGGCCCGGCTGCAGTGGGGTCGGCGTCCTGGCTCGGGTCGGCACCCGCAGCGATGGCTTGCTGGAGTTTCTCGACATCAGACAGTTGCGCCTGGCTGGGGGTCTGCGACTCCGGTGTATCAACATGCGGCGCGCGATCCGCCAGCAGCTCAGGGGTCAGGGTCAGATTGCTGTCACGGCCGAGGGTCAGTTCGGCACCGTTTTGCAGGTGGACGGCGACTGCGCCAGCAAGGCCTGTATCCAGCTGCTCGCCGGCATATACCTTGTCGCCTTCGATCAGCGGCCGGCGGCTGCCATCGCTGCCTACAGCGAAGACTTCGCCCACCACCTTGCTGACGACACCGATTAACTTAGCCATGAGCGCACTCCTCCACTGCAAATCGGTTGATTGCAGCAACGTGCGCTGAACTATCGCGTGGCCAGCCCGGCGGAATTAACCCGGGCCAACGCTAAAACAGCCCTGGAGTGCGAGATGATTTCAATGAAATCAATGACTTCGCCTGCCAGAGCTGCGGTGAAAGTGATTGAGCGAAGTGGCCTAGTGACACCTGCCAAAAATTTGTCGCCAAACTTCGCCCCGCCTCCATCCCCTCCGCTACATCCATGCCCTCTGCTGCAAAAACACGGGAACTTTCTCTGACGCCCGAAAAAATGCACCCTAGCGCTGATTCCACGGGCTGCCTGATATGAACAATGTCTCGGATTTCTTAGACCGCATAAGTTTTTTTTCGCATAACTCTTATGAAAAAATCTTCTTAGCTTCGCGCGTAAATGTTCTTAGCTCTGTTGTTACAAGCCTGATACGGTTTGACCTCAGGTTTTCGTCACTTTTTTGACGAATCGCAGGACCATTATTAGAAATCAGGGAGAAGTAACCCATGCGCGTTTTGACCCCCATCACCAGCGCAATTCTGTTGGCCATGGCATGTGCCAATGCCCAGGCGATGTCACTTAATGAGGCTGTGCAAAGCGCCGTGGATTACCACCCGGAAATCGGCTCCAGCAAAAACAGCCGGCTGTCGGCCGATGAAGACGTGAAGTTCGCCCGAGGCGGTTACTTCCCCACCGTCGACCTGGTGGCCGGTTACGGTCGACAACGCTCCGACAACACCAATACCCGTGGCTTCAATGCCGACGGCACGCGTAATCATAATAAAGAGACACTGACCTACACCCAGTCCGACCTGCGCCTGCGGCAGATGCTCTTCGACGGCTTCAACACCGCCAACGAAGTCGGCCGTACCGAGGCAGTGGTGAACTCGCGGGCCTACTACACCCAGGCCACCGCCCAGTCCGTCGCCCTGAGTACCGTCGAGGTGTACCTTGAAGTGCTCAAACGCCGCGAGCTGGTAACCCTGGCCAAGAACAACCTGCAGGCGCACCTGCGGGTCAACGACCAGATCGGCCTGCGCAGTGAGCGCGGGGTCGGCAGCAATGCCGACCGCGACCAGTCCACCGCCCGTCGCGCCCTGGCCGAGAACAACCTGTACACCGCCGAGGTCGACCTGGCCGATGCCGAGGCCAGGTTCTATAGCGTCGTCGGTCGCCAGCCCGATGAGCTGGAAACCCCGGTGACCATCAAGGGTGAAGTGCCTGCTGACCTGGCTGCTGCACGCCAGGACATGCTCGAAAACAACCCTTACCTGAAATCCGCCCAGGCCGACGTCAATGCGGCCGAGCAGCAATACGAAGTGGCCAAGTCGCCGTTCTACCCGCGTATTGACGCAGTATTGGCAACCGGTGCCAACAACAACACTGCAGGTCAGGTCGGCCACGACAACAACGACTGGCAGGCCGGTGTCGAGCTCAGCTACAACCTGTTTCGCGGCGGCAGCGACAAGGCCCGCCTGCAGTCCGATGCGCACAAGATCAACCAGGCCATGGACATCCGCAACAACGCCCTGCGCCAGCTGACCGAAGACCTGTCGCTGTCGTGGAACGCCATGAACAACGCCCGCGTGCAACTGCCGGCGGCCCGCGAGTACGCCGAGACCACCACCCGTGTGCGCGCCGCTTATCAGGACCAGTTCGGCCTCGGCCAACGCACCCTGCTCGATTTGCTCGACAGTGAAAACGAGTTGTACAACGCCAACCGCCGCTACACCGAAGTGCGCTACACCGAAGAGTTCTCCATGTACCGGGTGCTGGCCAACATGGGTGAACTGCTGAACAAGCAGCGCATCTCGCTGCCACCCGAGGCGATCGCCAAGAGCGAAGTGAAGAGCGAGGCGCGCCTGCCCGATATGCGCTAAACCCCTCCAACTGCGGCAGGAGTAGGCGACTGTGACCAGCATGCAACCTGCGAGCTCGGCAATAGATCCGCGCCAGAGTTTCGATGACCCGCTACTCGATGGCTTGCTGATCCTTTGCAAGCTGCATGGTTGCACTGTCAGTCGCGCCGGCCTGAGTGCCGGCCTGCCGCTGCCCGAGCAACGCCTGAGCCTTGAACTGCTGCCCCGGGCAGCGGCACGGGCCGGTTTGCAGGCGCGGATCCTGCGGCGTGAGCTGGGAGCGATCTCGGCGCTCAACCTGCCGGTGCTGTTGCTGCTCAAGGACGGCCGCTGCGCGGTGCTGCGGCGTTGGGGCGATGACGGCCGGGCGCTGATCCTGCCCTGTGAAGCCGAAGGCGGCGAGCAGTGGGTCAGCCGCGAAGAACTGCTGCAAGCCTACGCCGGCGAGGCGCTGTTCGCCCGCCCCCGCCATGAACTCGAAGACCTGCGTGCGCCGTTGATGCCACGGGTCAACGCCTGGTTTCGCGACACCCTCAAACTCTCACGCTGGCTCTACAGCGACGCCATTCTCGCCAGCCTGCTGATCAACCTGCTGGGGCTGATGGTGCCCCTGTTCGTCATGCAGACCTACGACCGCGTGGTGCCCAATCAGGCTACCTCGACGCTGTGGGTACTGAGCGCCGGCCTGCTGATCGGCACCCTGTTCGAATTGACCCTGCGCGTGGTCCGCGCCCACCTGCTCGACCAGGCCGGGAAAAAGACCGACCTGATTCTTTCCGCCACCCTGTTCGAACGCATCACCGGCATGTCGATGAAAGCCCGGCCGGCCACGGTTGGCGGCTTTGCCCAGAGCATTCATGACTTCCAGGGCCTGCGTGAATTCCTTACCGCCGTGACCCTGACCAGCATTATCGACCTGCCCTTCGTGGTGCTGATGCTGGCGGTGATCGGCCTGCTCGGTGGCTGGCTGGTGGTGATCCCGCTGATTGCCTTCCCGGTGACCATTTTCTTTGCCCTGTTCATCCAGGTGCGGCTGCGCGATACCGTGCAAAAAAGCCTGGCCCTGGGCGCGGTGCGCCAGGCGCTGCTGATCGAAACCCTCGGCGGCCTGGAAACCCTCAAGGCCTGCAGCGCCGAAAGCGAGCGCCAGTACCAGTGGGAAAGCACCCACGGCGCCCTCACCCGCCTCGACGCCCACGCCCGCAACCTGTCGGCACTGGCCACCAACGGCACGCTGTTCATCCAGCAGTTCTGCGGCATGGCCACCATCGTTGCCGGGGTCTACAGCATCATTGCCGGCAACCTCAGTGTCGGCGCCCTGGTTGCCAGCTACATGCTCGGCAGCCGGGTGCTGGCACCGCTCGGGCAAATCGCCGGGCTGATCACCCGCTACCAGCAGGCACAGCTGACCATGCGCAGCACCGACGCGCTGATGGCCCTGCCGCAGGAGCGCCAGGCCGGCCAGCAACCGCTGGAGCGCACCCAGTTGCACGGCGGCCTCGACGTCAGCCATGTGAGCTTTCGCTACCACGGCCAGAACGCTGCCGCCCTCAATGACATCAGCTTCAGCGTCAAGCCGGGCGAACGCATCGGCATCATCGGCCGCAGCGGCTCGGGCAAGAGCACCCTGGCGCGCCTGTTGATGGGTTTCTATGCCCCGGACGAAGGGCAGATCCTGCTCGACAACCTCGACCTGCGCCAACTGGACATCGCCGACCTGCGCCACCAACTGGGCTACGTCGCCCATGACCTGCCGCTGCTGGCCGGCAGCCTGCGCGACAACCTGACCCTCGGCGCGCGCTATGTGAGTGACGCGCGCATGCTTGAAGTGGCCGAGCTGACCGGCGTCAGCGAGCTGGCCCGCCAGCACCCGCAAGGCTTCGACCGCCCGGTCGGCGAGCGCGGCCAGTTGCTCTCTGGCGGCCAGCGCCAGGCCGTGCTGCTGGCCAGGGCGATGTTGCTCGAACCGCCGATCATGATCCTCGACGAACCCACCAGCCACATGGACAACAGCAGCGAAGACCAGCTGCGCCAGCGCCTGCATGGCTGGGTGCAGGGCAAAACCCTGCTGCTGGTCACCCACCGCACCTCGATGCTCAGCCTGGTCGACCGGCTGCTGGTACTGGACAACGGCAAGATCGTTGCCGACGGGCCGAAGGAAGCGGTCATCGATGCACTGCGCAAAGGCCGCGTTGGCGCGGCACTCTAGGGGGTCATTCATGTCCGTAAGCCAAGGCCTGCGCAGCTACTTCCAGAGTTTCGGCAAAACCGCCGAACGCGAGTTCATGCCCGATGTGGCCGGCGCCACCCTGCAGGACTCGCCGCGTCTGTCGCGGATCACCGTGTGGCTGGCCGCGGGGCTGTTGCTGGTGGCGCTGCTGTGGGCCAAGTTCGCCGTGCTCGATGAAGTGACCATGGGCGAAGGCAAGGCCATTCCGTCGAGCAAGGTCCAGGTGATCCAGAACCTTGAAGGCGGCATCGTCACCGAGATCTTCGTCCGTGAAGGGCAGATGGTGAACAAGGGCGATACCCTGCTGCGCCTGGACGACACGCGTTTTCTCTCCAACAAGGGCGAGAGCGAAGCCGACCGCTTTGCCCTCACCGCCCAGGTCGAGCGCCTTGCCGCCGAAGCCGAAGGCCGGCCGTTCCAGCTCTCCGAAGAAGTACGCAGCAAGGCGCCGCAGGTGGCTGAAGACGAACTCTCGCTGTACCAGTCGCGCCAGCGTCGGCTGAGCAGCGAAAAGCAGACCCTCAACGAGCAACTGCGGCAAAAAACCCAGGAACTGGCCGAGTTTCGCTCCAAGGTCGAGCAGTACCGCTCGGCCCTGGCGCTGTTGCAGCAGGAACTGAACATGTCGACGCCGCTGGTTGGCACCGGGGCGATCTCACCGGTGGAAATCCTGCGCCTCAAGCGCAGCGCCGTTGAAGCCCGCGGCTCGCTCAACGCCACCAGCCTGGCAATCCCGCGCGCCGAAGCGGCGGTGGCCGAGATCAAGAGCAAGATCGAAGAGTCCGAAGCCGGGTTTCGCTCAGAGGCGGCCAAGGAACTCAACGAAAAACGCACCGACCTGTCGAAGATCACCGCCTCAAGCATTGCCATCGATGACCGGGTAACCCGCACCACCGTGGTTTCGCCGGTGCACGGGATCATCAAGCTGCTCAAGGTCAACACCATCGGCGGCGTGGTCCAGCCCGGCAGTGACCTGCTGGAGATCGTGCCGCTGGAAGACAACCTGCTGATCGAGGCCAAGGTGCGCCCGCAAGATGTCGCCTTCCTGCACCCCGGGCAGTCGGCGATGGTCAAGTTCAGCGCCTACGACTACACCATCTACGGCGGCCTGAAGGCCAAGCTCGAACTGATCAGCGCCGACACCGTCACCGACGACAAGGGCAACGCCTTTTACCTGATCCAGGTGCGCACCGACAAGAACCACCTGGGTGGTGATAACAAACCGCTTTTGATCATCCCCGGCATGACTGCCACGGTGGATATCATCACCGGCCACAAGAGCGTGCTCGATTACCTGCTCAAGCCGGTGCTCAAGGCACGTACCGAAGCCATGCGCGAACGCTGAGGCGCTCGCAGTGGCTCAACGCAGATGATTGCGCTCGTAGGTCTCGCGCCCCATCGCCGCAATCTGCCCCTCGATCAGCGCCTCGAACGGTTTTAACAGCGCGTCAAAATTAACCGGCGCCTCCAGCACGTTGAGCGCCTGCACCAGTGCCTCCAGAGTCGATACTGCCCCCGCCTGCGGCGCTTTGCGCAGGCGATAGCGCGAAGGCAGGACCTGGGCCAGGGTTACCCGCGGCAACGTGCCAAGCAACGGGTTCACATGCAACAACTTGCTCGCCTTGCGCCAGGTACCATCGGGCACCACCAGTTGCCACGGTCGCTTATCCTCTTCGTCGGCATAGGCCACCAGCGGCTGCGCCGCATCGCCCGGAAACAGCAAGGCACTGCGGTACCCCGGTGCTTGCAGCAGCTCAGGCAGATCCTCGAACACTTCGCCCACGTGCAATTGCGCATTGCGCAAGCCAAGCGCCGCCAGCTTGGCGGTATTGAGGGCGTGGCGCACTTCACTGGGATGCTGCAGCAACAGCACGCGGGTACGGCTGTCGAGGGAAGGGATTAGCGGACAAAGGCAATGGGCTTGTGGGCGCAGGCAGCGCTCGCAGTGGATTCTGGACATCGGGTTCTCCTGAGCGGGCAAAGTGTGCCACAGCAGCCCCGAAAAAAGCCCACTTCCCTGTGGGAGAGACGAAAAGCTTCAGCGGTTGAAACGTTCGGCCAGGCTGTACAGGTAATCGGCCATGCGTTCGAGGTCCTGGCTGATCTCGGCGCCCTGCTTGGCCTGCCCGGCGCTGTGATCGCAGAGCTGGGCAATGCGGGTGATCTGCTGGTTGATGTCCTCGGCGACATGACTCTGCTGTTCCGAGGCCGTGGCCATCTGCTGGCTCATGCCGGTGATGCGGCTGACCGCCTGGGTGATGCCCACCAGCGCCGACTGCACCGCCTCGACGCTGTGCACGCTGTCGCGGGAGATCTGCTCGCCCTTGCTGGCACTGGACACCGCCCGCTCGGCGCCGGCGCGCAACGAGGCGATAATCTGGTGGATCTCCTCGGTCGAGGTACGGGTACGCTGGGCCAGCGAGCGCACCTCGTCGGCGACCACGGCAAAGCCCCGGCCCTGCTCGCCGGCCCGCGCCGCCTCGATCGCCGCGTTGAGCGCCAGCAGGTTGGTCTGCTCGGCAATCGAGGTGATGACATCGACCACGCTGCCGATCGACTGGGTCTGATCGGCCAGGGCATTGACCGCCTGGCCGATGTCGCTGACCGCCTCGGCCATACTGCCCATGGCGCGCAGGCTTTGCTGCGCCAGGTCACTGCCCTGCTGGGCCAGGTGATCGGCATCGGAGGCGGCCGTAGCGGTGTTCTGCACGTTGTGCGTCACTTCCTGGATGGTCGCTGCCATTTGCGCAATCGCCGTGGCCGACTGATCGGTTTCGCTGCGTTGCTTGTCGAGCATCTGCGCCTGGGCCCCGGACAGGTCGGAGGATTGCGCGGCGCGCGTCTTGACCCCGACACCGGCATCCACCAGGCGCGTCAGGGCCGTTTGCAAGCGGGCTTCTTCACTGATGATCGCCAGGTCCAGCTGGCCCTGCAGGCCGCTGTTGTCGCTGTAGGTCAGGGCCACCAGAGGGCTGGTGAAGGCTTTCGGGTGTTCGCCCAGGGTGCGGCGGATCACCCGGTTCTGCCGCGCCTCGATCAGGTACCAGGCGCTGAGCAGGCTGGCCATCAGCACACCCAGGGCGGCGTACTGGGGCAGCCACAAATAGCTGATCACAGACAAAATACCAGCGCCGACCAAGGGCCAGCCGTGTTCCACTGTCGCGCCCAGTCGAGCCGCCAGCGGCACCGGGCTGCGCCCCTGGCGCAACCGTGCATACAACGCCGTGGCCCGGCGGATCTGCTCGCGGGTCGGTACCGAGCGCACCGACTCGTAGCCGCTGATCCGGCCGTTTTCGTAAATCGCCGTAACGTAAGCGCTGACCCAGTAGAAGTCGCCGTTTTTGGCGCGGTTCTTCACCACGCCCATCCAGGGTTTGCCCTGTTTGATGGTTTCCCACATATGCCCGAACACCGCGGGGGGCATGTCCGGATGACGCACCAGGTTGTGCGGCTGATCGAGCAATTCCTCGTAGGTAAAACCGCTGATGGCGACAAAGGCGTCGTTGCAATAGGTGATGCGGCTATTGAGGTCGGTAGTGGAAATCAGCCGCTGTTCGCTCGGAAAGGTTCTTTCATGCTCAGTGACGGGCAAATTCATGCGCATCTGGGCGATCCCTGCAAAGGAGAGATGGGAAATTTCATCAAGCCAATACAGGTTTAGCAGAGCAATTACGGGGTTGCGGCCGATATTTTCAGGAATTTTTGCAGCCACGACTAAATTTTTCAGGGGCCGTTTCGTTCAGGCTGGAGTGAGTTGCGCCTTGAGCAGATCGCGAAAGGTCTGGATCAAGGGTTCGCGGCTGCGGCCACGGCGAATGATCATGGAGAACGGCGCCTGATAGCCGAAGGTCGCCGGTGATAACACCCGCAAATCGCCCTTGTCAGCCCAGGCCTGGGCATAGTGTTCCGGCAGGTAGCCGATATAGGCGCCGGACAACACCAGGATCAGTTGCGCCTCCATGCTCTCCACCGTTGCCGCGCTGTGCTTGAAGCCGTGGCGGGCAAGCTCAGCCTGGCTCCAGTAACCGCGACCGACCATGCGCTGCTGGGTAATCACCTGCTCGGGAATGCGCCGCTCGTTGAACAGCGGGTGGCGGTTGCTGCAATACAGCCAATGTTGCTCGCGGTACAACGGCTGATACACCAGCCCGCTCATGCGCGTGGAAAAGGCGCCGATGGCCAGGTCCAGGCGGTTGTCCTGCACCCCCAGTTGCAGCTCGTAGGGGCTCGACACCGACAGGTGCAAGTGCACCGCGGGGTGCTCCTGGCTGTAGGCACCGATAGCTTCAGCCAAAGGCAAGGCCCGATCACCGACGGTGGAGTCGATCACCCCAAGGTTGAGGGTACCGCGCAATTCCCCCTTGAGCGCCGCCGCGTATTGCTCGAAACCGTCCATTTCTGCCAGCAGGCGCAAGGTCTCCTGGTGGAACAGTTCACCCTTGCTGGTCAGGCTGAAACCGCCACGGCCGCGATGGCAAAGGACGATGCCAAGGGCCGCCTCGAGCTGGCTCATGTAGGTACTGATGGCCGAGGTCGACAGGTTCAGCTCGCGCTGGGCGTTGGCAAACCCCTGGTGGCGCACGATGCTGACGAAGATGCGCAGGAGTTTCAGGTCGGGCAAGGCAGAGGCCATGTGATCGCGGTCCGCAGGGCTACAGATGGCCGGATTCTAACCGCAATACCGGCATTAGTTCAGAAAAACCTGAACTAAGTATTTGCCTGTAGCGATTCTTTTCATCCACTACCTTTTGCAGACTCTGCCGCAATGCACCTGCTTGCCGGTATTTCAGGGGTTGCCCCGGGCCAGCCAGACAGGTTCCAACAACTAGAACAATCGAATCGATGAGGCCCGACCGTGGACAAGATTCTGCACCAACCACTGGGCGGCAACGAAATGCCGCGCTTCGGCGGCATCGCCACCATGCTCCGTCTCCCTCACCTGCAAAGCGCCGAAGGCCTGGATGCCGCGTTCATCGGCATCCCCCTGGACATCGGCACCTCGCTGCGCTCCGGCACCCGCTTCGGCCCACGGCAGATCCGCGCCGAATCGGTGATGATCCGCCCGTACAACATGGCCACTGGCGCTGCGCCCTTCGATTCGTTGTCGGTTGCCGATATCGGCGACGTGGCGATCAACACCTTCAACCTGCTCGACGCCGTGCGGATCATTGAAGAAGCCTACGACGAGATCCTCGAACACAACGTCATCCCCATGACCATGGGCGGCGACCACACCATCACCCTGCCGATCCTGCGCGCTATCCACAAGAAGCACGGCAAGGTCGGGCTGGTGCACATCGATGCCCACGCCGACGTCAACGATCACATGTTCGGCGAGAAGATCGCCCACGGCACCACCTTCCGCCGCGCCGTCGAAGAAGGCCTGCTGGACTGCGACCGCGTGGTGCAGATCGGCCTGCGCGCCCAGGGCTATACCGCCGAAGACTTCAACTGGAGCCGCAAGCAGGGCTTCCGTGTGGTCCAGGCCGAAGAGTGCTGGCACAAGTCGCTGGAGCCGTTGATGGCCGAAGTGCGCGAGAAAGTCGGTGGCGGCCCGGTGTACCTGAGCTTCGACATCGACGGTATCGACCCGGCCTGGGCACCGGGCACCGGCACCCCGGAAATCGGCGGCCTGACCACCATCCAGGCGATGGAAATCATCCGTGGTTGCCAGGGCCTGGACCTGATCGGCTGCGACCTGGTTGAAGTCTCGCCACCTTACGACACCACCGGCAACACCTCGCTGCTCGGTGCCAACCTGCTGTACGAAATGCTCTGTGCACTGCCGGGCGTGGTTCGCCGCTAACGGTAGTACACCAGGAGTTGCAACAGGGCAGGAGCCATGACAGTCGGGCCGCAACGACGGCCCACTGAGTAGACGAATGACCCGGCGCCAGGCTTGCCTGGCGCCGGGGTCGATCTCACCATAATAAAGATAATTGGAGACACCCATGGCCTTGGACATATTCGTTGTTCTGATTTATGCCGCCGGCATGCTCGCGCTCGGCTGGTTCGGCATGCGCCGGGCAAAAACCCATGAAGATTACCTGGTGGCCGGGCGCAACCTGGGCCCTAGCCTGTACATGGGCACCATGGCCGCCACGGTACTGGGCGGCGCGTCGACCGTCGGCACCGTACGCCTGGGCTATGTCCACGGGATTTCCGGCTTCTGGCTGTGCGCCGCGCTGGGCCTGGGCATCATCGCCCTGAACCTGTTCCTGGCCAAGCCGCTGCTGCGTCTGAAGATCTTCACCGTTACCCAGGTGCTGGAAAAACGCTACAACCCCATGGCCCGCCAGGCCAGTGCGGTGATCATGCTTGCCTACGCGCTGATGATCGCGGTGACCTCGACCCTGGCCATCGGCACCGTTCTGCAAGTGCTGTTCGACCTGCCGTTCTGGGGCGCGATCCTGCTCGGTGGTGGCGTGGTGGTGGTGTACTCGACCATCGGCGGCATGTGGTCGCTGACCCTGACCGACATCGTCCAGTTCGTGATCAAGACCGTCGGCCTGATGTTCGTCCTGCTGCCCATCTGCCTGTACAAGGTCGGTGGCTGGGATCAACTGGTGGCCAAGCTGCCGGCCAGCAACTTCAGCCTGACCACCATCGGCTGGGACACCATCATCACCTACTTCCTGATCTACTTCTTCGGCATCCTGATCGGCCAGGACATCTGGCAACGGGTGTTCACCGCCCGTGACGAGAAAGTCGCCAAGTACGCGGGCACCACTGCTGGCGTGTACTGCGTGATCTACGGCCTGGTGTGCGCACTGATCGGCATGGCCGCGCATGTCCTCCTGCCGGACCTGGACAACGCCAACAACGCCTTTGCCGCGATCGTCAAATCCACCCTGCCTGACGGTATCCGTGGCCTGGTGATTGCCGCTGCGCTGGCAGCGATGATGTCCACCGCCAGTGCCGGCCTGCTGGCCGCCTCCACGGTCCTGACCGAAGATCTACTGCCGAAACTGCGCGGCGGCAAGCAGTCGAGCCTGGGCATCAACCGCCTGTTCACCCTGCTGACCGGTATTGCCGTACTGGGTATCGCCCTGGTGGTAACCGATGTGATCAGCGCCCTGACCCTGGCCTACAACCTGCTGGTGGGCGGCATGCTGATTCCGCTGATCGGCGCCATCTACTGGAAACGCGCCACCACTGCGGCGGCGATCACCAGCATGACCCTGGGCTTCGTTACCGCCCTGGCGTTCATGATCATGGATGGGATGGATGCCAACACGCCGATCTACTACAGCCTGGCGATCGGCCTGGTGAGCTTTGTGGTAGTCAGCCTGATGTCGCGCCGCCCGGTAGGCGCCGTCAACCTGGCCTGATAGACAGGTGCACCACGGCCGTCGCATCAGCAATGATGCGGCGGCCGATGTGTTTTAGCGACGTGGCTGGCGCTTGCGCTGTTCTTCGTCGGTAGGGATCGGCACCGGCTGCAGCGGTGGCGGGATCAGGCCCAGGGCAGCGGCCAGGTCGTGGAGCCAGTTGAACAGATGGTTTCTCATAACTCCCCCTTACGGGTCAGCCTGCACGGCGAATAAATCCTGCGATGCTTCATACAGATCATAGTCCCAAGTATTGCAATGCGCATGTCTGTGCAACATGACTTGAGGGCAAGTTTGATCTCAATCAAGCCTCCTGCGCCATCTGCGCTGCCTGGGTAACTGTTTCCCCTTGTTGCAAATCGATCCAGGCGCTCAAATTCGCCCCGCGCATGCCCTTGCGCCACATCAGCCAGGTGGTGGCCTGATCGAACGGCGCCTGCAGGCGATGCACCGCCACCCGTTCGCGGCCCGGCAGGCTGTCGAGCATCGACTGCGCCATCAACGCAACCCCAGCCCCGGCTATCACACAGGCGAGCATGCTCGGGTACGACTCGATTTCCATGACCCGGCCCATGGCCGCGTGATCGTGGGCATACCAGGCCTCCAGGCGCATCCGGTACGAACAGCCTTGACGAAAGGTGAACACCGCCCGCCCGGCGACATCGCGAGCACTGCGCACCGGCCCATGGCCGGGTTCGGTGATCAGCACCAGGGTTTCGTCGCACAGCGGCACGCCGTCGAGCCCGGCCAGGGCCAGCGGCCCGTCGACCAGGGCGGCATCCAGGCGGCCGCTGAGCAAGCCTTCGAGCAACTCGCCGCTGGGCGCCGCCTGCACCTGCAGGTTCACCGCCGGGTAAGCGCTGTGGTAACGGGCCAGCAAGTCGGGCAAATGAATGGCCGCAGTGCTGTACATCGAGCCCAGCACGAACTCCCCGGCCGGCTGCCCGCCCTGCACGGCGGCAAAGGCCTCATCGTGCAGGGCGAGCATGCGCCCGGCGTAATCGAGCAGCACCTTGCCCGCCGGCGACAGCTGCAAGCGCTGGCGCTCGCGGCGAAACAGCTCAACGCCCAGTTGCTCTTCGAGCTGGCGCAGGCGCGTCGACAGGTTCGACGGCACCCGGTGCAGGCGCTCGGCGGCGCGGGTCACCGAGCCCTCCTCGGCCACCGCCTGGAAAATCCGCAATTGGCTGAGCTCCACGAGCTATTCTCTAAAACAGAACAAGTTGCTCATCATTATTCAATTTTATTGAAAGTCAACCGGCTTTAGCCTGACGGTCATTCACGCTTGTGCAGGAATTGCCGCCATGTCGCCAGTTGTTCGCCTTCTCGCCTGTGCCGTTGCCCTGATGATGGCCATGGGCATCGGCCGCTTCGCCCTCACCCCACAGCTGCCGCACCTGATCAGCGAAGGGCAGGTCAGCCTGACCGCCGCCGGCCTGATCGCCGCCGCCAACTACCTGGGCTATCTGCTCGGCGCCCTGGACGCCATGTTCGCCCGCCGCCCGGGCCAGGTCAGTGCGCGCCTGCACGGCGGGCTGTGGCTGTGCGTCGTGCTGACCCTGGCGTCGTTCTCGGCCAGCGGCTTCTGGGCCCATCTGCTGCTGCGCTTTGGCACCGGCGTGGCCAGCGCCTGGGTGCTGGTGATGCTTACCAGCCTCAGCCAGCAGGTGGCAGCGGCCAGCAATCGGCCACAGCTCGGCGCCCTGGTGTTTGCCGGGCCCGGGGTGGGAATTTTTTTGACCGGAATGCTGGCGCTGACCGCCAACCTCAACGGGCTGGGCTCGGCGCCGCTGTGGTTGATCTATGCCGCCGTTGCCCTGTTGATGCTGCTGATCGTGCTGCCAGCGCTGCCACGCCCGCAGACGCTAACGCCTACTGTCAGCGGGGCGCGCGTCCAGCCAGCCGGGCAAGGGATTGCCCGCCTGGGCCTGGTGTATGCCCTGTACGGTATTGGCTACATCATCCCCGCGACCTTCATGTCGCAGATGGCCAGCGCGCGCTTTCACGGGCAGTGGCTGGCTGATCTGTTCTGGCCCGGTTTTGGCCTGGCGGCGGCACTGGGCGTGGTGCTGGTCAGCCTGCGCCGCCCGGGCATGGGCAGCACCTCAAGCTGGCTGATAGCGACCCTGTGGCTGCAGGCCGCCGGCGTGTTCGCCTGCCTGCTGGGCAACGGCCCGGGCCTGGCGCTGGGGGTAATCCTCTGTGGCGGCCCGTTCCTGGCCTGCATGCAACTGGTAATGCAACGCTCGCGGGAGCTGGCACCGCACGCCAGCCAGCGCAATGCCGGGCTGTTGACCGCCTGTTTTGCCCTGGGCCAGCTCAGTGGACCGCTGCTGGCGGCGCTGAGCAATCAGTTCGCCGGCAGCCTGCAGCCAGCGCTGCTGATCGCCGCCAGCGGCCTGGTGCTCGCCGGCCTGCTGCTGTTGCGCCCGCAGGCTAGCCGAGCAGGCTGCGCAGGCGCCGGCGCACCCACTGTTCAGCGCTGACCAGGGTCACCCCGAGCAGCACCATGATCGCGCCGAGGACGAAATTCAGGCTCAACGGCTCGCCCAGCAACAGCACGCCGAAGGTCACCCCGAACAACGGAGTAATGAACGAGAACACCGCCAGGTTCGAGGCCAGGTAACGGCGCAGCAGCCAGAACCAGGTCAGGTAACTGAAAAACGACACGATCAGGCCCTGAAACAGCAGGCTGCCGATCGACAGCGGGGTGAACTGCACCTGGGTAACCTGGCCACTGGCGACAGCGATCAACAGCAGGCCGACAAAACCGACCGCCAGTTGATAGAACAGCGTCAGGGTCGCTGGCGCCTCCGACAGCCGCGAAGCGCGCACCACCACGGTGGTTGCGCCCCAGGCCAGGCCCGCCAGCACCCCGAAGGCATCACCCAGCAGCATTTGTGCGTCCAGATGCTCAAGGGAAACGCCACCGGCAAAGGCAAAGGCAATACCGCCAAAGGCCAGCAGGATGCCCAGCCACTGCAAGGGCCGCAGCCGCTCGCTGGGCAGCATGAAATGCAGGCCCAGGGCGGTGAACACTGGTGCGGTGTAGAGGAATACCGACATGTGCGCCGCCGAGGTCAGCTTCAGGCCTTCGGCGATGAACAGAAACTCCAGGCCAAACAGGGAACCGGCCAGTAGCCCGCCGCGCCAGGTGCTGGAGACCTGGTCCCAGCCGCCACGAAAACACATCAGCAGGCCGACCAGCAATGCCGCCATCCCCGAGCGCATGGCTTGCTGCATCACCGGGGCAATATCCGGTGCGGCCCACTTGATCATCACCTGCTGGATGCCCCAAATCAGGCACAGCACCAGCATCACTTGCAGGGCAAAGGCATCGGTATTGCGGCGGCTGGCGCTCATCGGGCGCCCCCGGTTTCTGGCAGCAACATGGCAGGCTCTCGGCAGAAGTGGATCCAGCGCCGATTATCAGCGGCGGCGGCCGCTCAATGCCAGCCTTGTGTTACCTGCTTCAGGCAATCTGCGCCTTGGAGGCCAACTGATCGAAAGTCGCCTCGTCCAATGCATCCTCCTGTTCATCCAGCACCTGGCGCGGGTGATCGTTGCCCGGAATGCTGCTGTCCAGCAGGCTCAGCAGCCGCGAGCCCCGCTCGGTAAGGATGAAGTTCTCGCCGTTGCCGCCCTCGTCTTCCGGGCGTGAGGCAAAGTAACCGCGCTCGAACAGCAGCTTTTCATACTCACATGCCAGGGTTTTCAGATGATCGAGATCGCCAGGGGCTGCACCTTCGGCCGCCAGCTGGGCCGCATGCTGCTCGGCGTAGGGTCTGGGGGTAAAACTGTGGCCGGCGCTGTTCTGCGCTTCGTGCAACAGGCGTTCGATCAGGTCCCAGTCGTAGGTGGTCATCGGCATAGCCTCAATCAGGGGTAGGTAAGATTGTGACCGGTGTACGCAGCTGCGGTTCGACTGAACTTTCGCCGCCCGGCCAGGCTCAACCGCAAGACTTCACCTTGATTGCCCAGGAGCCTGCCAATGAAGACCCTGTTGAACATTGCCGCTGCCGCCAGCCTGCTGCTGGCCCTGCCCGGCTGGGCGTGCACGCTGGAAGAAGCGACGGCCAAGCGCGAAGAACTGGCCAAGGAAGTGAGCAAGCTCACCGAGCAGAACCCGCAGAAGGCCAAGGAGATCAACGACGAGCTGCAGAAGATGGAGCTGGGCACGGCCAGCAAGGACTTGCC
Source organism: Pseudomonas sp. 2(2015) (assembly GCF_000955865.1). Taxonomy (NCBI): domain Bacteria; kingdom Pseudomonadati; phylum Pseudomonadota; class Gammaproteobacteria; order Pseudomonadales; family Pseudomonadaceae; genus Pseudomonas; species Pseudomonas sp. 2(2015). Next base: position 17,498 of record NZ_JYOF01000001.1, read on the forward strand.
GGACAAGTGCCAGCTGATCGACAAGCGGATGCAGGAATTGAAGACCGCTGAGAAAAAGACTTGAAATCGGGGTGAAATAATCGCGGGTCAAGTCGGGTCGCCGCACCGCCGCTCCCACAAGGGCTGCAAAGAACCTGTGGGAGGGCTATGAAGCCGGCGCTTACTCCGCAGCCGGCGCCGGTTTGCGGCGCTTGAGCGGTGCCAGGCCGTCGGCGCTGGCCAGCGGGGCGTTAGGCTTTGGCTTGGCTGTTGGCTTGCGCTTGGCCACGACCTTCTTGTCGCCTTTTTTATCGGTCTTTTTCTTTTTCACACCGGCCGCCTTGCCCGAGGCCTTGACCTTCTTCGGCCCGGTGTAGGTGCCTTTGACTTCCTTGATGACCCGGCGCTCGAAGGTCTGCTTCAGGTAGCGCTCGATGCTCGACATCAGGTTCCAGTCGCCGTGACAGATCAACGACACCGCCAGGCCCTCGTTACCGGCACGGCCGGTACGGCCGATGCGGTGCACGTATTCGTCGCCGCTGCGCGGCATGTCGAAGTTGATTACCAGGTCCAGGCCATCGACGTCCAGGCCGCGGGCGGCAACGTCAGTAGCCACGAGGATCTTGGCGCCGCCCTGCTTCAGGCGCTCGATGGCCAGCTTGCGATCTTTCTGGTCTTTGTCGCCGTGCAGGACGAAAGCCTTGTAGTCCTTGGCCACCAGGTGACCGTAGATGCGGTCGGCCATCACCCGGGTATTGGTGAAGATGATCGCCTTGTCGTAGGTCTCGTTCTCCAGCAGCCACTGCACGATCTGTTCTTTGTGCTGGTTGTGGTCAGCGGTGATGATCTGCTGGCGGGTGCCTTCGGCCAGCTGGCTGACGCTGTTGAGCATCAGGTGCTCAGGGGTTTTCAGCACCTTGCCGATCATGTCGCGCAGGCCGGCGCCGCCGGTGGTGGCGGAGAACAGCATGGTCTGTTCGCGGTTCGGGCATTCATTGCACAGGCGCTCGACGTCTTCGGCAAAGCCCATGTCGAGCATGCGGTCGGCTTCATCGAGCACGATCACCTGGACATGCTCCAGGTGCAGGTTGCCGGCATTGAGCTGCTCGAGCAGGCGGCCCGGGGTGCCGATCAGCACGTCCGGCACCTTGCGCAGCATGGCGGCCTGCTCCTTGAAGTCTTCGCCACCGGTGATCAGCCCGGCCTTGATGAAAGTGAACTGGGAGAAGCGCTCGACTTCCTTGAGGGTCTGCTGCGCCAGCTCGCGGGTCGGCAGCAGCACCAGGGCGCGAATCTCGACGCGTTTCTGCTTGAGGTCAACCAGGCGGTTGAGCATCGGCAGGACGAAGGCTGCGGTCTTGCCGCTACCGGTTTGCGCCGTCACCCGCAGGTCACGCCCTTGCAACGCCAAAGGGATGGCCGCTGCCTGCACCGGCGTCGGCTCGACAAATTTCAGCTCGGCCACGGCTTTGAGCAGGCGTTCGTGCAGGGCGAATTGGGAAAACACGGGTGTACCTCGGGCATGTGCAAAAAATTCAGTTGCATAGGGTAACGTTTTCCGGCGTCGGAGCCGAATTTCTTTTGGCAACTTCTTGCCGATCCGCGCTCTAATGGCCTTGTTTTCGACTTGCGGACCCTTTACGACACCGTTATGGACATTCAACAGCTGTGGCAAAACACCCTGGACCTCTGGGGCACCCTTGATCAACACCCGCTACTGCACGCCGGTATCGGCCTGGGCGTATTGCTGGTGATCGCCCTGCTGCTCGGCCGCGTGGCGCGCTTTCTGGTGCTGCACGCCGCCCGTCTGCTTGGCCGCCAGCCAGCCCTGCACTGGGTCAATGACCTGCGCGAGAACAAAGTGTTCCAGCGCCTGGCCCAGACCACCCCGTCACTAGTGGTGCAGTTTGGCCTCAAACTGGTGCCGGAGCTGAGCGCCACCAGCCAGCACTTTCTCGGCAACCTCGCCCTGGCCTTCACCATCCTGTTCCTGACCCTGGCCCTGAGCGCCCTGCTCGACGCCCTGCTGGACATCTACGCGCGCACCGAGCACGCCCGCACCCGCTCGATCAAGGGTTACGTGCAACTGGCGAAGATGGTCCTGTTCGTGTTCGGCGCCATCGTTATCGTCGCCACCCTGATCGACCGCTCGCCGCTATTGCTGCTCTCGGGCCTGGGTGCCATGTCGGCGGTCATCTTGCTGGTCTACAAGGACACCCTGCTGTCGTTCGTCGCCAGCGTGCAGTTGACCAGCAACGACATGCTGCGGGTCGGCGACTGGATCGAAATGCCCCAGGTCGGCGCCGACGGCGATGTGGTCGACATCACCCTGCACACGGTCAAGGTGCAGAACTTCGACAAGACCATCGTCTCCATCCCCACCTGGCGCTTGATGTCCGAATCCTTCAAGAACTGGCGCGGCATGCAGCAGTCGGGCGGGCGACGGATCAAGCGCAGCTTGTTCATCGATGCCGGCGGCGTGCGTTTCCTGCGCTCCGATGAGGAGCAGCGCCTGAGCGAAGTACGCCTGCTGACCGACTACATTGCCCGCAAGCGCAGTGAGCTCAGAGCCTGGAACGAGGCTCAGGGCAATGTCGCCGAACTGTCCGCCAACCGTCGCCGGATGACCAACATCGGCACCTTCCGTGCCTATGCCCTGGCCTACCTGAAGAGCCACCCGGAGATCCAGCCGAACATGACCTGCATGGTCCGCCAGATGCAGACCACCGCCCAGGGCGTGCCGCTGGAAATCTACTGCTTCACGCGCACCACGGCGTGGGCCGACTACGAGCGGATCCAGGGCGACATCTTCGACTACTTGCTGGCGGTGATGCCGGAGTTCGGCCTGAGCCTGTACCAGCAACCCAGCGGCAATGACCTGCGCGCCGGCCTGTTACCCTCGACCCTGCCCAGCCAGCAGCGGGCGCTGAGTGCCGAGACGACTGAGCCATAGCGACGCGAGGATCACCGCCCCGCCGATGAACAACCGGCCGAGCGGCTCGTGCTGGTTCCAGATCAGCAAATTGAGCAGCAAACCGACCGGCACGTGCAGGTTGTTCATCACCGCCAGGGTGCCGCCTGAAACCAGGCAGGCACCCTTGTTCCACCAGTACAAGCCCAGTGCCGTCGGGCACAGCCCCAAAAACAGCAGCACCAGCCATTGCACCTCGGTGCTCGGCAGGTGCTGGCTGTTGCCAAACAGCAAAAAGGCCGGCAGCACCACCAGCAAGGCGCCCAGGTAGAAGTAACCGAAACGCCGGTAATGCGGCAGGTCGCTGGGGTTGCGCGCGATCAGGTGACGGTACAGCACCTGCCCGGCGGCATAGGTGAAGTTAGCCAGTTGCAGCAGCAAGAAGCCGATGAAAAAGTCCGGGCTGATGCTGTCGAAGCGAATCACCGCCGCGCCGGCAACCGCCACCAGCGCCGCCACCAACGCCCAGGGGTTGAAGCGCCGGTTCAGGGCATCCTCGATCAGGGTCACGTGCAAGGGCGTGAGAATGGTGAACAGCAGCACCTCCGGCACCGTCAGCACGCGGAAGCTCAGGTACAGGCAGACATAGGTGATGCCGTACTGCAGCGCACCGATCAGCAGCATCGAACGCATGAAGCGCGCTTCGACCTGGCGCCAGCGGGTCAGCGGCAGGAACACCAGGCCGGCCAGCAGCACCCGCGCCAGCACGGCGAAATAGCTGTCGACATGCCCGGCCAGGTACTCGCCGATCAGGCTGAAGGAAAACGCCTGGATCAGCGCGACGATCAATAAATAGCCCATGTTGGCCCCTTGCTGTGGAGGCGGCGACCTTAACGGTTAGCGGCTAGCCCGGCAATAGTCGCTGGCAAGGCCGGCTAGCACGCCAAGCAGCATAAAAAAGCCCGGTCACGCGCAAGGCAGACCGGGCAGGTACACCCAAAGGAGCAACAGGTGTCAGGCGGGAAATTTCATTGCCGGCTTAGGCCACGGCGGCAAGCTGCGCCTTGGCCTGGTTCAGGCCCTTCTCGTGGAAATCACCGCCCATGTTCAGGCCTTCGGCGTGGATGAAGGTCACGTCATGGATACCGATGAAGGCCATGACCTGGCGCAGGTAAGGTTCCTGGTGATCGCTGCTGGCGCCGGCATGGATGCCGCCGCGAGCGGTAAGGATGTAGGCGCGCTTGCCGGTCAGCAGGCCCTGGGGCCCGGTTTCGGTGTACTTGAAGGTGATGCCGGCGCGCAGTACGTGGTCCAGCCAGGCCTTGAGGGTGCTGGGGATGGTGAAGTTGTACATCGGCGCGGCCAGCACCAGCACATCGGCGGCCAGCACTTCATCGGTGAGCTCGTTGGAGCGTGCCAGGGCCTCTAGCTCTTCGGCATTGCGCTGGGTTTCGGGCTTCATCCAGCCGCCGAGCAGGTTGCCATCCAGGTGCGGCACCGGGTTGACGGCCAGGTCGCGCAGGGTCACCTGGTCGGCTGGGTGGGCGGCTTGCCACTGGCTGACGAAGTCGCGGGTCAGTTGCCGGGAGATCGAGTCCTGCTGGCGGGCGCTGCTTTCGATGACGAGTACACGGGACATGGGGCTTGCCTCCATCGGCGAGTTCGGTAAGTCGATGGAGGCAAGATTAATGATTGACCTATCGATAAAAAAGCGTAAAAACTGGGTCCAACCTATCAGTTAAATTGTTTTATTTCGGCTTGCAGTCCAAGGTGATGCGCAGCTTGATGATTTCCCGGTTGAACTTGGCAGTGGCGTCGACGCTTTTTTTCGCCGGCACATTCACCCGGCGTACCCGTGGCGCTTCCGGGCCATTGCGGAAAGTCACCTTGCACTGGGCATCGACGTCGCCATAGTTGTTGACGCTGATCGAACCGATGTCACGGTCGGTGTCGTAGGTGGTGTAGTCGACCTTGACGCCGTCGATGTCTTTTTTCACGTCGATGGGATAGGCCAGGGCCGTGAGCGGAAGCAGGGCCAGCAATACAGCACAACATTTCTTCATACGACGCTCTCCATGAAAGAGCGCCAGCTTAGGACAACAGGAGCCGAAGATGAAAGCGCCGCGCGTAACCCTGGATCAGTGGCGGACCCTGCAGGCGGTGGTCGATCACGGCGGTTTTGCCCAGGCCGCCGAGGCCCTGCACCGTTCGCAATCCTCGGTGAGCTATACCGTGGCGCGCATGCAGGACCAGCTCGGCGTACCGCTGCTGCGTATCGACGGGCGCAAGGCGGTGCTGACCGAGGCCGGCAACGTGCTGCTGCGCCGCTCGCGGCAACTGGTCAAGCAGGCCAGCCAGCTTGAAGACCTGGCCCATCACATGGAACAGGGCTGGGAAGCCGAAGTGCGCCTGGTGGTCGATGCCGCCTACCCCAATGCCCGCCTGGTCCGCGCCTTGAGCGCGTTCATGCCGCAAAGCCGTGGCTGCCGGGTGCGCCTGCGCGAAGAGGTGCTGTCCGGGGTTGAAGAGGTGCTGCATGAAGGCATTGCGGACCTTGCCATCAGCGGCTTCAACATTTCCGGCTACCTGGGCACCGAACTGAGTTCGGTCGAATTCGTCGCCGTAGCCCACCCCGAACACAGCCTGCACCGCTTGAACCGGGAACTGAGCTTCCAGGACCTGGAAAGCCAGCTGCAGGTGGTGATTCGCGATTCAGGCCGCGCCCAGCCACGCGATGTCGGCTGGCTGGGCGCCGAACAGCGCTGGACAGTCGGCAGCCTGGCCACCGCCGCCACTTTCGTCAGCAGCGGCCTGGGCTTTGCCTGGCTGCCGCGGCACCTGATCGAACGCGAGCTACGTGAAGGCCTGCTCAAGCCATTACCGCTGGATCAGGGTGGCAGTCGCCACCCACTGTTCTACCTTTACTCGAACAAGGACAAACCCCTGGGCCCGGCAACGCAGATCCTCGTCGAGTTGCTGCGCAATTTCGACACCGCACCGCTGGATGTGCCCTTCGCCGCGCCCGCCCAAGCCTGACAGGAATCACGCCGATGGCCTACTTCGAACATGAAGGTTGCTCGCTACACTACGAGGAATACGGTCAGGGCGAGCCGCTGGTGCTGTTGCATGGCCTGGGCTCCAGTTGCCAGGACTGGGAAATGCAGGTGCCGGAGCTGGCTCGCCACTACCGCGTGATCCTCATGGACATCCGTGGCCATGGCCGCTCCGACAAGCCACGCGAGCGCTACAGCATCGCCAGCTTCAGCGCCGACCTGCTGGCCCTGCTCGAGCGGTTGCAGACCGGCCCCGTGCACCTGGTCGGGCTGTCCATGGGCGGCATGGTCGGTTTTCAGTTTGCCGTCGATCATCCCCAGTGGCTGCGCAGCCTGTGCATCGTCAACAGCGCCCCGGAGGTCAAGCGCCGCAGCCGCAGCGACTGGATCTGGTGGGCCAAGCGCTGGGCCCTGGCCCGCGTGCTGAGCCTTGAAACCATCGGCAAAGGCCTGGCCGAGCGGTTGTTCCCCAAGCCGCAGCAGGCCGATTTACGCCGCAAGATGGCCGAGCGCTGGGCAAAGAACGACAAACGCGCCTACCTGGCCAGTTTCGACGCCATAGTCGGCTGGGGCGTGGCGCAACGCCTGGGGCAGATTCACTGTCCTACCCTGGTCATCAGCGCCGACCAGGATTACACCCCGGTACAACTTAAAGAGCGCTACGTTGCGCTGATTCCACAGGCACGGCTGGCGGTTATCGAAGATTCCCGGCACGCTACACCCCTGGATCAACCTCACGTCTTCAATCAGACGCTGCTGCAGTTCCTGGCGGCGTCCACTACCTCTCAAGGATCATTGAGCCCATGCTGAAAAAACTCCTGCTCGCCACCTGCTCGGTCGTTTTCGCCACCAGCCTGATGGCTTCCGACAAGACGCCCCACGTATTACTCGACACCAGCTTCGGCCAGGTCGAAGTGGAACTGAACGCGGAAAAGGCGCCGATCAGCACCAAGAACTTCCTACAGTACGTGGACAGCGGCTTCTACAACAACACCGTGTTCCACCGGGTGATCCCGGGCTTCATGGTCCAGGGCGGTGGCTTCACCGAGCAGATGGTGCAAAAGCCCACCAAGGACCCGATCCGCAACGAAGCCAGCAATGGCCTGCAGAACGTCCGTGGCACGCTGTCGATGGCGCGCACCTCCGACCCGAACTCGGCCACCAGCCAGTTCTTCATCAACGTCGCCGACAATGCCTTCCTCGACCCGGGCCGCGACCGCGGTTACGCGGTGTTCGGCAAGGTCGTCAAAGGCATGGAAGTGGTCGACCAGATCGTCAACTCGCCCACCACAGTGAAAAAAGGCATGCGCGATGTGCCGGTCGACCCGGTGTTCATCAAGTCGGCCAAACGCATCGACTGACCTTGGGCTTCACAGGGACGTGAACCAGGCCCGCGGGTCGAACTGAACAGGAGTTACCGTTTTCATGCTGTTTCGCCGCTTCGAAAAACTGATCGACATTTTCCGTGAGGCGCCCACTGCGGCGCCACCGACCACGGTGTGGCCGTTCTACGTGTACTACCTGCGCCAGGTCTGGCCGAGCTTTGCCGCCCTGTTGGTGGTCGGCCTGATCGGTGCGCTGATCGAAGTGGCGCTGTTCAGCTACCTGAGCCGGATCATCGACCTGGCCCAGGGCACGCCGAACGTCAACTTTTTCAGCGAGCACGGCGGCGAGCTGATCTGGATGCTGGTGGTGGCGCTGTTGCTGCGCCCGGTGTTCGTCGGCCTGCACGACCTGCTGGTGCACCAGACCATCAGCCCGGGCATGACCAGCATGATCCGCTGGCAAAACCACACCTACGTGCTCAAGCAGAGCCTGAACTTCTTCCAGAGCGATTTTGCCGGGCGCATCGCCCAGCGCATCATGCAGACCGGCAACTCGTTGCGCGACTCGGCGGTGCAGGCGGTGGACGCGCTGTGGCACGTGCTGATCTACGCGATCAGCTCGCTGGTGCTGTTTGCCGAGGCCGACTGGCGGCTGATGTTGCCGCTGATCACCTGGATCGCCTGCTACATCGGCGCGCTCTACTACTTCGTGCCACGGGTCAAGGCCCGTGCGGTGATCTCCTCCGATGCCCGCTCCAAGCTCATGGGCCGCATCGTCGATGGCTACACCAACATCGCCACCCTGAAACTCTTCGCCCATACCGACTTCGAGCAGCAGTACGCCCGCGAAGCGATCAGCGAACAAACCGAAAAAACCCAGCTGGCCGCCCGCGTGGTCACCAGCATGGACGTGGTCATCACCAGCCTCAACGGCCTGCTGATCGTCAGCACCACGGGCCTGGCCCTGTGGCTGTGGACCCAGTCGCTGATCACCGTCGGCGCCATCGCCCTGGCCACCGGCCTGGTGATCCGCATCGTCAACATGTCGGGCTGGATCATGTGGGTGGTCAACGGCATCTTCGAGAACATCGGCATGGTCCAGGACGGCCTGCAGACCATCGCCCAGCCGGTCAGCGTCAACGACTCGCCTAGCGCGCCCAAGCTCAAGGTCGAACGCGGCGGGGTCAAGTTCGACAACGTCAGCTTTCACTATGGCAAGGGCAGCCGCATCATCGATGGCCTCAACCTGGACATCCGCCCCGGCGAGAAGATCGGCCTGATCGGCCCGTCCGGCGCCGGCAAGTCGACCCTGGTCAACCTGCTGCTGCGCCTTTACGACCTGGAAAGCGGGCGCATCCTCATCGATGGCCAGGACATCGCCCAGGTGACCCAGGCCAGCCTGCGCGCACAAATCGGCATGATCACCCAGGACACCTCACTGCTGCACCGCTCGATCCGCGAAAACCTGCTCTATGGCCGGCCCGATGCCACTGAAGATGAGCTATGGGAAGCGGTGCGCCGGGCGCGGGCTGACGAGTTCATCCCGCAGCTGTCCGACGCTCAGGGCCGGACCGGCTTCGATGCCCATGTCGGTGAGCGCGGGGTCAAGCTTTCCGGCGGCCAGCGCCAGCGCATCGCCATAGCCCGGGTGCTGCTCAAGAATGCGCCGATCCTGATCACGGACGAAGCCACCTCAGCGCTGGACTCGGAAGTCGAAGCGGCAATCCAGGAAAGCCTGGAAACCCTGATGCAAGGCAAGACCGTGATTGCCATTGCCCACCGACTGTCGACCATTGCCCGCATGGACCGCCTGGTGGTGCTGGAAAAAGGCCGGATTGCCGAGATGGGCAGCCACTCGGAGTTGCTGGCGCATCAGGGCCTGTATGCGCGGTTGTGGCACCACCAGACGGGGGGGTTTGTCGGGATCGACTGAACACCGTGGTGTCTTCATCGCTGGCAAGCCAGCTCCCACACAGGACCAGTGTGGGAGCGGGCTTGACCCGCGATGAGCCCCTCAACTTTGCCGATAAGGCAACGCCAAACGCGCTTCCTGGGCATAAGCCAACACCCCTGCCCGCTCCTGCTCAAGGAACTCCTCCACTGCCCGGCGCAAGCCCGGGTGCAGCAGATAGTGCCAGGAGCGGGTGATCACCGGCTCAAAGCCGCGAATCAACTTGTGCTCGCCCTGCGCACCGGCATCAAAGCGCTGCAAACCCTCGGCAATCGCCCAATCCATGCCCTGGTAGAAACAGGTCTCGAAGTGCAGCCGGTCGAACTCGTCCAGGCAGCCCCAATAACGGCCATACAGGCTGTCGCCACCGACCAGGCTGAAGGCCATGGCCACATCACGCCCACCCTGGCGCGCCATCACCACGCGTATTGACTCAGGCATGCGCTCGGCCAGCAGGCTGAAGAATTCCCGGGTCAGATACGGCGCACGGCAGCGTACGGCATAGGTATTGGCATAACAGGCGAAGACGAAATCCCACTGCGCCTCACTCAGCGCTTCGCCGCGAAACCAGCGAAACTCGATACCCTGCCCCGCCACCTGCTCGCGCTCCTTGCGCATTTGCTTGCGCTTGCGTGAACTCAAGGTATCGAGAAAATCCTGGAAGTCGCGGTAGCCCTGGTTGCGCCAGTGAAACTGGCATCCCAGGCGCTCCATCCAGCCGTCACGCTCGCGCATCAGCGCATCCGCCTGCGCATCGGTGAAGTTGATATGGGCGCCGGACATCCCCTGCTCGAACAGTTCATCGGTCAGTTGATCCACCAACTCGGCCGCCGCCTGCGGGTCGCCCAGCAGCCGTGGGCCGGTCACCGGCGAGAACGGCACGGCACACAGCAGCTTGGGATAGTAGGCAATACCCGCCCGCTCACAGGCATCGGCCCAGCCGTGGTCGAACACGTACTCGCCGAATGAATGGGTTTTCACGTAGGCCGGCAAGGCCGCTCGCAGTTGCCCGGCGCCGTCGGTCAGCAACTGGTGCGCGGGGCTCCAGCCGGTGTGGCGGCTGACACTGCCGCTGTCCTCCAGGCTGCACAGGAATGCATGGCGCAGGAACGGCTGGTCCCCCGGCACCAGAGCGTCCCAGGTGGCAGGCGTGAGTTCGGCTAGGTGTTGCAGGATGAGCTTGGGCATTGGCGCAGTCTGCCTCGTCGCGCAGACGAAAAAAAGCCCCGCGCAAGCGGGGCTGAAGATCTAACGGATGAGGAGCGGTGTTGCTTAGAACACGTACTGCGCGCGCATTACGAAACCGTCGCCGCTGTCGTCGCCGGCAGCGTTCTGGGCGTTGTCGACCTTGGCCTTGACGTACACGCCGCTGAGTTTGATCGACTCGTTGGCATACCAGTTCAGGCCGACGTTGTGGACCTTGCCTTCGACATCATCGATGTTGGCAAAGGCGCCGTTGTCGTCATCGACGCTCAGGTGGTCATAGCGGTAGAACACTTCCCAGGCACCGATCTGCTTGTTCGAAGGCTTGATGCTGTCGAACTTGCCGAGCTTGTAGCCACGGGCTTCACCGGTGATGGTGTAGGCCAGCTGGCCGTAGTAGCCGTCTGCCTTGATGTCGGAGAACGAGGCGCTGTCGGCCTGGACGTCACGCTTGACGTATTCGCCCTGTACCGAAAACGGGCCCATGGCCCATGCCGCTTCCAGGCCCCAGGCCTTGTCGGTGTCGTAGGCACCGGCCGGGGTGTTGTTGGCGCCGCCCAGGGTCAGGCGGTTGCCGTTGCTGCCGGCATCCTGGCCACCGTCGGTGCTGACGCCGCGCATGCCCAGGCGGCTGCGGATACGACCATCGAAGGCGGTGTCGGAGAGGTCACGCTGGGCGTAGTTGATACCGAAGTGCAGGACATTGCCGGCTTCGTGCATCGGCGCGAAGACGCCGCGCAGGTTGAACTGCTTGGTGCTGTCGCCGTCCTTGTCCTGGTTGGTGGCGTCCTTGGCGAAGGCACCGACCGAGCCGTACAGCGAGTCACCGACGGTACCCGAAGCCTGGATACCCAGGCCGCCGTTGTGGGCGTTGGTCCAGTCGACCAGGTCATAGGCGGCAGTACGTTCCTGCGCGGTCACCCACTTGGAGCTGGTGGCTTTTTCCAGGCCGAACTCGGGGTCGAAACGACCGACCTTGATCGATACCGGGCTGAAGCCGTTGTAGGCCAGGGACGCTTCATCGAAGTAGCCGTCTTCGGAACGGTTGTCACCGCCGGAGTTGTGCGAGAAGTCGTAGGCGATCTGGTAGGCCCAGTCCTTGTACATCACGCCGCCCAGTTCCAGGTAGGCGCGGCGGAAGTAACCGGCGTCGGCGGTATTGCCGTTGTTGGTGTAGAAACCGTCGAAACGGCTGTAGTCAGCCTGGATCCGACCGCCCAGCTTGAAGCTGAATTCCTTGTCGGTGGTAGCGACCTCGAGGCCACCCTTGGTCTTGACTACGATATCGGCGCCGTCGGTGGTCACGGTACCCGCGAAAGCCTGGGCGGTAACGGCCATGGCCAAGGCGCTGGCTACGAAACCTGCGAAGTGCTTACGGATCATCGAAGAAGCTCCCCTACTTTATGGTCTTGATAATGTTGGAAAAACACGCGGCTCAGGCCACTTGTGCTGGGGAGGAATCTTGGCGGGGGTGTATGTCAGATCAGTGGCTTTTAGATAAATGTTTTGTGACAGGGGAACTTTTTTACTTCGAAATGAAATAAGCCGGAAAGCTCCGTTGCAGAGCTTCCCGAGCCGGATTCAGGAGTTTTTCAGCTCGCGCGCCAGACGCTCAGCCAATGCCTCGCTGTCACCCGCCGACTGCTCCGGCAAGGCCCGTACCGTGGCCTGGGCCACGCGCATCTGCTTGAGAAAGCGCCGGCAATGGCGACAGAACAACAAGTGCTGACGGACCATCAGGCGCTCGCCCAGGGTCAGTTGTCCGTCGAGATAGTCGCTGGAGCGGGCGACGAGTTCCTTGCAGCTCAGCATTGACCGGTTTCCTCGAAATGTTCCAGGGTGGCAAAGACCTTCAGGCGCGCGCGGTGCAGCAACACGCGGACATTGGAGAGGGAAATCTCGAGAAGATTACAGATCTGCTCCAGCTCCAGGCCCTGGCGCTCGCGTAGCACCAGCACACTGCATTGCAGTTCCGACAGGCTGAGCAAGGTGTGCTCAAGGCATTCACGCATCTGCTCGCGGCTGAGCAGGGCTTCCGGGGTGTCCTCATGCCAGGCCGAAGGCCCTTGCAGCCAGTGGCCGTCGGTAGCAAAGCGCTCATCGCCAATGGTGCCATGCGGGCCTGGCAGGTCATCGAGAAGCACTTCGCGACGATTTTGCTTGTAGCGGGTCTTGGCCGCGTTGGCGGTAATGGTCAGCAACCAGGTTTTCAGGCTCGAGCGCTGCTCGAACCCCTTGAGGTTGCGCACCACCGCCAGCCAGGCGTCCTGTACCGCTTCGTCGGCATGCCGGCTGCCGACAATCGCATAGGCCACTGCGCGCATGGCGCCCTGATAGCTGTCGACCAGTTCCTTGAACGCCTGTTGCTCACCCTTGAGCAGCCGCTCCAGCAAGCGGGTTTGTTGTTCAGCAGTCATCGCCATCCATCCATCGTTCTGCGAGTAGAGTCCGATTAGGCGGATTTGTTACAGCCAACGCTATCAGTGAAGTGTCGCAACAACGTGGGACACTTCACCGGTAGTTGCAGCTCAACGCTTGCGCAGGATCACGCTACCGATCGAATAGCCGGCCCCGAACGAGCTGAGCACGCCCAGGGCGCCCTGTGGCAGGTCGTCCTGATGCTTGTGCAGGGCGATTACCGAGCCTGCCGAGCTGGTGTTGGCGTAGCTGTCGAGAATCACCGGAGCCTCTTCTTCGAGGGCGTCACGACCAAGCAGTTTCTTCACGATCAGGTGGTTCATGCTCAGGTTGGCCTGGTGCAGCCAGAAGCGCTTGACGTCGCTGACATTGAGGTTGTTCTCGGCCAGGTGCTGGCCGATCAGCTCGGCGACCATCGGGCAGACCTCGCGGAACACCTTGCGGCCTTCCTGGACGAACAGCTTGTCGGGGGCGCCAATGCCCTCTTCGGCTGCGCGGTTGAGGAAGCCGAAGTTGTTGCGGATATTGTTCGAGAACTGGGTCAGCAGTTTGGTGCTGACGATGTCGAACTGGTGCCTGGAGGTGGCCAGGTCGGCGCGCTCTACCAGCACGGCGGTGGCGGCATCACCAAAGATGAAATGGCTGTCGCGGTCACGGAAGTTCAGGTGGCCGGTGCAGATTTCCGGGCTGATCACCAGCACTGCGCGGGCCTGGCCCAACTGTACGCTGTTGCAGGCAGTCTGAATGCCGAAGGTGGCCGACGAGCAGGCTACGTTCATGTCGAAACCAAAGCCGTTGATGCCCAGCGCCTGCTGCACTTCGATGGCAATCGCCGGGTACGGGCGCTGCAGGTTGGAACAGGCAACGATCACCGCATCGACGTCGGCGGCAGTACGCCCGGCGCGTTGCAGGGCCTGCTCGGCGGCGGCCACGGCCATCTGGCAGAGGATCGACGGTTCGTCGTTGGAGCGCTCGGGCAGGCGCGGCTTCATGCGCTGCGGATCGAGGATGCCGTCCTTGTCCATGACGAAGCGGCTCTTGATACCCGAGGCTTTTTCGATGAAGGCGGCGCTGGACTCGGCCAGGGCCTGGACTTCACCGCGCTCGATGGCGGCGGCGTTGTCGCGGTTGAACTGCTGCACGTAGGTATTGAAGGACTCCACCAGCTCTTCGTTGGAAATGCTGTTGGCCGGGGTGTACAGGCCGGTGCCGCTGATGACGACGTTATGCACGGTCGTTCCTCTGTTCGGGGCCATTGCCAGCCCGGCAACGGCCTGTTCGGTCGGTTTGAGTTGGCACCAAAGTACCAACTTTGACTGGCAATGCCCCCAGCTTGCGGGCCACTGCGCAGTGCTGCATGCGTGAGCCGCGCAGGCCCGGCAGGTTATTCCGGGATGCGCGGCGTATATCGGTCAAGTGTGCCACAACTGCAGGGGTTTAGGCTTCCACCTGACTCCACTGCTTGCTCAGTCGTTTGTCGGAAACCGGGACCTTGGTGCCCAACTGCTGGGCGAACAACGACACCCGGTATTCCTCTAGCCACCAGCGGTACAGCTGCAGCTGCTCGTCGCGCTTGCCTTCCTGCAGGTGCTTGTCCAGGCGGGTCTGGTACTGGCTCCAGAGGTTGCCCAGCTCGCCGCTCCAGACCCGGTCCTTCTGCACCTGGGCGCCAAGCTTCTCAAGACGCAGCTCGATCGCCTTGAGGTAGCGCGGCAGCTCCTTGAGCCACAGCCCCGGGGTTTCGCGGACAAAGCCGGGGTAGACCAGGTTGCCCAGTTGCTGCTTGATGTCGTTGAGGGCCACGGCCTGGGCCAGGTCGATCTTGCCCTTGAAGCGCTTTTGCAGGCCATGCCAGAGCTTGAGGATTTCCAGGGTCAGGCGAGCCAGACGCTCGGCGTGCTCGGCCCAGCTGCCGCGCTTGCGCTCGGCCAGCGAAGCCAGGCCGGCGCCGTCGCGTGGCAGCGTGGCCTCGCCTTCGAGGATGCAGCTGTCGAGGCTGGCCAGCAGAATGTCTTCGACCAGCGCCTCGACCCGGCCCAGCTCGCGGTACAGCAAGCCCAGCTCGGTCAGCCCCGGCAGCTTGCCGCGCAAAAACTTGGCCGGCTCCGCCAGTTGTTGCAGCAGCAGGCGCTGCAAGGCTCGGCGGTGCTGGAACTCGGCTTCAGCCTGGGTCGAGAAACGCCCTTCCTTGACCGTGCCGTTTTCTTCCACCAGCGCCGGATAGACCGTCATCGACAGCCCGGCAAACTTTTGTTGCGCAGTCTCGGCCACCTGGGTGAAGGCCTTGGCCTGCACCGGCTGCTGGCTTTGCGCGGTTTGCGGGACCGCCAGCGCGGCCTGGCTGGCCGCGGCAAAGCGCGCGGTCAGCTCGGCCAGGTCACGGCCTTCACCGAGGAACTTGCCCTGGCCATCGACCACTTCCAGGTTCATCTTCAGGTGGCTGTCGACCTGGGCCGCAGCTTCGGCCCAGGCTTCGTCGCTGACCCGCGCACCGGTCATGCGCAGCAACTCGCGGCCGAGCGCCTGGGGCAACGAACCTTCAGCGAAGCTCATGCGCTGCAGGGCGGCCTTGACGAAGTCCGGCACCGGCACGAAGTTCTTGCGCAAGGCCTTGGGCAGGTTGCGCACCAGGGCAATGCACTTGGCTTCCAGCAGGCCCGGTACCAGCCACTCCAGGCGTTCGCCCGGCAGGCTCGGCAGCAGCGGCGCCGGCACCCGCACGGTGACGCCGTCGCGCGGATGGTTTGGCTCGAAGTGGTAACTCAGGGCCAGGCTCAGGTCGCCCAGGCGCAGGGTGTCCGGGTACTGCGCGGCGGTGACTTCACTGGCCTCGCGGGCCAGCACGTCTTCCTCGCGCATGATCAGCAACTGCGGGTCTTTCTGGCTATTGACCCGGTACCAGCTGTCGAAGGTTGCGGTCTGGTGGATCTCGGCCGGCAGCCGCGCCTCATAGAAGCCGTACAGGGTTTCTTCATCGGCGAGGATGTCGCGCCGGCGGGCCTTGGCTTCCAGCTCGTCGAGTTGCTCAAGCAAGCGCCGGTTGGCGGTCAGGCACCTGGCCTTGGACTGGATCTCGCCGCCGACCAGGGCCTCGCGGATAAACAGCTCGCGGGACATTACCGGGTCGACCGGGCCGTAATGCACCGGGCGCCGGCCAACCACGATCAGGCCATAGAGGGTGACCTGCTCGAAGGCCACCACCTGGCCGCGCTTCTTCTCCCAGTGCGGTTCGAAGTGGTTTTTCTTGATCAGGTGCCCGGCCAGCGGCTCGATCCAGTCCGAATCGATCTTGGCCACCATGCGCGCATAGAGCTTGGTGGTTTCCACCAGCTCGGCGGTCATCAACCATTGCGGACGCTTCTTGCCCAGGCCGGACGAGGGGTGCACCCAGAAGCGCCGTTGGCGGGCACCGAGGTAGTCACCGTCTTCGCTCTTCTGGCCGATCTGGCTGAGCAGACCGCAGAGGATCGCCTTGTGCAGGCGCGGGTAGTCGGCAGGCTCTTTATTGATGCTCAACTGCAGGTCGCGGCAGATCAGGCTGAGCTGACGGTGAGCATCGCGCCATTCGCGCAGGCGCAGGTAGTTGAGGAAATTCTTCCGGCACCAGTTGCGCAGCGGGCTGGCGGTCAGAGCCTGGCGTTGCTCTTCAAAGCCACGCCACAGGTTGACCAGCGCGGCGAAGTCGGAGTCGGCGTCTTTCCATTGCGCATGGGCCTGGTCCGCCGCTTGCTGGCGCTCCGGCGGCCGCTCGCGCGGGTCTTGCACCGACAGCGCACTGGCGACGATCAACAGCTCATTGAGGCTGCCCTGCTTGGCGCCTTCGAGCAGCATGCGGCCCAGCCGCGGGTCCACCGGCAGGCGCGCCAACTGGCGGCCCAGGGGCGTGAGCTGGTTCTCGCGGTTGACCGCCGAGAGCTCCTGCAACAGGTTGAAGCCGTCGCTGATGGCCTTGCCGTCCGGCGGCTCGATGAACGGGAAGGCGTCAATATCGCCCAGGCGCAGGTGCAGCATCTGCAGGATGACTGCCGCCAGGTTGGTACGCAGGATTTCAGGGTCGGTAAAGGCCGGCCGCGCATTGAAGTCTTCTTCGCTGTACAGGCGCACGCAGATGCCCGGCTCGACCCGCCCGCAGCGGCCCTTGCGCTGGTTGGCGCTGGCCTGGGACACCGCTTCGATCGGCAGGCGCTGAACTTTGGCCCGGTAGCTGTAGCGGCTGATGCGCGCGGTGCCGCTATCGATCACATAGCGGATGCCCGGCACCGTCAGCGAGGTTTCGGCAACGTTGGTGGCCAGCACCACGCGCCGCCCCGGATGGGACTGGAAAATCTTCTGCTGCTCGGCCGGCGACAGGCGCGCGTACAGCGGCAGGATTTCGGTGTGGCGCAACTGCGCCTTGCGCAGCATCTCGGCAGCGTCGCGAATCTCGCGCTCGCCGGGCAGGAACACCAGCACATCGCCCGGGCCCTTGCCCTGGCTGCGCTCAAAGGCGGCAATCTCGTCGAGGGTGGCGAGGATCGCCTGGTCGACGGTGAGGTCGTCCTCGACGCGGTTGCCCTCCTCGTCCTGCTCGCGGGTTACCGGCCGGTACCAGGTTTCCACCGGGTAGGTGCGGCCCGACACCTCGATGATCGGCGCATCGTTGAAATGCTTGGAGAAGCGCTCAAGGTCGATGGTCGCCGAGGTGATGATGACCTTGAGATCGGGGCGACGCGGCAGCAGGGTCTTGAGGTAACCGAGCAGAAAATCGATATTAAGGCTGCGCTCGTGGGCTTCGTCGACAATGATGGTGTCGTAGCGCTCGAGAAAGCGGTCGTGCTGGGTTTCGGCCAGCAGGATACCGTCGGTCATCAGCTTGACCAGGGTATTGGCGTCGCTCTGGTCTTCGAAGCGCACCTGGTAGCCGACCAGCGCCCCCAGCGGCGTACCGAGTTCTTCGGCGACCCGGGTGGCAACGCTGCGCGCGGCAATCCGCCGAGGCTGGGTATGGGCGATCAGGCCGTGCTGGCCGCGGCCCAGTTCCAGGCAGATCTTCGGCAGCTGGGTGGTTTTGCCCGAGCCGGTTTCGCCGGCGATGATCAGCACCTGATGCTCGGCCAGAACCTTCTTGATTTCTTCACGCTTGGCTGCAATCGGCAGGCTGTCGTCGTAACGGATGCTCGGGACACTGGCCTTGCGCGCGGTGACCTGGGCGCAGGAGGCCTGGACCTTGTCGACCCATTGCGCAAGCCTGGCCTCATCCGGGCGCTTGCGCAGCTCGTGCAACTGCCGGCGCAGACGGTGGCGCTCGGCAATCATGGCGTGGTCGAGGTTTTTCAGCAGTTGATCAATCGCGTGGTCAGTCATGGGGGCTTTTTAGTCGTGCAGGTGAGCCTGCTTTTGCATGATCGGCTTTTCAAGGGCTGCGATTGTCGCAGATTTGCCGACGCTCGGCACGGTTGCGGGCGGGCGGACGATTGTTTAGCCGCGGCTTATCTGAAGTTACCCAAAGGCTGATTTAATGAACCTTCCCCGGCATGGGAGTATCCAGGCATGACTTCGTCTACCGGTTTGCCCCGCCTGCTGCTGCGCCCTTCGTTCCCGAAGGTGCGGGCGCGCTCTGGGGAAAATCCGCTGGTGCACATCATTCTCGCCTTCTGGGCTTTGTGGCACTGCCGCCATGCCCGCCCACCGGACGCCCGCCTCGCTCTGCAGTGAACCGTGCGGCCAGCTTCTGGCCGACCTTCCTTGTCGAAGACTGCCGCCTGACCGGCTAGACAGTCCTGTGCGCCTGAGGGCGCGAGCGAGCACACCATGCACTTTGCCCCTATCGAGCAGGCCCGAACGTTCCTGTCTGAAAACCCCGATATCGAGATGATCGAGCTGTTCATCCTCGACGCCAACGGCGTACCACGCGGCAAGCTGCTGCACCGCGAAGAGCTGCTGGCGGTGTACGAAAGCGGACGGCCATTGCCCAGCACCATCCTCGGTTTGACCCTCAACGGCGACGATGTGGAAAACTCAGGCCTGGTCTGGGATGTCGGCGATATCGATTGCCGCGCCTACCCGCTGGAAAACAGCCTGGTGCGCCTGCCGTGGCGGCAGATTCCCACCGCTGCGGTGCAAGTCAGCATGCACCCCAGCGAAGGCCTGCCGGCGACTGTCGCCGACCCGCGCCACCTGCTGGTCAAGGTCATCGATGCGCTCAAGGCCGACGGTTACTACCCGGTGATGGCCTGCGAGCTGGAGTTCTATCTGCTCGACCAGCAACGTGACAGCCACGGCCGCCCGCAACCGGCCCTGGACCGCGACGGCGGGCGCCCGCGTGGCACTCAGGTCTACGGCCTGCGTGAGCTGGAGCAGATCGAGCCGTTTCTCGCCGACCTCTACGCGGCCTGCAAGGCCCAGGGCATTCCAGCGCGCACGGCGATTTCCGAATACGCCCCGGGCCAGGTGGAAATCACCCTCGAGCATGGCGATGCGCTGCTGGCCATGGACCAGGCGGTGCGCTACAAGCGCCTGGTCAAGGGCGTGGCGCACAAGCACGGGATGCAGGCCTGCTTCATGGCCAAGCCGTTCGATCACCTGGCCGGCACCGGCATGCACATGCACGTGAGCCTGGCCGATGCCCAGGGCAACAACCTGTACGCCAGCGAAGACAAGGCCGGTACACCGCTGCTGCGCCAATCGGTGGCCGGCATGCTCACGCTGCTGCTCGATTCGCTGCTGCTGTTCTGCCCCAACGCCAACTCCTACCGCCGCTTCCAGGCCAACAGCTATGCGCCGCTGGCGCCGACCTGGGGCGTCGACAACCGTACCGTCAGCCTGCGCGTGCCCGGCGGCCCGGCCAACAGCCGGCACATCGAGCACCGCATCTGCGGCGCCGATGCCAACCCTTACCTGGCCGCAGCAGCGATTCTCGCCAGCCTGCATCACGGCATCCGCCAGCAACTGGACCCGGGCGCGCCGGTCGAGGGCAATGGCTACGCCCAGGCCAGCGAACTGCTACCCACCGACTGGCTGACCTCGTTGACTGCGCTTGAGCGTTCAAGCTGGGCCCGCGAAGCCCTGGGCGCCGAGTTCCTCGGCGTGTACCTGGCGGTCAAGCGCGCCGAGTACCGCCAGTTCATGGCCGAAGTCGGCGAACAGGACTGGCGCTGGTACCTGAGCCAGGCCTGACCCTTTATTTTTGCACCAAGGATTTTGTTATGAATGCAGCCGTAAACGCCGGCCCTGCCCAACGCAGCGCCTCGTACTACACCGCCAGCCTCAACGACACCACCCAGTACCCGACCCTCAAGGGCACGGTGAAAGTCGACGTGGCAATCATTGGCGGCGGCTTTACCGGGGTGGCCAGCGCCGTGGAGCTGGCCGAGCGCGGCCTGAAAGTCGCCATCGTTGAAACCAACCGCATCGGCTGGGGCGCCAGCGGGCGCAACGGCGGCCAGGTCACCGGCAGCCTCTCGGGCGATGAAGCGATGCGCAAACAGATGCGCGACAAGCTCGGCGATGACGTCGATGATTTTATCTGGCACCTGCGCTGGCGCGGCCACCAGATCATCGAGCAAAGGGTCGAGCGCTACGGCATCGACTGCGACCTCAAGCGCGGCCACCTACACGCGGCGATGAAAGACTCGCACATGGGCGAGCTGCGCGCCTTCGCTGCCGAGGCCGAGCGTCGCGGCATGGGCGACCAGGTCGAGCTGCTGGGCCAGAACGCCATGCGCGAACACCTGCAAAGCCCGCTGTACCTGGGGGCCTTGAAGAACCGGCGCAACCTGCACCTGCACCCGCTCAACCTGTGCCTGGGCGAAGCCCGCGCCGCGCACAGCCTGGGCGCACTGATCTTCGAGAACTCCGAAGTGCTGGACATCATCCATGGCGAGCAGCCGGCGGTGGTGACGGCCCACGGCCGGGTCGAGGCCAAGCAGATTCTGTTGGCCGGCGACGTCTATCACAAACTGGAAAAACGCCAGCTCAAGGGCAAGATCTTCCCGGCGATGGGCGGTATCGTCACCACCGCGCCGCTCGGTGAGCTGGCCGCGCAGATCAACCCGCAGGATCTTGCGGTGTACGACTGCCGCTTCGTCCTCGACTACTACCGGCTGACCGCCGATGGCCGCCTGCTGTTCGGCGGTGGCGCCAACTATTCCGGGCGCGATTCACGGGATATCGCCGGCGAACTGCGGCCGTGCATCGAGCGCACCTTTCCGGCGCTCAAGGGCGTGCCGATCGAGTTCCAGTGGAGTTGCGCAATGGGCATCGTGGTCAACCGCATTCCGCAGCTGGGCAAGCTCTCGGACAACGTCTGGTACTGCCAGGGCTATTCCGGGCACGGCATCGCCACCAGCCATATCATGGGCGAGATCATGGCCGAAGCACTGACCGGGACGCTGGAGAAATTCGATACCTTTGCCGGCTGCAAACACATCAAGGTGCCAATGGGCGATGTGCTGGGCAATCCGTTGCTGGCGGCGGGGATGTGGTATTACCAGATGCTTGAAAAACTGCGCTGAAAGCATCGCTGGCAAGCCAGCTCCCACAGGATCGATGGTGGGAGCTGGCTTGCCAGCGATCGAGCGCGAAGCGCTCGCCTTGACTCAGGCGATCTTCTTCAGGCCCAGCTTCTTCAGTTCTTCATCACGCAGTTCACGGCGCAGGATCTTGCCGACGTTGGTGGTCGGCAGCGCATCGCGGAACTCGATGAAACGCGGCACCTTGTAGCCGGTGACGTTTGCACGCATGTGCTCCATCACCTGCTCCTTGGTCACGGTCATGCCCGGCTTGACCACGATGAAGATCTTGATCACTTCACCGGATTTTTCATCCGGCACACCGATGGCCGCGCACTGCAGCACGCCTGGCAACGCCGCCAGCACGTCCTCAAGCTCATTCGGATAGACGTTGAAACCGGAGACCAGGATCATGTCTTTCTTGCGATCGACGATGCGCATGTAGCCGTCGGTCTGGATCAGGGCGATGTCACCGGTCTTCAGCCAGCCGTCACTGTCGAGGATCTCGTTGGTGGCGTCTTCGCGCTGCCAGTAACCCTTCATTACCTGCGGCCCTTTCACGCACAGCTCGCCGACTTCGCCCAGGGCCAGTTCAACACCGGCGTCGTCGATGATCTTGCACAGGGTCGAGGGCACCGGAATGCCAATGGTGCCGATCTGGTTCTGCTCGGCCGGGTTGACCGCCGCCACCGGGCTGGTCTCGGTCATGCCATAACCTTCGCAGATGGCGCAGCCGGTGATTGCCTTCCAGCGCTCGGCGACGCTCATTTGCAGGGCCATGCCGCCCGACAGGGTGATCTTCAGGCCAGAGAAATCCAGCTTGCGGAAATTTTCGTTATTGCACAGGGCCACGAACAAGGTATTGAGGCCGACAAAGCCGCTGAACTTCCACTTGCCCAGTTCCTTGACCATCGCCGGCAAGTCGCGCGGGTTGCTGATAAGGATGTTGTGGCTGCCGATCAGCATCATTGCCATGCAATGAAAGGTGAAGGCATAGATGTGATACAGCGGCAACGGCGTGATCAGGATCTCGCAACCTTCATTGAGGTCCGAGCCCATCAGCGCCCGGCATTGCAGCATGTTGGCCACCAGGTTGCGGTGGGTCAGCATCGCGCCCTTGGCTACCCCGGTAGTGCCACCGGTGTATTGCAACACGGCGACGTCATGGCGGTCTGGATTGGCTTCCTGAAAGGTTTTGCCACGGCCCTTGCTCAAGGCGTCGTTGAACTTGACCGCCTTGGGCAGGTTGTACGCCGGGACCATTTTCTTCACGTACTTGATCACGCTGTTGATCAACAGGCGTTTAACCGGTGGCAAGAGGTCGGCCACTTCGGTGACAATAACGTGTTTGACCTGGGTCTTGGGCACTACCTTTTCGGCCAGGTGCGCCATGTTTGCCAGGCAGACCAGCGCCTTGGCGCCGGAATCATTGAACTGGTGTTCCAATTCCCGCGCGGTATACAACGGGTTGGTGTTGACCACGATCAGGCCCGCACGCAGGGCACCGAACACGGCAACGGGGTATTGCAGAACGTTGGGCAGCTGCACGGCAATACGATCACCCGGCTGCAGGTCGGTATGCTGTTGCAGGTAAGCGGCAAACGCCCCCGACAACTCATACAACTCGCCGTATGTAATGGTTTTGCCCAGGTTGCTAAAGGCCGGTTTATCGGCAAAGCGCTGGCAAGACTGCTTCAATACCGCCTGAATATTCGGATACTCATCAGGATTGATTTGCGAGGCAATCCCGGCTGGGTACTTATCCTTCCAAAAGTTTTCGATCATGGAAGCCCACTCCTCCAGCAACAGCGAATTCTTCACCGCAGTCGATGCGATTATTATTGATATAAGATTACGGTTTATTGCAAACCTGATAATCAGAAGCGGGCCGAGAGTAGCAGCTTTGCCAAGGGCCGCCTAGAGCTAAAGTAGCCCAGACAGTCACGGAAATGACTCTTGATAATCACGTAGTCATTTTTAGAGTAAAAATTCTAAAGATTCAAGTTTCAAGCCACAAGCTACAAGCTGGCCGGGCTTGCGGCTTGTAGCTTGTAGCTTGTAGCTTGTAGCTTGTAGCTTGCAGTTCCCTCAGGCTATATCCCGAAGCTCCCTGCGCAGAATCTTGCCCACTGCCGTCATCGGCAGCGACTCGCGCAAGACAATATGCTTGGGCACCTTGTAGCCGGTGAAGTTGGCCTTGCAGTAAGCCTTCAGCTCTTCAAGGCTTACCCCGCCCTCGCGCGGCACCACGAACAGCTTCACCGCCTCGCCCGAACGCTCGTCGGGGATGCCGATCACCGCGCAACTGGCCACTTGCGGATGGCTCATCACCACTTCCTCGATCTCGTTGGGGTACACGTTGAAGCCCGAGACGATGATCATGTCCTTCTTGCGGTCGACGATGCGGGTAAAGCCGTCCGGATCGATCACGGCAATGTCGCCGGTCTTGAACCAGCCTTCGCTGTCCAGCGCCTCGGCCGTCGCCTCGGGGTGCTGCCAGTAACCCTTCATCACTTGCGGGCCCTTGATGCACAACTCGCCGCGCTCGCCGAAGGGCTGCTCGACACCCGCATCGTCAATCACCTTGAACGCCGTGCCCGGCACCGGAATGCCCACGGTGCCCAGGCGTGCCAGCTGGCCGTAAGGGTTGGTGCTGGCTACCGGCGAGGTCTCGGTCAGGCCGTAGCCTTCGACAATGCGGCAACCGGTGATGCTCTCCCAGCGCTCGGCGGTGGCACTGACCAATGCGGTACCGCCGGAGTTGGTGACCTTCAACGCCGAGAAGTCGAGGTTCTTGAACTCTGGGTGGTTCATCAGCGCGACGAACAGGGTGTTGAGCCCGAGCAGCCCGGAGAACTTCCACTTCTTCAGCTCTTTGACAAAGCCGGCGATGTCGCGCGGGTTGGTGATCAGCACGTTGTGGTTGCCGGTAACCATCATGCACATGCAGTTCGCGGTAAAGGCATAGATATGGTAGAGCGGCAGCGGCGCGATCATCACCTCCTGCCCGTCCTTGATCAGGCGCTGGCCATCGGCACCGTGCTGGGAGAAACACGCCAGCACCTGGAGCATGTTCGCCACCAGGTTGCCGTGGGTCAGCATCGCGCCCTTGGCCAGGCCCGTGGTGCCGCCGGTGTATTGCAGCACGGCGATGTCATCGAGGCCCAGCGCAACCGGCTTGAGCGCCTGGCCGCGGCCCTGGGCCAGGGCGCTCTTGAATGGCACCGCCTGCGGCAGGCGGTAGTCCGGGACCATCTTCTTGACCTTGCTGACGATGGTGTTGACCAGCCAGCCCTTGGCCGTCGGCAGCATGTCGCCCATCTTCGCCTCGATGAGGAACTCGATGCCGGTGTCGGGCAGCACCTCCTGCACCAGCTTGCCGAACATGTTCAGGTACACCAGCGCCCGGGCGCCGGAGTCCTTGAACTGGTGGCGCATTTCGCGGGCGGTGTACAGCGGGTTGGTGTTGACCACGATCAGGCCGGCGCGCAAGGCGCCGAACACCGCGATGGGGTACTGCAGCACGTTGGGCATCTGTACCGCGATGCGGTCGCCCGGCACCAGGTCGGTGTGCTGCTGCAGGTAAGCGGCAAAGGCCGCAGAATAGCGTTCGAGTTCGGCGTAGCTCAGGGTGACCCCGAGGTTGCTGAACGCCGGGCGGTCAGCAAACTTCTTGCAGGAGCGTTCGAATACTTCGACCACTGACTTGTAAGCATTTATGTCAATTTGCGAAGGAACCCCTGCCGGGCGCTTGTCATTCCAGAAATCAGCTTGCATCTATTATTGTCCTCATACCTGAGCCGATCCGGCCCCCTTGCCTGCTTGGCGAAGAAGGTGCTCTGCCGACGTTAGCAGGTATGTCGCAGGTGGCAAATACGCCAAGCGCTGTCATTAACATTGTGAATCTTATTGCTGATGACCCTGCGATCCTGTCCCTGGGTTATACACTGTGCTGACTTACCGAGTTGCGCGCACAAGGACCCGCCATGCACCACGACGCGTTCTGGCTCCCGGCCAGCGATCACTGCAGCCTCTACGTTTATCAATGGCTGCCGGCCTCGCCGATCAAGGCGGTGGTGCTGCTGGCCCACGGCATGGCCGAGCACGCCGGGCGCTACCAACGCCTGGGCGAGGCCCTGAGCAATGCCGGCTATGCCCTGCTCGCCCACGACCAGCGCGGCCATGGACGCACCGCCGAACTTGGCACTTTAGGCCTGTTCGCCCGACACAATGGCTGGAACAGCGTGGTCAACGACCTGGCCCTGCTCAGCCAGCACATCGGCCAGCAGTTTCCGGGCACCCCGGTGTTCCTGTTTGGCCACAGCATGGGCAGCTACATTGCCCAGGCCTACCTGATGCACCACGGCGCCAGCCTGCAGGGCGCGATTCTCAGCGGCTCGAACTTCCAACCGCCCGCGCTGTACCGCACCGCCTGCCTGATCGCCCGCTTCGAAGCCTGGCGCCAGGGCCCGCTGGGCCATAGCGCGCTGATCGAGTGGCTGTCGTTCGGCTCGTTCAACAAGGCCTTCAAGCCCAACCGCACGGCGTTCGACTGGCTCAGCCGCGACAACGACGAAGTCGACAAGTATGCTGCCGACCCGTTGTGCGGCTTTCGCTGCAGCAACCGTTTGTGGATCGACTTGCTGATGGGCCTTGAGCAAATCAGCCAGCCACGCAACCTGACGCAGATCGATCCGAACCTGCCGATCCTGGTGATGGGCGGCGAATGTGATCCGGTCAGTGCCGGCAAGCGTCTCAAGGATCTGGCCGGTGCCTTGCGCCTGGCCGGCAATCAGCATGTGCAGTTGCAGCTCTACCCCCAGGCGCGGCATGAGCTGCTCAACGAAACCAACCGTGACGAGGTCACGGCCGCCATCATCGACTGGCTGGAGCAGGCCCTGGCCATTGGCCGCCCCGCCCGCAGCGAATGATCGGCCGACCCGCACGCCAGAAGGAAAGCCAAGCATGACCCAGGTCACCAACACCCCGTACGAAGCCCTTGAAGTCGGCCAGACCGCCAGCTTCAGCAAAACCGTCGAAGAACGTGACATCCAGCTGTTCGCGGCGATGTCCGGTGACCACAACCCGGTGCACCTGGATGCCGAGTTCGCCGCCAAGAGCATGTTCAAGGAGCGCATCGCCCACGGCATGTTCAGCGGTGCGCTGATCAGCGCCGCAGTGGCCTGCGAGCTGCCCGGCCCGGGCACCATCTACCTGGGCCAGACCATGAGCTTCCAGAAGCCGGTCAAGTTCGGCGACACCCTGACCGTGCGCCTGGAAATCCTCGAGAAACTGCCGAAGTTCAAGGTGCGCATCGCCACCCGTGTGTTCAACCAGAACGACGAACTGGTGGTCGATGGCGAGGCCGAGATCCTCGCCCCGCGCAAACAGCAGACCGTCGAGCTGGTCAGCCCGCCGCCTATCACCATCGGCTGATGCCTACAACTCGGCCAGGCGGCGCTCGATAAAGCGCCGCTCGGGGCCCTGACGGGTCAGCTCGAGGGCACTGCGATAGGCCTCGCGGGCGTGATCCAGGCGGCCCAACTGGCGGCACAGTTCGGCGCGGGCCGAATGGGCCAGGTGATAATCCTGCAACTGGCCACGGGCCAGAATTGCCTCCACTGCCGCCAGCCCCGCCTCGGCGCCATCGCGCCGGGCCAGAGCCGCTGCGCGGTTGAGCTCGATCACCGGTGACGGCCAGCGCTGCAGCAGCACATTGTACAAACCGACGATTTCATCCCAGTCCGTTGCCTCGGCACTGGCAGCTTCAGCGTGCACGGCCGCTATCGCTGCCTGCAGGCTATACACACCAAACTGCTGACTGCGCAGAGCTTGCTGCACCAACTGGCAACCTTCAGCTATAAATGCACGGTTCCACAGGCTGCGGTCTTGCTCATCAAGCAGTACCAACTCCCCCTCGGCGTCGCTGCGCGCCTGTTGCCGCGAGGCCTGCAAAAGCATCAAGGCCAACAGCCCGAGCACCTCCGGGTCAGGCAGCAGCTGCTGGAGCAAACGCCCCAGGCGGATCGCTTCATCGCTCAGGTCGTGGCGCATCAGGCTCTCACCCGACGACGCCGAGTAGCCCTCGTTGAACACCAGGTAGATCACCCGCAATACGCTATCAAGGCGCTCCGGCAGCTCGGCCAGCGACGGCACCTGGTACGGTATGCGCGCATCGCGGATCTTGGCCTTGGCCCGCACGATGCGCTGGGCGATGGTCGCCGGGCTCTGCAAAAAGGCGCGGGCGATCTCTTCGGTGGTCAGGTCACAGACTTCGCGCAAGGTCAGCGGCACCTGGGCATCGGCGGCCAGCGCCGGGTGACAACAGGTGAAGATCAGGCGCAGGCGGTCGTCCTCCAGTTCTTCGTCATTCACCTGAACCTCCTCTTGCGCCTCCAGCGCCTGTATCAACTGCACCTGAGAACGGTCGAAGCGCGCACGTCGGCGCAGGCTGTCGATGGCCTTGAAACGCCCGGTAGACACCAGCCAGGCCCGCGGGCTTGCCGGAATGCCGTCGCGTTGCCAGCGCTCCACGGCAATGAAAAACGCCTCGTGCATGGCCTCTTCGGCCAGATCGAAGTCGCCCAACAAGCGAATCAGCGTCGCCAGGATGCGCCGCGACTCCTGACGGTAGACGGCCTCCAGTTGCGCCCGTACCTGTGCCAGCGCTGCCATCAGTCGGGCATCTGCGTGGTCACCAGCGCCACCAGGCGATCCAGGCTCTCACCCCAGCCCCGGTGAAAGCCCATCTCTTCATGGGCCTGGCAATCGGCGGCACTCCAGTGCCAGGCGCGGGCGGTGTACTGGGTCTTGCCGTGGACATCGTCAAAGGTCACCACAGCGGTCATGAACGCCTTGTTCGACGGCACCCAACCCGGACCGAAGGCATCGGTGAAGACGATCCGCGCCGGCGGCACGATCTCCAGAAACACGCCCTGGTTCGGGTATTCGCTGCCGTCCGGGGCACGCATCACCGTACGAAACAAGCCGCCCACCCACAGCTGCATTTCGCATTCCGGCGTGGTCATGCCGTTGGGCCCCCACCACTGGGCCAGCAGTTGTGGCTCGGTCCAGGCGCGAAACACCTTGCGCCGCGGCGCATCGATCAGGCGCGTCAACGACAACTCATGCTGCGCCTTGGGCGGCTCGGGGTGTAAAAGGCTCATCGTGTTGTGCTCCTTGGGTTCAGGGTTGCAAGTCGCGCACCGGCCGCACCTCGACACTGCCGACTCGCGCTGCGGGAATGCCCTTGGCAATGTTCAACGCCTCGTTGAGGTCGCGGGCATCGACCAGATAGAAGCCGGCCAGTTGCTCCTTGGTTTCGGCAAACGGGCCGTCGGTCAGGCTCATCTGCCCGCCGCGTACACGCACGGTGGTCGCGGTCTGCACCGGCTTGAGCGCCTCGGCGGCGAGCATCCGGCCGCTGCCCTGGACCGACTCGGCATAGGCCATGCACTCGGCGTCGGCCGGGCTTTCAGGCAGGCTGTGCAGCAGACTTTCATCACAGTAGACCAGGCACAGGTATTTCATCGTCGTCTCCACCGCTGGGGATACTATGGCGGCAGTTCGCACCGCCTTGAAAAGCGCGATTCGGCATAACTTTCGGGGTTTTCAGCTCAAGGCTTGAGCGAGAACAGCGCGGCACCGGATTCCATGTCGAACGGTGCCGACCAATGCTCATGAATCACCTTCCACTGCCCGTCGATGCGCTGGTAGCCAACGGTCGCGCGCATATAGCAGCCTTGATCCTCACCGCCTTCGCTGCTGGCCGGACCACAGCGGTTGAGCCAATGGGCCAGGGCCAGTTCCGGGGTGGCGTGGATCTGCAGTTGCTCGATTTCGAAGATCATCTCGCCGGGGCAGTGATCCATGCAGGCCTGCCAGTGGGCGCGATAGGCGGCCTTGCCCTGGAACTGCAATTGCTGGATGGCATCGAAGGCGCGAATGTTCTCGGCGTAAGGCGCGGTAATGGCCTCGACATCGCGCGCGCGTACGGCGGGAAGCCACTGCTCGATGAGTTGGCGGATTTCGTTCTCGGCGGCACTGTTCATGGTCGTGTCCTCTGTGCGATAGGGCGCCGGATGACTCGGCGCGTTCACAGATGGTCGAATGGCAGTGGTTGAAATCGACAGGCTAGGGAAATGGATAACCCAGCAACCTCAATTTCGGGACTAAAAAAAGAGCCCCTTGCGGAGCTCTTGGCGTTACTGCGCAAGAAAACTGTCGCCGGAGCGCTTGGCGCGTTTGGCGGCGTGTTTTTCCTTGGCGGTTTTCAGTGGTTTTTTCTTCGTCATCTTTTTTGCATCCAGACCTTTCATCGAAGATCCTCCTGCCTGACGGCACCTGCGCACCGGTGTCCCGAATCATTATAGACCCGGGGTAGCCGCAGGCACGGCAAGGATGAACTCGCGGTAACCGGAAAGGATCACGTAGCCAGCAAAGTAACAGAAGATGCCCGCCGACAGCAGGTACGACCAGGTCAGCAGGCGGTCACCCAGCAGGCGCCCGCCATGACTGGCAATACCGCACAACGACAGACACCAGATCAGCCCGGCGGCAAAAAAACCGCTAAGAAACAGCCCGGCCTCAAGCAGGCTGCCGCCCCCTGAACGGGAAATCAGCACCCCGCCGACCGCAGCAAACCAGAGGATGGCGCTGGGCGAGGACATGGCCAGGAAGATCCCGCGCAGGAACTCGCGCCAGCCCGATTCGATCACCATTGCGCCGGGGGTCTGCAGATGGGTGTTGCCGCGCAGCGCCGCCAGCAGCATCTTGATGGCAAACCATACCAGCAACACCGAGCCGCCCAGCCACAGCACCCAGCGCACCGTTTCAAATTGCAGCAGCACGGTCATCCCGGCCAGCGCCGCAATGGCATACAACAGGTCACCGACACAGGTACCCAGCCCCAGCCAGAAACCCTGCAAAAAACCCCGCTGCATGGCCAGGGTGATCATGGCGATATTGGCAATGCCGATATCCAGGCACAGCGACAAACTCAGCAGAAATCCGTTTGAAAAAGGCATCGACGTTCCGTAACCGCGGTTGATGGCAGGCGCTATTAAAACGGTTTTCTGCTGGCTGTATTAGAAGAGATTGCCTTTATTCAGGCTTGTCATTTTTATCAACCGATCAACTCAGGATTTTTCAATCGCCCGCCAGCACCTGCGCATACCGCTGCCGGTCAATGTTCGCCCCGCTGAGGATCACCGCCACCCTGCGCCCCTGCTGGCGCTCGCGCTCCTGGATCAGTGCGGCAAGGCCGGCGGCGCCTGCGCCTTCGGCGGTGTTGTGAGTGTCTTCGTGGTAGATGCGCATGGCCCGGGCCACTTCTTCGTCGCTGACGCGCACGATGCGTGCGGCATGCTGGCGGATGATTTCAAAGGCTTCGGGCAACGGAATGCGGCAGGCCATGCCATCGGCGAAGGTGTTGGCCGTGGCGGTGGTGACGATGCGGCCCTGCTCCAGGCTCTGGGCAAAGGCGTCGGCGGCGCTGGACACCACGCCGACGATCTCGGTGCGCAGGCCCAGCAGGTTGCGCGCCTGGATCAACCCGCAGATGCCCGAGCCCATGCCGATCGGCACGTAGATGCAATCCAGCTCGCGCACGGCTTCCAGCAGCTCCAGCGCGTAGGTGGCGACGCCACGGATCAACTCGGGGTGAAACGGTGGCACGCTTTCGTAACCATGCAACTGGGCCAGGCGTGCTGCCTCTTCGCGGGCCTGGTCAAAGTCGGCGCCGTGCTCGATCAGTTGGGCGCCCAAAGCGCGCATCGCCGCGTTCTTTTCCAGCGAGTTGCCCTCAGGCACAACGATGATGATCGGCAGCCCGGCATTGCCCGCAGCCAGGGCCATGCTCTGGCCGTGGTTGCCACGGGTGGCGGTGACCAGGCCGCGCACCGCCGGCTTTTGTGCCCGCAGCCACTGCACATACATCAACCCGCCGCGCACCTTGAAGGCGCCGGTCGGGGCATGGTTTTCATGCTTGACCCAGACTTCGCAGCCCAGCCGCTCGGCCAGGCGCGGCCAGGCGTACTGAGGGGTGGCGGGTACGCTGGCATGAACCAGGCGGGCAGCTTCGCGCAGGGCTGGCAGGTCGAACATGGAGCACCTCGGCAGGATCGGATTTGACCTGATCCTAGTCGCCGCGCATTGTATGGGTAAATTCCTATATTGCATGGCCAACAATAAATGTGGACCCCTACCCTCTGCGACGATGCCCAGCCGCGCTACCTGGCCCTGGTCGATGCAATAGCCATTGCCATCGAACGCGGCGAGCTGAAAGTCGGCGAACGCCTGCCGCCACAACGGCGCCTGGCCTGGAACCTGGGGCTCAACCCGAGCACCACCCAGCAGGCCTACCGTGAGGCGGCGGCACGCCATTTGGTTTCGGGTGAAGTCGGCCGTGGCACCTATGTGCTGGCCGGCAGCAAGGAGGCCACGCTGTTTCGCCTCAAGCAGCGCGACGTGCAATCGAGCCTGATCGACCTGTCGACCAACGTGCCGGTGATCGAGCCGGCCAACCGCGACAGCGAAAACACTTTGCAGGCGCTGCTTGAGGAGGGGCTGGCGGCTTGCCTGGATCACTACCTGAGCGCCGAAGAGTTGCTGCGCGCTCGCGTGCACGGCGCCGCCTGGCTGGCCAACCGCGGTTTGCAATTGAACGAGCGGCAATTGCTGCTGTGCGGCGGCGCCCAGCAGGGTTTGTTCACGGTGTTGCTGTCGCTGTGCCAGCCGGGTGAAGCAGTGCTGGTCGAGGCCCTTACCGCCCCCGGCATCAAGGCCGCCTGCCGGCAATTGCGCCTTCCCTTGCATGGCATCGCCCTGGACGATCAGGGCATTGTTGCCGACGACCTCGACCGGGTCGCCAGGGCCACCGGCGCGCGGGTCATGGTCCTGACCCCGAGCCTGCACAACCCAACGGGTGCGTGCATGAGCAGCGCCCGCCAGCAGGCGATTGCCGAGGTGGTCGCGCGCCATGACCTGCTGGTGATCGAAGATGATGTCTACGGCGCGCTCACCGACCAACCACCGCTATGGCGAATGCTCGGTGAGCGCGGCCTGTTGATCAGCAGCCTGTCGAAAACTGTGGGCGCCGGCCTGCGCCTGGGCTGGATTGTGGCTGACCCGCTAGTGTTGGAACAGATTGATCCGCATGCCCAGGCCACTCACTGGCAGGTGTCGCCGCTGAACCTGCAGATCGCCTGCCGCTGGATCGCCGATGGCACCGCTCAAAGGCGCCTGGCCTGGCAGCGCGAGGAAATCACCCAGCGCTGGCGCCTGGCGTGCAAGGTGCTCAGTGGCCACCTGCTTAACACCCGCCAGCCGTCGCCGCACATCTGGGTCAAGGCCGGGCTCAGCGCCGCGCGCTTGGTCGAGGCCTGCCGGGCCCATGGCGTGGCGGTGGTGCCAGGCGAGGTGTTCGCGGTAAAACAGCATGAGCTGGCGGCAATCCGTATCAGCCTGTCGGCCGCTGGCAGCCGCGCCGAACTCAAGCAGGCGCTGGAACAAGTGGCCAAGGCACTGGAGGCCTGATGAGCACGCACGCGTTCTATACCGAGGCACAAACCTGCCTCGCCGCACTCGACCCACAGTGGGCTGCGCACATCGAGGCGATTGGCCCGTGCCTGCACCAGCCCAAACCCACCCGTGACCCGTATCAGGCACTGGTGCGGGCTATCGCCTATCAGCAACTGCATGCCAAGGCCGGCGATGCGATCCTCGCGCGCTTTCTGGCGCTCTACCCGGGAAGCGCCTTTCCCAGCCCCGAGCAGGTGCTGGCGACCACCCCGGAGCAATTGCGCGCCTGCGGCTTTTCAGCGAGTAAACTGGCAACCATCCAGGGCATCGCCCAGGCGCGCCTCGACGGCCTGGTGCCGGACTATCAGCAGGCTCTGATGCTTGAAGACGAGGCACTGATCGAACGCCTGGTGAGCCTGCGTGGCGTGGGCCGCTGGACCGTCGAGATGTTGCTGATCTACACCCTGGAGCGCATGGACATCCTGCCGGCCGACGACTTCGGCGTGCGCGAGGGCTACCGCCGCTTGCAGGGCCTGCAAGGGCAACCGACACGTCGGCAGATGATCGACCTGGGCAAGCACTGGAGCCCCTACCGGACCGTGGCCGCCTGGTACCTGTGGCGAGTGCCGGCCACTCGAGTTTGAACGCAAGACCCGGAGTTTTTCCGCAGCGCCAAAGCCGTAGCCTGAACCCATCGATCAACGCCAGGAGCACCCCGTCATGAGTACAGGCAAACCACGGATCAGCGAATCCGACCCACGCTGGCAGGCCATCCTGGCCCGCGACCCGGCCGCTGACCAGGCCTTCGTCTATGCCGTGCGCACCACCGGCGTGTACTGCCGGGCGAGCAGTAGCTCGCGCCTGCCGCGCATCGACAACGTCGAATTTTTCGACAGCGCCGAACAGGCCGAAGCCGCCGGGTACCGGCCAAGCAAGCGCCGCGGCGCCGACCAGACCCACGTTGCCGAACAGCACCGGGCCCAGGTCACCCGCGCCTGCGCTTTGATCGAAAGTACCGACCCGGCGCCGAGCCTGAACCAGCTGGCCGAGCAATTGAACCTGAGCCCGTCCCACTTTCACCGGGTGTTCAAGGCCGTGACCGGGCTGACGCCCAAGGCCTATGCCTCGGCCCACCGCGCGCACAAGGTACGCACGCAGTTGCAGCGGGCGGCAACGGTGACCGATGCCCTGTACGAGGCCGGGTTCAATTCCAACAGCCGCTTCTACGAATCGAGCAACGCGCGCCTGGGCATGACCCCGGGGGCCTATCGCGACGGCGGTGCCAACACTGAAATCCGCTTTGCCATCGGCCAGTGCTCCTTGGGGGCAATTCTGGTGGCGCAGAGTGAACGGGGGATTTGCGCAATACTGCTCGGTGACGATCCGCAGGCGCTGCTCAATGACCTGCAGGACAAATTCCCCAAGGCCAACCTGATCGGCGGCGACGCCGGGTTCGAAACCCTGGTGGCGAGGGTCGTGGGCTTTATCGAAGCGCCGGGCATCGGCCTGGACCTGCCGCTGGACCTGCGCGGCACGGCGTTCCAGGAACGAGTCTGGCAGGCGCTGCGGGCGATCCCGGCTGGCAGTACAGCCAGTTATGCCGAGATCGCTCAGCGCATCGGCTCTCCCAGGGCGGTGCGCGCGGTGGCCCAGGCTTGCGCGGCCAATGCCCTGGCTGTGGCCATCCCGTGTCACCGGGTGGTGCGCAGCGACGGCAACCTCTCGGGTTACCGCTGGGGCGTGGAGCGCAAGCGTGAGCTGCTGGCGCGCGAGAGCCAGTGAGGCGGGTTACTGGAAGTTGACGTCGAAAGCCTGGTAAAAGGCGTTGCCGGTGTCAGCGACCAGCCACAGCAGCACGATTACGTGATGGCCTTTTTTGTTGGCCGGTAGCTTGACCTCGTGCTCGACCTTGGCCACGAGTTTGTCCGTATGGGCCCAGCGCGGCACATAGGGATAAATGTCATCGGCAAAGGGCGTGGTTTCAAGTTGCGCGCGGGTGATGCGCTTACTCTCGTCCCAGCCATCCTTGGTAATAAACCAGCGATAACCGCGGGTGAGGTGTGGCGCCGTATAAGTCCACTCGACTTTTAAGGTTTGCCCTGGTGTCACGTTCAGCAATGGCCATTTAAATTCATGGCCGAGCTTGGCGCTCATTTCGGCATTGGTAAAGTTGACACAATCACGCTTATCCTGCCGACCGCCACTGAGGATATAGCCGTCTGCCGGGGGTACTGTACTTTGTACATCGTCTTGATAAGGCGCAGGTACGGGGCCGGCGACCGTGTCTGGAAAGTTCTTGCCGCCTTCCATTTCATTGACTTCGGACACCCCCAACAACTTCAGCTCAATCGCCGTGGAACCGCGACTGGCAGGGGTAATCACTCGACCGTGACGCAGAATCTTTTCAGGGCTGTTCATTGCAATCACTCCATGTGAGATAAGAAAACCTGTCCACCCTGGACCCGTTTGACCCTAGCTCAAGCCCTGCAATGCGCAACCCAGAGGCGCCGAACGGTATCAGCCGTTGCTGCAGCCGTCGCCCATGGCGCGGTATTCGATGATGTGGCGCTGACCTTGGTGGTCTTCGTAGGTCATGGTTGCCGGTACCACTTCACAGACATTGGGAATGGTCGACAGGCTGATGACCTTGGCGATATCCAGGTTGGTGCTGTAGTCGTACTGCTCGACAACCGGTTGCGCCGCGGCGGTATTGATTTCATCCGCCAGGGCGAACGAAGAAACAGCAACCAGGGCAACTGCAATTAAACGTTTCATGATAATAGGCCTGCAAAGCAATCAAACTAATCGATTGACTTCATTTGCCAATAAGGGCGCGGAGAAGTTGTTATATCAAGCGATGGGACATAACACGAAGACCCGACCCCACTACAACTTATTCTGTGGGATGTGGTTAGTTTACAAGGTACTTCAGGCCGTTAAATCACGAAGCCGGACAATCACTGTTACCACTTGTGCAACAATAACCCCGAGGCACGCCCCTCGACATTGATTGACTTGCGGTGTAAAAGCCCGGGGTAGAGCCATTGCCAGATCAAACCTGTGACCCGTTTACGCTACTGCCCATTGCTTGCGCCCGAGCGGCCCTTGCTGAATAAATTCTATCGAAACCACGGCTCGCCCATGCGCGCAGCGGTCCAGGGTCGACTTTGGGTGGCCCGGACCGAGGAAATCGTCGCCGCCTTGTGCCTGAGTGAAGTGCCCGGCGGCCATTGGCTGACCGGCTTGTTCGTTGCCCCCGCCTGGCGCGGCCAACAGCTCGCCGGGCGCTTGATCGACGCGGCGCTGGCTGAGTTGCAAGGCAATATCTGGCTGTTCTGTCACCCGGACCTGGCAAGCTTCTACGCCCACCAGGCCTTCACCAGCACCGACGCCCTGCCTGCGCCACTGGCCGAGCGCCTGCAGCGCTACCAGCAAAGCAAGCCGCTGCTGGCGATGGTGCGGGTTCAGTCGTCGCTGGCCGGGTCCAGCCCAGGGAACAGCACCTCGGTATAACCAAAGCGGCTGAAGTCGTGAATGCGCGAGGGGTATAGGCGGCCGATCAGGTGATCGCATTCATGCTGCACCACCCGCGCATGAAAGCCTTCGGCGTTGCGCACGATGGGCTGGCCCTGGGGGTCGATGCCTTCGTAGCGAATCCGCTGGTAGCGTGGCACCACGCCCCTCAGGCCCGGCACCGACAGGCAGCCTTCCCAGCCGTCCTCGACCTCGGTGCCCAAGGGCGTGATCAGCGGGTTGAGCAAAATGGTTCGCGGCACCGCCTCGGCATCCGGGTAGCGCTCGCTGCGCTCGAAGCCGAAGATCACCAGTTGCAGGTCGATGCCGATCTGCGGCGCGGCCAGGCCAACGCCACCGACATGCTCCATGGTTTCGAACATGTCGGCGATCAGCCGCTCAAGCTCGGCGCTGCCGATCATGTGCGCCGGCACCGGCGGGGCGATGCGCAACAAGCGCTCATCTCCCATTTTCAGGATGTCATGAATCATGCTGGCTTCGACTCAGGGGTTCGCTGGCAGGCGTGGTTTCATGATCGAGGGAGTGATCACGGCCCAGCCCGGATACATGCTTTTTATCATGCTCAGGGGCCACGCCATCAAAGTCTTTTTCGCCAGGGTCCTTGCCTTCCTCGGACATATGCTCGATCACCGCGTTCATCTCCGCGCCCAGTAGCAGTACGGCAGCAGAAATGTAGAAGTACAACAGCAGGACAATGATCGCACCGATACTGCCGTACATGGCGTTGTAGTCGGCGAAGGTCTTGACGTAATAACCAAAGCCCAACGAGGCGATGATCCACACCACCACCGCCAGTACCGAACCCGGGGTAATGAAGCGAAACTTCTGCCTCACATCGGGCATTACGTAATAGATCAGCGCCACCGCGACCATCATCAGAATGATGATCGCCGGCCAGCGCAGCACCGTCCACAAGGTGACGATGAACTCCTGCATGCCGATTTGCGCGGCAATCCATTCCATCACCTGCGGCCCCAGCACCATCAGCGCGGCGGCCGCCAGAAGCATGCCGGCGATACCGACGGTGTAGATCACCGACAGCGGAATGCGCTTCCACACCGGGCGCCCTTCGACCACATCATATGCGGCGTTCATGGCGCTCATCATCAGCCGCACGCCGGCTGAAGCGGTCCACAGGGCAATGACGATACCCACCGAGAGCAAGCCGCCCTTGGACTGCTGCAACTGGTCGATCACCGGGTTGACCTGCTCCAGCGCCTGGGGCGGCAACACCAGTTCCGACTGCAGGCGCAGCCAGGAGAAGAAGTCGGGCAAATGCAGGAAACCGATCAGGGCGATCAAAAACAGCAGGAAGGGAAACAGCGAGAACAGCATCTGGTAGGCCAGCGCCGAGGCATAGGTGGACATCTCGTCATCGAGAAATTCCTTGACCGTGCGCACCAGCACACGGTGCAACGGCAAGCCGCGCAGGTCGGGAAAAATCATAGCGTCTCCTTTCGCCGCTCGAGGTTCATGGGCGGGCTCCTCACACACTCATCTGACAGGTACGTCCTGAAGTCTAATCGACGATCGCCTCAAAGTTGCGATTGATTGCTGCAGATAGCACAACGGCCACCCGAGGATGGCCGTCGTCCCGCCCTGCTCACAGGGTTCAAGGCTTCTTCACGGCATCCTTGACCTTGCCGACCACTTGCTGGGCTTCGCCTTTGCGCTCCTGCAGTTCGCCTTCGGCGCGCAGACGATCATTGTCGGTCACTTTGCCGACACCTTGCTTGATGTTGCCAACAGCCTCATTGGCCATGCCTTTGACTTTATCTTTAGTGCCACTCATGGGAGTTCTCCTGAAGGGGAAATAACACGCTGTCAGAGTCGACAGTCTGTGGACCCGTGGCCGCTTGCGAGAGTTTCAATTATTTTCGGCGGCCGCCTGTCGAGCGCGCAGGGGCAATAGAGAGGCCAGCGAGCAACGTCGCTTTATGTTTCATCGCGTTGCCAGCACAATAAGCGACCTTTCAAGCGTCACCCGTAGGAACCTGCATGAAACTCGACAAACCCACCGCCATCGCCCGCCGCAACCAGGAACTGGAACGCCCCGTGCTCAACAGCGACAACACCCTGTTTGCCGTGCTCGACACCAAGCGCAGCCTGTGGTGGTTCGATGTGCCGGTGAAACTGCTGCGCAAGGGCCAGCCCGACTGGGTCAACCTGCTGCTGCACACCCCCGAAACCGACGAGCTGCAGCATTTGAAGGTGCCGGTGAACTACCTGCAGGCCCATCAGGAAAAAATGGAAGTGCGCCACCCGGGCAAGCGTCGCTCGACCATCAGCCTGGCGCTGAGCGCCGATCGCGACTCGCTGCTCAAAGACCTGCGCCCAGGCGGTGAGAACCTGAGCTTTGCAGGCTTCAAGCAGGTCTGATCAAGCCAGTTCGATGCGGTCGGCGTGGATGACGATGCGGCCATCCTTGTACAAGGCACCGATGGCCTTCTTGAAGTTGCCCTTGCTGACCCCGAACAGATCGCTGATCAACTGCGGGTCGCTCTTGTCGCTGACCGGCAGCACGCCGTTGGCGTCCTTGAGCTTGGCGAGAATCTTGTCGTGCAGGCTGTTGGCCAGGTCCTGGCCGATGGGCTGCAGGCTCAGGGCAATCTTGCCGTCGCTGCGCAGCTCTTTGATATAGCCCTTCTCCTGCTTGCCCGAACGCAGGAACTTGAACACCTCGTTCTTGTGAATCAGGCCCCAGTGCTTGTTGTTGATGATCGCCTTGAAGCCCATCGGGGTTTCTTCGACCACCAGCAAATCAACCTCCTGGCCGACCTTATAGTTGGCCGGCACCTTGTCCAGGTAGCGGTCCAGGCGCGCGGTTGCAGTGATGCGGCGGGTGCGCTTGTCGAGGTAGGCATGCACCACGCAGTACTCGCCGGCCTTCATCTGGCGCTTTTCTTCGGAGTACGGCATCAGCAGGTCTTTGGGCAGGCCCCAATCGAGGAAGATGCCGATGCTGTTGATTTCCTTGACCTTGAGGCTGGCGAAGTCGCCGACCTGCAACTTGGTCTTTTCCGTGGTGGCGATCAGCTTGTCTTCGCTGTCGAGGTAGATGAAGACGTTCAGCCAGTCCTCGACCTCGGTGGGCGTGTCCTTGGGGATGTAACGGTTGGGCAGCAGGATTTCGCCGTCCGCCCCGCCGTCCAGGTACAGACCGAAGTCTGTGTGCTTGACCACTTGCAAAGTGTTGTAACGCCCAACTAAAGCCATTTCCGGAAATCCTCGTTGCGAGCGGGGCATTCTACACCTCACGCGGCGATTGCGCCCGGTCGCCGATGACGGCCTGTCAGCAAAATGAACCGCACAGGCTTGCCCTGTTCTATAAAGACAAGCAAGCCTTCGCAAGGATTCGCTCATGTACGCCTGCCTGTCCAAGTACCTGCGCACCGTTCTGTTGCTGGTGATATCGGCCTTGCTAGTGGTCGCCTGCAACCGTATCGACCTGGCCTACCGCAACCTCGACATGCTGGTGCCCTGGTCGCTCAACGACTACCTGAGCATGAATCGCCAGCAAAAAACCTGGCTCAATGAACGGCTCAAACAGCAACTGGCCTGGCATTGCCGCACGCAACTGCCCGGCTACCTGACCTGGATCGACGACATTCAGGCGATGGTCGCCCGTAATGCGATAACCGACCAGCAGTTGCAGGTACGCACTGAAGAAGCCCGGCAGGCGATTGCCAAGGTCGCCGACCAGATCACTCCGTCGGCCGCCGAACTGTTGCGCAGCATGGATGACGAGCAAGTGCGGGAAATGCGCGAAGCCTTTGCCGACGACATTCGCGAACGCCAGGCCAAATACGTCAATACCCCACTGGCGCGGCAGATCGAACGCCGCGCCGAGCGTATGGAAAAACGCTTGAGCACCTGGCTGGGCGAGCTCAGCCCGCAGCAAAAACTTCGAGTCATGACCTGGTCCCAGGGACTGGGCGAGCAGAACCGCCAGTGGATCGCCAACCGCGCCCATTGGCAGGCACAGTTCAGCGCAGCCATGGACCAGCGCCACAGCGACAGCTTCGAACCACGCCTGGAGATCCTCCTGAAAAAGCGCGAAAGCCTGTGGACCCCGGAGTACCGGATCGCCTTCCAGCGCACCGAGCAGGAGGCGCGGCGCTTGTTGGTGGATGTGATGGCGCAGAGCAGCGAACAACAGCGCCAGCACCTAGAGCAGAAGCTTGCGCAGGTGCGCCAGAGTTTCAGTGAGTTGAAGTGCTTGAAGGGGTAGCGGCCGCATTCAACGGTAGGAGCGGGCTTGACCCGCGATGAGGCCAGTACAGCCAGCAAACCAGGAGTTGCCTGGCATACGACCGCTACGCGCTCGATCGCGGGTCAAGCCCGCTCCCACAGTGTTCAGCCCTCCCGGCACTTGCGCCGGTACGGGAACACATCGATCACTTTGCCGCCGCGGATCGCCGCCTGCAGGCTCTTCCAGTAGTCGGCGTCGTACAACTCGCCGTGCAACTGATTGAACAACCGGCGCTGGCCGCTATCGGCGAACAGAAACGGTGGAAACTCCTCGGGGAACACGTCCAGCGGGCCGATCGAGTACCAGGGCTCTGAGGCCATTTCATCCTCCGGCGTGCGCGGCGGCGGGATATAGCGGAAGTTGACCTCGGTCAGAAAGCAGATTTCGTCGTAGTCGTAGAACACCACCCGCCCGTGCCGGGTAACGCCAAAGTTCTTCAGCAGCATGTCACCGGGGAAGATGTTCGCCGCCGCCAGTTGCTTGATGGCCAGGCCGTAGTCTTCCAGGGCCTCGCGTACCTGGGCGTCGTTGGCGTTTTCCAGGTAGAGGTTGAGCGGGGTCATGCGCCGCTCGGTCCAGCAGTGGCGGATCAGCACGGTGTCGCCGTGCACTTCAACGGTGGACGGCGCCACTTCCAGCAGTTCGGCCAGGCACTCGGGCTCGAACTTGCTCAAGGGGAAACGAAAATCGGAGAACTCCTGGGTATCGGCCATGCGCCCGACGCGGTCGACGCTTTTTACCAGCCGGTACTTTTCAATCACCGTGGCGCGGTCGACGTTCTTCGACGGCGAGAAGCGGTCCTTGATGATCTTGAATACGGTGTTGAAGCCCGGCAGGGTAAACACGCTCATGACCATGCCACGCACGCCCGGGGCCATGATGAAGCGGTCATCGGTGCCGGCCAGGTGGTTGATCAGCGCCCGGTAGAACTCCGACTTGCCGTGTTTGTAGAAGCCGATCGAGGTGTACAGCTCGGCGATGTGCTTGCCCGGCAGGATGCGCTTGAGAAAGCCGACGAACTCGGCCGGCACCGGTACATCGACCATGAAGTAGGAGCGGGTGAAGGAGAAGATGATCGACACCTCGGCTTCGTCGGTGATCAGCGCGTCGACCTCAATGCCGTGGCCCTCACGGTGCAGCAGCGGGATCACCAGCGGCCATTGCTCGTCCTGGGTGTACAGGCGCCCGACCAGGTAGGCGCCCTTGTTACGGTACAACACCGAGGAAAACAGCTCGACGGCCAGCGCCGGGTCTTTGCAGACCCAGTCCGGCAGGTTCTCGCGCAGTTGCCCCTCGAGGCGTGCCAAGTCGCCGGCAAGGTCCGCGTAGGGCACATCGAAACGGTAGTCGGCAAACACCTGCGCCAGCAATGCGCTCAAGCCGCTTTGTGGCCGATAGGTGCGGGTTTGCGCTGCCCGCTCGTGGCTGCGCAGCGAGGGCCGGGTGGTGTGGATGAACATGCAGCCATCGCTGATCAGGTCATGGCTGAACAGGCTGCAGAAGATCGAGTTGTACCAGGTCTCGGACAGTTCATCGTCCAGGCGCGGGTCGATCAGGCCTATATAAGCACTTTTGACCAGCGGCCACAGCGCGACGTCGAGCAGCACCTCGCCCTCGAAGCCCTGGCGCAGCCAGCCGCTGACCTCGCTGACTTTTTCCTCATACAGATTGATGCGCGCCGCCGAGGCGCTCTGGGTCTGTTGCCACTGGGCCTGCTCGAATCGCTCGCGGGCGCCGTCGGTGATCTGGCGAAAATGCTCGCGGTAATCGTCGAAGCCATCGAGGATCATCCGGGCGATATCGGCGGCCGGCCATTGCTGGGGCATACGTCAGACCTCTGCGGGAATGTCAAAGCCTGAGCTTAGCCAGTCGCCACGGGCAGGGAAAGCCTGTTGGCGCGGCTGTATCGGCCAAACTCGCCGGGTGCTGAATTCAATCGCAAGAAAGGGAGAGAGCGCAGGCTGCGATGTAACGTAAACTCGCGCCCTGCCCCAAAGGACCCGGAGAGCCCCATGAGCCCCATCGCCATATCCCGCCTGTTGATTCTTGCTGCTGTCTGGGGGGCGAGCTTTCTGTTCATGCGCATCATTGCGCCGGTGCTCGGCACCCTGCCGACGGCGTTTTTCCGCGTCTCCATCGCCTGCCTCGGCCTGCTGGTGATTCTCGCCCTGCTGCGGGTGCGCTGGGACTTCAATGGCAAGCTCAAGGCCTGCCTGGTGCTGGGCATGATCAACTCGGGGATACCCGCCACCCTTTATTCAGTGGCCGCCCAGGTGCTGCCGGCCGGCTACTCGGCGATCTTCAATGCCACCACGCCGCTGATGGGCGTGCTGATTGGCGCGTTGTTGTTCCGTGAACCGCTGACCCTGGCCAAGCTCAGCGGTATCTTTCTCGGCCTGTTCGGGGTTGGCATTCTCAGTGGCGCGGGGCCGGTGGCGTTCGACGCCAAGCTGCTGCAAGGTGCCCTCTCGTGCCTGGCGGCGACCGCGTGCTACGGCCTGGCCGGTTTTCTCGCCCGGCGCTGGCTGGACCAGCAAGGCGGCCTCGACAGTCGCCTGTCGGCGCTGGGCAGCATGATGGGCGCGACCTTGCTGCTGTTACCGTTGTTCGGCTACAGCGTGCTGACCCAGCCACCGGCAAGCTGGGGTGGCTGGCAGGTGTGGGCGTCGTTGCTGGGCCTGGGGCTGGTGTGCACCGCCTTTGCCTACATCCTGTATTTCCGCCTGATCAGCGAGATCGGCCCGGTCAAATCCAGCACCGTGACCTTCATGATCCCGGCCTTCGGTGTGCTGTGGGGCGCCTGGCTGCTGGACGAGCCACTGTCGATGGCGCACCTGTATGGCGGGCTGTTGATTGCCGTGGCGTTGTGGCTGGTGCTCAAGCCTGCGGCGGCTGCCAAGCCGGTTCGCGCCTGACCGGTTAATGCTGTTTCCTGTGGGAGCTGCCAAGCCAGCTTCCACAGTTTCTGGTTTCACCCCTGAAACCAGCCCTTCACTCGCGTTACCGAGAAAAGCCTCTTTTCATTGCACCCGCCATTGCCACGCGCAGTTGTTGTGCAATTTCGTGCCATATAGAAAACCTTGTTTCATATATAAAACAAACAAGTTTTCCTGATAATCCAATAACTCACTAATAAATAAGCACTTTTCAAATAAAACAGGGCCAATACACATTTGGCATTGTTCATGCACTAAACCGCGTATCACCTATAAAACAGACCAGAGAGCTTCCCCAATGGCTGTGAAAGAGATGTACGCAATCCCCTCTCAATGGAATACGCCGCACTCCAAGGAAGACCTGGAGCCGACCGAAATCGAATTTCGCAATGTCGGTAAATGCTTCCCGGCCAAGGGCAAGGCCGAGGCGCCCTTTGCCATTCGCGAGGTGAACTTCAAGATCCGCCGCGGCGAGGTAGTGTCGATCATCGGCCCGTCCGGTTGCGGCAAAAGCACCATCCTCAACATGGGCTCGGGCCTCTACCGCCCCAGCGAAGGCGAAGTTTTCGTCGGTGGCGAAGCGGTGGTCGGGCCGGTGCGCAAGGTCGCCTTCATGCTGCAGAAGGACCTTTTGATGCCCTGGCGCAGCATCCGCCGCAACGTCGAGCTGGGCCTGGAAATCCAGGGCATGCCCGCCGCCAAGCGCCAGCCAATTGCCGAAGATCTGCTCAATCGCTGCCACCTGCAAGGCTTTGCCGACCACTACCCGTTCCAGCTGTCGGGCGGCATGCGTCAGCGCGCCGCCCTGGCCCGGACCCTGGCCATCGACCCGCAGGTGCTGTTCCTCGACGAGCCGTTCTCGGCCCTCGATGCGCAGACCAAGATGATCCTGCAACAGGACCTGGCGCGGATGCTGTTCGAAGAAAAGAAAACCGCGCTGTTCATCACCCATGACCTGGTCGAGGCGATTGCCATGTCCGACCGTCTGCTGGTGATGAGCGCCCGCCCCGGCACCATCATCGAAGA
The DNA here is from genome assembly GCF_000955865.1 of Pseudomonas sp. 2(2015). Lineage (NCBI taxonomy): Bacteria > Pseudomonadati > Pseudomonadota > Gammaproteobacteria > Pseudomonadales > Pseudomonadaceae > Pseudomonas > Pseudomonas sp. 2(2015). The sequence continues at coordinate 62,095 of NZ_JYOF01000001.1, forward strand.
AATCACTGTCGACCTGCCGTTTCGCGACAACCCGCTGGAGCGCCGCAAGCTGCCGGAAATCGGCCCGCTGGCCGGGCGCCTGATGGAACTGCTGAAAGTCGGCGAAGACACCGAACTGCATTGATCAACGGCCACCGGCCCATCAACCGATTCAGGAGTACGCATGTTCAAGTCCCTGCAACGCCTGGCACAGGCTTCAGTCATCGCCCTGGGCCTTGGCCTGGCGATCAGCGCCCAGGCAGAGCCGACCAAGGTCACCTACCTGCTGCCCGCGCCGCCCAACTCGCCGGCTTTTGCGCCGTGGATCATCGCCAAGGAAAAGGGCTACTACCGTGCCAGGGACCTGGACCTGACCTTCATCGCCGCCAAGGGCGGAGTCGATGTCGCCAAGCAGATCGGTGCCGGCAACGCCATGCTCGGCGGCGCCATCGGTGACACCCCGATCGTGGTCCGCGCCAACGGCATTCCAGTGCGTGCGGTAGCGGTGCTCGGTGCCGGCGGGGTGACCATGATCGCCACCAACGCCGGCGAGAACATCCAGTCGATCAAGGACCTCAAGGGCAAGACCCTGACCGTGATGTCCTACTCCGACACCACCTACTACGCCCTGCTCGCCTCGCTGCGCAAGGCTGGCCTGAGCAAGACCGACGTCGATATCCAGGCCGCCGGCCCCTCGGGGGTGTGGCAGCTGTTTTCAGCCAACAAGGCCCAGGCCATGGCCGGGGTGCCGGACTGGGTGGTGAATGCCGAAGAGGCCGGGCTGAAGATCAGCCTGATCCCGCAGAGCGAAATCTTCGAGAGCATGGCCCAGGCGATCCTCGCCTCGGACGACGCCATCAACAACCAGCCGCAGGTGGTCGGCGGCGTGGTCCAGGCCACCCTGCAGGGCATGCGCGACATCATCCAGGACCCGAAAGCCGCCGCCGCCACCTTCGCCAAGGCCGTGCCGGCCTACGCCGGCAAGGAAGCGGCGCTGGAGAAAACCTTGCGCCTGTATGTCGAGCACGTCTACGCCAACCAGACCGTGCTCGGGCGCATCGACCCGGCGCGCCTGGACGCAGTGCGCAAGTTCTACGTCAGCGAAGGCATCGTCGCCAAGGAACCCAAGCTCGACGAGCTCTACAGCAACCAGTTCATCGAAACCACCACGGCCGCGCAATAAGCCTGGATGCATAACAAGGTATTAGCCCGATGAGAAACCTCAACACCTCCGTGCTCGGCAGCGTCGCCCTGCTGATCCTGTTCCTGCTGCTCTGGCAGTGGGGCCCCGGCCTGCTCGGCATGCCCGAGTTCGTCATGCCGCAACTGAGCCGCGTGGCCCAGGAAAGCCTGGTGATGTGGCAGTCCAGCGGCCTGCTGCAACACACCCTGATCACCGCCTTCGAGATCATCGTCGGCTTTGGCCTCGGCGCCCTGCTGGGCGTGGCCATCGGCGTGTCGCTGGGCCTGTCGCCGTCGGCCGAGGCCATGCTCTCGCCGTACATCCTGGCCCTGCAGATCGCCCCGAAAGTCGCCTTCGCGCCGCTGTTCGTGATGTGGCTGGGCTACACCATCTACCCGAAGATCCTCATCGCCATCCTCATCGTGTTCTTCCCGGTGATGATCAACGTGCTCTCGGCGATCCGCACCGTTGACCCGGACATGATCAACCTGGTGCGCACCATGAACGCCAGCCGCTGGCAGATCTTCCGCCTGGTGGAGTTCCCCTCGGCCATGGCCGCGCTGTTCTCGGGCCTGCGCATCGCCTCGACCCTGGCGGTGATCGGCGTCACCGTCGGCGAACTGGTCGGCGGCAACCAGGGCCTGGGCTTCCTGTTGGTCGACGCTGAAGGCCAGGGCAACACCGCCGGGGTCTTCGTCGCCATCGTCATGCTCACCCTGATCGGCGTGCTGGCCTACGGCGCGGTGGTCTGGGCCGAGAAACGCGTCCTGCACTACCTGCCCAAAGCCATGCTGAGTACCCAATGATGAACCCATTCAAAACCATGCTTGAAGGCCGCCGCGTGCTGGTCACCGGTGGCGCCCGTGGCCTGGGCTATGCCTTCGCCCAGGCCATCGGCCAGGCCGGTGCCCGCGTGGTGATCGCCGATATTCTCCAGGAGCGCGTGCTGCAGGCCGCCTGCGAGCTGCGCGAGCAAGGCTTGCAGGTGACCGGCGTGACCCTCGACCTGGGCAACCCGGAGTCGATCACTGCCTGCGTCGCCGAGACAGTTGCCGAGCTCGGCGGCCTCGACGGCCTGGTCAACAACGCCTCGATCACCAACTCCGGCGGCAAGACCTGCGAGCAACTGGACATCGACACCTGGGACCAGGTCATGCAGGTAAACGTGCGCGGCACCTGGCTGATGACCCGCGCCTGCCTGCCAGCCCTGCGCGCCAGCGCCAAGGGCGCGGTGATCAACCTGGCCTCCGACACCCCGCTGTGGGGCGCACCGAACCTGCTGGCGTATGTCGCCAGCAAGGGCGCGATCATCGCCATGACCCGCAGCCTGGCCCGTGAACTTGGCACTGACAACATCACCGTCAATGCCATCGCCCCCGGCCTGGTGCTGGTCGAGGCCACCGCCTATGTGCCCGAGGCGCGCCACCGCCTGTACACCGAACAACGGGCGATTCAGCGCCCGCAACTGCCAGAAGACGTCAGCGGCGCCGTGCTGTTCGCCCTGTCCGACCTGTCGCGTTTCATCACTGGACAAACCCTGCCGGTCAACGGCGGGTTCGTCATGCCTTGAGCAAGGAGAAACCCATGACCGACCTATCCGTACAAAACGCCACCGCGAAAACCTGGGAACAACCCGCAGGCTCGGACCTCGCTGGCTGGATGCAGACCCGCATCGCCCGCTACCAAACCCGCAAGTACGACTGGGACGCGCTGAAGTTCCAGGCCGACTACGACCCCAAGTTCCGCCGCGCGCAAATGCGTTACGTCGGCACTGGCGGCACCGGGGTCAACAGCGACATGAACACCATCCCCTCGGAGCACTTCACCTTCTCGACCATGGTCATCCCGGCCGGTCATGAAGGCCCGCCGCATATCCATACCGACGTCGAGGAAGTGTTCTTCGTGTTGCGCGGCAAGCTCAAGGTGATCATCGAGAAAGACGGCGAGCGCTTCGAAACCGTGCTCACCGACCGCGACCTGATTTCGGTACCGCCGGGCGTGTACCGCGAAGAGATCAACATCGGCGATGAAGACGCGCTGATGTGCGTGATGCTCGGCGCGAAAAAGCCGGTGACCCCGACCTACCCGCCAGCGCACCCGCTGGCCTCGATCAAGCGCGGTTAAGCCGATGTTGCACGCCACCGACCACTCGCTCGCCGGCCTTGCGGCCCAGTTGCAGCAGCGCTTCCCCCAGCGCCTGGTGCAACTGGCAAGCGGCGCCCAGGCGATCCGCGAAGCCGGGCACGGGCCGGCCATCGTGCTGTTGCATGGCATCGGCTCGGGCGCCGCGTCCTGGCTGCAGGTGGCGCTGCAACTGAGCCAGCACGCCCGGGTGATTGCCTGGGATGCACCGGGCTACGGCGACTCAAGCCCGCTGGCCAAGCCTGCGCCGCAGGCGGTGGACTATGCCCGGCGCCTGCGGCATTTGCTCGATGCGCTGCAGATTGACGACTGCCTGCTGGTCGGCCATTCCCTCGGTGCCCTCAGCGCCGCGGCCCTGGCCCAGCAGCAGCCGCAACGGGTGCGGCGCCTGGTGCTGATCAGCCCGGCTCGCGGCTATGGCGACCCGGCCCGTGCCGAGCAGGCGCAACAGGTGCGCAACCAGCGCCTGCACAACCTTGAGCAACTGGGCATCGCCCAGATGGCCAACCAGCGCAGCGCACACATGCTCTCGCCAGCGGCCAGCAGCGAGGCCCGCGCCTGGGTGCAATGGAACATGGCGCGGCTGCTGCCCCAGGGCTATCGCCAGGCCATCGAGTTGCTGTGTGGCGATGACCTGCTGCGCTACGCCGCCCTGGCCGTGCCGTGCGAAGTGCATTGCGGCGCCGCTGACAGCATCACCCGCCCCGAGGACTGCCAGGCCCTGGCCAAGGCCCTGGGGGCAGCGTTCGCGTTGATTGCCGAGGCCGGCCACGCCAGCCCGATCGAACAACCCGAGGCCGTGGCAACGCTGCTTGCCCGGGCCCTCGAAGAATCCCTGACAGGTACTGCGCTATGAATGATTCGGATCTGTTGAAAGACAACCAGGACAAGTACATCGTCCCCGGCCTTGAGCGCGGCCTGTTGCTGCTCTGTGAATTCAGCCGGCAAAACCGCACCCTCACCGCGCCGGAACTGGCGCGGCGCCTGGAGCTGCCACGCTCGACCATCTTCCGCCTGTTGACCACCCTGGAAACCATGGGCTTCGTCACCCGCAGCGGCAACGAGTACCGCCTGGGCATGTCAGTACTGCGCCTGGGCTTCGAGTACCTGGCATCGCTGGAGCTGACCGAGCTCGGTCAACCGCTGCTGGCGCGGCTGTGCGATCACCTTAATTACCCGAGCAACCTGGTGGTGCGTGACGGTCGCTCGATCGTCTACGTGGCCAAGGTTTCGCCGCCGTCGGTGTTCTCCAGCGCGGTCAACGTCGGCACCCGCCTGCCGGCCCACGCCACGGTGCTGGGGCGCATCCTCCTTGAAGACCTGAGCCTGGCCGAGCTGCGTGAGCTGTACCCGGAGGAGCACCTGGAACAGCACTCGCCGTGCACACCGAAAACCGTACTGGAGCTGTTCGACCTGGTGCAGAGCGACCGTCAGCGCGGCTATGTCAGCGGCGAAGGTTTTTTCGAATCATCGATCTCGACCATCGCTGCGCCGGTGCGTGATCACAGTGGCCGGGTGGTTGCCGCCATGGGCGTGACCATCCCTACCGTGCAGGTTGCGCACATCAATTTCGACGGCCTGCTTGGCCATGTGCGGGGCAGCGCCGATGAGCTGTCGCGCCTGCTCAACTACACGCCAAACGCTGGCTCCGGCCGCGTCACCGCGCTGATGAGGGACTGACATGAGCAACCTCTATCAACTGCACGGGCGCACCGCCATCGTCACTGGCGGCTCTTCCGGGATTGGCCTGGCCTGTGTCGAGCAACTGCTTGAAGCCGGTGCGGCAGTGGCCTTTTGTGGTCGCGATCAGGACCGCTTGAACAGCGCCGAAGCCCGCCTGCGCGAACGTTTCCCCGCAGCGCGTCTGTTGGCTCAAGCCTGTGATGTGCTGGATGCCGCGTCAGTCAACGCATTCGCTGCCGCCAGCCTGGCCGCCCTCGGCCCGGCCCAGGTGCTGATCAACAACGCCGGTCAAGGCCGGGTCTCGACCTTCGCCGACACCACTGATGAAGCCTGGAGCGAAGAGCTGCAGCTGAAATTCTTCTCGGTGATCTACCCGGTGCGCGCCTTCCTGGCGCAACTGCAAGGCCAGGCCGGCGCTTCGATCGTCTGCGTCAACTCGCTGCTGGCCAGCCAGCCGGAGCCGCACATGGTCGCCACCTCGGCAGCACGTGCGGGCCTTAAGAACCTGGTGCGCTCGATGGCCACCGAGTTCGCCGAACAGGGCATCCGGGTCAACGGCATCCTTATCGGCCTGGTCGAATCCGGCCAGTGGCGCCGGCGCTTCGAGGCCCGCGAAGAGCGCGATCTGGACTGGTCGCAATGGACCGCGCAACTGGCGCAACGCAAACACATTCCCCTGGGGCGCCTGGGCCTGCCCAAAGAAGCAGCCCAAGCGATCCTGTTCCTGGCTTCGCCCCTGTCGGCCTACACCACTGGCAGCCATATCGATGTTTCTGGAGGCCTGTCCCGCCATGCGTAATGAAAACACTGTCACCGTTGGCGCTGCCATCACCGCGTTCCTCGAACAATGCGAGGTCAAGGCCGCCTTCGGCGTGATCTCGATCCACAACATGCCGATCCTCGATGCCTTCGCCGTACGCGGCAACATCCGCTTCGTCATGGCCCGTGGCGAAGCCGGCGCGACCAACATGGCCGATGCCTACGCCCGCACCACCGGTGGCCTGGGCGTGTGCCTGACGTCCACCGGCACCGCTGCCGGCAACGCCGCCGGGGCGCTGGTCGAAGCACTGACCGCCGGCACGCCGCTGCTGCACATCACCGGGCAGATCGAAACGCCGTACCTGGACCAGGACTTCGCCTACATCCACGAAGCCCGCGACCAGTTGACCATGCTCAAGGCGGTGTCCAAGGCGGCCTTTCGCGTGCGCAGTGTCGAGACCGCGCTGAGCACCCTCAAGCTCGCCGTGCAGACCGCCCTGACCGCGCCCACCGGCCCGGTCAGCGTCGAGATCCCGATCGATATCCAGTCGACCTTCATCCCCATGCCGAGCGACCTCTCGCCGCTGCCGATCCCGGTTGCGGTGCCGGCGCCGGAAGCCCTCGACCTGGTCGCCGAACGCCTGGCCAGCGCCACCCGCCCGCTGCTCTGGCTCGGCGGCGGCGCCCGCCACGCCGGTGCGCAGGTCAAGCGCCTGCTGGACATGGGCGTTGGCGTGATCACCTCGACCCAGGGTCGCGGCGTAGTCAACGAAGACGACGAGCGTTGCCTCGGCGCCTTCTCGCAGAACAAGCTGGTCGAAGGCTTCCTGCAAAGCTGTGATGCGCTGGTGGTGGCCGGTTCGCGCCTGCGCAGCAACGAGACCTTCAAGTACGCCCTGAAGCTGCCGCGCACCACCCTGCGCATCGATGCCAACCCGGCCATCGAAGGGCGCAGCTACTCCAGCGAGCTGTTCATCTGCGGCGACTCGGCCCTGGCCCTCGAGGGCCTGGCCGACCGCCTTGAAGGCCGCCTGAACATCGACCCGAACTTTATCGACGAGCTCAAGGCCGTCCGCACGCAATCGCGCGCGCAGCTGGTGGCCGACCTCGGCCCGTACTCGGCGATGGTCGAACAACTGCAGGGGCTGACCGGGCGCAATTTCTCCTGGGTGCGCGACGTGACCCTGTCCAACAGCATCTGGGGCAACCGCCTGCTCAACCTCTACCACCCGCTGGCCGGCGTGCATGCCCTCGGTGGCGGCATCGGCCAAGGGCTAGCGATGGGCATTGGCGCGGCGGTGGCAGCGGCGGAAACCGACCCGCAGCGCAAGGTCTTCGCCCTGGCTGGCGACGGCGGCTTCATCCTCAACCTCGGTGAGCTGGCGACCCTGGTGCAGGAGAAAGCCAATGTGGTGATCCTGCTGATGAACGACCAGCGCTACGGGGTGATCCGCAACATCCAGGACGCCATCTACGGCGCCCGCCACGCCTATGTCGAGCTGCACACCCCGGACTACACCAAGCTGGCCGAATCGATCGGCCTGCGCCATGGCCTGGTCAGCGACCTGAAGGACTTCGGCGCGGTGCTGGACAACGCCCTGAGCCAGGGCGGGCCGTTTTTGCTGGAAGTCGACATGCTCAGCGTCGGCGGCTTTGCCACCCAGTTCGCCGGTCCCCCCAACAGCGAAACCAAAGCCCAGAAAGCCACGGCCTGAGGACTTGCGCATGCTCAATATCACCATGATCGGCTGCGGCGCCATTGGCGTCGCGGTGCTGGAACTGCTGGAGAACGATGCGCAGCTGCGCGTCGAGCATGTGATCGCCTCGGCCGGCTCCGAAGCCCTGGTGCAACAGCGCCTGGCCAGCTTCAAGCGCCCGCCGCAGGTGCTCACCGCCCTGCCCGCCGACGCCCGCCCGGATTTGCTGGTGGAATGCGCCGGGCACAAGGCAATCGAGGAGCACGTGCTGCCGGCACTGGAGCGCGGCATCGCCTGCCTGATCGTCTCGGTCGGTGCGCTGTCGGAGCTGGGCCTGGTCGAGCGCCTGGAGGCCGCCGCCGCCCGTGGCAACACCCGCATCGAGCTGCTGCCCGGCGCCATCGGCGGCATCGATGCGCTGTCGGCGGCCAAGGTCGGCGGCCTGGATTCGGTCGACTACACCGGGCGCAAACCGGCCAGGGCCTGGAAGAACACCCCGGCCGAAGAGGTTTGCAACCTGGACGCCATCGACCAGGCCACGGTGATCTTCGAAGGCAGCGCCCGCGAAGCTGCGCGCCTGTACCCGAAGAACGCCAACGTCGCCGCCACCTTGTCGCTGGCAGGGCTGGGCCTGGACCGCACGCGAGTGACACTGATTGCCGACCCGCTCAGCGAAGAGAACGTCCACCACTTCGAAGCCCGTGGTGCCTTCGGCGGTTTCGAGATGAGCCTGCGCGGCAAGCCGCTGCAGGCCAACCCGAAAACCTCGGCGCTGACCGTCTACAGCGTGGTCCGTGCCCTGGGCAACCACGCCCATGCCATTTCCATCTAGGGGAACGTCGATGACGCTGGAACAGACTCTACCTATCTGCATTGCCGGCACCTGGCGCCTGGGCGGCGGTGAGCGCTACGCCACGCGCTACCCGGCCACCGGCGAGCCGGTGGCCTGGCTCAACGCCGCCAGCCTCGAGGATGTCGAAGACGCCGTGCAAGGCGCCCACCAGGCTTTCCTCAACAGCGGCTGGGCCCAGCGCAAGCCGCACGAACGCGCCGCCGTGCTGTACCGCATCGGCGAACTGATCCGCCAGCGCAGCGAAGAACTGGCGCAATTGCAACGCCAGGACAACGGCAAGCCGATCAACGAAACCCGCGCCCTGGTGGCCAGCGCCGCCGGTACTTTCCAGTTTTTCGCCGCCGCCTGCGAAACCCTGGAAGAGACCATCACTCCGTCGCGCGGCGACTTCGTCAGCATGAGCGTCTATGAGCCCATGGGCGTGGTCGCGGCTATCACCCCGTGGAACTCGCCGATTGCCAGCGAAGCGCAAAAGGTCGCCCCGGCCCTGGCCGCCGGCAATGCGGTGGTGATCAAGCCGGCAGAAATCACCCCGCTGCTGGCCCTGCAACTGGCGCAGATCTGCGAAGACGCAGGCTTGCCCAAGGGCCTGGTCAGCGTATTGCCGGGCAAGGGCTCATTGCTCGGTGATGCACTGACGCAGCACCCGCTGATCAAGCGTGTGTCGTTCACTGGCGGGACCAAAACCGGCAAGCACATCGCCCACATCGCCGCCGACAAGATGATGCCGGTGTCGCTGGAACTGGGCGGCAAGTCGCCGACCATCGTCCTCGATGATGCCGACCTCGATCACGCCGTGGCCGGGGTGTTGTACGGCATCTTCAGCTCCTCGGGCGAGGCCTGCATTGCCGGCTCGCGTTTGTTTGTTGCCCGCGCTCTGTACGAGCCGTTCATGCAGCGCCTGGTCGCAGGCGCTGCACGTTTGCGCCTGGGCGACCCGGCGGACGAAGCCACGCAGATGGGCCCGCTGATCAGTGCCGCGCACCGCGAGTCGGTGGAGCGCTACGTGGCCCTGGGCCTGGCCGAAGGTGGCCGCCTGCTGCTCGGTGGCCAACGCCCGACTGGCGGCCTGTTTGATCAGGGCTATTTCTACCCGCCGACCATCCTCGAAGGCCTGAGCAACAGCCAGCAGACCTGCCAGGAAGAAATCTTCGGCCCGGTGCTTGTGGCCCTGCCGTTCGACAGCGAGGCAGAGCTGATCGAGCAGGCCAACGACAGCCTCTACGCCCTCGCCGCCGGCATCTGGAGCCGCGACTACAAGCGCGCCTGGGCCCTGGGCCGCAAGATCCAGGCCGGCACGGTGTGGATCAACACCTACAAGCAGTTCTCCATCGCCACCCCGTTCGGCGGCTGGCGTGACAGCGGCCTGGGTCGTGAAAAAGGCCGCCTGGGGATCCTGCAGTACATGGAACAGAAAAGCCTCTACTGGGGCATGAACGAACAACCACTGGCCTGGGCCGGTGTGGAGGCAAGGCCATGAGCGTATTGGGCATCGATGAAGTCACCTACGGCGTCGAAGACCTCGACACCTGCGTGCGCTTCTTCAGCGACTGGGGCCTGGACAAGGTCAGCGAACAGGCCGACGAGGTGGTCTTCGAAACCCTCAACGGCTGCCGGGTGGTACTGGCCGACATCAACAAGCCCGGCCTGCCAGCGGCGATCGAGCCGGGCTCGACCGTGCGTGAAGTGGTCTGGGGCGTGGAAAGCGAAGCGGACCTCGCCCTGTACAGCCAGCGCATCGCCAACGACCCGGGCTTTGTCGAAGGCAACGGGCGCATCGGCTGCACCGACCCCAACGGCCTGGCGATCCGCCTGCAGGTGACCCGCAAGCGCGCACTGGACATCGAGTGCAGCGGCCACAACACCTGGCAGACCAAGGGCCGGATCAACAAGCCGGCGCCGGTGTATGAGCGCGCCACGCCGATCGAGGTCGGCCACGTGGTGTTCTTCGTCAAGGATGTGAATGCCTGCGAAGCCTTCTATCACGAGCGCTTCGGCTTCCAGGCCTCGGACCGCTATCCCAACCGCGGCGCGTTCCTGCGCACCGCCGAAGAAGGTGGCCACCACGATTTGTTCATGCTCCAGCTGCCGGCCCCCCGCGCCGGTCTGAACCACGTCGCCTTCACCGTGCGCGACCTGCACGAAGTGTTCGGCGGCGGCATGCACATCTCGCGCAGTGGCTGGGCCACCGAGATCGGCCCGGGCCGCCACCCGGTGTCGTCGGCGTTCTTCTGGTACTTCAAGAACCCGGCCGGCGCCCTGGTCGAGTATTACGCCGACGAAGACCAGCTGACCGGCGAATGGCAACCGCGCGAGTTCGAGCCGGGCCCGACGGTGTTTGCCGAATGGGCGATTGCCGGCGGCATCGATGGCAATACCCGGCGCCAGCAGCATGTCGAGGCGCCGCAAGGCAAGTTCCTTACCGACAAACCCAAACCCTGAGCAGGAGTTGTCCATGTCTTCGTTGAACATCGCCATCAACGGTGCCGGCATCGGCGGCCTCACCGCCGCCATCGCCCTGCGCCAGGCCGGTCACCAGGTCACGGTTTTCGAACAGTCCAAGGCGTTTTTGCGGGTCGGTGCCGACATCAACCTCACCCCCAACGCCGTGCGCGCCCTCGATGGCCTCGGCGTCGGCCCGGCCGTACGCATTCCGGCCGCGCGCCCGACCCACCGCATCAGCCGTATGTGGGACACAGGCGAAGAAACCTCGCGCCTGGAAATGGCCGACGCCGCGCAAAGCCAGTACGGCGCACCGCAATTGACCATCCACCGCGCCGACCTGCTGGCGGCCCTGGCCGATGTGTTCCCGCTGCACAACGTGCAGTTCGCCAAGCGCGCCGAGCAGGTGCTGCAGGATGCCGACGGCGTCGAGCTGCGCTTCAAGGATGGCAGCCGCCATCGCACCGACCTGCTGATCGGCGCCGACGGCATTCACTCGGTGGTGCGCAATGCCCTGTTCGGTGAAGAGCAGCCGCGCTTTACCGGCGTGGTCGCCTACCGCGCCGTGGTCCCGGCCGAGCGTGTAGCGCATGTACCGAACATCCAGGCCTTCACCAAATGGTGGGGGCCCAACCCGCAGAGCCAGATCGTCACCTTCCCGCTGAACCAGGGCCGCGACATCTTCATCTTCGCCACCACCGCCCAGGACAGCTGGCACCTGGAGTCCTGGACCACTGCTGGCGACGCCGCCGAACTGCGCAGCCATTACCAGGACTTTCACGCCGACGCCCGGGCGCTGCTCGACGCCTGCGACGAAGTCCTCAAGACCGCACTGTACGAGCGTGACCCGCTGCCGTACTGGTCCGAAGGCGCGATCACCCTGCTCGGTGACGCCTGCCACCCGATGATGCCGTTCATGGCCCAGGGCGCCGGCCAGGCCATCGAAGACGCGGTGGTGCTGGCCCGTCATCTGCAGGGCGTAAACAGCCCGGCACAGATCGCCAGCGCCCTGCAGGGTTACCAACGGTCGCGCCTGGAGCGCACCAGCCAGATCCAGATCGGTTCACGCGGCAACCAGTGGCTCAAGGCCGGCGGCAATGCCGACTGGGTCTATGGCTACGACGCCTGGACCGTGCCTACCGCCAGCGCTGCCTGAGGCCCAAGCATGAGCGAGACGATGCAACTGACGGTGGTGCTCAGGCACGACCAGTCGAAGAACCTGGAACAGATCCAGGCGCACATGAAGCAGATGGGCTGGTGGGACAGCTTCCCGCCGGCCGGCGTCGAGCTGGTGTCCTGGACCGTGGCCATGGGCCTGGGCCAGATCGTCACCCTGCGCCTGCCGCCGAGCCTGCTCGGCAAGGTCAATGTGGAACTGGAGCGCGCCGCCTGGGGCGTGTTCCGCACCGAATGCTACCCGACGTACGACTTTGTCCCGGTCCGCGAAATGATCCGCGAACGGGTTCGCAATGGAGGTCAATGACATGAGCAACACCCCACGCTACCTGGAGCCCCATCAGGCGCGCAAACGGCCCAACACCCCGTTCGAGGAACTGCTCGGCGATTCCATCGAGCGCGCCTACGGCAACGGCATCACCCAGCTGCCCGAGCTGCTGGCGCACCTGAACCTGGCCGGTCCGCCCTGCCCCTTGACCCGCGGCGAGTGGACCGAAGACTCCTATAAAACCCTGATGGCGCGGCTGGGCGCATGACCCGCCGGAGGTAAAACAAGATGAATATGCAATTCACCGTCGATCCTGTTGAGAACCACCTGGCCAACGGCCTCAAAGACCTCTGGTTTCCCGTATTGCCCTCCGGGCTGCTTGGCGACAAGCCGCTGTCGGTGCGCCGCCTGGGCTACAAGATTGCCCTGTGGCGCGACAACGATGGCAGCGTGCATGCCCTCGAAGACCACTGCCCGCACCGCGGCGCGCCGCTGTCCCAGGGCCCGGTGCTGGGCGACCGCCTGCAGTGCCCGTACCACGGCGTCGAAGTGCGCTGCGACGGCACCGTGACCAAGGTCCCCGGCAGCCCTGGCTGCAAGCTCGAAGGCAGCCGCCCGACGCGCATGTTTCACACCCGCGAGGCGGCCGGGGCGATCTTTTTGTTCAACGCCACCGACCCACACCTGGACACCCCGCCAGAGCTGGTGCTGCCCGAGCAACTGACCTCGCCCGAGTGGAGCAGCTTTCTCTGCTACACCGAGTGGCAAGGCGACTACCGCTACGTGCTCGACAACGTCATGGACCCGATGCACGGCACCTACCTGCACAAGATGTCGCACTCGATGAGCGAAGGCGAAGCCACCGCCAAGTTCGTCACCCGCGATACCGAGCAGGGTTTCTTCTTCGAGAAGGAAGGCCAGCGCGGGGTCAACTTCGACTGGACCGAATTCCTCGACAACGGCTGCCACTGGCTGCGCCTGGAAATCCCTTACCCGAAGACCGGCGGCCCGGGCGGCAACTTCACCATCATCGGTAGCTACACCCCGAGCAGCCGTAGCCTCTCGGCAGTATTCCACTGGCGCGCGCGGCCACTGACCGGCTGGCAGCGCGACACCTGGCGCTTCCTCTACAAGAACCGCCTGGAAGCCCGCCACTGGGCGGTGCTGGAGCAGGACCGGGTGCTGCTGGAATTCATGGAGTACGACGCCAACCAGCGCGAGAACCTCTACCAGCATGACCTGGGTGTGGTGCGCCTGCGCCGCTACCTCAAGGGCAAGGCCAAGGAGCAACTGGCGCTGATCGAAGCGAAGCAACTGTGATGAACCTGCCCGTGCACCGTATCCAGGCACAGGCGGTGACCGAGCTGGCCACTGCCAGCTGGTCCAACGCCCTGCTGCTGGGCAACGAGCTGGTGATGTCCGGCATGACCGGCCATCCCGCCACCCGCCAGGCCACCGAGGGCGGCGCGCCGCTGGATGCCTACGCGCAGACCCTGGTGGTACTGAACAAGATCCGCGCCCTGGTGGAAGCGGCAGGCGGGCACATCGGCAATCTCTACCGCTTGACGCTGTACCTCACCGACATTGCCGACAAGGATGAAGTCGCTCGCGCCCGCCGCGACTTCTTCCAAGGCTTTGCCTGCTACCCCACCTCCACCCTGGTTCAGGTGAGCGCCCTGGTGTTCCCCGAACTGGTGGTGGAAATCGAAGCCAGCGCCCGGCTCGACATTGACTTGCGCACTGCGCCCTTGAGGTGACCGATGTCCAACTCCTCTACCATTACCGCGCTGGTGCACACCCTGCGCCACGAAGCCGAAGGCATCATCAGCGTCGAACTGCGCCCCTGGGGCGACACCGTGTTCGCGCCGTTCGAAGCCGGCTCGCACATCGACCTGCACCTGCCCAATGGCCTGGTGCGCAGCTATTCACTGCTCAACTCGCCGAGCGACCAGGGCCGTTATGTAGTCGGCATTCTGCGCGATCGCAACAGCCGCGGCGGCTCGGCGTTCGTCCATGAGCAACTGCGGGTTGGCACGCAACTGCACATCTCGCAACCGCGCAACAACTTCGCCCTCGACCCGCACGCCAGCCACAACGTGCTGGTGGCCGGCGGCATCGGCATCACGCCGATCTACTGCATGTTTCGCCAGTTGCTGGCACTGGGCAAATCCGCCGAGCTGATCTACTGCGCCCGCTCGCGTAAGGAAGCGGCGCTGCTGGAAGAACTCAGCGGCGTCGATGCCAAGGTGCTCTACCACTTCAACGACGAGAAAAACGCGGCACCCGACCTGACCCACTACCTGGCCGGGCAGCCCGGCGATACGCACTTCTACTGCTGCGGCCCGACGCCGATGCTCGATGCCTTCGAGAGCACCTGCGAAAGCCTCGGTTACCCCCATGCGCATATCGAACGCTTCACCGCCGCCGAGCTGCCACCCTCGGAAGATGCCCAGGACAGCTACAACGTCGAGCTGAAAAAGTCCGGCAAGACCCTGAACGTCGAGCCTGGGCTGAACCTGCTCGACGTGCTGCTCGAAGCCGGCTGCGATATCGAGTACAGCTGCCGCGAAGGGGTGTGCGGCTCGTGCGAAACCCGGGTGCTGGAAGGTGACATCGACCACCGCGATGGCGTGCTGACCAAGGCCGAACGGGCGGCGAACACATCGATGATGGTCTGTGTCTCGGGCTGCAAGAGCCGGCGCATGGTGCTTGATCTGTAACTGTTGCAACACGCGCAATTGGCCGGCACCGGGTGTGCCGGCTTTTTTTTGCGCGGCTTTCGCAGGTCCGGCGGCCCCAGAACAGTCAATTACTTATTCATTGATAAAACAACCCACGCACTGTCAACGCGCGCTGTGCAGTTAAACCGCACTGCCATTGCCCACCCCTGTTACTTAAACACCACGCTGTTTCACCCACGGCACGAATTAAGGCGTTTCAGATATAAATAATTGTTTTATATCATATTTATTAAAACAACAGTCACTCATCAGCACTGGCACAGTTCCTGCTCTTTACCTCTCGAGTTCAAATAAAAACAACGTACCACCTATAAAACAATAACAAACCTACCGATGCGCCACCGCTGACTTTCGCTTAACGCCTGATTCCAGGCGGCGGACAGCTGTTGCCCAGAGATACTGCTCAACCTTGCGGGGCATTGATATGAACAAGTACGTGATAAGCCTGGGCCTGATCCTTGGCAGCGCCACCAGTTTCGCTTCCGAGCCCGGCCCGGCGGCGCCGGACCAGCCGCCAGCGCTGAAAAAACCCTTCCCGCACATTGCCTGGCGCAGTGACGACGGCCAGAGTTCGCTGGATATCGGCGGCGCGCTACGGGTCAACTACCGCGATGAACACTGGGACACCACCGAGAACAACGGGCGTTTCCTCTTTGATACGTTCCGCCTGGATGTCCAGGCCACCCACAAACAACTGTTCAGCGACATCGGCTACTGGTTCCAGGACGACGGCAAGCGCTCGATCGACCGCGGCTACGTCGGTTATCGCTTCAATGCCAATTCCAACGTGCAACTGGGCGCACCGTTCAAACCCTTTGGCCTTGAGCCCTACCCGCAGTTCGGCTGGAGTTACCACATCCCGTTTTTCATGGGCTATGGCGTCAGCGCCGGCAGCGGCCTGAAGTACAGCTACAAGGACAAGGACTGGGACCTGCAACTGGGCTACTTCCCGCGCATGCTGCCCAGCGGCATCCGCTACTCGCCAGAAGTCGGCCGTTACAGCGATCTCGACGACAACGCCGTGGCCTTCACCCAGTCACGCCAGGACAACGAGAAGCGCAACCAGGTCAACGCCCGGGTGGCCAGGACCTTCAGCGGTGACGGCTGGAAAACCGAAATCGGCGCCTCGCTGGCCGCAGCCGAGCTGTACAACGCCACCACCCGTGACGATGGCGACTACTGGGCCGGCGGCGTGCATGCGATCGTCAACGCCGGCAACTGGACGCTTACCAGCCAGGCGATTCGCTACGAATACGATCCGAAGAACCCCGACGGCGTCAGCAACGACTCGGTGCTGATGGGCGGCAACGGCCTGACCCCGGCCTACCTGATCGCCTCCAAGGCCACCATCGGCTCGATCAACGTCGGCTACGACATCTTCACCCCGGGCCTTGGCCAGTTGAAGAAGATCAAGGTCTACAACGACTACAGCCGCATGATGAAAGACAAAAGCGGCTGGGATGACTCGCAGATGTTTACCGTCGGCGCGCAGTTTTTGGCCATGCCGATCATGGCCTGGGTCGACTTCACCTGGGCGAAGAACGCCAACCCCTTTGGCGGCGCCGAGAACGGCACGGGCTGGACCAGCACCAACTCGGTCGGCAGCAACGACTGGTACTACCGCACCAACATCAACATCGGCTACTACTTCTGACAGCAAACCGCCCGGCGCGCTGCCGGGCGGTCCGTACAGTCAGTCAGCTTGCAACTGCGCCTGCCCGGCTGCGGGCTTGCGGAACACGAACAGCAGGCCGATGACGATCAGCCCCATGCCCAACAGGCTGAGCGCCGCCAGGCGGTTGCCGAAGATCAGGTAGTCCATGACCGCCGTCACTGCGGGCACCAGGTAGAACAGGCTGGTGACATTGACCAGGTTGCCCTTGGCGATCAGCCGGTACAGCAGCAAGGTCGCCAGCAGCGACACCACCAGGCCCATCCACAATAACGCGCCGATGAAACTGTCGGTCAGTTCCACGTGCAGCGGCTGGAACGGCGCAAACACCGCGCACATCATCAGCCCGGCAATGTACTGCAACGGCAGGGTGCCCATGGGGTTGCTGGTGATGCGCTTTTGCATGATCGAACCGCAGGTCATGCTCATCAGCGCCAGCAAGGCAAACAGCATCCCGGCCAGCGACACGCCACCGAGGTTGATGCCCTGGTAAACCACCATGATCAAGCCGCTCAAGCCCAGGCCCAGGCCGAACAACCGGCTCCAGGAGCGCTGGCGCTCCATCAGCACCACGGTGAGGATCGGTTGCACGCCCATGACCGTGGTTATGACCCCGGGGGTAACGTGGGTGTTGAGCGCCAGCAGGTAGAAGATCTGGTAGGCGCCGAGCAGCACGCAACCGGTGGCCAGGGCTTGCAGCAGCGCCGGGCGGCTGCGCGGCCAGTGCAGTTTGAGCAACGGGCTGAGCAACAGCAGGCCGGCCAGGGCCAGGGCCGATCGCAGCAGCAGGAAGGCAAACGGGCTGGCGTGGGCCAGGCCGAGCTTGGAGACGATCGCCCCGCTACTCCAGAGCAGGACGAACAGGCTGGTAGTGGCCGCCGAGGCCATAGATTGTTTCGATAGAACAGACATGAATGCCACCTGTAATTCGGGCAGATAAGCCGAACGGCGCTACCCGCGAGGGGCAGCCAACCGTATTCAGTAGGGTGCAGGTGTGTGGGAACGCAGCGATTGGCCGCTTAGCCCAGCACTACCACCGCTGGCGGTGCAACGATGCACACGACCACGCTACTGACAGGTGGTGGGTAGTGACTGATCATGGCCGGCTGCTGGCTCGCGCGCACAACGACAACCGCGTCAGGCGCGGTAGCGAATACGGTGGCTGGGCAGGAAGCTGGCATGAGCAGGTCTTCGGTGAGGGTGAAGTGGGTCTGACTATAGCGGTGAGTTTATCGCGGGGCAAGTCGGGTCGCCGCTCCCACCGGTGGGAGCGGCGGTGCGGCGACCCGACTTGCCCCGCGATGCTGTTTCAGAACAACCAGCGGTACAACAGGTAGGCCACCAGCACCGCCAGCACCGGACGCAACACCCGGTAGGCCTTGGGATTGGCACGCTTGAACTGCTTCACGCGGCTGCTGATGACATTGCTGAAGCGCTTGCTCCAGGCATAGGCCTGGTTGATCCCGCCCACGCGCTCGTCGTCGGTGTTCTGCGGCGCGGTGGCGCGGCCGAGGAAGGCACTGACCTTGCGGTTGATGCGGGTCATCAGCGGGCTGTTGAGCGGGCGCTCGACGTCGCAGAAGAGGATCACCCGGGTGGTCTCGGTTTCGTTCTTGACCCAGTGCACGTAGGTCTCGTCGAACATCACGTCTTCACCGTCGCGCCAGGCGTACACCTGGCCATCGACGTAGATCCGGCAGTCGTCGGAGTTGGGCGTCGACAGGCCCAGGTGATAGCGCAGGGAACCGGCGAACGGGTCGCGGTGCGGGTTCAGGTGGCTGCCACCAGGCAGCAGGGCGAACATCGCACCTTTGACGTTGGGGATGCTGTTGACCAGCGCGACGGTCTTCGGGCACAACGTCTCGGCCGAAGGCAGCGGCTTGTCGTACCACTTCAGGTAAAAACGCTTCCAGCCCTTCTTGAAGAACGAACCGAAGCCGGCGTCATTGTCTTTCTCGGCAGCGCGGATGTAACCCTCGTCGAACAGGTGCATGGCCTCTTCGCGGATTACTTCCCAGTTGTCCTTGAGTACATCGAGCTCGGGGAAACGGCTGCGGTCCAGGTATGGCTTGGACGGCACACCGGAAAACAGGTACATCAGGGCGTTATAAGGGGCGAACAGCGCCGAATGGTTGACGAACTGGCGCAACATTGGCAAACGCGCCTTGCCGCGCAGGTGCACATACAGCGTGCTGCCGAAAAACAGCAGCAGTACACCTGCCTTGGCGACAAAGGAAAAGGTCATGCAACACTCCTTGGAATTTCGATCAGGCCATCGCTGCCGGATTAATCGAACATATTAACCGATCCAGCCCCGCTGAAAACCTGCAGGGCCGGGATTCAGTGTTAAGGATTGTGCAACAAACAGCGGCGCCGGTTATTGCCCGGGATCAGCGCCGCGGCGACTTACTGCTGGTTTTCCTGCTCGGTGAACAGGTCGGCAAACAGCATGCTCGACAGGTAGCGCTCGCCCGAGTCCGGCAGGATCACGACGATGGTCTTGCCCTGCATTTCCGGTTTTTCCGCCAGGCGCACCGCCGCGGCCATGGCCGCACCGGAGGAGATTCCGCAGAGGATGCCCTCCTCCTGCATCAGGCGCAGGGCCATGGCCTTGGACTCCTCGTCGCTGACCAGCTCGACCTGGTCGACCATCGACAGGTCAAGGTTCTTCGGCACGAAACCGGCGCCAATGCCCTGGATCTTGTGCGGGCTGGGCTTGATCTCTTCACCGGCACGGGCCTGGGTGATCACCGGCGAGCCGAGCGGCTCGACCGCCACCGACAGAATGGCCTTGCCCTGGGTCTGCTTGATGTAGCGCGACACCCCGGTAATGGTGCCGCCGGTGCCGACGCCCGCCACCAGCACATCGACCGCGCCATCGGTGTCGTTCCAGATCTCCGGGCCGGTGGTCTTTTCATGGATCGCCGGGTTGGCCGGGTTCTCGAACTGGCCGGGCAAAAAGTACGCCGACGGGTCGCTGGCGACAATTTCGCTGGCCTTTTCGATCGCGCCTTTCATGCCCTTGGCAGGCTCCGTGAGCACAAGCTCGGCGCCCAGGGCCTTGAGCACCTTGCGCCGTTCGATGCTCATCGACGCCGGCATGGTCAGCAGCAGCTTGTAGCCACGGGCGGCAGCGACAAAGGCCAGGCCGATGCCGGTGTTGCCCGAGGTCGGCTCGACGATGGTCATGCCCGGCTTGAGTTTGCCGCTGCTTTCGGCGTCCCAGATCATGTTCGCGCCGATCCGGCACTTGACCGAATAACCGGGGTTGCGCCCCTCGATCTTGGCCAGCACGGTGACGCCGCGGGGGGCGATGCGGTTGATCTGCACCAGCGGCGTATTGCCGATGGAATGCGCGTTGTCAGCAAAGATACGGCTCATGGCGGGGGTCCTTTTATGCACCGGGCGGAAAACTTCAAGGGTAAGCCTGCAGCGCCAGTGCGTCCACAACCGGCGAACCCCTGAGGCTGACAGGGGTCAACCGATCACTACCTTGCCGGGAACCGCCGCCGATGAAACGCCGCTATCGCTGGCCCTTGTGGGGGCTGCTGGGTATCACATTGTTACTATTGGCCTTGCACCTGACCCTGGCGCTGCTGGTGCGCAACTACCTCAACGACAAGCTGGCCGACATGGGCGACTACCGCGGCCAGGTCACCGATGTCGACCTGGCGTTGTGGCGCGGCGCCTATAAGATCAACGGCCTGAACATCGTCAAGACCAGTGGCAAGGTGCCGGTGCCCCTGCTTGAAGCGCCATTGATCGACCTCTCGATCAGCTGGCATTCGCTGTGGCACGACCAGGCGGTGGTCGCCGAGGTGACCTTCCTCAAGCCGCAGCTGAACTTCGTCGACGGCGCCAGCAAGCAGAGTTCACAGACCGGCCAGGGCACCGACTGGCGCCAGCAGCTGGAAAAACTGCTGCCGATCACCCTCAACGAAGTGCGCATCGAAGACGGCACCTTGAGTTTTCGCAACTTCAACTCCAGGCCGCCGGTCAACCTCAAGGCCACCCAACTCGATGCCAGCATCCGCAACCTGACCAACGTCGAAGACCGCAAGGGCCGCCGCGATGCCACCTTCGACGCCAAGGCCCGCCTGCTGGGCGATGCCAGTGTCGAAAGCAGCGCCACCTTCGACCCGTTCAGCGACTTCGACGACTTCAAATTCCGCCTGCGCGCCACCGGTATCGAACTGCGCCGGCTCAATGACTTCGCCAGCGCCTATGGCAAGTTCGACTTCAATGCCGGCCACGGCGACCTGGTGATCGAGGCGCAAGCGCAAAACGGCCGGCTCACCGGCTACATCAAACCGCTGCTGCGTGATGTCGATGTGTTCAACTGGCAGCAGGACGTTCAGAACCAGGACAAGGGCTTTTTCCGCTCGATCTGGGAAGCGCTGGTCGGCGGCAGCGAAACCGTGCTCAAGAACCAGGGCAAGAACCAGTTCGCCACTCGCGTGGAACTCAGCGGCAGCGTGCATAAAAGCGATATCAGTGCCTTCGAGGCGTTTTTGCAGATATTGCGCAACGGCTTTGTCCAGGCCTTCAACGCCCGTTATGAGCAAACGCCGCCCAAGGCTGACTGAGTCACCGAGTGACGGTCCATTCAGAGACTGAATGGGCCGTCTGCGTTCCCACTCGCCCGGAGCCCGCGTTATAGTCGTGCATGACAATTTTTCCGCCAGGGGCCAAGTACCCCCGGCGCTACGTTAGAGGATCGGTTCATGAAGTTCGAAGGCACCAGCGCTTACGTCGCTACAGACGACCTGAAACTGGCGGTCAACGCGGCAATCACCCTGGAGCGACCGCTGCTGGTCAAGGGCGAGCCGGGCACCGGCAAGACCATGCTCGCCGAACAGCTGGCCGAATCCTTTGGCGCCAAGCTGATCACCTGGCACATCAAGTCGACCACCAAGGCCCACCAGGGCCTCTACGAGTACGACGCGGTCAGCCGCCTGCGTGACTCGCAACTGGGCGTCGACAAGGTCCACGACGTGCGCAACTACCTGAAGAAAGGCAAGCTCTGGGAGGCCTTCGAGTCCGAAGAGCGGGTCATTCTGCTGATCGACGAAATCGACAAGGCCGACATCGAGTTCCCCAACGACCTGTTGCAGGAACTCGACAAAATGGAGTTCTACGTTTACGAGACCGACGAGACGATCAAGGCCAAGCAGCGCCCGATCATCATCATTACCTCCAACAACGAAAAGGAACTGCCCGACGCCTTCTTGCGCCGCTGCTTCTTCCACTACATTGCCTTCCCTGACCGCACCACCCTGCAGCAGATCGTCGATGTGCACTACCCGAACATCAAGAAGGACCTGGTCAGCGAAGCGCTGGACGTGTTCTTCGACGTGCGCAAAGTGCCGGGCCTGAAGAAAAAACCGTCGACCTCCGAGCTGGTCGACTGGCTCAAGCTGCTGATGGCCGACAACATCGGCGAAGCGGTGCTGCGCGAACGTGATCCGACCAAGGCCATCCCGCCGCTGGCCGGGGCCCTGGTCAAGAACGAACAGGACGTGCAGTTGCTCGAGCGCCTGGCCTTCATGAGCCGTCGCGGTAACCGCTGAGCCGGGAGCAATAGCCATGCTGCTCAATCTGTTCAATGAAATGCGCGCGGCCAAGGTGCCGGTGTCGGTACGCGAGCTGCTTGATTTGCTCAATGCCCTCAAGCAGCGCGTGACCTTTGCCGACATGGACGAGTTCTACTACTTGTCGCGGGCCATCCTGGTCAAGGACGAGCGTCATTTCGACAAGTTCGACCGGGCGTTCTCGGCCTACTTCAAGGGCCTTGAGAACCTCAACCAGCACCTGGAAGCCTTGATTCCCGAAGACTGGCTGCGCAAGGAGTTCGAACGCTCGCTGAGCGACGAGGAACGCGCGCAGATCCAGTCCCTGGGCGGCCTCGACAAGCTCATCGAAGAGTTCAAGAAGCGCCTCGAAGAGCAAAAGGAACGCCATGCCGGCGGCAACAAGTGGATCGGCACCGGCGGCACCAGCCCGTTCGGCTCGGGCGGTTTCAACCCCGAGGGCATCCGCGTTGGCGATGCCGGCAAGCGCCAGGGCAAGGCGGTCAAGGTCTGGGACCAGCGCGAGTACAAGAACCTCGACGACCAGGTCGAACTGGGCACGCGCAACATCAAGCTGGCCCTGCGCCGGCTGCGCAAGTTCGCCCGCCAGGGTGCGGCCGAAGAGCTGGATATCGACGGCACCATCGACCACACCGCCCGCGATGCCGGCCTGCTCAACATCCAGATGCGCCCGGAGCGGCGCAACAGCGTCAAGTTGCTGCTGCTGTTCGACATCGGCGGCTCGATGGACGCCCACGTTAAGATCTGCGAAGAGCTGTTCTCGGCCTGCAAGACCGAGTTCAAGCACCTGGAGTACTACTACTTCCACAACTTCGTCTACGAGTCGGTGTGGAAGAACAACCTGCGCCGCACCTCCGAGCGCACCTCGACCCTGGACCTGCTGCACAAGTACGGCGCCGACTACAAGGTGGTGTTCGTCGGTGACGCGGCCATGGCGCCCTACGAGATCACCCAGCCCGGTGGCAGCGTCGAGCACTGGAACGAGGAAGCCGGCTACGTGTGGATGCAGCGCTTCATGGAGAAGTACAAGAAGCTTATCTGGATCAACCCCTACCCCAAGGACACCTGGGGCTACACCGCCTCGACCAACATCGTGCGTGAGCTGGTCGAGGACCGGATGTTTCCGCTGACCTTGCGTGGGCTGGAAGAAGGGATGCGGTTTTTGTCCAAGTAGACACGGGGCCGCTACGCGCCCCATCGCCGGCAAGGCCGGCTCCCACAGAGGTTTGCATTCACCTGTGGGAGCTGGCTTGCCAGCGATGAGGCCCGCTCAGCCAACAAACCTTTCAAGAAACGCCCGCTGCTCAAGCCACGCCATCTCCTGCACCACCGGCCGAAAGCGCACCACCCTCCCCGGCAGCATCTGCGCCATCCTCGCCAGGGCCAGCGGCGTCAACGCGCCCAAGCGTGGATAGCCACCAATGGTCTGGCGATCATTGAGCAGCACGATCGGCTGGCCGTCCGGCGGCACCTGCACCGCGCCTAAAGGGATACCTTCAGAGATCATCGCCGGGCCCTGGTACTGCAACACCGGCCCCAACAGGCGAATGCCCATGCGATCGGCCCGGCTGTCGAGGGTCCAGTCACGGTTGAACGCTTCGAACAGGCTCGTGCCGCTAAAATCGCCGATCTGCGCGCCGAGCAACAGATCAAGCGGCGACCTGTCGGTAAAGTCCGGCCACAACGCCTCCGGCACTTCTTTGAGCGCCGCTGCCACACCGGCGTATTCCAGCGCTTGCCCCTTGGCCAGCGGCGAGCCCAAACCATCCAGCCCGCCGAGCGCTTCACGTACCACGCTGGCACAACTGCCCAGTACCTGCGGCGCCTTGAAGCCACCCGGCGCAGCGATGTAGGCACGGGCGCCATGCAGCGGCGCATTCAGGCGCAGGCGCTGGCCCTTGCCCATGCTGAAGCTGCGCCAGGGCTTGAGCGGCTGGCCATCGAGGCGTGCGTCGAGGTCGGCGCCGGCCAGGGCCAGGCAACAGTCCTGCTCGGCAATCAGGCTGAAACCACCGAGGGTGACCTCGACCACCACGGCCTCGGGCGCGTTGCCCAGCAGCCAGTTGGCCCAGCGCATCGACACCCAGTCCAGCGCCCCGCCCTGGGTCACGCCCAGGTGGCGCACGCCAAAGCGCCCGGCATCCTGCAGCAGGCACAGCGGCGTGCTGGCCTCGATCGACAAGCGGCTCATGCCTGGACCTCCAGCGGGGTATCGTCGCCGCCCAGGTTGATGAAGGTGGCGCGCTCAACCGCCACGAAGCGCACCCGGTCGCCTGGTTGCAACAAGCTGTAGCCGTCGCGCTGACGGTCAAAAAGCTTGCTCGGGGTGCGCCCGATCAGGTTCCAGCCGCCAGGCGAGACTGCCGGATAGGCGGCGGTCTGGCGCTCGGCAATGCCCACGCTGCCGGCCGCCACGCGTTTGCGCGGGGTGGCCAGGCGCGGCGCGGCCAGGGCTTGTTCGACCAGGCCCATGAAGGCGAAGCCGGGGGCAAAGCCCAGGGCGAACACCTGGTACTCACGCTCGCTGTGGCGGCGAATGATGTCGGCCACCGATGTGTTGCAACGCTCGGCCAGCAGTTGCAGCTCCGGGCCGACACTCGGGTCATACCACACCGGAATCTCGTGCTGGCGGCCTGCGCTGCCAGGGTCCGGCTGCAAGTCGGTGAGCGCTTGCCGAATACAGGCCTGGGCCTCGGCCGGCGACAACTGGAGCAGGTCGAACTGCACCATCAGCGTGGTATAGGACGGCACCAGGTCGACCAGGCGCCCGGCAAAGGCGCTGCGCAGGCGCTGGCTGGCGGCAAGCAGCCAGGGCATGTTGCCTTCATCGATCTGGTCGAACAGGCGCACCATCAGGCTATCGATGGCCACTACTTCAATATGGTAATTCATGGCACCGCCTGGGCATCGAGGGCCTGACGGATCTGCCGCACGGCGGCGATCGAGCTGTCGTTATCGCCATGCACGCACAGGGTATCGGCCTGCAGCAGCAACGCGCTGCCATCGCTGGCGCTCAGCGCCTCGCCGCGGGCCAGGCGCAGGGCCTGCTCGACAATCATCGCCGGATCATGGTGCACCGCCCCCGGCAAGCGCCGCGACAGCAAGTGGCCGCTGGCGTCGTAGGCGCGGTCGGCAAAGGCTTCGAACCACAGGGTTACACCGTACTCATCGCCCAAGGCCTGGGCCGCGCTGTTGTCGGCGGTGGCCATCAGCATCAGCGGCAGTTGCCGGTCATAGGCGGCCACGGCTTCGAGCACGGCACGCAGCTTGAGCGGCTCGGCCATCATGTCGTTGTACAGCGCGCCGTGGGGTTTGACGTAGGCAACCCGGGTACCCTGGGTACGGCAAATGCCGTCCAGGGCGCCGATCTGGTAATGCAGCAGGTCGCGAATCTCTTCGGCGCTGCAGGCCATGGAGCGGCGGCCGAAGCCGGCCAGGTCCGGGTAGGCCGGATGGGCGCCGATGCGCACCTGGCTGGCCACGGCCAGGGCCACGGTCTTGCGCATGATCCCGGGGTCGCCGGCATGAAAACCGCAGGCAATGTTGGCGCAATCAACATAAGGCATGACCTGGGCATCCAGGCCCATGGTCCAGCTGCCAAAACTTTCACCCATATCGCAATTCAATAACAGGCGGCTCACGTGTGACACTCCTTCAGGCTCGGCCTTAATGGGCTTCTAATTGTTTGCCGCGGGTTTCCGGCAGGCTCAAGGCTGCCAGAATTACCACTCCGTAGGACACTGCGGCAAATCCGCCGATGCCTAGGCCCAAGGGAATCTTCTGGCTCAGCAAGCCGATCAGCAGCGGGAAGAACGCCGCCAGCGCGCGGCCGATGTTGTAGCAAAAGCCCTGGCCCGAGCCGCGGATGCGGGTGGGGAAGAGTTCGGTGAGAAACGCGCCCATGCCACTGAAGATCCCCGAGGCGAAGAAGCCCAGGGGGAAGCCCAGCCAGAGCATGACGCCGTCGCTGACCGGCATCTGGGTGTAGAGCAGGACAATGATGAACGAGCCGACGGCGAAGAGGATGAAGTTCTTTTTCCGGCCCAGCAGGTCGGTGAGGTAGGCGCTGATCACATAGCCGATGTAGGAGCCGAAGATCACCATCGCCAGGTAGCCGCCGGTACCCAGTACGCTCAAGCCGCGCTCGTTCTTGAGGAAGGTTGGCAGCCACGAGGTGATGGCGTAGTAGCCGCCCAGGGCGCCGGTGGTCAGCAGCGAGGCGCGGATCGTGGTGAAGAGCATGCCCGGGGCGAAGATTTCATAGAAGTGCGACGGCGCTGCGGTCTTTTCCGCGGCCTTGGCCTGCTGGTAGATCTCCGGGTCCTTGACCAGGCGGCGAACGAAAATCACGAACACCGCTGGCACGATGCCCAGCAAAAACAGTGCGCGCCAGGCATCTTCCGGCGGCAACAGCGAAAACAGCACGGCATACAGGATCGCCGTCAGGCCCCAGCCGATGGCCCAGCCGGACTGCACCATGCCCACTGCCTTGCCACGGTCCTGGGCGCGGATCACTTCGCCGATCAGCACGGCGCCGGCGGTCCATTCGCCGCCAAAACCGAAGCCCATCAGGGTGCGGGCGATCAACAACTGCTCGTAGTTCTGGGCAAAACCGCAAAGAAAGGTGAAGAAGGCGAACCACAGCACCGTCAATTGCAGGGTGCGCACCCGGCCGATGCGGTCGGAAAGGATACCGGCGATCCAGCCGCCCAAGGCCGAGGCGATCAGGGTGCTGGTGTGAATCAACCCGGCCTCGGCGGTGCTGATGCCCCACAGGGCGATCAGGGTGGGGATGACGAAGCTGAGCATCTGCGTGTCCATGCCATCGAGGCCGTAGCCGATCTTGCAGCTCCAGAAGGTCCGGCGTTCCTGCTTGTTGATGTTGCGGTACCAGTCGAATGGCCCCGCCACTGACCTGGCTTTGACCTGTTGCTGCACGCCCGATGGGTTCATGGTTGCCTCAGCTTGTTGGTATTGTTTTAACGAC
Organism: Pseudomonas sp. 2(2015); assembly: GCF_000955865.1. Taxonomy (NCBI): domain Bacteria; kingdom Pseudomonadati; phylum Pseudomonadota; class Gammaproteobacteria; order Pseudomonadales; family Pseudomonadaceae; genus Pseudomonas; species Pseudomonas sp. 2(2015). Next base: position 89,268 of record NZ_JYOF01000001.1, read on the forward strand.
GACAACATGTGTCGCGGCTTGAGGATCATTTTTCGACGCCCGCAGGTTGTCGTCCAACGAGAAAAACCAGCTGTCTGGCATAAGAAAAACTTGATCAGTGAGCGCGCCATGAACCTCAAATTCCTCGAAACCTTCGTCTGGGTTGCCCGCCTCAAGAGTTTTCGCCTGACCGCCGAAAAGCTCTTCACCACCCAGGCCTCGATCTCCAGCCGCATCGCCGCGCTTGAGGCCGATCTCGGGGTCAGGTTGCTGCTGCGCGACTCACGCGGCGTGAGCCTGACCCCGGAAGGCAGCAAGGTGCTCGAGTACGCCGAACAGATGCTCGACACCGCCAAGGCCCTCAAGCAATCGCTGGACAGCGACCGGGCCAAGGTCGGGCGGATTCGCATCGGCGTGATGGACACGGTAATCCACACCTGGATGAGCCCGCTGGTGGCGGAGTTGATGGAGCGCTACCCGCAGGTGGAAATCGAGTTGATCGCCGATACAGCGCTTAACTTGCGCGAACAACTGCAAAAAGGCTTTCTCGATGTAATCCTGCAAACCGACCTGTTGCGCCAGGAAAGCATCCGCAGCCTGGACCTGGCGCGCTACCCCATGGGCTGGATCGTCGCCAGCCAGTCAATCTACAACCGCGACTACGCCTCGCTGGCGGACCTGGCCCGCGAGCGCATCGTGACCTTTTCGAAAAATTCCCGCCCGCACCAGGAAGTGCTCAGCCTGCTGCAGGCCGAAGGGGTCGGCGCGCCACGGCTGAACTGCGTGAACTCGGTGGCGGCGATCACCCGGCTGTTGCGTGATGGTTTTGGTATTGGCGCCCTGCCACCGGCGCTGGTCAGCGAGGAACTGGCCCGTGGCGAGCTGATCCTGCTGCCGCTGGCCCGGCAGCCACCGAGCCTGGAGCTGGTGGTGGCCTGGCAGACCGGCGTCGAGCTGGTCGACGAGGTGGTGCAACTGTGCCGCAACGTGCTGGAGCGCTACGCCCGCGATGCCGGGCCGCAGCGCATCGTGCTGGTTTAGCGCCAGCTCTCCTGCACCGCCTTGCGCCGCCCGCCGAGGGCCACCCAGCCGAGCAACAGCAGCAGGCTTTCGACCACCAGCGCCAGCAGCAGCGCGCAGCTCAGGCCCCAGGCCAGGGCCTCGGGGTTAAGCAGAATCTGGTAGCGGTAACCGTTGAGGGTTTCTTCGCGCAGTTGCGGGTTGGCGGTAACCAGCACATGCCAGGTTTTCGCCAGCCACGGGCCCTGCACGATCTGCCATTCCTGCTCGAACTGGCGATTGCGGATCAACAGGCTCTCGATGCTGTTGGCATCGCTGGTGAACACCGGGTCGTCGCTGCTGCGGTAATGGCGCACCAAGGCCTGCAGGTCGCCGTTGAAGAAGCGCTTGGCGGTGTCTTCAAAACCCTTGAGGCCTTCGCGTGATTCAAGCAGGTGCGCCTCGACCCGCTGGCTGTAATCGACGATATAGCCCGGCACCTGCAGCCCGACCAGCAAACCGCAGGTAAACAACAGCAAGCGCAGGTAACTTCTGAACATGGGCTGATCCTTAGCTGGCCTGGCCTTCGGCGATGCATTCGCCACGGCGCCACAGGGCCCACTGGCCAGGTGCGTAGCGATGCCAGGTTTCGTTCTCGGTGAGGGCCTCGGTGGCGATCACCGTGACCACATCGTTAGGGGTGGTTTCGGCCTGGAAGTCGACGATCATGTCGACGTCCTTCAGCCGTGCCGGGCCAAACGGCGCTCGGCGGGTGATGTGCACCAGCTTGGTCGAACAGAAGCAGAACAGCCAGTCGCCATCGCTGAACAGGCAGTTGAACACGCCCTTGCCACGGTATTCGGCGCAGGCCTCGACCAGCACCGGCAGCAATTGCTCGACCTCGACCGGTTCGGGGAAGGCTTCGCGCACGCGGTTGAGCAGGTCGCAAAACGCCGCTTCGCTGTCGGTGTCGCCAACCGGCCGATAGAAGGTCGCCTGGCCCTTGAACTCGCCGAGCTGGCCGTTGTGCGCAAAGCACCAGTTGCGCCCCCACAGCTCGCGCACGAACGGATGGGTGTTGGACAGGCAGACCTTGCCGACGTTGGCCTGGCGAATGTGGCCGATCACCACCTCGCTCTTGATCGGGTAGCGCTGCACCAGGTTGGCGACTTCCGACTCGCAGCTCGCCGCCGGGTCCTGGAACAGGCGCAGGCCACGGCCTTCGTAGAAGGCGATGCCCCAGCCGTCACGGTGCGGGCCGGTGCGCCCGCCGCGCTGCATCAGCCCGGTGAAGCTGAAAACGATGTCGGTCGGCACATTGGCGCTCATGCCCAGTAATTCACACATGCTTGGCTGCTCCGGGCAAAGGCTACAGGCGCGGCTCGACCCGCGTGCCACTGCCGCCCAGCGGCGCTGCAGGTGGCGGGTTACGGTAGCGGTCGCTGCGCTCGGCGGCGAACGGCTCATCGCTCACAGGCTCGTCCGCTTCACGTTGCGCGGCGGCTTGCGCCTGCTCGCGGCGGGCCCTGGCACGGCGCTCGAGCGGCCAGCGGATGAGCACGAACAGCGCATACAGGGCAAAGGCAATCATGCCGTACATGGCCAGGTCGGCTGCGGCGCGCAGGGCGTTGTTGCCGACCTTGAACAGGGTGTCGAGGGCGGCAATGGCGATGGCCGGGGCGAACTTTTCTTTCACCGGGTCGACAATGGTCGGGGTCAGCAGCAGCACCGCCATCAACACCCGCAGCGGTTCGCGCAACCAGCGCCACATCCATGAGGTCAGGCGAAAGCCCACCAGCAGGCATCCCAAGGCGGCAAGGGCGTAGAGGCCCCAGGCGAGCAGATAGTCGTTCTCGGTCATGGTGTCCGTGGCAAGCTAGGCAAATAGACGCTTATGATAAACACTTTTCCGCGCGCAGGCGCCCCCCAGCCAAGAGAACCCCGCATGTCCGCAGACGCCACCGCTCCCCGTGCCCCGATTGCCCGCAAGGCCGAAGGTGCCGATCCCTATGCCTGGCTGCAGCAGCGCGACACCCCCGAGGTGCTGGCGTACCTGAACGCCGAGAACGCCTATCAAGAGGCGCAGCTGGCCGCTCAGGCGCCGCTGCGCGAGCAACTGTTCGAAGAGATCAAGGCGCGCATCCTCGAGACCGACCTGTCGCTGCCCTCGCCCTGGGGCCCGTACCTGTACTACACGCGCACCACCGCCGGCGACGAATACGCCCGCCATTACCGCTGCCCGCGCCCGGCCGACGATTCCAACACGGTCGATGAAAGCCGCGAAGAGCTGCTGCTCGACCCCAATGAACTGGCCCAGGGCGGCTTTCTGTCCCTCGGTGCCTTCAGCATCAGCCCCGACCACCAGCGCCTGGCCTACAGCCTGGACACCACGGGCGACGAAATCTACACCCTGTACGTCAAGGAACTGGCCAGCGGCGCCATCGAGCAACTGCCGTTCGAGGACTGCGACGGCAGCATGACCTGGGCCAACGACAACCAGACGCTGTTCTTCGCCGAGCTGGACGACACCCATCGCCCGCACAAGCTGTTGCGCCATCGCCTGGGCAGCGGCAGCGTTGCACCCGTGTATGAAGAAACCGACGGTCGTTTCTTTCTGCACTGCTACCGCGCCAGCTCCGAGCGCCAGCTGATCCTGCTGCTCAACAGCAAGACCACCAGCGAAGCCTGGGTGCTCGACGCCGAACATCCCGAGCAGGCCTTCACCTGCCTGGCGCCGCGGGTCGAGGGCCACGAGTACTACCCTGACCACGGCCAGCTAGAAGGCCAGTGGCGCTGGTTCATCCGCAGCAACCAGGACGGCATCAACTTCGCCCTGTACCAGGCCCAAGCCGATAGCGTGCCGAGCCGCGAACAATGGCAACTGCTGGTGGCCCACCGCGACACGGTGATGCTCGAAGGCCTGACCCTCAACGCCAGCGCCCTGACCCTGAGCCTGCGCGAAGGCGGCCTGCCGATCATCGAGGTGCGCCCACAAGGCCTGCCGGCCTACCGCGTCGAGCTGCCAGACGCTGCCTACAGCTTGTACGTGCAGGACAGCCTGGAGTTCGTCAGCCCGCGCATCCGCCTGCGTTACCAGTCGCTCAACCGCCCGGCCCAGGTACGCCAACTGGAGCTGGCCAGCGGCGCCCAGCAAGTGCTCAAGCAAACCCCGGTGCTCGGCCCGTTCGACCCGGATGCCTACGTCAGCCAGCGCCTGTGGGCCACTGCCGCCGACGGCACCCAGGTGCCGATCAGCCTGGTGCAGCGCCGCGCCGACGTCGGCAAGCCGATGCCGCTGTACCTGTACGGTTATGGCGCCTATGGCGAAAGCCTCGACCCGTGGTTCTCCCACGCCCGCCTGAGCCTGCTCGAACGCGGCGTGGCCTTTGCCATCGCCCACGTGCGTGGTGGCGGTGAGCTGGGTGAAGCCTGGTACCGCGCCGGCAAACAGGAGCACAAGCACAACACCTTCGGCGACTTCATAGCCTGCGCCGAACACCTGATCGCCCAGGGCGTTACCTGCGCCGGGCAACTGGCGATCAGCGGCGGCAGCGCTGGTGGCCTGCTGATCGGCGCGGTACTGAACCAGCGCCCGGAGCTATTCAAGGCGGCGATTGCCGAAGTGCCGTTCGTCGACGTGCTCAATACCATGCTCGACCCGGAACTGCCGCTGACCGTCACCGAATACGACGAGTGGGGCAACCCCGAGGAACCCGAGGTGTACGAGCGGATCAAGGCCTACGCACCCTATGAAAACGTCCGCGCCCAGGCCTACCCTGCCCTGCTGGTGATCGCCGGTTACAACGACAGCCGTGTGCAGTACTGGGAAGCGGCCAAGTGGGTGGCGCGGCTGCGGGTGACCAAGACCGACGACAACCTGCTGCTGCTCAAGACCGAAATGGGCGCCGGCCACGGCGGCATGAGCGGACGCTACCAGGGGCTGCGCGATGTGGCGCTGGAGTATGCGTTCGTATTCAACGTGCTGGGCGTGGTGTAAATCGGAAAATTTGTTGTCTGAGTCACCGCCCGCCCCTGTAGGAGCGGGCTTGACCCGCGATTATCAGACACCACAAAACTAAAAGAACGACGCAAATGCCTGAACCCACCCACCTCAACAACGAAATCCGCGACATGCTCATGGACTGCGGCCTGTTCGACCAGTTGCTGCCTGTCGACTTCCAGGCCGCCGCCGGCTATTTCAGCATCAGCAGCATGAGCGAAGGTGAAGAAATTTTCCGCGAAGGCGATGCCGGCACCTTCATGTGCATCATCCACCACGGCGTGGTGTCGGTACGCAAGACCGACGCCGAGCAGCGCCAGGTCGAAATCGCCACCCTGCGCAAGGGCCGTGCCTTCGGCGAAATGGCCGTGCTCGACGGTGAACGGCGCTCGGCCAGTTGCATTGCCGCCAGCGACTGCCAACTGCTCAACCTGGGCAAGGACTCGCTGGAAAAGATGCTCAACGACGCCCCGAAGATCGCCGCCAAGATCATCCGCGCCCTGGCCGTGGCCTTGTCGCGGCGCCTGCGCATGCAGGACGGCCAGCGTCTGGCGCAGCAGGTTTAGCCGCCCTTGCCCTTGCTGTAGTTCGGACTCAGGCCGGGCAACGGCTGGTCCTTGGGCGGAGCGGGCAGCGGCATCGGCGGCAGCAATGGCGAGCCCGGTCGCGCATCACCGGCCCGCGGCGGCGTACTTGGCGTCACCTGCGGATAGGGCGTTGGCGTGGCGGTGCCCGGCGCCCCCGGCACCGGCGTGGCCAGCCGCGGTTGCAGCTCGGCGGCCACGGTGCTTTGCAGGCTGGCACAGATCAGTACGGCAATGATCGCGTAACGCATGCGCAGGCTCCTGAGGGTCCTGGCTACAGGCTACTCCCACCGCGCACGGTTTGCCTGTCCGAATTGCCCGCCATCGGGCTAAACTTCAAGGCATAACCGTAACAAGCCCGAGAAAAGGTAATCCCATGAGTTCGTCATCCTCTGCCGCCGCCACCGCACGGCTAGACCGCATCCTTGCCGACGCCAAGCGCGACAAGGAAATGGGCTACCGTGACAAGGCCCTGCGCATGTACCCGCACGTGTGTGGCCGCTGCGCCCGTGAGTTCGCCGGCAAGCGCCTGAGCGAGCTGACCGTGCACCACCGTGACCACAACCACGACAACAACCCCCAGGACGGTTCCAACTGGGAGCTGCTGTGCCTGTACTGTCACGACAACGAGCACTCGCGCTATACCGACCAGCAGTACTTCAGCGAAGGCTCGACCAGCAGCCCGAGCATCGCCAAGGCCACCCACAATCCGTTTGCGGCCCTGGCCGGGATGCTGAAGAAGGACTGAAGCGCCCACAGTCGCCGGCAAGCCCGTATAATCGCGTCTTTTTTGCGAAGGGCCCCGGCACGTGGCGAACAAACGGTACAGCTGCATTGGTCTGTTCAACCCCAAGTCAGCAGAGAACGTCGGTTCGGTGATGCGCGCCGCGGGTTGCTACGGCGTCAACTCGGTGTTCTACACCGGCAAGCGCTATGAGCGCGCCCGCGACTTCGTCACCGACACCAAGCGGGTGCACTACGACATCCCGCTGATCGGTATCGACGACCTGCAGAAGATCATCCCCCTGGGCTGCACGCCGGTGGCAGTGGAGCTGGTCGACGGCGCCCGGCCGCTGCCCGAGTACACCCACCCGGACCGCGCGATCTATATCTTCGGCCCCGAAGACGGCTCCCTCGACCCGAGTGTGCGGGCCTGGTGCGAAGAGACCATCTACATCCCGACCAACGGTTGCATGAACCTTGCCGCTACCGTTAACGTCGTGCTCTACGACCGCCTGGCCAAAGGCCTGAATACCCGCTCCGGGCCGAAATTCAAGTAACTCGACTGAACAGCCCGCCCTGCCCGGCGGTCTGCTGTAGACCATCGCCCCTACTGGAGAATGATCATGTCCGAGAAACAGACGCTTATCCCGGCCAATTCAGCGCATATGGCCAGCGATCAGAATGTCCACGGCTGGGAGCGCGCAGGTTCGGTTGCCACCGGGGTGATCATGGTCGGCAAGGGCCTGCGCCGTGGCGGCCTGTTCGGCTTGATTCAGGTGGCCATCGGCGGGGTTGCCCTGGCCCGTGGCATCACCGGCCACAGCTCGGTGAAAAGCCTGATCGAGCGCGGCCGCAGCGACCTGGACAACATCCGCAGCAAGATCGAACGCAGCGGCGCCGAGCTACAAGCGCTCAAGGCCAACGCCGAAGCCGCTACCCGTGGCACCACGGTGACCGGCAACGACGCGCTCAATGACCCCAAGCCTTAACGCAGCAGCTTGCTCTGCAGCACCTCGGACGACTTGCCCAGCACGCTTTCGCTGAGCTGGATGAACTCGGCGGTGCTGACGCTGTTCAGGCGCATCATCGCCCGGGTGACATCGTCCAGTGAGCGCTGGTTGTGGGTGTGCAGGCGGATTTCCTGGTCAAGTGCGCGCAACAGCAGCACGCCACGGGCGATCACCGCGCTGTCGACCTGTTCGCCGCGCAAGCTGCTGACCTTCTTGCCACTGCGTTCAAGGCTCGCCTGCAGGGCCTGGTAACGCTCGTCGGTCATGCCGCCAGCGCGGCGCAGCAGTTCGCTGGCGTAGTACTCGGCCAGGCTTTCGCTGATCCAGTCGCTGGCCTCGCGATCATTGATTTGCGCAAACACATGCACCAGCTCGCGCAGCACCGGGCTTGAGCCGTTCTCAGCGACCAACGGACGGCTGCTGTGCAGGTAGATGGAGTTGTGCCCGGCGCGAGCGCCGCGCCACAGTTCATCGCGGGCCCCCACCAGCAACAGCTTGGGCGGGTTGCGCGGGAACACTGCCTGCAGCTGTGGCCAGACGAAGGTCAGCAGGGTCAAGTTGTCCAGGCGGCGCATGCCCTGGCCTTGGGGTGCGGCGACACTGACTTCGGTTTCGCCCAGGCGCGCGCGGCGGGTGCCAACGGTGCCGGCGAGCATCCAGCCGGTCGGGCGGTCGAACAGGCGCGAAACGTTGTCGATGCGAAAACGCTGCTTGCCGATGCGCGGCCACGGCGTCTCGACGCTTTTCCAGCCCTTGGGCAGCTCGAAGCTCAGGCGTGCCACCAGTTCGGTGCCGTCGTGCTGGTCCAGGCGTGCCGGCGGCACCAGGTCATCGCCGCGAAACAGCGCCCAGTCCGGGGTCATGCGGGTTTCATAAGCGCCGCCCTTGAGCCGCTGGCTCAGGCGTACCTTGTAGGTGAGCTGGCTTTTGCCCGGCGCCGGTTGCCAGTGGCCACGCTGATCGTCGCCCTGCAGCTGCCACTGGCCGTCGGCCTTGAACTCGCTGTAGGCGCCGTCCTTGCCCAGGTCGAAGTCCAGGCTGCGCACGCTGGCGCCATCGGCCAGGGTCAGGCGCACTTCGGCCTGCTCGCTTTCTGGCAGCAAGCGCACGTGGTAATCCAGATCGACTTTTTTCGCCCAGGCCGGCGAACTGGCCAGCAGGCCCAGCACCAGCCACCCATGGCAACGCACACGCATACAGAAACTCCTTGTTCCGCCAAACGCGCTGTCCGACAACCCTCTGCGAGGCTCAGCCGGCGCGGAAAATCAGATAGTCTTCCCAGTCGTCTTCATCGACGCTGTCTTCGCTGAGCATGCGCCCGGATTGTGAAATCCGTTGCTTGTGCACCTGCTCGCGGTCGCCACACACCAGGTGATGCCAGTCGGGCAGATCCTTGCCCTCGCTGACCAGGCGGTAACCGCAGGTGGTCGGCAGCCATTTGAACTGGTCGGCCTTGCCCGGCGTGAGCTGGATGCAGTCGGGTACGATCTGCATCCGCTGCGGGTAATCGCTGCACTGGCAGGTCTTGAGGTCCAGCAACTTGCAGGCGATACGCGTGTAATAGACGCTGTTGTCGTCTTCATCTTCAAGCTTTTGCAGGCAGCACAGGCCACAGCCGTCACACAGCGACTCCCACTCTTGCGGGTCGAGTTGCTCGAGGGTTTTACGCATCCAGAATGGATTGGCGTTGGCAGTCATGTCGCGGGTGTCCTGTTTCAATTCGTATGCGGCGGCGCGGCGGCGCCAGTCTAGGGCCTGTCACCGGCCATTGCCAGACCGCTTGTCAGCGCTCATATGACACAGTAGTTTGACCAGCGGTCACCTACCCAACTTCAGGAACTATTGATGAGTGCAAATCCTCGCGTTGCCGATCATGCCATCAACGAACAGTTCATCCAGCGCTGGTCGCCGCGCGCCTTCACCGCCGAGCCGATCGACCAGGCCACCCTGCTGAGCTTCCTTGAAGCCGCACGCTGGGCACCGTCGGCCTACAACTCGCAGCCCTGGCGCTTCCTCTATGCCCGCCGCGATACGCCGAACTGGGAACGCTTCCTTGGCTTGCTCAACGAGTTCAACCGCAGCTGGGCCCAGCACGCCTCGGCGCTGGTGATCATCATTTCCAAAACCAGCTTTACCGCGCCGGGCGCCAGCGAAGAAACCCCGGCCCTGTGGCACACCTTCGACACCGGCTCGGCCTGGGGACACCTGGCGTTGCAGGCGAGCCTGAGCGGCTGGCACACCCATGGCATGGCCGGTTTCGATCAGGAACTGACCCGCAAGGAGCTGAAGATCCCCGAAGGCTACGCCCTGCACGCGGCAGTGGCGATCGGCAAGCTGGGCGACAAGTCGACCCTGGCCGAAGGCTTGCAGGCGCGGGAAGTGCCGAGCCCGCGGCGGCCGTTGAGCGAGTTGGCGGCTGAGGGTGATTTCAGCCTGTAGTTTTCAAGGGCTGCTCTGCAGCCCATCGCTGGCAAGGCCAGCTCCCACAGGGTCAAGGGTGCCGTCAAACCTGCGGGAGCCGGCATTGCTGTTAGTAGCCGCGCTGAAAGTCCACTTCCCCGCGCAGCCCTTGACCCGCCTGATACGCCCGCAGGTTCTCGACAAACAAGCGCACCATCGCCGAAGGCGATGTCGGTGCCGAGCTGTGCCCGGTCAGCAGCAAGCCCCAGGCAGTCCAGAACGGATGGCGCTGGGGCAGCGGCTCCTGCCGACAGACATCGATCACCGCACCGGCCAGATGGCCTTTCTTCAAAGCCTCGACCAGGTCGCCATCGACCACCGCCACACCGCGCCCGGCATTGATGAACAACGCCTCGGGGTTGAAGCGCTGAAACAACGCGGCGTCGTACAGGTCATGGGTTGCCGGGGTATCGGGCAGCAGGTTGATGACGTAATCGACCTCGCCGACCAGACGGCCCAGGTCGTCAAGGCCGGCCACTTCGATAAACGGCGCCTGCTCACGCGGCTGGCTGGCGATGCCGTACAACTGCACGCCAAACGGAACCAGAAACTGCGCCACCTGCTGGCCGATATCACCGGTGCCGACGATCAGCGCCCGGCGCCCTTGCAGGCTGCGTCCGGGGCGGTCATCCCACTTGCGCTCGACCTGGCTGACCAGGCGCGCCAGTACCTCGCGCTCGTGGCCGAGCATGTAGGTGAGCACATACTCGGCCATGACCTGGCCAAAGATGCCCACCGCCCGGGTCAGGCGGTAGTCGCGCTGCAGGCCGTCAGCCAGCAGCGGGGTGATGCCGGCCCAGGTCGACTGCAGCCACTGCGGCTGGTGGCCCTGGCGCAGCAAGGTCGCCAGCAGGTCCGGCTGGCCCAGCCACACCGGGCTGGCGGCGGCCATCCGCGCAAGCTCGGCCGAATCGCCACTGTTCAGGACCTCCAGGTCCGGTGCCATCTCGCGCAACAGCCGAGCGTAGAGGGCATGATCCTGTTCAGCGATCAAAACACGCATGTTCATTGCAACCTTGGGTAACGGCGCAAGCCGCCAGGGGCTGGCGGCGCGACAAAGAGGGGGATCAGACCGGGTCGTTGCGACGCAGCAGCTCTTCTGGCAGGTGCTCGATGTACTCGTCCTCGGCCGGTGGCATTTGCAGGTGGTAACCCTGCTGTTCGAGGTTTTCCAGGACCTTGGCAATATCTTCGCGGGCCAGCTGGCGCTCCGGGCTCAGGACCAGGTCGAAGGCATGCACGGGCTTGCCAAAGAACGGCAGCAGGCCTTCGGGCACGCGCTCCAGGCCGTCGGCCTTGAGCACGTACAGGTACATTTCGTTCTTGCGCGGGCTCTTGTAGATCGAGCAGATACGTTTCATGGTTGGTCTCCGGCGCCCGCCAGGCAATCAAGCAGCGCCTGCCCCATGCGCTCACGGCGCCAGCCGCGCAGCGACTCGGGGAGTTGATAGGGTCCGTTGGGGTAGCCGCTCTTGAGCAGCAGTTCCAGGGTTTTCTTGCGCAGCATCAGCTCGGGGGCGATGTTCAGGCGCTCGGCCTCGGCCTGGCCGATGGCGCGCAGTTGCTTGAGCAGCGCCGAGGCTTCGATCGGCAGCGGCTCGGGCACCGCTGGCGGCCATTGCTCTGGCGGCAGGCTGGCGGCCTGCTTGATCAGGCCGAGCAAAAACTCGCCATCCTGACGAATGGTGCGCGGGTGCATGTCTTCGATCTTGGCCAGCGCCGACAGTGAGTCGGGCTGGGTGCGGGCCATCGGCCACAAGGCGTTTTCACGCACGATGCGGTTGCGCGGCAGGTCACGGGCACGCGCCTCGCGCTCGCGCCAGGCGCACAGCTCGCGCAGTACCGCCAGTTGCGCACGCGACAGCTTCCAGGCCAGCTTGGCTTCGCGGTATAGCTCAAGGGGATCGGTTTCGCGGCGCAGCTGGGCAACCAGTTCGGCGCCGTCTTCAAGCACCCAGGCGTTCTTGTCATCCGACAATTGCGGGCGCAGGCGCTCGTACAGTTCGGCCAGGTGCACGGCGTCTTCGGCGGCGTAGCTGACCTGGGTGTCCGACAGCGGGCGTTGCAGCCAGTCGGAGCGGGTTTCACCCTTGGGCAGGTCGATGCCAAGCACTTCCTGGACCAGGCGCGAATAGCCCATGGAGAAGCCCAGGTTGAGGTAACCGGCGGCCAGCTGGGTGTCGAACAACGGCGCCGGCAGGCTGCCGGTCAGGCGCGACAGCACTTCGAGGTCTTCGCTGCAGGCATGCAGGACCTTGATCACCTGCGGATCTTCGAGCAGGCCGGCCAGCGGCTGCCAGTCGCCGATGCGCAGCGGATCGATCAGGTAGGCCCGTGCCCCGTCGCCGACCTGGATCAAACCGGCTTTCGGATAAAAGGTATCGACCCGCATGAACTCGGTGTCGAGTGCCACGAAGGGCAGCGTGCGCCACTGCTGGCAATGCTCTGCCAGGCTGCGGTCATCGCAAATCCAGTGAATATCAATGGCCACAAGGCTCTCCCACAAACAATGGCGCGCAGTATATACGGCGCAGGCCATCGTCGGGAAACCACTCGACCGCTATCCCTGCCGCCGCTACCGCGCCTGTGATCAGTGCCGGGCCAACATCGGCCGGCAACTGGCGAACAGGTCCAGCTGCGGCTTGTACAGGGCGGTGTGCACCTGCAGCAGGCCGAGCATGGAATGGAACAGATTGTCCTGGCTCAGCGGTTGATTACGGGCCTTCTGCAGGCAGTCGCTGTCGACGCCGAAGCTGGCCTTGTAACTGTCGGAGAACCACGCCAGCAGCGGCACGTGTTTTTGCTGCTCCGGCGCCAGCATGTATGGCGTGCCATGCAGGTACAGGTTGTACTCACCGAGCGATTCGCCGTGGTCGGAGAGGTACAGCATGGCGGTGTCGACCTTGTCCTGCTTGCTGCGCAAGAGGTCGATCAGCGAAGCGAGGACATGGTCGGTGTACACCAGAGTGTTGTCATAGGCGTTGACGATGCTCTCCTGGCTGCACTGGTTGAGGGCGTTGCTGCGGCACACCGGAGTGAAGCGCTCGTACGCTTTGGGGTAACGCTTGTAGTAGTCCGGCCCGTGGCTGCCCATCTGGTGCAGGACCAGCACGGTGTCCTGTTGCAGGTTGTCGATGAAGCTGTCCAGGCCCTTGAGCAGGATCTCGTCGCGGCACTCGTCATCGGCGCACAGCGCCGGGTCCTTGAGGTTGCTGACATCCTCGAACACCACCCGGTCGCAAGTGCCCTTGCAGCCAGACTGGTTATCACGCCAGCGCACCGCCAGCCCTGCCCGCTGCAGCACATCGAGCAGGCCTTCCTGGTTTTTTGCGGTGCTGGCGTCGTAATCCTTGCGGGTGAAGCCGGAGAACATGCACGGCACCGACACGGCGGTTTCGGTGCCGCAGGAGTGCACGTCGGTGAAGGCGATCAGGCCCTTTTCCTGGCTCAGTTGCGGTGTGGTGTCACGGCCATAGCCGAGCACCCCGAAGTTCGGCGCCCGCGCGCTCTCGCCGACCACCAGCACAGTCAGCGACTTGCGCGTACGTTGCTGCCAGGCGACGTCGAGCCTGGCGTCCTCGCCGATGGCGCGAAACGGCTTGGCGGCGCTGCCAACGCGCTCGCCGACATAGCCCAGGGAGGCGCCGACAAAATTGCTCGGCACCAGCAGCAGGCGGATTTCATGGTGATTGCGAAACAGCGAAGCCAGGCCCTGGTAGTTGATCAGCGCGACGGCGCCCAGCACCACAACACAGGCGACACTGGCGAGTAACTTGCCAAACAATTCGCGGGCCCAGTTACGGTATAAAACCGGCGTCTTGTACAACAACAAAGAAGGCAAGACACCTAAAAACGTTATATATAAAAAAAGTTTAATCGAGAGCAGGTCACGCACTTCCGTGGCATTGGTTTCCATGGCATTGCGCAGCATGCCGACATCGATCATTACCCCGTACTGGCTCATGAAGTACGCCACTGCGGCACTGACCATGAACAAGGTAATCAGCAGCGGTTTGAGCAGCGGCCTGAAGGCCAGCAGGGTCAATACCAGGTTGAACGCACAGAGGATCATCACCCCAAAGGCCGCGCGCAGCAGCAGGCCGTGGGCATCGGTGGCAAGCACCGAGGCCAGGTGTTGCCACAATAACGAATTGAAGCCGATCAACAGGTACAGGCTGGCAATCAACGTGACCCATTCGGCCCGCAGGGGTTTGACCTTGAACATGATGGTTCGCTTATTTAAACGTCGGGAACAGTGCCGTTGCGGCACTACCTGGAAACAGCCCGAACTTTAAGTAGCCAGTCATCAATTTTTTGTGAAAAAGACGCCAACAAATAGTCGCTTGGCGTCTATTTAAGTATGACGTTCAGCGTGTGTTCAGGCACCAGCCTGTTTACCCCGGCAGGTGCACTTTTGAATAGGAATCGCGATCAATATCGATTACCTCGACGCACAGCTGGATGTCCAGCCCCGGCGTGCCTGGCACGGCCTCCTTGAGCACCTCCAGCAGGCTCGCCGACAGCTGGCGTTTGATCTCGGCCGAACGGCCGCTGAGGATCGCCAGCTTGATGTGGGCGAACGCACGCTCCACCGGCGCTACGCCCACGCGAAAACTGGCCAGGGCCACGGCGCGGCTCTTGATGTCCAGCTCTTCGGCGAACTGGCCGCTGCCGACCAGGGCGTGGTTAAGGCGCAGCAACAGGCGGTCGACCTCGAGGTTTTTCAGGTTGTCGCTGTATTCCACATGAAGATGAGGCATTGCACGGAGTCCTGGGCGGGGCAAATGTTGCAACAGACTACCTCAGCCCCGAAACCCGGCAAAGACGACTATCCTCTAAGTTCATGACTTCCACCCCACAAACCCCGGAGAGGTGAAGAAATGCCGGTCAAGCACGATTTGCTCGCAGACTTGAATCTGACCAAGGACCAGTTCATCGAGAAGAAACAACACGACCCGCGGCTGAGTCAGCTGCATGAAGACTACAACCGCAAAGACGCCGAAGTCGTCGATGCCGAGAACAATAGCGCCGCCGATGACACCGTCACCCGGCTACGCAAGGAACGCCTGAAGATCAAGGACGAGATCGTCGCCCATCTTAAGTAACCCGCAATACCTGTGGGAGCGGGCTTGACCCGCGATAGCGATCTACCTGCCACATCGCATCGCCAGGCAAGCTCGCTCCTGCCAGCCCCCCTTAAGACCGCGCCCACACCACCGGAAACCAGTCCTCGCGCATGCGATCGCCGCTCTTCAGGTCAATCCCCGGAAACGGCGGTGAGGTCCGGCCGGGCCGCTGGATATAGCGCACGTCATCCCCCATGAAGCGCGTCGAGAAGGCCCGGCGGCGGTTGCTGCCGTTGTTGCCGGCGGCGCCATGCACGGTACGAAAATCGAACACCACCGCATCACCTGGTTCAAGCTCCGGCGAAAGAATCTGGTATTCGCCGTTCTCCACGTCCGGCATGTCCATGAACAGGCTTTCACCGGAGCCGGCATCGGTGGCGCCATAGAAATCCTTGTTGCTGGCCCAGCTCTTGGGCCGAACCGGCTTGGGCCAGCGATGGGAGCCGAGGACCACACTCAAGGTGTTGTGGCGGGTGACCGGGTCCAGCGGTATCCAGTAGCTGGCGGTTTGCAGGCCGTCGACGCAGTAGTACGGCAGGTCCTGGTGCCAGGGCGTGGGCTTGGAGGTGCCCGGCTCCTTGACCAGGATGTGTTCATGGAACACCTGCACTTGCCGCGACTGCATCAGCGCTCCGGCAAGCGCCGCAGCGGGCGAGTTGAGCACGAAGTCCTTGAATGCCGGGATGCGTTGCCAGTTGCAGTAATCCTCGAAGAAGCGCCCGCCTTCGCCACTGCCGACGTTCTCGATGGCAAAGGCGCTGGGCGCGGCCAGGTTCTGTTCAAAACCTTCGCGCAGCGGTTCGATCCAGTCGCGGAACACGCCACGCAAGACCACTGCACCTTCACGCTGGAACTGTTCGATATCGGTATTCATCGCAGACCACCTCTCTTGTTGTAATGACAAAAGTATTGGGCGCCCGCGCGCAGCCGGTAAACCACAGATTACCTATGCGCCACTATAGGCAATCTGTATGGCGCGACGGTTGTCAGCCCGCCGCCTTTGGCCGGTTAATGGCCCTGCCTGTGTCCTACGGCGCCTTGCTATCCAAGAATAAAAACAACGAGGAGTTACCTGGGATGAACGAAAACAGCACCGCCTTGCGGCGCGGTCTGAGTACCCGCCACATTCGCTTCATGGCGCTCGGTTCTGCCATCGGCACCGGGCTTTTCTATGGCTCTGCAGCGGCCATCAAACTGGCCGGCCCTTCGGTGTTGCTCGCCTACCTGATCGGTGGCGCGGCGATCTACATGATGATGCGCGCCCTCGGCGAGATGGCCGTGCGCAACCCGGTGTCCGGCTCCTTCGGGCAATACGCCAGCCAGTACCTGGGGCGCTTTGCCGGTTTTCTCACCGGCTGGAGCTACGCCTTCTCGATGCTGGTGGTGTGCCTGGCGGATGTCACCGCCTTCGGCGTCTACATGAGCTTCTGGTTCCCCGACACGCCGCGCTGGATCTGGGTGCTGGGCATCGTCTTCTTCATCGGCGCGCTGAACCTGTGCAGCGTGCGGGTGTTTGGCGAACTGGAGTTCTGGCTGTCGCTGCTGAAAGTCACCGCCATCGTCTCGATGATCCTTGCCGGCGCCGCCGTGCTGATGTTCGGCATCCAGCTGGGCGGCGCCGGCGAGCCCCTGGCGGCGGTGAGCAACCTGTGGAGCCATGGCGGCTTCTTCCCCAATGGCGTAGGCGGCATGATCGCCTCGTTCACCGTGGTGATGTTCGCCTTCGGCGGCGTCGAGATGATCGGCATCACCGCCGGCGAAGCCAAGGACCCGCAGCGGGTGATCCCCCGGGCGATCAACTCGGTGCCGCTGCGCATCCTGCTGTTCTACGTGTTCACCCTGTTGGTGCTGATGTCGATCTACCCCTGGTCGAAGATCGGCAGCGAAGGTAGCCCCTTCGTGCAGATTTTCAGCGGCCTGGGCATTGGCTCGGCGGCGACGCTGCTGAACATCGTGGTGATTTCGGCGGCGGTGTCGGCGATCAACAGCGACATCTTCAGCGCCGGGCGGATGATGTACGGCATGGCCCACAACGGCCAGGCACCGGCCAGCTTCGCCCAGCTGTCGCGCTTCGGTGTGCCGTGGATGACCGTGGTGGTGATGGCCGTGGCCCTGCTGCTGGGGGTGGTGCTCAACTACCTGGCGCCGGACAACCTGTTCCTTATCCTCGCGGCGGTGGTGACCTTCTCGATCGTATGGGTGTGGCTGATGATCCTGCTGTCGCAGATCGTCATGCGCCGCGGCATGAGCACCGAGGAGGTAGCCCGGCTGCACTTCCCGGTGCCGTTCTGGCCGGTCGGCCCGGCCTGCGCGGTGGTGTTCATGCTGTTCATCTTCGGCGTGCTGGCCTGGTTCCCCGACACGCGCATGGCCCTGTACGTGGGCATCGGCTGGCTGGCCCTGCTGTCACTGGGCTACTGGCTGTTCGTCGCCCGCCAAGCGCAGGTCAGGCTGGCCGGATCGCCGGGTAACTGATCAGGTCGCCAGCTGCTCGCTGGCCCAGTCGAGGAAGGCCTGCGCCGCCGGTGACGGGCGCATGGCGCTGGACTGGGCCAGCACCACCGGCTGCGGGCTGACCGTTTCCAGCAGGGGCCGGCAGGCCAGCGGCTGGCCGTCGTAGCTGCAATCGGCCACCGGCCGGGTGCAAGACAGCGCCACGCCATAGCCATGGGCGACCAGCCCGCGCTGCATCTCGAAAGTCTGGGTCAGTTGCAGGCTGGCCGGTTGCAGGTCATGGGCCCAGAACAGCGAAAGAAAGTATTCGCGTGTCCGGGCGATGTCTTCGAGAATCAAACACTCCGTGGCCAGGTCCACCAGCGATACCCGCTCCTGCAACGCCAGCGGGTGATCGGCCGGCAGCAGGGCGTAAGGCGTCAGTTGCGCCAGCACGCGCTTTTCGATCGGCGCATCGAGCCCCACGTCATAGGTCAGCGCCAGCTCCGCCTTGCCATCGCTCAGGCGCCGGTTGACCTCGGCAAGATCGGCTTCGAACAAGGTGATGGTGACTTCCGGATGGCGTCGGCGAAAGCCGCTCAACAGGCGCGGCGCGTAGTACGGCCCCAGGTCCTGGAAGCAGATCAGGCTCAGGCTCCCGCGCACCACCTGTTGCTGCTCGCCCTTGCCGCTGATGGCCGAGGCCAGGTTGAGCATGTCGCGCGCCTGTTCGAGCAGCTTGCGCCCGGCCGGGGTCAGCTCCAGGCCACGGCTGACCTGGCGATGAAAGAGCTTCTCGCCCAGGCTCGCCTCCAGCTGCGACAGCGCCAGCGACACCGACGGCTGGGAAATATGCTTGGTGCGCGCCGCGGCACTGACACTACCCTGCTCGGCGGCAGCGACGAAATACTCCAACTGGCGAAAGGTGAAGCCGATCATCGCAATGCCCCTCTGGGATGCTGAAACCAACAGTCGCGCAGTTACCCCGCCAGCGCCGGGCTCAACGCCGCGGGCGTATGCCAGGGAATATCGGCCCAGGCACCGCTGCCGGGGGCCAGCAACTGGCGCAGATGCTGCTCGTGGAACGCTTCGCCCAGCGAGTCGACGCGAAACGCCGCGACCCATTGCTCGCGCCCCAGCTTATAGGCTTTGCCGAAATCTTCCCAACTGTCGAAACAGTCCTGCGCCCGCTGCGCATTGAGCAGCAGCACACGCCAGGCAAGATCAGGCTCGAGCCAGCGCATCAGCAGCGCACAACGGGCCACAAACGCCACCCGCGCACAGGCAAAGGCCATGGCCGCACGCGGCTCATCGCTGGCCGTCAGCGCCTGCAGGTCGAGGCTGTACCATTGCTGTTCGAGGGTGGCGCTGAAGTGCGCGCGCACGGCCTCGTCATCGCAGTTGCTGCGAACCCCGGCCTGGTGCAGCAACGCTGCCCGCACGATCTTCTGCGCTTGCTCGTTGAAGTGATCGCAGGCCGGCGAGTAGAAGCCCTCGACGCCCATCGCATCGGCCATGGGCCTGGCCAACAACAGCGACCAGTGCTTGCGCTGGCTGAACAACGGCGCGGCACGCGGTCGCAATACCCGCCACAATAACCAGGCTGAAACAACAGCCGCGATCAGTAAAAACATGCGTTTCTCCTTACCTTGCCCGGGCCTGCCAGGCCTGGATTTCCTCACCCTCGGCCGGCGTCATGTCCGGCCATGGCACGCCTTCGGTCTGGTACAGCGGATCATTGAGCTGACGCTCAGCGCGCTTGCTGACGATATGCCGGGTGGCGTACTTGACCGACACCGCTTGCGGACCAGCCTGCAAGAACTGCTGCGGCTGACGCCCGGCCACCAGCCACTCGACCATGGCCGACGGCGCTTCGAGGCGCTCGTACAGCTGCGGATAACGGGCCACCAGGCGGGTCTGCGCGGTCGGGTCGCTGACCTCTTCGATGCGCAGCCACCCAGCTTCAGTGCGTACGATGCCGATGGCGATGCAGTCGGCGGGCGTCTGCTGGTCGGTGCCCAGGGCATTCAGGCACTGCAGCAAGTCCTGGTAATAACGCTCGACCGGCGGCCGGTTCTGCTTGCCCTTGACCTGCTCGACGGTCAAGGTGCCGTCGGCCTGAACGATCAGGCTGATGGTGATGTGTGGCTGGCCCTGGCCGTCGCGAAAACTCAACACGCGCATGCGCCGCTGCTCCACCGCTTCGGCATAGCGCTCGCCGTAGCCGCCGGTGAGGGCGCGGCGATCGGCGAACTGGCCCAGGCAGTGGCGCATCACGTAGCTTTCAAAGGCCATCTCGGCGCGCAGCAAAGGGCTCTCGGGGCGCAGCTCCTGCAATACGTGCTCAGCAGTGGTCACCCGCGTGAGCAAGGCCTCGGGCTGGCTCTGGCGCCAGCCCTGCTCGAGCCGCGCGGCCATCTGCGCGTGCTCCTTGTGCCACAGCGCCAGCGCCTGCGGGCAGTTGATGCGATCGAGCTTGCCAGCCAGCGCGGTGCCCTGGCGCGAGGTCAGGAACTCCACCAGCAAGGCCTCCTCGGCCAGCAGTGGCGCCTGCTGCGGATCGATCCAAACCAGCGGCGCCTGCTGCGACTGTTTGCCGGCGTCGCCCAGATGCCTGGCCACCCACGCCGGCGGTTCGGCCCCCAGCGCCTCGACCGCCTGCTCCAGGGTCAGGATCGGCCGCGCCGGCTCGAAGTTGCCGACCAGGTGCCGGTAGAAATGGTTGAGCAACCATTTGCCCACCTCTGGCGCATCACCACGGGCCTTGCTGCGCTCGGCAATGGCGCGCTTGAGTTGATCGGCATTGAGTGCGTTGCGCGGGGCGTAACCGGACTGTCGCAGCTCCGGTGTCACTTCCATATCTGCCACCAGGCCTTGCCAGCCGGTTTTTCAACGGCCTGCAGCTCGGCGATGCTCTGGCTGAAGATTTCATTGTTGCTCTGGTCGATAGCGTTGTCTGGATCACTGCGCAGGATCGAGCGCTGGTAGTAGGCGATGGCCTCTTCCTTGCGCCCCAGGCCCTTGAGCACATCGCCGGAGCAGCCCAGCAGGCTGGCGATGTCACCTTCGTTGACATAGGGCGCGTAGCGCAGCCACAGGCTGGTGGCGGCCTCCGGCAGGTTGTACGACAGGTACGTGGCCACTTTTATCCGCGCGAACAGTTGCGAGATTTCCAGGTCCTTGTCGGCGACTCCTTGCTCTTGCTGCCATTTGAGCACGCGCTCAAGCCAGATCAGGATTTCGCGTTCGCGGTCCAGGCGGTACAGGGCCCGGCTGACTTCGAACAGGTACTCTTCGGGGTCGTGGCGGCTGTAGCCATAGTCGGCGGCGAAGTGCCAGAGCTGTTCGGCGGCTTCGGCGATGCCCGCGTCATCCCCCAGCTCAATGCGGTTTTGCAGGGTGCCATGATAGTGTTCTGCGAACGGACTGGCGGCAATGCCACGGGCATGCAGCTCCAGGGCCTGCTCATACATGCGCAGGTCGTTGTAGCAGCGGTAGTTGATCGCCAGGTTGTTGCAGAGCATCGAGTACATGTGCACACAGGCATCGTAACGATGCCCGCGACCGGTGGCGAAGCATTGCTCCATGCGAGCCTGGCCGCGTTCGTAGGCCAGCTTTTGTACTTCGCGCAACAACGACCAGGCCTGATCTGCTTCCTCGCTCGAGAGCTTCTCGACTTCCACCTCGACCAGGTCGTCGATGTTGCAAGCGAAACTGTAATAGTTCATGCCACCAGCCATTGTCAGCAGCGGTTGGCGCAAGGCATCGACAATGCCGAACACACTGGCATGGGCGCTGAACAGGCTGTAGGCGCTGCGGTGGTCTTGCATATTGCCGGCCGAAACGGCCTCGCGCAGCATCGTAAGTTCAGTGTTGGCGTCAATGCGCCCGGCCTGGCGTTCACGCACTGCCAGCAGGCGGTTGATCCAGGGGTGGTTCGGCGCACGGCGGCGGGCCTCTTCCAAAGCCTGGGCGAAGACGT
Source organism: Pseudomonas sp. 2(2015) (assembly GCF_000955865.1). Lineage (NCBI taxonomy): Bacteria > Pseudomonadati > Pseudomonadota > Gammaproteobacteria > Pseudomonadales > Pseudomonadaceae > Pseudomonas > Pseudomonas sp. 2(2015). The sequence goes on from NZ_JYOF01000001.1 coordinate 110,564, forward strand.
TGTCGAGCTGCTCAAGGTCATCGCGGGCAGCATGCAGCGCATCGAGCAGCGGGCCCATCGACGGCGTCGACTCGTCGCGCCATGGCAGCCCGGAAACAAACCGCTCCAACACCTTTTGATCATCACAGGCGCGCATCACGCACAGCGGCCACCATGGCGACTGGTCCTCGGCATCGAGCAGGCGATCGTGTACCCAGTAGGCAGTGCCCGGCCACATCTGGTTGCGAACGCCATAGATTTCCATGAATGCACGCTGCCCGGCGTCGTCGATCTGACCGTTTTCAAGCAACCAGGGCAAGTGGAATTCGACAAAGTTGTCACCGCCGCTGGAGTCCAGTTCCAGGGTCGCCACTTCACAGATTTTCAAGGCGCCGGGCAGGTCGCCCTGGGCCTTCAATGAGCGCGCCGCCAGGCGCGCCAGGCGCACTTCCCACTCGCGGCGCTGGGGCAGCGACAGCTCGGCGATCAACTGCACTACAGGTTGCTCGAACATCGCCAGGCGCAGCGGCACGATCTCGATCAGTGCATCGCCCAGCCACAGCCAGTCGTTGCCGTCGACATCCTGACCTTCGCCAGCGGTGCGCAACGCGGTAATTGCCGCCAGCGCCGCTTCGCGAGCCTCTTCGTCACGTTCGTGGGCAGCCAGCACCCGCGCCCGGCGCCGGTGCTGGTCGGCATCGTCCCAGGCCCGCAAGGCATGGCGGCCGGGGTTGATCAACGCCAGGGTGTGACGCACCTCGATGGCCTTGAGGGCAACGTCGAGGGTGGTGTGCTGCAGATCGTCGAAAATGCGGTAGCGCCGGTACTGTTCGATATCGAACGCCAGCGACTCGTTGCTCAGTTGCTGCAGGGCGTCGAGGGCCTGCAGCAGGCCTTGCTCGTCTTTGAGGTAGTTGCACAGGCGCAGCTGGTAGATCAGCAGGTTGACCTTGAGTTCGTTGCGCGCCTCTTCTGGCGTCGCCTCGATCAGCGCCTGGCCGTCGTCGGCCAGCACCGCCCTGGAGGCGTCGGCGTCTCCGGCGTTGACCCACAGCACGTGCAGACGGTCGATCGATTCCAGCGAGGCTGCCTTGAGCGGCTGGGCGCGCAGCAGGCCCAGCACGTGGTCGTCACCGTGTTCCTGATGTTCGACCTCAAGACGGTCGATGAATTGATCCAGCTGGATTCCGGACAGCACGGTGCTGTTCTGCGTCATTGTGAACTCCATTTGCGAATGACTGTGCATCGCCCGATGCGCCCTGCGCCGGCGCCCTTGAACGGGCCAACGGGTACTCGTGTACGTCGGCCCTGGACAGGCAACGATGACGAAAGGGATCGGGCAATACAGCGAGGTGCTGCACGCTACCAGTTGGCGTTTGAAAATCCAAGCGGGTGCGGGGTGTGGGCGCGCTGATTAATGCGCAAACAGCGGATCGACACTGTGCAGGCAGCGCTTGATCGAGTCGAGGTCCGGTGCCGGCGACAGGCACAGTTGAATCCTGGCATTGACCGGCACCGAGACCCGCGAGCAATCGGCGCGTTGCCCTTCATAGATCAGCGCATGGCGGATGCGCGGGTTGTCGTGGCAGAACTTCAACAGGTTGAACTGCCGGGAAGGCACCAGCACCGTGTTGACGATCAACAGGTCGAAGGGTGTGCCCTGTGCCCGGGTCGCGGCTTGCAACGCTTGAAAGCTACTCAAGTGGGCAACGCGGCTGTACCCCAGGCGGTTGAGCATGTTTTCTATCTTGCTTCGCTGATCCTGCTGCCGATCAGCGATCACTATGCGCAATGCTATGTTTGACATTCGGTAAACCTGACAGATGGGCTCCGCGAGTCTTTATAAACGCTGCGACTCGCTGAAGTACTGGCAAGGTTACCGTTGGTCGTGTGCAGAGACTCTAAGACAATTCTCAAACGCCCTTACGCCCAAGCCTTAAGGCGTGGTCAGGGTAATCAGGTAGGCGCCGGAACTCAGGGCCTTGCCGGAAGCATCCAGCAGCGCGTACTGCTGGTTGTAGTAACGCCCGGCCGTGCCGCTGTCGGCCACCAGCCTGACGTTGACCGGCGCATGGTCGGGCGTAGTGACCGAAGCCTGCGGGACGACCTGCTGCAGCTCGATGCGCGTACCCCGGGCCTGGGCCGGGCAATCGCTGAGGTTCAAGGCACCGGCCCGGGCCGAAGGCGTGCATGGCGACTCGACGATGCTGCCGGTGAAATTGATCACGCCCTGGGCAACCGGCGTGGCGGCCATGCAGGCCCCGCTCAGACCCAACAGCAACCCTGCAGCGATAGCAACATACTTACCATTCATGCCGACACTCCTGCGATAACGGTTGATACCTTGAGTGTCGGCCGGGCGGCGCAATGTTTAAGGATTGTCTGATAGGCAAAGTTGCGCTTTGCCAAGCAGGTCGCAGAACCGGACAAATAAGCCCCTGCGGGCTGGCCAACGCATCCGCCAGGGCTTATGTTTAAGGATTGTCTGATGTCTGCAGCATTCGCGACTCACTAGAGTCGGCGAATGAGATTAAAAAGCTACCTGCTGCAAATCAGCCCGCTTCTTTCCAGCCCCGAAGCTGCCCGCCGCTTGCTGCGGTTGTTCGCCGTGGTTTTGCTGATCGGCATCTTCAGCGGCGTGTACAACTTCCTGTTGTTCACCTTCAACAACGACATCTCCCAGCGTCGCGGCTACATGAGCAGCGCGATCGCCGAGGCGCACACTTTCTTCACCAACCGCGAGGCCTTGCTCGAGAGCCTGAGCCTGTCGGCGGTGCGCAAGTCGAAACAGGCAAGGCCCCTGGTCTACCTGCCGTCGAGCGAAGAAGTGCACCTGCAACTGGGCAGCACCAGCGACAACCGCTGGAGTATCTGGCTGACCCAGCGCATGCGCGACTACATGAAGGACAAGCAGGTCAGCCTGCTGTATGTCGACACCGGGCCGAACGCGCAGGTCAGGCGCCTGTACAACTCCGCCCCCGGGGTGCCGGGGTTTTCGCCGCGCATGCTTGAGCAGCTACAGGCGCTCAAGGACAACACCCCCTACCCCGCCGCCGAGCTGTGGCTGACCGACCAGACCGAGCAGCGCTCGTACCTGTACATCTTCATTCGCCTGGATGAGCGCGACGCCGAGTCGGGCTGGCTGGGCCTGGAAATGGACAGCCGCGAGGTGTCGGCGGCGCTCAATGACCAGAGCGCCGGTGAGTTCATGATGCTCAACTCCGAAGGCATGCTGGTGTTCACCAACAGCCACGATACGCAGTTGGGGCGGATGCTGCTCAACTCCCAGGGGGAAAACTTCTTCGGCTTTGTCGGCGACGGCTGGATCCCCGACCACCTGGTGATCCGCAAGCACCTGAAGTCCTCGGACTGGCAACTGGTGTACTCGATCGACCTGCTGGCGGTGCTGGCCGGGTTGTGGAAGCAACTGGTCGGCTCGCTGCTGTTCTGCCTGTTTACCGTGACCTTGATCCTGCTGCTGATGCGCCGCATCGAACATCGCTTCATCGCACCGGCGATCAACCGCATCCAGGCCCTGATCGAAAGCGAGGCGTTCAGCCGTGATGTGATCCAGACCGCGCCGGTGGCCTTGTGCGTATTGCGCCGCACCGACGGCAAGGTGGTGCTGGAAAACACCCTGGCACAACAATGGCTGGGCGATGGCCTGGAGCGCGATGTGCTGTGCGCCGGCTGGATCAGCCAGGCCTTCGCCAGCCAGCAAGCCGAGCGCAGCGATTACTTCGCCACCGCCGATGGTCGCCACCTGTACCTGAGCAGCGCGCCGACCCGCTACAACGGCGAGGACGTGCTGTTCTGCGCCTTCAGCGACATCAGTGCGCGCAAGCAGGTAGAAGCGGCGCTGGAAGAAGCGCGGCAATCGGCCGATGCCGCCAACGAGGCCAAGACGCTGTTCCTGGCAACCATGAGCCATGAAATCCGCACCCCGCTGTACGGCGTGCTGGGCACTCTGGAACTACTGGCGCGCACCCAGCTCGACGCCCAGCAGCGCGATTACCTGCACGCGATTGAAGGCTCGTCGGCGACCCTGTTGCAGTTGATCTGCGACGTGCTGGATGTGTCGAAGATCGAAGCCGGGCAACTGGCCCTGGAGCTGAGCGAGTTCTCGCCCGCGGAGCTGGTCCACGAGGTCATCCAGGGCTACAGCGCCGCGGCCCAGGGCAAGAACCTGCAGTTGTACGCCTGCTTCGATCCGCAACTGCCGGAGCGGCTGATTGGCGACGTGACGCGGATCCGCCAGATCCTCAACAACCTGCTGAGCAACGCAGTCAAGTTCACCGACAGTGGCCGGGTGGTGTTGCGGGTCAAGCTGATCAACCGCGATGGCGAGCGTTCAAGCCTGATGTGGCAGGTGTCAGACACCGGCAAGGGCATCGCCGAGGAAGACCACCCGTACATTTTCGAACCGTTTTACCAGACCGAAGGCAATACCAACGTGGTGGCCGGCACCGGCCTTGGCCTGCCGATCTGCCAGCGCCTGACCCAGTTGATGAACGGCCAGTTGCGCATGGTCAGCGAACTGGGCCTGGGCAGCAGTTTTACCCTGACCCTGCCACTGGAAGAAGCCTTGGCCAGCAGCGACCTGCCGGCCAAGGGCAGCCTGTTGCCCGAGACCATTTACGTAGTCTCACCGATTCGCGAGCTGGCGCAGTCGATCAGCGGCTGGCTGCGCCGCTGGGGCGCCCGGGCCCAGGTCGGGCGGCCGACGCCAGCGGATGCCGCCAGCGGCCACCTGCTGCTCGAGCTGCACCCCGGCAGCGCCGAGCAAGCGCTGGTGGCCGACTGGAGCGGGCCGCTGATCCTGGCAAGCGCCCATGGCTGCTGCGAGCCGCAACTGGAGGACGGCCGCTGGCAGGTCAACCTCAACCACCTCAGTGCTCTGTACCAGGCTGTCCGCCAGGCCCAGGGGTTGTGGATCGCCCGTACCGATGACCCGCAAAAGCGCGAAATACAAAAACTCGACCTGCACATCCTGGTGGCCGAAGACAACATCATCAACCAGTTGATCCTGCGTGATCAGCTCGAAGAGCTCGGCTGCACCGTCGAGCTGGCGGGGGACGGCACCGAGGCCCTGCAGTTGTGGAAAAGCGGGCACTTCGATGTGGTCCTGACCGATGTGAACATGCCCAAACTCAATGGCTACGAACTGGCCAGAGAACTGCGCCGCCAAGGCTGCTCGATCCCGATCATCGGAGCGACGGCCAATGCCATGCGCGGCGAAGCCGAACTATGCCTTGCAGCCGGAATGAATCATTGCCTGGTCAAGCCTTTCGCGTTGCGGGCCTTGTTCAACTATCTGGCGCCTTATCAAGAGACCTCTAATGAAGCCCTATAACATCTTGATCGTCGAGGACCACCCGTTCCAGCACATGTACTTGCAGCACCTGTTCAGCGAACTGGGCGATTTCCATTTCGAAGCGGCCCAGGACGGCAAGGAAGCACTGGAACACCTGCAGCGGCGTGACTTCGACCTGGTGCTGACCGACCTGCTGATGCCGGGCATGGACGGCGTGCAATTCATCCAGGGCCTGGCCAGGCTGCGCAGCAAGCCGGACCTGGCAATCATGAGCGCCGCCTCCAAGCGCATGCTCATGGCCGCAAGCCTGGTGGCCAAGAACCTTGGCGTCGAAGTGATCGGCCTGCTCTCCAAACCGGTCAAGCCCGATGCCCTGCGCAACCTCACCGATCAGCTCAACGGCAAGAACCGCAGTGCGCCGCCAGTGCCGCCGGCGGTGGCGCAATTCGACTACCAGGCGCTTATCCATGGGCTGAGCAACGGCCAGTTCCAGGCCTGGTTCCAGCCGAAAAAATCCCTCAGCAACGGCCGCATCGTTGCCGCCGAAGCCCTGGTGCGCTGGATGCACCCGGAGCAAGGCGTGCTGCTGCCCGGCGCGTTCCTGCCGGCGTTCAAGACCTTCGAACTGGAAGAGCGCCTGCTGTGGCTGATGCTCAAGCAGGCGATCCACGCCCAGGCGCGCTGGCGCCAGCAAGGGTATGACATTCCGGTATCGATCAACCTGCCGACCCACCTGCTCAACAGCCATGACCTGGCCGACCGCCTGCTGGAGTTCGTCCTGCATCACCAGGGCATCCCCGGCAAAATCTGCTTCGAGCTGATGGAGTGCTCGGTGCCCCAGGACATCAGTAATTTTTACGCCGGCGCCTGCCGCTTGCGCATCAAAGGCTTCGGCCTGTCCCAGGATGATTTCGGCAAGGGCTACAGCTCGTACATGAACCTGGTCTCGACACCGTTCACCGAGCTCAAGATCGACCGCGCCCTGGTCCAGGGCTGCCATGAAAACGAAAGCATGACCTCGGCGCTGACCAGCATCGTCGCCCTGGGCCGCAAGCTGGGGCTGACGGTGGTCGCCGAAGGGGTCGAGACGCCCCAGGAGCTGGCCCTGTTGCGCAAGATCGACTGCAACCAGGCCCAGGGTTTTCTGATTTCCCATGCGGTGTCGTCCGAGCAGTTCCAGCAACTGCTCACCAATGACGGGCCGGCCACCTTCTATTGAGTGGCCGCAGCGCCCTTGAACTGCCAGCAGAGGTACACTCCATCCAGCCACCATTACCGATACTGCGGAAGTTCCTGATGAAGCACGACAACGCCCTGCTGGAAAAACTCACCCGCAGTTCGTTGCGTCTGAACAAAGGGCTGATGGTGCTGCTGGGCCTGGCGTTGTTGTTGGTCGGCACCAGCTATTGGTCGTTTCAGCGCCTGATCGAAGAGCAGCACGATAACGTGCGCTTTCATTTTGCCCGGCTGATGGAAAACATCCGCGAGCAGGAAGTGTTCTTGCGCAGCCTGGCCCAGCGCAGCCACCAGGGCGAACTGCTCAAGGACGAGCATACCCAGGTGCGCTTGCTCAAAGCCTTGCCGGAAGAAGGTCCGAATATCTATCAGGGCCAGGAGTTTTCCTACTCCATGCCCTTTAGCGCCAAAATCGACCCGGAGAAAATCGCTGCCAGCGAATACGCCAAGATCTTCTCCCTCGGCGCGCACCTGGCGAGCTTCTACAGCGCCTTCTGGTCGACCTCGCACTACCAGTCGCCGCATGTGTTCCTGTTCAACCAGCACGGCAACTTCGACATCACCGTGCCAGCCGCCGGCCATGCAGGGGGCAAGACTGTCCCGCACAACGAAACCTTCGTCGACATTGTCAGGACCGTGATCGATCGCCTGCCACGCGACCATCAGCTGCTCCGCGAAGGTGAAGTCTGCTGGCAACACTATGGCCCGAGCGCCACCAGCCCCGGCCCGGCGCGCATGCTGGCGTACATCGGCATCCAGCTGGCGGCGGACGAGATACACATCAAGGGCGCCGATACGCGGGTGATGATCGCCAGCATCCTCGACCTGTCCCTGGCCAACGACTACGAACGCATCATGGAGTGGTCTATCTATGACCACTTCACCCTGGTGGCACCTTCCGGCCAGGTGCTGATCGGTGCGCTGTGGCCAGAATCGCCGTTGCATGAAGGGATCAACTTCAAGCCCGAAGGCCTGGTGTTCAAGCTGGTCAACCACAACGGCCCGGGGTGGACGGCGGTCTATGCCCTCAACTACCGCAGCTTCTTCGGCTATGCCCTGTGGCCGCTGGCAAGCCTTGGCGCCTTGCTGCTCGCAGTTGTGGCCATGGGCTGGGGCGCCAATCGCTGGTACCGCCGCCAGGTGATCCTGCCGGCGCGCCAGGCGCATGCCAGCATCGCCGAGAGTGAAGCCTTCAGCCGCGTGGTAATCGACACCGCGCCCACCGGCCTGTGCGTGGTGCGCCGCGCCGACAACCAGGTGCTGATGGAAAACCAGCGGGCCCAACAGTCGCCGGGCAGCGCCAAGCTGATCAGCGCCCTGGAGCGGCGCACCGACCAGGGCGAGGTAGGTGAAACCTACCTGGAAATCGACGGCCGGCACCTGCAGGTAGGTTTTGTCTCGACCCGCTACCAGGGCCAGGATGTGCGCCTGTATGCCTTCAACGACGTCACCCGGCATATCGAGGACGCCACGGCCCTGGAAGAAGCGCGGCGCGCCGCCGATGCCGCCAACGAAGCCAAGACCCTGTTCCTGGCGACCATGAGCCATGAAATCCGCACCCCGCTGTACGGCGTGCTCGGTACCCTCGAACTGCTCGGCCTGACCCGCCTGGAGCCGCGCCAGCAGGAATACCTGCAGACTATCCAGCGCTCGTCGGCGACTTTGTTCCAGCTGATCAGCGACGTGCTCGACGTGTCGAAGATCGAGTCCGGGCAGATGGCGATCGAAGCCATCGAGTTCTGCCCCCTGGACCTGATCGAAGACACCCTGCACACCTACGCCGCCTTCGCCCAGCGCAAGGGCTTGCAGCTCTATGCCTGCACCGACGCCGCGCTGCCCGAGCGCCTGCTCGGCGACCCGATGCGCATTCGACAGATCCTCAACAACCTGTTGAGCAATGCCATCAAGTTCACCGACACCGGCCGCGTGGTCCTGCGCACCCGGGTGCTGGCGCGAGAAGATGACAAGGTCAGCCTGGAGTGGCAGGTCACCGACACCGGCATCGGCATCTCCACGGCGCAGCAGGCCAAGCTATTCGAGCTGTTCTACCAGGTGCAGGACGCCTGCAGCGAAGGTGGCGCCGGCCTGGGCCTGCCGATCTGCTGGTGGCTCAGCGAAATGATGGGCGGGCAACTGAAAGTGGTCAGCGAACCGGGGCTGGGCAGCAGCTTCGCCCTGCGCATGAGCTTGCCAGTGCTGGCAGGCCATGCCACCAGCAGCGCGCCAGCTGCAGCCGCGTCGATGCCGGTTTACGTGCGCGCCCCGGTGCAGGAGCTGGCGCAATCGCTGGTCGACTGGCTCATGCGCCTGGGCGTACACGCAGCCCTGGCCCCCCAGCCACTGGTAGCCAAGCATGCCCCGGCGGTGTTGGTTGACGCACTGCCAGCGGCCAACGCCCCGGCCTGGCCGGGGCCAAGGGTGCTGTGCACGGCCGGCGGGCGCAACCCGCCGGAATACACCGGGCAGGGCTGGAATGTCGACCTGCACAACCTGCGCGCCATCGCTGATGCGGTGGGCATGGCCCGCCTGGGCGCGCCGCAGGCATCGCAGCAGGCCGCGCAGCAGCAGACCGACAATCTGCAGCTGCGCATCCTGGTGGCCGAAGACAACCCGATCAACCAGGCGATCATCAAGGAACAGCTCGAGGCCCTGGGCTGCACCGCGGTGGTCGCCAGCAACGGCGAGCAAGCACTGCACCTGTGGCAGCCCGAGGTCTTTGACCTGGTGCTGACCGACGTCAACATGCCGGTCATGAACGGCTATGAACTGGCCCGCACCCTGCGCGAGCATGATCCGCAACTGCCGATCATCGGCGTCACTGCCAACGCCATGCGCGAAGAGGGCATGCGCTGCATTGCCGTCGGCATGAACGCCTGGATCGTCAAACCGCTGAGCTTGCAGACCCTGCGCGGCCATCTGCTCAAGCTCTGCCGCCCGGCCTTGCACAGTGCCGCGGTGCGGGTCGAGCCAGACACCCTCACCGCTCCCGCAGCCGTCCCGGCCAGCGACAGCCTGCAGCTGTCAGAAAGGATGCGTCCGCTGTTCATCAGCACCATGCGCGATGACTTGCAGCTGATCCACTGCGCGCTGGAGCAAAGTGACGGTAGAATCGTCGCCCAAAGGCTGCACAGCATCGCCGGCGCCCTGGGCGCGGTACAGGCCAGTGAGCTGGCCGAGCACTGTACGGCGCTTGAGTGCCGCCTGGCTGGTGCGGTGCTGAATGCCTCACTGCGCCTTGAAGTGCAGCAGATACTGAGCCGGCTTGCCGCTGTTGTGGATGCGCTCGAGTAACAACAATCAGGCTTACCTGCGGCCGTATGGACACCCCCTAACCTTCTATACCGGTACTACGGACAGCCACTATGGACAAACTCAAAGTCATCATCGCGGACGATCACCCGATCGTGCTTCTCGGTGTGCGCGAACTGGTAGAACGTGACGAACGTTTTTGCGTGGTCGGCGAGGCCGTGTGCTCGAAAGGCCTGATCGAGCTGCTGGAGCAACAACCGGTGGACCTGGTGATCACCGACTACAACATGCCGGCCGACTCGCCTTATGGCGACGGGCTGAAACTGGTCGATTACCTGAAACGGCACTTTCCACACCTGCAGGTGCTGATCCTGACGATGATCTCCAATCACCTGATCCTCACCCGCCTGCATGAGCTGGGCGTGGTCGGGGTGATCCAGAAGAGCCAGTTGCACACCGAAATCCAGTTGGCGCTCAAGGCCGTGGCCCAGCAAAGCCAGTACCGCAGCCTGGAACCTGCAAAGACCTCGGTCATCGAAACCACGGCGGCGATCGAGGACCGCTTCGCCACCCTGTCACCCAAGGAGTTTGAAATACTGCGACTGTTTGTCGCCGGTAAAAGTGTCAGTGATATTGCCCGCAGCCAGAACCGAAGTGCCAAGACCATCAGCGCACAAAAGATTTCAGCCATGCGCAAACTTGATGTTAATAGTGACCAGGACTTACTGGCTTATTGTCTGGCGCGCAGTATCTTCAACTAAGTTACAGGGCAACAAGGTCAGCGGCCGATATAGACTTTGTTGCCAGAACGCCCGCCCCAGCTGGGCTCAGACCTTATAAGAATCGTCTGATGTTCGGTAAACACCCCCCGCTCTATTGTGTATTGGCATTTTCATGCAGCACTTTCCAACCAATACAAATGGACATCACCATGAAGAAGTTCTCACTGGCCCTTATCACCCTGTCCGTACTTGCAGCGTCCGGCGCTGCCCTGGCTGCGGACCCAACCCCGGTTCAAGGTGGCAGCGGCAAGATCACCTTCACCGGCGTGATCAACAACGACGCCTGCTCGGTTGACGGCGCCAACGCTGATCGCGTGATCTCCGTGGACATGGGCACTGTATCGATCAAGGACATGGGCACCGCTGAAAGCCCAGCCTCGGGCCGTGTAACCGGTAAAGACTTCAACCTCAACGTCAACTGCAACCTGGGCACCAAAGTCTCGATGATCTTTGACGCCGCCAGCGGCGGTTCGGGCCTGGTCACCGGCAAGAAAGTCCTGGCCCTGACCAAAGGCACCGGCACTGCAGCCAACGTCGGTATCGCCCTGCTCGACAGCAACGGCGCGCTGATCGACCTGAGCTCGAAAACCACCGCCATGATCCAGAGCGACATGCACGGTACCGGCGCTGCCGGTGGTGACGCGATCCTGAACTTCTCCGCCGCCTACGTCACCACTGGCGCAGCGGGCACTGCCACCGCCGGTCGCGGTGACGCCACCCTGCCGTTCATCCTGCAATACGAATAAGTCGTAGCGCCTGAACTGCTTTGTGCGAGGCCGCCCGGCCTCGCCATTGGCCCTGAAGCAAAACCCTGAATCAAACGGTACACACCATGTTGCGTCGTTCTATTCCCGCATGCCTGGGGTTGCTCGGCATGCTCATGGCCGGCCAGGCCATGGCCAGTATTTCGCTGAGTGCCACGCGGATTGTCTTTGATGGCAACCACAAGGAAGCCAACGTCACCGTGCGCAATGGCAACCAGGATGTGCTGATTCAATCCTGGGTCGACGACAGCGATGCCCAGCGCAGCGTGCCCTTTGCCGTAACCCCGCCACTGGCACGGGTGTTCGCCCGTGAACAGCAGTTGCTGCGGGTGCTGTACGAAGGTGCCGGGATGCCTGCGGACAAAGAGTCGGTGGTCTGGCTCAACGTCCAGGAAATCCCCCAGGCCGCGGCCGCCGCCAACACCCTGCAACTGGCCGTGCGCCAGCGCATCAAGATTTTCTTCCGCCCCGCAGGCTTGCCGGGCAACGCCCTGATGGCGCCGACCGAATTGCAATGGCAACTGCTGCGCCAGAACGGCAAGACCCTGTTGCAGGTCAGTAACCCGAGCCTTTATCACGTCTCGATGGCGGATATAAAACTTGAGGCGGGCAAACAAAGCGAACTGGCAGCGGACTCGACCATGGTCGCGCCGGGTGAAGTAAAGACATTCCCGGTTAAAACCCTGGGTGCTGAAAACAACGTGCGCCTGATTTTTTCCAGCATCAATGATTACGGTGCGCAAAATCAGTACACCACGACACTGTCCAGCGGCCAGGCAAGTACCGCTGCCGAAGCGCCGAGCAAACAATAACGGTTAATGCCCAGGCGTTAATCCTGCGCGTAACTGCGCCCCTCGCCGCGCCCAGTCGTTATTCGGGATACAAGGTTCCTTCGCATGTCTTTATCTTCCGGTAACAGGCCAACTCATTGCGCCGGCCAACGTGCGCGCGCTCAGTCTGCAACTGCCCGCCTGTGGAAGTTGAGCGCCCTGTCGCTGGCCGTGCTTGGCGCAATGCCGGTGCTGGCCGCGCAGGACGCCAGCGACGAGCAGCAACTGGAAGCCTTCAACACCACCTTCCTGCAAGGCGCACCTTCGTCGGTTGACCTGCAACTGCTACTGTCGGCCAACAGCGTATTGCCGGGCAACTACCGGGTCGACCTGTACAGCAACGAAGTGCTGGTGGGCCGGCGTGACATCGATTTCAACCGCAACCCGGCCACCGGCCGCGTCGAACCGTGCCTGACCCTGGAACTGCTGCAACAGCTGGGCATCGACCTGAACAAACTGCAGGCCCAGGGCAAGTTCGACCCGAACACCCCGCAAAGCTGCTACGACCTGCCGGCGCTGATCGACCAGGCCAGCCTGCGCTATGACGCCGCGCGCCTGCAACTGGCGGCCAGCGTGCCGCAAGTGGCAATGCAGCGCGGCATCCGTGGCTACGTCGACCCGGCGCTGTGGGATGACGGCGTGCCGGCGGCGTTCATCAACTACCAGTACAACAGCAGCCGCAGCGCCGGCGATGCCGACACGCGCATCGCCAATAACCTCGGCCTGCGCAACGGCATCAACCTCGGTGCCTGGCGCTTTCGCAACGAGTCAAACTTCACCAGCAGCACCGGTCGCCCGAGCACCTTCAAAAGCAATCGCAGCTATCTGCAACATGACGTCACGGCCATCAAGGGCCAGTTCAGCGCCGGGGACATCTTCAGCGACACCGACCTGTTCGACAGCGTGCGCTATCGCGGCGTGAAGCTTGCGTCCGACGAAGGCATGCGCGCCGACAGCGAACGCGGCTACGCGCCGATAATCCGTGGCGTGGCGCAAACCAACGCCACCGTCGAAATCCGCCAGAACAACTACATCCTGTACACCGCCAGCGTGCCGCCAGGGCCGTTCGAGATCAGCGACATCTACCCGTCCGGCTCCAACGGCGACCTGGAAATCACGATCGTCGAGGCTGACGGCCGCCGCCGGGTAACCACCCAGGCGTTCTCCAGCCTGCCGATCATGGTCCGTGAAGGCCAGGTCAAATACAGCGTCTCGGCCGGCCAGTTCAACAGCAACAGCGACGGCATGGCGACGCCGAACATTCTCAGCAGCACCCTGGCCTACGGCATCAGCAGCAGCCTCACCGGGATCATCGGTGTACAGGCCAGCGACAATTACAAGGCGCTGTCGCTGGGCGCCGGCAAGAACACTTCGCTGGGCGCGGTGTCGTTCGACGTCACCCATTCGAGCAGCCGCGCACTGGGGCAAACCACCCAGGGCAACAGTGTGCGCGCCCTCTACGCCAAGACCTTCACCGGCACCGACACCAACTTCACCCTGGCCGCGTACCGCTACTCCACCGAAGGCTTCCGCACCCTGACCGACCACGTCCAGGACTTGAGCAGCGACCTGGAGCGGCGCCCGGGCAACTCCAAGACCCGCACCGACCTGACCATCAACCAGAGCATGGGCCGCAACCGCGAACTGGGCAGCCTGTACGTCAACGCCAGCGACCAGCGCTACTGGAACCGCGGCGGCTCGCAGAGCTTTTCGGCCGGCTACAGCAACAACTGGGGCGAGGCCAGCTACAACCTCGGCGTCACCCGCACCAAGGATTTGGGCGACGGCTACGGCGGCTCAAGCAGCGATACCCAGTTCAACCTCTCGGTGTCTTTCCCGCTGGGCAGCCGCGCGCGGGCGCCGCGTGCGTTCATCACCACCAGCACACAAAAAGGCGGCGACAGCACCCAGGTTGGCGTCAACGGCTACCTGTCCGAGACCAGCGACACCTTCTATTCGGTCCAGGGCGGCAACAGCAGCTCCGGCGGCAACTCCGCCTCGGCCAACCTCAACACCCGCACCTCGGTGGCCGACATCACCCTGGGCTACAGCCAGGGCCGCGGCTACGACTCGCAGAACCTCAACGTATCGGGCTCGGTGGTTGCCCACCAAGGTGGCATCAACCTCGGCCAGACCGTCGGCGAAACCTTCGCCCTGGCCCAGGTGCCGGGCGTCAAAGGCGCCAAGATCAGCAGCTACAGCGGCGTCGAAACCGGGCACAACGGCTACGCAGTGATCCCCAACGCGCAACCATACCGGGTCAACTGGATCAGCCTGGACACCCGCGAACTGGGCGGCGACATCGAAATCGACAACGCTACCCAGCAACTTGTACCGCGCCGCGGCGCCGTGGTGGTTGCCCGCTATACCGGCAAGAGCGGGCGGCGGGTGCAGTTCGAACTGTTCGACGAACAGGGGGCGATGATCCCGTTCGGCGCCTCTCTGGAAGATGCCAGCGGCAAGCAACTGGCAATTTCCGACCCCAACGGCAAGGCGCTGGTGCTGCTTGAAGAAGACCAGGGCAGCCTGACCATCAAGTGGGGCGAGCGCCAGTGCAATGCGCCGTATAGCCTGCCGGAGCGGGACAAGGCGTTGAACTATGAGCGTCAGCGCTTGGTGTGCAGGCCGTAATCGTCAGTGCTAGGCGCGAAAGCTGCCCGGAGTGACCCCGACCACCTTCTTGAATGCCCGAGTCATGTGGCTCTGGTCAAAAAAGCCACAAGTGAAGGAAGCGTCGGCGATGCTCGCGCCAGCCCGCAGCAGACGCTGAACCTGGGCAATTCTTAGCTGGATCTGGTAGCTGTGGGGCGAAATTCCCACGCTGTTCTTGAATACCCGGATCAGGTAAAGCGGTTCCAACCCCACCAGACTGGCCAGGTGTTCCAGCGACAGTTGCTGGTCGAAATCCGCTTCAAGCTTGCTGCGTACTCGCTGCACCGCCTCCCTTTCACGTCCAATGACTGCAGGAATCAGCGCTCCGCTGCGTTCAAAGACCTGACTCAACAACCCCAATAGCAGGCTTTCACGCTCAAGGCTGCAAGGCGACTGCTCGAGCGCCTGGTGATGGTGGAGGAAGGTACAGGCCAGCGGCGGCAGGTGCTCGAACGCCGACGTGAACAGATGGATATGCTCATGCCCCTTGTGCCCAAACAGCGTCTGGTTGAGCCACTGCGGATCAAGGTAGAGCATGCGGTACATCCAGCCCTGCTCATGCCCTGGCAGCCCGTCGTGGATTTCGCCGGGGCTGATGGTCACCACACTGCCCGCGCCAGCCAGGTGGTTGCTACCCCGGTAATACATGCGCTCGGCGCCGCCGCTGATCACCCCGAGGGCATAGCGGTCATGGCAATGGCGGCCGAAAGCCTGCTTGCTGAAACGCGCCGACAGCAGTTCAGCGCCGCCTTCGGGTATGCGCGTGAATGTGACGAAGTCCTGAGTCGCAGCCATCTGCCTTGCACTTCCCTGCCAAGCCGCAGCATGTCCAGTTTTTTACAATACTGCCCGAAAAGCCCTGGGTAATGTTAGCCCTGCCGGCCTGCCCCGCCGTGGGTGCTGCTGGCTTCTGAGCCCGCTTGATCCTCATCAATGGAGTCGCCCATGTCGACCAACAGCAATCGCTCAATTCTCGAGCTGGCCATTGGCGGCCTGATGCTCAGCCTGTCGGCCCTGGCCGTTGCCTTTGCGCAGATCGGCGCTGGCGGTGCCGGCTTCTACCGCATGCTCTTCGCCTCGATGCTGTTCTGGCTGCTACTCAAGGTCCGGCGCCAACCGGTGCTGCTAAAAAACGCCAAGGCCCGCCGCTACACCGCCCTTGCCGGCGTGTTCCTGGCCATCGACCTGGTGCTCTGGCACCAGAGCATTTACATCGTCGGCCCCGGTATCGGCTCGATCCTGACCAATTGCCAGGTGTTCTTCATGACCTTCCTGGGTTTCTACCTGCTTAAGGAAAAGCCCTCTGGATACTTCATCATTTCCATTAGCCTGGCCTTCATCGGCCTGTACCTGTTGCTGATACCGGAAATGACCAGTGCCCTGGGGATCAAAGGCGTGGTGTATGGCGTTTTGTCAGGGCTGGCTTACGCAGTGTGCGTCTACTTTCTGAAGGTCAACACCGAACTGCCTGACGGCGGTGGTGACAAGATCGCACAGATGCTCAACCTCAGCCTGTGGGCGGCGCTGGTGCTGCTGGGCTATGCCCTGGTCAATGGCGAAAGTCTGGCGATCAACGACGGCCAGACCCTGCTGATGCTGGTGATCTATGGTGTGCTGGTGCAGTTCATTGGCTGGCTTCTGGTCAACCGCTCGATCGGCGCCATCAGCCTGGGCCTGGCCGGCTTGATCCTGCTGCTGGAGCCGGTCATCACCTACTTCATCGACATCGCCTTTCTCGGCAAAGCCAACTCGGCGCTACAGATCTGCGGCGCCTTGCTGACCATCGTCGCGGTGTACATCGGCTCGATCAAACCGCCGGTGAAGGCAGGCGCGGCACTGGCCGAAACGGCTTGAGCAGCTGGTTTCTCCCAAATACCAGGCGCAAAAACACAAAACCCCTGATTCTTATGCAGAATCAGGGGTTTCGCGTTTACATGTAATGGCGGAGAGATAGGGATTTGAACCCTAGGTACTGTTGCCAGTACAACGGATTTCGAATCCGTCCCGTTCGGCCACTCCGGCATCTCTCCAGTGGCGCGCATGATACCAGCAGTTTGCCGAAAGGCAAAGCCTGTTTGCGAAAAAAATTCGCGTGGTATCAGGCGCTTGCGTGAACTTGCCGGTTACAGCGGCACGCCCAGGCGTTTGGCAACTTCTTCATAGGCTTCGATAACGTCGCCCAGACCCTGGCGGAAGCGGTCCTTGTCCATTTTCTTGCGGGTTTCTTTGTCCCACAGGCGGCAGCCGTCCGGGCTGAACTCGTCACCGAGGACGATCTCGCCGTGGAATACGCCGAACTCGAGCTTGAAGTCCACCAGCAGCAGGCCGGCGTCGTCGAACAGCTTGTTCAGCACGTCGTTGACCTTGAGCGACAGCTCTTTCATCTTCGCCAGTTGCTCGGCGGTGCCCCAACCGAAGGCCACGACGTGGGATTCGTTGATGAACGGGTCGCCCTTGGCGTCGTCCTTGAGGAACAGCTCGAAGGTGTGCGGGGTGAGCTTCATGCCTTCCTCGACGCCCAGGCGCTTGACCAGGCTGCCGGCGGCGTAGTTACGCACGACGCATTCAACCGGGATCATGTCGAGCTTCTTGACCAGGCATTCGTTGTCGCCCAGCAGCTTGTCGAACTGGGTCGGGATGCCGGCTTCTTCAAGCTTTTGCATGATGAAGGCGTTGAACTTGTTGTTCACCATGCCCTTGCGGTCGAGCTGTTCGATGCGCTTGCCGTCGAACGCCGAGGTGTCGTTGCGAAACAGCAGGATCAAGCGGTCAGCGTCGTCGGTCTTGTAAACCGACTTGGCTTTGCCGCGGTAGAGTTCTTCACGTTTTTCCATGATGGGCTCCGCTTGCTAAATGATGGGCTAGGCGATTTCACGCCAGTCGAGCCCGGAATCCTGATTGGCCACTTGCAGCCAGTCCGGGTCGCAGCCGAGGGTATCGACGAAGCATTGCCGGGCCAGCTGTGGCTGGTTGTTCTTGCTGCTGAGATGGGCCAGCACCAGGTGTTGCAGGTTCTGCCAGTCCAGCTCCGACACCAGGCGCGCGGCCTGATGGTTGTTCAAGTGTCCGTAGTCGCCACCCACCCGCTGCTTGAGAAACATCGGGTAAGGCCCGCGTCCGAGCAGGTCGCGACAGTGGTTGGCCTCGATCAGCAGGGCGTCCAGGCCCTGGTAGCTGCTGAGCAGGGCCGTATCATACGAGCCCAGGTCGGTCAGCACGCCAAAGCGCCGGCTGCCATCGCCAAATACGTACTGCAGCGGCTCCAGCGCGTCGTGAGTGACGCCGACGGCGGTAACGCTCAGGTCGCCCAACTGCAAGGTGTCGTTGGCGGCCAGGAAGCCTGCGGCCTCGACCGGCTTGCGCATGCCGCGCAAGGTGCCGCGGCTGAGGTAGACCGGTACATTGTAGCGCCGCGACAGCAAGCCGACCCCATGCACGTGGTCGGCATGTTCGTGGGTAACCAGCACCGCGCTCAATTGCGCCGCAGAAACGCCGAGCAGCGCCAGGCGCCGCTCGGTTTCACGCAGGGAAAAGCCGCAGTCGACCAGTAGCAAGGTGTTGCCACTGGCGATCAGCGTGCCATTTCCCTGGCTTCCACTTCCAAGTACGGCGAAGCGCACTTAACCCAGGTTGTCCTGAATCACGCTCAGCACGCGGCGGGCAACGTCTGCCGGGGCCACGGTGTTGATGTTCTTCTCGACGGTGACCTGGACGCTTTCGCCCACCTTGCTCAGGCGAACCTGATAGCGTTCGGCACGGGCTTCACGCTCTTCCTTGCTCGGCGCACTGCCGAACAGGCGGCTGAAGAAGCCTGGCTGCTCTTTGGTCTCGGCCTTCTCGGCAAGGTTGATGTAGTACAGGCCCAGGCTGCGGTTGATGTCTTCAACGCGCCATTCACCCTGCTCCAGGGCACGGCCAACGCTGGACCAGGCGCGATCGAGGTCGGCGCCCAGGTTCAGTACCGGGTTGCCGCTGCCGTCTTCGCTGAGGCTGACGCGGCTCGGGGCATCGAAGTCGCGTGCAGCGAGCAACGACACCGAACCGCCCTTCTCGGCGCTGCGGGTCATGCTGGCAAGCATTTCGTCGACCAGGATGGCGTCAACACCGGTGTTGGCCGAACGTGCCGGGAATTCCTGCTCGGCAGTGCTGCCGGCCGGGCGTTCGACGGTCACGACGTAGACTTCACTGGTGTTGCGCTGCACGCCCGGCTCGATGCGGATGCGCGCACGGACTTCGTTGTCGCTGCTGCTCGAGGCACTGGCCAGGCGCTTGGCCATGGACGCCGAGAGCTCGTCGAAACGCTGCCAGGTGGTGTTGAACTCGCCGGTTTGCGGACGCTCTTCGGCAATCCGGAAGCCGTTGTCTTCAAAGAACTGACGGGCCACCGGCCAGACTTCGGCCGGCGAGCGCTGGGCCAGCACCCAACGCGAGCTGCCGCTCTTCTGCAGGCTGAAATCGCTGATGTCGGCCGCGGCGTTCAACGGCAGCGGACGCGGCACTTCAAATTCGCCCTTGACGTTGTCGTCGGCGACGTTGCGCGGGATCGGCAGCAGCGGGTCGAGCCGCTTGGCGCTGCTGACGTCCGGTGGTAGCTGCATTGGCGGCTTCTGGGTGGCCTCCAGATAATCGCTGCCACGGTCACGGAAGTAACCCTCTTCGCCCCAGAGCCAGCCGCAACCGCTGGTACTGGAGATGATCAAGGCAAGGGCGGAAAGACCAGCCAATCGCTTCATGCGGTGTACGTCCTCAATTAAAACTTCAGGCCGCACTGGCGCATCGCCTGGCGTACCGTATCGTGACAGGATTCGCTCAGCCAGGTCAGTGGCAGGCGGATGCCCTTGTGCATCAGGCCCATTTCAACCAAAGCCCACTTCACCGGAATCGGGTTGGCTTCGATGAACAGGTCCTTGTGCAGCGGCATCAGTTGTTCGTTGATTGCACGAGCCTTCTCGGCATTGCCCTCAAGGGCGGCTTCGCACAGATCGGCCATTTCTCGCGGGGCAACGTTGGCGGTCACGGAAATGTTGCCCTTGCCGCCCAGCAGGATCAGTTCGACAGCGGTCGGATCGTCACCGGACAGGACGATGAAGTCCTTGCTGACGCCGTCAAGGATGGCCTTGGCGCGCTTGAGGTCGCCGGTGGCCTCTTTGATGCCGATGATGTTCGGCACGCTCGACAGGCGGATCACGGTCTCGGCCTGCATGTCGCAGGAGGTGCGGCCAGGGACGTTATAGAGGATCTGCGGGATGTCGACGGCTTCGGCAATGTGCTTGAAGTGCTGGTACAGGCCTTCCTGGGTCGGCTTGTTGTAGTACGGCACCACCAGCAGGCAGGCATCGGCGCCGGCGTTTTTGGCGTTGCGGGTCAGGTGCACCGCTTCGCTGGTGGAGTTGGCGCCGGTACCGGCGATCACCGGGATGCGGCCGGCAACGCGCTTGACCACGAACTCGATGACCTTGATGTGTTCATCGACGTCCAGGGTCGCGGACTCGCCGGTGGTACCGACGGCGACGATGGCATGGGTGCCCTTCTCCAGGTGGAAGTCCACGAGCTTGCCGAGGCTGTCCCAATCAAGACGCCCTTGTGCATCCATGGGTGTGACCAATGCCACCATACTGCCCGCAATCATGAAACTGCTCCTGCCGGAAAAAGAGAGCGGTAATGGTACTGGCGCCATCGGCCTTGCACAAGCGAAGCAGGCGGGCGGAGCATTCCCCTCGGCGGCCATTTTCGCTACCCTTCTGTCTTTGATCGGTACATAGTGGCCCCCCGGGCTGCCGACAACGCGCGTAGCCAGCGCCGCAAGGCTCGATCCTGAGCCCCGGGCGCCTGCCTACCGGCCTTTTTGCCACGTCAGGTACCGACCGCTCATCGCTTTAGGAATGCTGCATGTCCACCCCCACCGTTCGCGAACAATTCCTTGTCATCAGCGCCCTGGGTGCCAATCCCATGGAGCTGACCAACATCCTGTGCCGGGCCAGCAACGACAATCGTTGCTCGGTCGTCACCTCGCGCCTGACCCGCCACGGCGAGTGCAGTGCCCTGGTTTTGCAGGTCGCCGGCAGCTGGGACGCCCTGGCGCGCTTCGAAGGCGCCCTGCCGGGCCTGGCCAAGAAGCACACCTTCACCGTCAACGTGGTGCGCAGCGCCGAGCTCGAAGTACGCCCGCTGTCGCTGCCGTACGTGGCCTATGTCAGCGCCGCCTACCGTCCGGACATCATCAACGAGCTGTGCCAGTTCTTCATCGACCACCATGTGGAGCTGGAGAACCTTACCTGCGACACCTACCAGGCCCCGCAGACCGGCGGCACCATGCTCAACGCCACCTTTACCGTGACCCTGCCGGCAGGTACCCAGATCAGCTGGCTGCGTGACCAGTTCCTGGACTTCTCCGATGCGTTGAACCTGGATGCGCTGATCGAACCGTGGCGCCCACAGAACCCGATGTAAGGAAGCTTTTCATGGCCGTTGAACTCGACCAACCCGTCGCCGATTTTGAGGCCCAGGCCACCAGCGGCCAGACCGTCAGCCTGGCTGGGCTTAAAGGCCAGCAGGTGGTGCTGTACTTCTACCCCAAGGACAGCACCCCGGGGTGCACCACCGAAGGCCAGGGTTTCCGTGACCAGCATGCAGCCTTTGCAGCGGCCAACACCCAGGTGTTCGGCGTATCGCGTGATGGCATCAAATCCCACGAGAACTTCAAGGCCAAGCAGGCCTTCCCCTTCGAGCTGATCAGCGACAAGGACGAAGCCCTGTGCCAGCTGTTCGACGTGATCAAGCTGAAGAAACTCTACGGCAAGGAATACCTGGGCGTGGACCGCAGCACCTTCCTGATCGACAAGGACGGCGTGCTGCGCAAGGAATGGCGCGGGGTGAAAGTGCCAGGGCATGTCGATGCCGTACTGGCGCAAGCGCAGGCGCTGAACAAGGCCTGATAGCGCTTTACCTGTGGGAGCTGGCTTGCCAGCGATTGCATCACCGCGCTGGCCGCAAGGGCCAATGCGCCTGTATCGCTGGCAAGCCAGCTCCCACAATGCTCAAAGCAGCGGCGCCACCACCGGCTCTCGCCGCGGCCAGGCATCCAGCACGGCCTTGAACAGGGTCGCCAGCGGGATGGCAAAGAAGATCCCCCAGAACCCCCACAGCCCGCCAAACAGCAGCACCGCGCAGATGATCGCCACCGGGTGCAGGCTCACCGCCTCGGAGAACAGCAGCGGCACCAGCACGTTGCCGTCCAGGGCCTGGATGATCGCGTACACCGCCATCAGGTAAATGAACTGATCACCCCAGCCCCACTGGAACAGCGCAATCAGGGTTACCGGTACGGTCACCACCACCGCGCCGACATAGGGCACCACCACCGACAGGCCGACCAGCAGGGCCAGCAACGCCGCATAGTTGAGCCCCAGGCTGATGAAGGCGATGTAGGTGGCCACGCCACAGATCAGAATCTCGATGCCCTTGCCGCGAATGTAGTTGGCGATCTGCCGGTTCATTTCTTCGGCCACCCGGGTCATCAGCGCCCGCTCCTTGGGCAGGTAGCCACTGACCCAATCGGCGATCTGCTCGCGGTCCTTGAGAAAGAAGAACACCAGGATCGGCACCAGCACCAGGTAGATCATGATGTTGACCAGCAGCGGCAGGCTCGACAGCGAGAAGGTCAGCGCCCACTGGCCGAACTTGCCGATCTCGCCGCGCATCACCTCGATGGCCTGCAGCACCTGCTCGTCGGAGACCAGGTGCGGGTAGCGCTCGGGCAACAGCAACAACAGCGACTGCCACTTGCCGAGCATGCCCGGCAGTTCATTGAACAGGGTGATCAACTGGTGCCAGAGCAGCGGCACCAGCACCAGCAGGAACACCGCCAGGGCGCCCATGAACAGCATGAACACCAGCCCGACCGCATAGCGCGTGGGCACCCGCAGGCGCTCCAGGGCGTTGACCAGGCCTTGCATCAGGAACGCCAGAACCATCCCCGCCAGCACCGGCGCGAGCATGCCACCGAGGGTCAGGACGGCGGTGAACGCCAGAAACAGCAAGACCGCCAGCACCACCGCTTCTTCATCGGAGAAGTAGCGCTGCATCCAGTCGCGAAGCACCTTGAACATTGACGATCCTTTAACAGAAAAAACTCAGGCCTTCTTCAGCCAGTAGGTGTAAACACCGGCCTCGGCCTCTTCGAGCAGCAGCGTATGACCGGCCAATCGGGCAAAAGTGCGAAAGTCGCGCTGGGAACCGGCGTCGGTGGCAATCACCTTGAGCACCGCGCCAGTGGCCAGGCGATTGAGCTCCATCTTCGCCTTGAGCAGCGGCAGCGGGCAGTTCAGCCCGCTGGCGTCGAGTTCGGCGTCATGGGTCGGGGTCTCGCTCATGGGGGTCTCCAGGCAGGAATGCGGGCACAGGTAGCATTTTGAACAAGCCCGGTAGGATACCGCCACTGGTCGCCAACGTGCGAGCGGGCTACAGTAAGGTTCTTTGTCGACCAGAGCTTCGTGCATGAATTTTCTGCGCCCTACCCTGCTGACGCTGGCCTGTTTGATGGCGCTCCCCAGCCATGCCGACGACCTGCCGTCACTCGGCGACGCCAGTTCTGCCATTGTCTCCCCGCAACAGGAACACCAGCTGGGCCGCGCCTGGCTCAGCCTGCTGCGGGGCAATGTCAACCAACTGAACGATCCCCAGCTCAAGGATTACGTCGAAACCAGCGTCTACCGCCTGGCCGAAACCAGCCAGCTGCAAGACCGGCGCCTGGAGTTCATCCTCATCGACAGCCGCGAACTTAACGCCTTTGCCGCCCCCGGCGGGATCGTCGGGGTCAACGGCGGGCTGTTCCTCAATGCCCAGACCGAAGGCGAATACGCCTCGGTACTGGCTCACGAACTGGCGCACTTGTCGCAACGCCACTTCGCCCGCGGCGTCGAGGCCCAGCAGCGCATGCAGTTGCCGATGATGGGCGCGCTGCTGATCGGTATCGTCGCCGCCGCGGCAGGTGCCGGTGATGCCGGTATTGCCGCAATTGCCGGCACCCAGGCGGCCGCCATCCAGGAGCAGCGGCGCTTCTCGCGGCAGAACGAACAGGAAGCCGACCGCATCGGTATCCTCAACCTTGAGAAGGCCGGCTATGATCCGCGCAACATGCCGACCATGTTCGAGCGCCTGATGCGCCAGTACCGCTACGACGCCAAGCCGCCGGAATTCCTCCTGACTCACCCGGTTACCGAATCGCGCATCGCCGACACCCGCAACCGCGCCGAACAGGCGCCCAAGGGTGGCACCGAAGACAGCATGCGCTACCAGCTGATTCGTGCCCGGGTGGCGCTGATCTACGAGGGCACCCCCGGCCTTGCCGCCAAGCGCTTCCAGGCCCAGCTCGACGAAAACCCGCAGATGGACGCCGCCCGCTACGGCCTGGCGCTGGCGCAGATCAAGGGCGGGCGCCTGAACGAGGCGCGCGAGAACCTCAAGCCGCTGCTGGCCAAGGCGCCCAACGACATCACCTACAACCTGGCGCAGATCGACCTGGACATCACCAACAACCGCCTGCCCGATGCCCAGCAACGGGTCGAGCGGATGCGCAGCCTGTACCCGGCCAACTACCCGCTGCAACAGGCGCGCATCGACCTGCTGCTCAAGCAGAACCGCCCTGCCGAGGCAGAGAAGGCGCTGGATGCGCTACTCAAGAACCGTCCTGAAGACCCGGACGTCTGGTATGACGTGGCGGAAGTGCGGGGCTTGTCGGGCAACACCATCGGCCTGCACCAGGCCCGCGCCGAATACTTTGCCCTGGTGGGCGACTTCGACCAGGCCCTGCAGCAGCTCGACTACGCCAAGCAGCGCGCCGGCAACAACTTCGTCCTGGCGTCGAAGATCGATGCGCGTCAGCGCGAGCTGATGGAGCAACAGCGGATGGTCAAGGACATGATGCGCTAAGCATCGCGGGGCAAGCCCGCTCCTACCGTAGGAGCGGGCTTGCCCCGCGAAGGCGTCGTCAGGCGTTACCGGACAACTTCATCCGCGCTGCCTGGGTGAAGTCGAGCATGCGCTTGAGCGGCTTGATCGCCTGGGGGATCAACGCCGGCTCAACGAAAATCTCGTTAGTGCCTTCGCGCAGGCACTGCAAGGTGCGCTCCAGGGTATTCATCGCCATCCACGGGCAATGCGCGCAGCTGCGGCAGGCCGCGCCGTTACCGGCGGTAGGCGCTTCGATAAAGATCTTGTCGGGGCACAGCTGCTGCATCTTGTAGAAGATGCCGCGGTCGGTGGCGACGATGAAGGTCTTGTTCGGCAGGGTCTGCGCCGCAGCAATCAGCTGGCTGGTGGAGCCCACTGCGTCGGCCAGGTCGATCACCGCCTCGGGCGACTCCGGATGCACCAGGATTGCCGCATCCGGGTACAGCGCCTTCATGTCGGCCAGTTGGCGCGACTTGAACTCTTCGTGGACGATGCAGGCACCGTCCCACAGCAGCATGTCGGCGCCGGTCTGTTTCTGGATATAGCGGCCCAGGTGCTGGTCCGGGCCCCAGATGATGGTCTCGCCGTTGTCCATCAGGCTTTCGACGATTTCCAGCGCGCAGCTTGAGGTCACTACCCAGTCGGCGCGGGCCTTGACCGCCGCCGAGGTGTTGGCATACACCACCACGGTGCGCTCGGGGTGCTTGTCGCAGAACGCCGAGAACTCATCCACCGGGCAGCCGAGATCGAGCGAGCAGGTCGCCTCGAGGGTCGGCATCAGCACGCGCTTTTCCGGAGTGAGGATCTTGGCCGTCTCGCCCATGAAGCGCACCCCGGCGACCACCACGGTCGAGGCCGCGTGGTTCTTGCCGAAGCGGGCCATTTCCAGCGAGTCGGACACGCAGCCGCCGGTTTCCTCGGCCAGGGCCTGGATCACCGGGTCGCAATAGTAGTGGGCAACCAGCACCGCATTTTGCGCCTTGAGTTCGGCGGCAATGGCGGCGCGGTAGTCGGCCTCTTGCTCGGGCGAAAGCGGCTTGGGCTGCTTGGCATCGAGGTGAGCCTGGACGAGAAGGCGTTCGGAAATCTGGGTCATGATCGCTGGACCTGCAGGCGCTTGAGCGCGTAAGTCGAGTGTATCACCGAGCCCTGGCAAATCGGCTACAGGCTCCGCAGGCAGGGCAATGCAGCCTTGCGCACAGAACCACGGACCAGCTGCGGCCTCGGGTTTTTATAGGATGCCGAAGGCTACAGATAATCGGATGAATTCAAAAGGTTTTTTTAGTGAAACAAGCCCGGGGCGGGCGCCCCGGGCCTGAACATCAACCGCCGGTCGCCTGCATTGCGCTGGCGTTGGCCATGATCACGCTGGCGAACTGCTCAACGGTCATCTTCTGGCCGTTGAAGTCGACCATGCCATCGGCATAGTGCAGCGAGGTAACAATGTCATTGCCCTCGACCTTGGCCATCTGGCTCTGCACCGCCATCATGCTGACCATTTCCCCGGCCTGGGCCGCTTGCTGGGCAACAATGGCAGCATCGGTCTGGCCTTCGAACTGCGCCTGCAGGATTGCCAGGTCGCCGATCATCGGCTTGGACAGCGACATCTTGCTCTGCAGCTGGGTGATCAACTGCTTGGACAGCTCCTCGGGCGGCAGCTCCAGGGAGGTCGGGTTAGCCAGGTCGACGCTGAAGCTGAAGCGGCTTTCGCCATTGGCAGTCTTGAACGACAGGTTCTCCAGGGCGATCTGCGGCTTGGCCGCCAGCAGACGCTGCACATCGCTGCGCACCTGGGCCGTTTCAGCCTCGGTCATCGCCAGGTCCGGCATGCCTGCACCTTCGGCAGCGGCCTGCTGGAACTCAGGCAGGCGGCTCTGGTACCAGCCGATCAGTGCCTGCATGGCCGGGATGTCGAGACGCTTGAGACTCCAGACCATCTCGCCGGCACCGATGGCCTTGCCGTCAAAGTTGATGTCGCCAACCTTGTATTCCATGCGTGCCGAGAGCTTGTCGCCGTCGTTCTTGTACTCGTTGTTCTGCGCCAGGCCCTTGAGCTTCAGGACCTTTTGCTCATCGCCGAAGGTGGCGACCGTATCAGCCACGGCCATATCCATCTTGCCGACATAGAAGCCGAACGGCGTCTTGGTCATGTCGCCGGTCAGGCTCAGGCCCTTGATCTCGACTTTCAGCACTTTGCTGTCAGGGTCGACCAGGTTCAGGCTCAGGCCGCCCGACTGGCCGGTGAGCTGCACGTGTTCGGCGCCTTCGTTGCCGTGGCCGGTGACTTCAAACCCGGAGAACTTCAGCGACGAGCCGTCCTTGCTCCACTCGATCGGCGCCACCTGGAAAGCGCTGTCCATCGAGCGATCGTAGCCGTAGGCAACCTGGCCTTGCAGCGGCGAAACGTCTTTGGTCAGGGCGAACCAGTCGGCGGTGGCCGCGTCTTTTTCCAGGCTGTAATGACTGGCTGCCATGACCGGCATCAGCTTCAGCGCCTTGACCCGCGACAGCGGCAACGGCCCGTGTTCGATCTGGTCGACAAAATTCAGCTCGAAGCTTTTGCTGTCTTCGCCAACCTGCAGGTTTTTTACCTTGAGGCGGTATTTGGCGGTACTGCTGAACAGATGGCTGTCCAGCGATACCAGCTCAAGCTCCACGAGGGTGTCCATACCCACCAGCGCCTGCTTGGTCTGGGCGTTGGATTCGGCGATGGTGGTTGCCAGCACGCCTGGCAGTTGCTTGCCGGTGTACCAGGCACCCGCGGTGCACACCGCTGCCACTGCCACTGCGAGGCCGAGTACGCCTGTAGATTTCTTCATGAATTGTTTCGCTTCCATTTGTAGAGAGTTGTTGCGTTGACTAAGCCTTGCGGCCTATTCGTTGACGTCCATGTACTCGCGGGCCCAGACGATGTAGTCGTCCGGTTGCGTGTAGGTATGGGTGAGTTCGGTGGCGCTCAGGTCCGAGGTGCTGCTGGTGATGCCGCGCTGCTCGCGCAGGCAGTCGTAGGTGGCCTTGATCGCGGCAAAGTAGGCGCCATGGCCATCGACGGCAATGCGCACGCCCAGCTCGGCCAGGCGCGCATCATCATGCAGTTGCGGGTTGCCGTAGGTGACCAGCATCAGCGGCACGCTCAGGTGCGCGGCAATCTGCTCCAGGTGTTCGAAGTCGCGGATACCGACAATGCACAAGGCGTCTGCGCCGGCGTTCTGGTAGGCCACGGTGCGGGCGATGACTTCTTCGGTGGCAATCAACGCCGCGTTGGTGCGGGCAATGATCGACAGCTCCGGATCAACCCGCGCCTCCAGCGCCGCGCGGATCTTGCCGACGCCTTCGGCGATGCTGATCAGGTCGGTGGACTTGCGCCCGAACTGGGCCGGCAGCAGGGTGTCCTCGATGGTCAGCGCGGCAATCCCGGCACGCTCAAGCTCGGTCACCGTCCGCATCACGTTGAGCGCGTTGCCATAGCCGTGGTCGGCGTCAGCAATTACCGGCAGTTGCGCCACCCGGCCGATCCGCGTCGCCTGCTCGGCGAATTCGCTCAGGCTGATCAGGGCAAAGTCAGGGGCGGCCAGCACCTGCAGGGAGGCCACCGAACCGCCGAGGATCCCCACCTCGAAGCCCAGGTCAGCGGCAATGCGCGCCGACATCGGGTCGAAAACAGAGGCGGTGTGGTAGCAGGCAGGTGAGGCAAGCAGTTGGCGGAACGCGCGACGCAGGTCTTGGTGGGAGGCTCTTGGCATGGTCTTTCCAGGCTATCGACTTCATTTAGTAGGTCGAACATTACCACTGCTGGCTATCTGACTGACAGCGCCACGCGCTTCAAGGTCTCGCTGGGCAGCTCCTTGAACAGCTTGCGGTAGCTGTCGGAAAACCGTCCCAGGTGCCAGAACGACCAATGCATGGCCACTTCGGCGACGGTGGTATCGCTGGGCGTGCAACTGAGCAATTCACGCCGTGCACTGTTGAGCCGGCGCAAGCGTAGCCACTGCGCCGGGGCCATGCCGGTGAAGGTCTTGAAGGCGTGCTGCAGCTGGCGCAGGGACACCCCGGCAACCTGCGAAAGCTCAAGCAGATTGAGGGTTTCTTCCGGGCAATCTGCCGCCCATTCGCCAACCTTGCGCATGATTGCGCGCTCTTCGGTACGCCGCCACAACGCCCCGCGATCGAGGCAGATACACGCGTTATCGAGGATGAACAGGCAGTCTTCCAGCAACTGCGCGGCCAATGCGTCCTGGCTTGGCGGGTCGATGGTCTGCGAGATGCGCGTGAGGGTGCCGCTCAGCCAGCGGCTGAACAGCTCGTTCTGCATCGAGTTCAACGGCGCCATGAACAGCCCGTCGAGGCGGGCGATGTCCAGGCTGTGGCGCTGGACGAATTCCGGGCCGAACACCACGGCCACTTCCTGGTAGTTCTCCGGGGTGATCCAGATGTTGCGGCTTTCGCCATTGAGCACGTAAAGGCTGTGATCGTTGCGGTCGAAACAGAACGCCAGGGAGCCGGCCGGCGCACTGAAATTCTGCTCGACCCGGGTGTTCATGCACTCTTCGTATATCTCCACGCCCTGCAAATCGAGGCAGCGCAGCTGGCCGGCGAAATGCCCGGGAGACATCTGTTGGTAATGCTGGGTCCAGCCCGGGGTGGCACGGACCTGTTCGGTGACATCGGCGGTGTTGAAAGCTTGAACCCGCAAAGGCGTTGACGCTGTCATGAGCTGCTCTTTATGCACTCTTTTGGTGCATTTTAGTCTTGCTGAAAGTGGATAGATCGAATGCGCAAGCGTCACCCAAGATAGACCTCAACGCGCTACAGGGGAAGCCGCTTGGGTGGCAAGCCGGTCGCAACTGCCGGTCCTGGCGTGGATAAAACCAACAACGAGGTCTTTATGAATGCCCCTTTCGATCAGCTGTCTGCGTGGCTGAAAGAACACAAGATTACCGAAGTCGAGTGCGTGGTCAGTGATCTGACCGGTATCGCCCGCGGCAAGATCGCACCGACCAACAAGTTCCTGCATGAACGAGGCATGCGCCTGCCGGAAAGTGTGCTTCTGCAAACGGTAACCGGGGACTTTGTCGACGACGACATCTACTACGACCTGCTTGATCCGGCCGATATCGACATGGTCTGCCGCCCGGATTCGGCGGCGGTGTACGTGGTGCCATGGGCCATCGAGCCGACCGCCGTGGTGATCCACGACACCTTCGACAAGCAAGGTAACCCGATCGAGCTGTCGCCGCGCAACGTGCTCAAGAAAGTCCTCAAGCTCTACACCGACAAGGGCTGGCAGCCCATCGTCGCCCCGGAGATGGAGTTCTACCTGACCCAGCGCTGCGAAGACCCGGACTTGCCGCTGCAGGCGCCACTGGGCCGTTCGGGCCGGGCCGAAAGCGGCCGCCAGTCGTTCTCGATCGATGCCGCCAACGAATTCGACCCGCTGTTCGAAGACGTCTATGACTGGTGCGAAGCCCAGGGCCTGGACCTCGACACGCTGATCCACGAAGACGGCCCGGCGCAGATGGAAATCAACTTCCGTCACGGCGACGCCCTCGACCTTGCCGACCAGATCACCGTGTTCAAGCGCACCATGCGCGAGGCGGCGCTCAAGCACAACGTCACCGCCACCTTCATGGCCAAGCCGGTGGGCGACGAGCCGGGCAGCGCCATGCACCTGCACCAGAGTGTGGTCGACATCGCCACCGGCAAGCCGATCTTCGTCGACGACAACGGGCAAATGAGCGAGCTGTTTCTGCATCACATCGGCGGCTTGCAAAAGTACATCCCCAAAGTGCTGCCGATGTTCGCCCCCAACGTCAACTCGTTCCGCCGTTTCCTGCCCGACACCTCGGCGCCGGTGAACGTCGAATGGGGCGAAGAGAACCGCACCGTGGGCCTGCGCGTACCGACCTCGAGCCCCGAGGCGATGCGCGTGGAAAACCGCCTGCCCGGCGCCGATGCCAACCCCTACCTGGCGATTGCCGCCAGCCTGCTGTGCGGCTACCTGGGCATGGTCGAGAAGATCAACCCCAGCGCTCCGGTCCAGGGCCGCGCCTACGAGCGGCGCAACCTGCGCCTGCCGATCACCATCGAAGACGCCCTGGCGCACATGGAAGACTGCCCGACCATCGAGCAGTACCTGGGCAGCAAGTTCGTCCGCGGCTACGTGGCGGTCAAGCGTGCCGAGCACGAGAACTTCAAACGGGTGATCAGCTCCTGGGAGCGCGAATTCCTGCTGCTCAGCGTCTGAGCCCGAGCTTGTAACAAGTATCGAAAACAACAATTCGAAAAGGTGTCGATATGCGTCCCATGAAAACAGTCGTAACTGCAACCCTGGCGCTGCTGGTCAGCGCCGTGGCTCAGGCCCAGCCCAGTGTCAGCGTGTACAACTGGACCGACTACATCGGTGAAACCACCCTGGCGGATTTTCAGGGCAGCACCGGTATCAAGGTCATCTACGACGTGTTCGACTCCAACGAAACCCTGGAAGGCAAGTTGCTCGCCGGTCGCACCGGCTACGACGTGGTCGTGCCTTCCAACCACTTTCTGGCCCGTCAGGTCAAAGCCGGGGCCTTTCTGAAACTGGACCGCGAGCAGTTGCCGAACTGGAAGAACCTCGACCCGGTGCTGCTCAAGTTCCTCCAGGAGAACGACGCCGACAACCTGCACTCGGTGCCCTACCTGTGGGGCACCAACGGCATCGGCTACAACGTCGACAAGGTCAAGCAGGTGCTGGGCGTCGACCACATCGATTCCTGGGCAGTGATGTTCGAGCCCGAGAACCTGAAAAAGCTCAGCCAGTGCGGCGTGTCGTTCATGGACTCGGCCGACGAACTGTTCCCGGCCATCCTCAACTACATGGGCAAGGATCCGCGCAGCGAAAAGCCTGAAGACTACAAGGCGGCCGAGGCCAAACTGCTGACCCTGCGCCCCTACATCACCTATTTCCACTCGTCCAAATATGTCTCGGACCTGGCCAACGGCGATATCTGCGTGGCCTTCGGCTATTCGGGCGACGTGTTCCAGGCCGCCAACCGCGCCAAGGAAGCCAACAACGGCGTGAACATCGCCTACGCCATTCCCAAGGAAGGCAGCAACCTGTGGTTCGACCTGCTGGCGATTCCTTCCGACGCCAGCAACCCGAAAGAGGCCTACGCCTTCATCAACTACCTGCTCGACCCGAAAGTGATCGCCAAGGTCAGCGGCGTGGTCGGCTACGCCAACGCCAACCCGCCGGCCAAGCAGTACATGGACGCGGAGCTGGTCAACAACCCCGAGGTGTACCCACCGCAAGCAGTGCTCGACAAGCTGTATGTGTCCAGCACCCCGACGCCGGCGATCATGCGCCTGATGACCCGCTCCTGGAGCAAAGTGAAGTCGAACAAATGAACCAGTACAGCCCTGAACACGCCCGCTCCTACTACAGCGCCACGGCCCATGACCTGGCGCCCTACCCTGCCCTGGGCGCCGATCTGCAGGCCGATGTCTGCGTGATCGGCGGCGGCTTCACCGGGGTCAACTGCGCCATCGAACTGGCCGAGCGCGGGCTTTCGGTGATCCTCCTCGAAGCCCGGCGCATCGGCTGGGGCGCCAGTGGTCGCAACGGCGGCCAGCTGATTCGCGGCATCGGCCATGAAGTCGATGGCTTTGCCCGCTACGTTGGCCAGGACGGAGTGAAGTACCTGCAACGCGCCGGCATCGAATCGGTCGAGGTGGTGGCCGAGCGCGTCCGCACCCACGGCATCGATTGCGACCTGCGCTGGGGCTTTTGCGAACTGGCCAACACCCCGGCGCAGTTCGCCGCCTTGCGGGCCGAGCAGCAAAGCCTGGCCGAGCAAGGCTACCGGCATGAAACCCAATTGATCGGGCCCGAGCAGATGCATCAGGTGGTCGCCTCCGACCTGTATGCCGGCGGCCTGATCGACCGCGGCTCGGGCCACCTGCATCCGCTCAACCTGGTGCTGGGCGAGGCACGCGTGGCCGAGACTCTCGGCGTGCGCATCTTCGAACAGAGCCCGGTGCTGGAAATCAGCCATGGCGCCACTGCGCAGGTACGCACCCGCCACGGCACGGTACGCGCCGGCAGCCTGGTGCTGGCCTGCAACGCCCACCTGGATGAACTGGAACCGCGCCTGAGCGGCAAAGTATTGCCCGCCGGCAGCTACATCATCGCCACCGAACCGCTGTCCCAGGCGCAGGCCGAGCAACTGATTCCGCAGAACCTGTCGCTGTGCGACCAGAAGGTTGGCCTGGACTACTATCGGCTGTCGGCCGACCGCCGCCTGCTGTTCGGTGGTGCCTGCCACTACTCCGGGCGCGACCCTGCAGATATCGCCGCCTACATGAAGCCGAAGATGCTCAAGGTGTTCCCGCAACTGGCCAGCACCCGCATCGACTTTCAGTGGGGCGGCAAGATCGGCATCACCGCCAATCGCTTCCCCCAGGTCGGCCGCCTGCAACAGCACCCGAACGTGTTCTATGCCCAGGGCTACAGCGGCCATGGCCTGAACGTCACCCACTGGACCGCGCGGCTGCTGGCCGAGGCCATTCACGCCGGGCACAGCCAGGGCCTGGATGTGTTCAGCGCGGTGCCGCACCTGACCTTCCCCGGCGGCAAGGCCCTGCGCTCGCCGTTGCTGGCGTTGGGGATGTTCTGGTACCGGCTGCGCGAGGTGCTGGGCTAAGGACGGTTAGCCGTCCGACAAACATCCTTCTTTTCCTTGCGACTGACCCAATTGCAGCTACTTTCAGTTAAGTCTTTGTTTCAGCGCATGACAGGCTTCGGAGGGAATCGAAGGATGATCGCAGGTCTCAAGCTCTACCCGCGCCAGCACGAGCTGGCCGCCAGAACCCTCGAAGGCTGCAAGCCCGGAGCTTTCGTCATCACCTTGCAGTAGGCCCTCAAGCGACTTGTAACGTTTGCTTCGCGCAACCCTGCGCATCGACCCGAACAGCGCCGAGGACCCTGCACATGAGGCTTCATCCAACCGCCCTTGCAGCCGGCCTGTTTGGCCTGATGGTGCTGCC
Organism: Pseudomonas sp. 2(2015); assembly: GCF_000955865.1. NCBI lineage: Bacteria > Pseudomonadati > Pseudomonadota > Gammaproteobacteria > Pseudomonadales > Pseudomonadaceae > Pseudomonas > Pseudomonas sp. 2(2015). Next base: position 144,342 of record NZ_JYOF01000001.1, read on the forward strand.
CACCCACGCCGACAACGCCCGTGACTGGCAGAACCTGCCCAAAGACCTGAACATGGTCTTTGGCTACTACAACCGCATCGACTCCAACACCCCGATCGATACTTCGTTGCCCGTCGACGGCCTGTCGCTGGATGCCGACCTGTACATCCTGCGCTACGCCCGCTCGTTCGACATCGCCGGACGCAACAGCGCCATTCAACTACTGCAGCCTTATGCCGATGTTTCGGCGTCGTTCGACAACGCCCGGTTCTTCGACGGCACCAAACACAACGGTGGAATGGGCGACACTCAGGTGGTGTTCGTGCACAACCTGTTCGGCGGCCCGGCATTGAGCATGGAAGAGTTCACCCACTGGACACCGGAGACCTTCCTGACTGGCGCCGTGTGGCTGACCGTGCCCAATGGCGACTACGACAAAGACCGCGTGATCAACATCGGCGCCAACCGTTGGGTGATCAAGCCGGAAATCGCCTTCGGCCACCCCATCGGCCCGACCTGGCTGGAACTCAACACCTGGGTCTCGCTGTATGGCGATAACGACGACTACCAGGGCAACAGCAAGCTGGAGCAGAACCCGCTGTACGCCGTCGAGGGACATTACAGCTACACCTTCAACCGCGCCCTCTGGGCTTCGCTTGATGCCACTTACAGCACGGGCGGCGAAACCAGGGTCGATGGCGTGGGCCAGGACAACAAGCAGGAGAACGTCCTGCTCGGCGCCAGCATGGGCTTCATGCTCTCGCCGCAGTTTGGCGGCTTGATCGCCTACAGCGATACCGTCTCGGAACGCAACAAATCACCTGACGTTAACACCTGGACCTTGCGCTTGCAGTACGCCTGGTAAGGCCGCACCCCACCCGATTGCAACCGCCGCTGGATCGCAAAGGAGCTTGCCATGATCTTCAGAACCACCGCCCTGGCCCTGGCCATTACATTCTCAGCTCAGGGCGCCTTCGCTGCCGTGGAGCCGAAGGAAGCCAGCGAACTGACCAAATCCCTCAACGCCCAGGTGCTCAAAAGCCTGCCATTTGCCGACAAGCAGGATTTCGAGGATGCCAGGAAAGGCTTCATCGCCACCTTGAATCCAATGACCATCAAGGGCGCCGACGGCAAAGTCAACTGGGACCTTACCAGTTACGGTTTCATCAAGGGTGAAGCACCCGACACGGTGAACCCCAGCCTGTGGCGCATTGCCGAGTTGAACCTCAACAATGGCCTGTTCCAGGTCACCGATCGGGTTTATCAGATTCGCGGTTTCGATTTGTCCAACATGACCATCATCGAAGGCGACAGCGGCCTGATCATCATCGATCCGTTGGTCACCACCGAAGTGGCCAAGGCCGGGCTAGACCTGTACTACGCCAACCGCCCGAAAAAACCGGTGGTGGCGGTAATCTATACCCACAGCCATGCCGACCACTATGGCGGTGTCAAAGGCGTGACCACCGAGGAGGACGTCAAGGCCGGCAAGGTCAAGATCCTCGCTCCCGAAGGTTTCCTCGACGAAGCAGTGAGCGAAAATGTCCTGGCTGGTACCGCCATGAGCCGTCGCACCCTGTACCAGTACGGTGCCATGTTGCCGCGCAACGCTCGCGGGCAACTGGACGCAGGCTTGGGCAAGACCACCTCGATTGGCACTTTCACTCTGATTCCGCCCACCGACACCATCACCAGAACCGGTGAAACCCGTACGGTGGATGGCGTCGAGATGGAGTTCCAGATGGCTCCCGGTACGGAAGCGCCATCAGAGATGCTGATTTGGTTCCCGCAGTTCAAGCTGCTCAACACCGCCGAAGACGCCACCCACACCCTGCATAACCTCTACACCCTGCGTGGTGCGCAGGTACGCAACGCGGCCAACTGGTGGAAGACTCTGAACCAGGCCATCAACCAGTATGGCGACAAGGTCGAAGTGGTACTTGCGCAACACCACTGGCCGACCTGGGGCCAGGAACGAATCGTAAGTTTCATGGCCGACCAGCGCGATATGTTCAAGTACCTCCACGACCAGTCGCTGAACCTGGCCAACAAGGGCTACACCATGACCGAGATCGCCGAACAACTGGAGCTGCCCTCCAGCATCGGCGAAAAATGGCACAACCGTGGGTACTACGGTTCGGTCAACCACGACGCCAAGGCCGTCTACCAGCGCTACCTGGGCTGGTACGACAGCAACCCCGCCAACCTGCATCCACTCCCGCCTGCCGAGGCCGGCAAGAAGTATGTCGAATTCATGGGCGGAGCCGACGCGATACTGGCCAAGGCCCGCGAATCGATCGCCAAGGGTGACTACCGCTGGGCCGCTGAAGTGCTCAAACATGTAGTTTTCGCAGACCCGGACAACAAGGCGGCTCGTGAACTGCAGGCCGATGCCTTCGAGCAGTTGGGCTATCAGACCGAAAACCCGACCTGGCGCAACGAATACCTGATGGGTGCCTTTGAGCTGCGCAACGGCGTGCCGGACCTGCCGGCAATCAGCACCGCCAGCCCGGACATGGTCGCAGCCATGAGCCCGGAGCTGCTGCTGGACTACATGGGGGTGCGCCTCAACGGCCCGAAAGCGGCAAGCAAACAGCTTCGCCTGAACTGGAAGCAACCTGACGGCAGCAATTACGCCATCGAGCTGCGCAATGGCGTGCTCATCTACAGTGCAGGCAAAACCCTGGACAAGGCCGATGCCACCCTCAGTGTCGACAAGCTCGGTTTCGCCGGGCTGATGATGGGCGGTTCGACTCTGGACAAGGAAGTCGCCGATGGCCGGGCCAAGGTCGAAGGTAGTCAGGACAAGGTCAGTGAGCTGCTAGCGCTGCTGGATAACTTTCCGGGAATGTTCAACATAGTCACCCCTTGAGCAGTGTGCCGGCTCGAACCCAGGTTCGAGCCGGGCACTTCAGCCGGCCGCCGGCAACACGCTCAGCGGATCGATCGGCTTGCCGTTCTGGCGGATTTCGAAGTACAGCTGCACGCGGTCGGTATCCAGGTCGCCGGCTTCGGCGATCTTCTGGCCCTTGCTGACGGTCTGGCCTTCCTTGACCAGCAACTTGCTGTTGTGGCCGTAGACGCTGGCATGGGCGGTGCCATGCTGGAGGATGATCAGGTTGCCGTAGCCACGGATGTTGGTCGCGAACGCCACTTTGCCGCCGAGGCTGGCGTACACCGGCTGGCCCGGGGTGGCGGCGATGCGGATGCCTTTGTTGAGCTTGTCGGCGGACGAATAGCGGCGGATTACCGTACCCTGCAACGGCCACGCCCAGCCGCGCAGGGTGACCTTGGTGGTCGGCGTCACGGGCCTGGCCTTGCTGGCAGTGCTGGTGGTGCGCGTGGTGGTTTTCGAGCCGCCGAAGCGGATGGTCTGGCCGACATTCACCGCGTAGGGCGCACTGATGCCGTTGTAGCGCGCCAGCTCCTTGAAGTTCCAGCCATGGCGCGAGGCAATCGAATACAGGGTATCGCCGCGCTTGACCTTGTAGGTGCCGGCCACGACTTTGTTGGCGGAGCTACCGGGGCTTGGGGAATGCGAACTGCATGCGGACATCGCCAGCATTACGGCGATCAGAACAAACCTGAAAAACACACCACTTCCTTTTCCCGGAGACGCCGTTGACGAGGGCGCTACTATAAATCAGTCCGCCGCGTTACGCGGCAATGTCCGTGCAAGTTCGATAAAAGCCCGGGTCGCGGGCGAGATGATGCGCTCATCGACCACCGCCAGCCCCACCCTCCGCTTGACCGGCGGATCGAGCGGGCGCTGCACGTAACCCTGGGTAGGCCGCAGCGGCAAGGATGATTGCGCGACAATGCTCAGGCCGTCACCGCGGGCAACCATCTCCAGGGTGCTGAGCAGTTGCGAGGTGCGGTAGCGAACCCGGGGTTGCAGCCTGGCGGCAAGAAACAGCCGCGAGACGATCTCGGCCGAACCTGCCTCGGTCAGCACGAAAGGGTCGAGGCACAGCTGCCTGAGCGTCACTGAAGGCAGCTGCGCCAGCGCATGGTCAGCGGGCAGCAGCGCAACCATCTGGTCCTCCAGCAGCGGGTAGCTGTCGAACTGCTCTTCAGGCAGCACCACGAAGCCGACATCGATGCGCCGCTCCTGCAGCCAGTGCAGTACCTGGCGGTCCGGGCCTTCGTCGACATGCACCTCGATACCGGGGTACGCCTGGCGATAGGCGGCAAGAATCGCCGGCAGTAAACGCACCGACGCCGTCGGCCCGAACGAGCCGATACGCAGCGTCCCTTGCTTCATGCCACGGGCATCGAGGGCTTCCTGGCGCAGGGTTTCAGCCAGTCCGAGCATGGCCTGCGCCCGTTGCAACAGGCGGCTGCCGATATCGCTCGGTTCGATCTGCCCCTGCCGACGCTCGAACAAGGCAACGCCCAACTGCTGCTCGAGGGCGCGAATGGCGTGGGACACCCCTGATTGCGAGATTTTCAGTTGCGCAGCCGCGAGGGTGAAGCTTTTGCGCGCGGCGACGACGGCAAAGATTTCCAGCTGGGTCAAAGTCATCGGCAGACCATGAGCGATTGCTCATTTCCCTATGAGTTGGCATTCGGACAAGTATGGCGTATCACCTCTACGCCGTCAGCCGGGGCCAACGATGCCGTCTCAGCTTTGCACCTACCTGAAACTCGCACTGGTCTCGATGATCTGGGGCGGCACCTTTGTCGCTGGCCGCGCCCTGGCCAGCGGGATCGACCCGCTGCTGCTCGGCAGCCTGCGCTTTGCCCTGGCCAGCCTGGTGCTGGTGATCATCTTGCTGGTGTCGAAAAAAGGCTTTGTCCGGGTGACCAAGACCCAGGCCATGCAGATCGCCGGCCTGGGGTTTGCCGGCATCTACGCCTATACGCTGTTCTTCTTCCATGGCCTGCAATACACCGATGCCTCCCGGGCTTCGCTGATCGTGGCGAGCAACCCTGCGGTCATGGCGATCATGGCCTACCTGTGTTTCAGGCAGCGCCTGGGCCGAGCGCAGGTGCTCGGCGTCGCCCTGTGCCTGCTGGGGGCCGGCTGGGTGGTGCTGGCCCGGGCGCCCGCAGCGATTGGCCAGGGCAGTTGGCTCGGCGATGGCTTGATCTTCGGCTGCGTGCTGAGCTGGGTGTTTTTCAGCATGTTCTGCACCAGGCTGGTGACGCAGATCGGCGCGCTGTACACGGTGACCTACGCAGTGTTCGCCGGGGCAGCAATGCTCGGCGTGCACGCCCTGGTGATTGGCAGCATGAGCATGAGCTCATTGCGCTTGTTGTCGATGCGCGACCTGATTAGCCTGGGGTACCTGGGCGCACTGGGTTCGGCGCTGGCGTACGTGCTGTATTACGACGCCATCGCCAGGATCGGCGCGACCCGAGCCGGCAGCTTCATCGCCCTCAACCCGCTGACCGCCGTGGTAGCCGGAGCCTTGCTGCTAGGCGAGCAACTGACTGGCGCCATGCTCGCCGGCGGCACCTTGGTAATCACCGGCATCCTGCTGGTCAACCGCATACCTGCAGCGCTCAGTTGTCCTGCTTCCAGTGCAGGTTCACCTTGCCGGACTGACCAGGAACCAGGTTGACTGCGCCCAGTTGCTGCACGCCATTGCGCGAGGCGACCAGGTTGTAATGACCCGGCGGCAGCTTGACGTAGACCATCGGCCCGACCTGGCTCAGTTGCAGCAGGGTTTGCCCCTGCACGCCCTGGATCGTCAGGTCGACATCCGGCACGTACTTGTTTTCCGGGCCGGTCGAGAAGGTCAGGTGCAGGTTGTAGCCCTGAACCTGCTGAATGGCCCGCGACTCATCGATACCGATACCGCCAGTGACATAACTAATGCCATTCTGCTCCTGGGGCTGCAGCTTGACCCCGGACGCATCGACAGGCTCCTGGTACTCCGAAGCCTGCAAGTGCTGCGCTGGCCAGGCCAGCAGTACAGCGGCCAATGCCGTGAATAACGCGAGTGTGCTGAAGGATTTCATTGCCATGACTCCTGCGCGACAGCGTCCAGACCATTTTACCCCCCTCGTTCCCACGGCTTAGATCGATTCGGCGCAGGGCGCGCGGGCGATACAATGAGGGTTTCGCCGCGTGCTAGAGTCTGCGGCCCAATCCGAAGGTGGACCACGAATGGAACTCTCCCCCGCCGAACATCAGCTGTTGCAGGACCACCACCTGGCCCTGTTCGAAGGCTGCGTGATCTTCGATACTCAACCTGCAATCGACGCCGCCACCCTGGCGCGGATCGAAGCCCAACTGAGCGGCCCGCTACCCGCAGGGCTGTTGCAGCTGTGGCAGACCTGCCTGGGCGGTCGCGTCGGTTACGACCTGGAGGTGGTTTACGACGGCCATCGCCACCCGTTCTCCTTCAGCGAGCTGTTCTACCCGGATAGTGACGGCTACCGCGACCTCTGGGGCTGGATCGAGCACGAACAGGAGCAAGCCGAAGAAGCCGCCCGGGAACACGGCCGCCCCTGGAACGGCAAGCTCGACTACCTGCCGTTCGGCGGATTCGAATATCTGGAGCGCTTGTACGTGTGCGTCACCCCGGGCCCCAACCATGGCGCGGTGATCGCCTGGAGCCGCGGGCTGCCGCCAGCCTGGGCCGGCAGCCTGCACCAGGACAGCCTGGCACGCATCGCCGACGACATCGCCGGGCTGTTCCACCTGCTGGCCTATGAACAAGACCCGTTCGACCCGCAGGCCGAGTACAGCAGCGCCAGCGAACTGCTCGAAGCGCTGGATGAACTGCAAGCAGCCGGTGAGTCGGGCGTGACGCTCAAGGCGCGGCTTGAGACCTTGCTACGCGAACGAGTACTGGACTGGCGCCCGGCACTGGCTGACGGCAGCCTCGCCGGACAACCACGCCTGCGCCAACTGGCGCTGCTCGATGCGGCCAGCCATGGCGATATCGAGCGCCTGGCAGCCCTGCGCAGGGCCGGCTGCGACCTGAGCGAAACGTTGCGTGGACACGGCGCCAGCCTGGAATGCTGCCTGCAGCATGGACACCTGGAAGCTGCCAGTTGGTTGCTCGACCAGGGCATGCCGGTGCAAGCCGACACGCTGCTGGTAGGCGCTGCGCAGGTAACGCCGGCGCTGGCCAAGCGCTTGCTGGGCCTGGGGGCGATTAGTGAACCCAGTGCGGTGCTCAGCGCCATCGCCCAGGACCACCTGGACAGCGCCGAGATCATGGCCCGGCCACTGCTTGAAGCCTCGCCGGACAGTGCCAGTGCCTTGCAAAAGGCGTTGCTCGAACGCGCCGAGCAGCAGCGGCGCGATGCCAAGCGGATCAAGGCCGGCACGTTGTACAGCAACCTCAGTGCCGCCGACTACCTGGCCGAAGCCGAACGCATCGACGCGCTGCGCCAGCGCCTGTTCAACTGACTGTCAGCCGTTACGGGCCTTGATGTAGGCAAGAAAGCTATCAAGGTCCGAGCTGCTGAGCATCCGCGAGACAGCTTTGACTTCATCCATGGGCCAGTCCCACCAGGCCGCTTCGAGCAAGGTGTTGCGCACCTCTTCGTCAAACCGCCACCTGATCTGCTTGCACGGGTTGCCGCCGACCACCGCAAACGGCGGCACATCGCGGGTCACCAGCGCACCGGCGGCGACAATCGCGCCATGGCCGATGGTCACGCCCGAGAGGATCACCGCGTTGGTGCAGATCCAGCAGTCGCTGCCGATCACCACATCGCCCTTGCTCGGCGCATAGTCCTTGATGTCCTTGACGGCATCGACCATGGCCGGGAACGGGTAAGTGGTCAGCCAGTCGGTACGGTGCTCACCGCCGAGCAGTATCTGTACGCCCGCTGCGATCGAGGTGTAGGAACCGATCTTCAGCACTGTATCGTCACCGAACTCGACAACTTCCGGAATCCCGTAGGTGCCCACCCCGACGCTATAACGTGGGTAACGCAGCCTGATCTTTTCTGCCGCACGCTCAAGCTTGTCCATCGAGCGCAGTCGTTTGCGCTCACGCCGCTGTTTCAAGAGGTCGAATAACTTCACAAAGGGGTCCTTGCTGATCAACGGTGCAGTACGAGGCGCTTCAGGCGTTTGAATGTGGTGCGGTTGTAATGGCGTAGCGGGATCGAGCGCAACAGCTGCCAGGCAAATTTCTTGTCGGCGACCACCGCATACTTCAATGCCTTGTTGATCAGCACCGTCCTGCCCTTCTGATAGCCAGGGTGCGCCTTGAAGGGCGCCATCGCCAGCATATCGGCATCCAGCAGGACCTTGAACTTTCTCGACAGGTTGTTGGGGTGGCGGCGATAGCGCGTCACGCACACCGGCAACTCGTGAATCTGGTAGCCCTTGCTGGCGATCCTGAGGGTGATCTGAAAATCCTGGACCTTGATCGCCGGGTCGTAGAATTGCGCCGCGCGCATCGCCTGCATGCGGTACAACGCGCCCGGCGCACCGATGACCACTGCCTCGCGGACGATCTGGTCGAAGCTAAAGGTCTTTACCTCGGTGCGCTGCTGGGTCTTGGTTTCGGCGCCATCGCTGTCCATGTAGGCGATCAGGGCGCCGACGCAGCCGACCTCGGGGTGCTCGTCCAGGTACCTGGCCCTGACGCTGAGCGAATGCGGGAGCATGATGTCGTCCAGGTCCGGAGTGGACACATACACGCCCCGGGCATGCTTGAGGCCATTGTTCAGCGTGGCACTGACGCCCTGATTGTGCTGGGTCAGCAAGGTGAAAGCGTAGGTATCCTGCAGCGCCCGGAGCATGGCCAGGCTGTTGTCCGTCGAGCCATCGTCGACAATGATCACCTCGAAGTTGGGGTAATCCTGGGCAAAGATGCTCTGCAGCGCGGCCTCAAGGTACTTCTCGGCGTTGTAGCAAGGAGCGACGACCGAGATCAGTGGCGGCGACTGGGAAGGCTGCTGGGCGTGTTCTTGGGTCATTACGGGTAAAAGCCTTATGCCGGCCTCACGACGGAGGCGGGTCATCTTTGAGTTCGAAGTGGCACCATGATGCTGGAACTCTGCCTGGTTGTCATGGTTCGCTCCAGAAACATGTCGAAACACCTACAGCTGCAAGAAAGGTAAGCGGCGAGATTATCATCAGCAGCGTAACTGCTAATAATTCTCATAAACACTTACATTTAATTTTCACTGGGGTGAAACTTTACATGTCTTGCGAACTTGCTCGTGGTCGTTCATCACATTCCTTCATGGCTTCAGCACTGGGCCTTGCCGTCGCTTCGACATCAAGCTATTCGCTCGCCGAGAAGGCGTCCAGCCCGCCTATGGAGCTGGGCAATATCAACATCGATGCCAAGGCCAGCAGCGACTACAAGACTGAACGCTCGGCGTCGGGCAAGTACACCACCACCCTGCTCGACACCCCGCAGACCATCACCGTGGTGCCCTCCCAGGTAATCAAGGAGCAGCAGGCCCTGAGCCTGCGCCAGGTCCTGTCCAACGTCTCCGGCATCACCTTCAACGCCGGCGAAGGCGGTGGCGGCTCGGGCGACAGCATCAACATCCGCGGCTTCTCGGCCAACAGCAATATCCAGATCGACGGCTTGCGCGACAGCGCCCAGACCAACCGCACCGACACCTTCAATGTCGAGCAAGTCGAAGTCATCAAAGGCCCCAACTCGGTGTTCGGCGGTGCCGGCACCACCGGCGGCAGCATCAACATCATCAGCAAGCAGCCCCAGGACCAGGCCTTCACCCGCCTGGGCGGCAGTGTCGGCACCGACAGCTACTACCGCATGACCCTGGACAGCAACCAGCCGCTGGAGGGCGTAGGGCATGACAGCGCGTTTCGCATCAACCTCATGGGCCACCAGAATGATGTGGCCGGCCGCGAACAGATCGACCGTGAACGCTGGGGGCTCGCCCCATCGCTGCGCCTGGGCCTGAGCGAATCCACGCGCCTGACCCTGAGCGCCTTCCACCAGGTCGATGACAACCTGCCCGACTACGGCGTACCGGCCCTGGACGGCAAACGCCTGGCCGGCGTCAGCCGCGAAGACTACTTCGGCTGGAAGAACCTCGACAAGGAAGAGATCGAGCAAAGCTCGTTCACCGCCAACTTCGAACACGACTTCAACGACAACCTGCGCCTGCAAAACCTTACGCGCTACAGCCACATTGCCCGCGATACCACGGTTTCGGCTTCGCACGTCAACACCACCGGCCTGCCGCCTGGCCGCTATCGCCCCGCCGGCCCCCAGGGCTACGGGCGCGACGCGACCACCGAAATGTGGATCAACCAGACCAACCTGATCAGCAACTTCAAGCTGCTGGGCATGCGCCATGACCTGGTCACCGGCATGGAAGTGTCACGCGAAACCATGGACCTGAAGACCTACGGCTACGGCTTGAGCAACGCCCTGTATCCGGCCAATGGCTATGACTTGAGCAACCCGCCGGGGCATTGGTCGGGGCCGGCCAACAAGGCCACCAGCGGCTATACCGACACCGAACTGACCAACCAGGCGCTGTACATCTTCGATACCATCGCCCTGCATGAGCAATGGGACCTGAACCTGGGCCTGCGCTACGACAAGTTCAAAGGTCAGGCCCAAGGCTACGACGCCGGGCATGTACGCACCTCCGACTTCGACTCCACCGACGAGAAACTCAGTGGCCGTGCCGGGCTGGTCTACAAACCGACTGAGAACGGGCGTATCTACCTGGCCTGGGGCAACTCCTTCAACCCTTCGGCAGAGAGCCTGGCCTCCACCGGCGGCGGCCTGAGCGCGGCCACCGAAAACCTCGCCCCGGAAAAGAACGAAACCTGGGAACTGGGGACCAAATGGGAGCTGCTCGACAAGCGCCTGGAACTGGACGCGGCGCTGTTTCGGGTAGAAAAGACCAACGCCCGCGAAACCATGGCCGACGGCTCCACCCAACTGGCCGGCAAGCAGCGTGTACAGGGCGTCGAAGTCGGGGTCACCGGGCATATCACCGAGCAGTGGGATGTGTTCGCCAACTACACCTTCCTCGACAGTGAAACCCTCAAGGCCGCCAACACTGCAGCCGGTATCGCCCGTGAAGGCCAGGCCCTGGGCAACACCCCGCCGCGCTCGCTGAACCTGTGGACCACTTACCAGCTGCCGGCCGGCTGGACCCTGGGCTATGGCGCGCGTTATGTCAGCGAACGCAACGTCACCTCCAGCACCAGCGCCAAGCTTGACGCCTACTGGCTGCACAACGCCATGGTGGCGTACCGGGTCAACGAAGACCTCGACCTGCAGCTGAACGTCAACAACCTGTTCGACAAGGATTACGTTGAGCGTGTGCGCCAGCAGAACGGCACCGATGCGCGTTCTTCGGCCATAGAGTACGGCGATGCGCGTTCGGCGATTCTGTCGGCGACCTACGCGTTCTGATAGGTAGGAAACGAAAAAGCCCGCGACCTTTGCAGGACGCGGGCTTTCTCTTACAGCGTATGGTGGGTCGTGTAGGATTCGAACCTACGACCAATTGGTTAAAAGCCAACTGCTCTACCAACTGAGCTAACGACCCGTTGGATGGCGCGTATAATACTGATTTCTAACAGGAAATCAACACCCCATCGCAAAATAATTTAAAAATATCTGGTCGGGTCCTCTACACCGGCGGCTTTAAAGCCGTCGGCGCGCAGGCGGCAGCTGTCACATTTGCCGCACGCACGGCCTTGATCGTCGGCCTGATAGCAGGAAACGGTCAGGCTGTAATCCACCCCGCGGGCCATGCCGGCCTGGACGATCTGCGCCTTGCTGAGGTTCTGCAGCGGTGCCTGTATGCGAAAGCCGTTGCCTTCGACACCGGCTTTGGTAGCCAGGTTGGCCATGCGCTCGAACGCCTCGACGAACTCCGGGCGGCAATCCGGGTAACCGGAATAGTCCACGGCATTGACGCCGATGAAGATGTCGCGGGCTTCCAGTACTTCTGCCCAGCCCAGGGCCAGGGACAGGAACACCGTATTACGTGCTGGCACGTAAGTGACCGGGATGCCTTCGCTCGGCGCTTCAGGTACATCGATGCTGCTGTCGGTCAGGGCCGAGCCGCCAATACCGTCCAGGCTCAGGCCGATGACCTTGTGTTCGACCACGCCCAGGTCGCGGGCAACCCGCGCTGCGGCGTTGAGCTCGGCGCGGTGGCGCTGGCCGTAGTCGAAGCTCATGGTGTAGCAGCTGTAGCCCTCGGCCTTGGCCATGGCAACAACAGTGGCCGAGTCGAGGCCGCCGGAAAGCAGAATTACCGCACGTTTCTCAGTCATTGCATCACTCCTGTCAGCGTCCCGGTTCGTCGTTCCACAGCAGTTTGTGCAGCTGCATCTGGAAACGAACCGGCAAATTATCGGCCACGATCCAGTCGGCCAGGTCGGTGGCGCTCACCTGGTGGTGGCTGGGCGAGAAGAGTACGTCGCCAGCGCGTTTTTCCAGGCCATATTGAATGAGCTTGGACACCGCCCAATCGTAGTCTCCACGGGAACAGATAACGAACTTGACCTGGTCATTCGGGGTCAGCAGCTCGATATTCTCGTAACGGTTGCGGTGAACTTCCTCGGAGCCTGGGGTTTTCAGGTCGACCACGCGACTGACCCGAGTGTCGACCCTGGAAATATCCAGGGCGCCACTGGTCTCCAGCGAAACCTCGTAACCGGCGTCGCACAGTTGCTTGAGCAAAGGGATGGCATTGGGCTGGGCCAGCGGCTCGCCGCCGGTGACGCAGACATAGCGCGGCTTGAAGCCGGCGACCTGGTCGAGGATCGAGTCGAGGGTGCGGATGCTGCCGCCACTGAATGCGTACTCGCTGTCGCAATACTGGCAACGCAGCGGGCAGCCGGTGAGGCGGACGAATACCGTGGGCAGCCCAGCGGTACGCGTTTCACCCTGCAAAGAGTAAAAAACTTCGGTAATGCGTAATGTGTCTTGCATAGTCGCCACGGGCGTAACAGCTAAACAGGCTGTCCGCCTCCGTCAGGCACTGCTGAGAACCCGTCATCGCGTAGTTCGCAGCAGCGTGTTTCATAAAAGGGCAGTGATTCTAACGAAAAAACCCGCGACTAGCGCGGGTTTCTTTTAAAACGGCTGGTTCAGAGCTTTTGCAAATCGCGCTGGGCCAGTTGTGCAGCCGAGGTACCCGGGTACTGGGTAACCACCTGCTGGAGAATGCCCTTGACCCGGTCGGTGTGACCCAGGCGGCGTTCCACGTCGGCGAGCTTGTACAGCGAATCCGGCACCTTGTTGTGCTTGGGATACAGCTGGCTCACTTTGGCAAAGGCTTGCCCTGCCGCTTGCAGGTCACCTTTGGCCAGGTTTACTTCACCGAGCCAGTACTGGGCGTTGCCGGCGTACTGGCTGTTCGGGTACTTGCGCAGGAAGGCGTTGAACGCCTGGCTGGCCTTGTCGAAATCCTTGGCTTTGATCAGGTCGAAAGCAGCGTCGTAATAGAGCTTCTCTTTCGCCGGATCGCCAGGTTCGCTGCTGGCGGCAGGCTGCTGGCCGGTGGCAGCACCGGTGGCAGCGCCTGCAGCAGCACCGGCGGCTTCGCCACCGGCTGGGGAATTGGGCGGAGTGGCGGCAGGTGCAACACCGCTTCCGATACGCCGATCCAGGTCCTGGTAACGCTCCAGGCTCTCCTGTTTCATGCGTGACACGTCATTTTGCAGCTCTTCAATGACGCCTTGTTGACGCGCTATCTGCTCCTGCATTTGCTGCAGTTGCATGAACAGCTGGCCCTGTGCCGAGGCAGGGGCCGTAACCCCTCCCCCGGCATAGGCGCCGTTCGTACCATAACCCGCAGGCGGATAGCTGCTTGCGCCGCTATAGCCTGCGTTGTCATCAACAACAGGAACCTCAGCCCAGGCCATGAGAGGCAGGGTGAGAGCCAGGACGGTTACAGCACGACGGCACGTTCGCATATCGAATTACTTACGCAGTTCGACGCGACGGTTCTGAGCCCAGGACTGCTCGTCGTTACCGGTAGCAACTGGACGCTCTTCGCCGTAGGAAACCAGTTCCAGCTGGGCAGGAGAAACGCCTTGCAGTACCAGGTAGCGTTGAACGGCTTTCGCACGACGCTCGCCCAGAGCCATGTTGTATTCGCGAGTACCACGCTCGTCGGTGTTACCTTCCAGAACGACGCGAGCGCCGTTGCCTTTCAGGTCCTTGGCATGAACGTCCAGAGCGCGCATGGCTTCTGGCTTCAGGTCCGAGCTGTCGTATTCGAAGTAGAAGGTGGTGATTGCGCGCAGAGCAGCTTCTTCGCTCAGGCTGCCGTCAACAGCGCCAGTGTTGGCACCGTAGCCAGCGTTAGGATCAACCTGGCCTTGACCAGCATCGTCGCCGCCTTTCGAGGAGCAACCTACAGCTACGGCCATGGCCAGAGCCAGCGCAGCAAACTTACCAAACTTCAGCATTTCCATCGTGAAACTCCTAATGAACCCCAGTGTGTTAAGTAAAACGTAAAGCGCCGCGTCAGTTCAGGTAAGGGGACCAGGACGGTTCTCTGACTTCGCCTTGAGCGGTAGGAAGCGGGAGCCTCACGCGTCCGTTGAGAGAGACGAGCATCAAGACTCCCCGGCCCTGCTGGCGGGTGGCGTAGATTAGCATGGTGCCGTTGGGCGCAACAGTGGGTGACTCATCAAGACTTGTTTCCGAGAGAATCTTTACACTGCCGCGTTGCAAATCTTGTGCAGCCACTTTGAAGTTGGTGAAACCTTGTTGGCGATGAATCATCACCAGGGTCTTTTCATCCGCCGACAGTTTAGGGTTGGCGTTGTAGTTACCCACGAAAGTTACCCGCTCTGCACCACCACCGGAAACATTGGTTTTGTAGATCTGTGGTTTACCACCGCGGTCGGAGGTGAAGTAGATGGTCGAGCCATCTTTACCCCAGAACGGTTCGGTGTTGATACCCGGGCCTGCAGTCACGCGTGACAGCTGGCGCGAACCCATGTTCATCACGTAGATGTCCGGGTTGCCGTCCTTGGACAGCACGAACGCCAGGCGCGAACCGTCCGGCGACCAGGCTGGCGCACCGTTGAGGCCTTCGAAGTTGGTGATCTGCTCACGGCGACCGGTATCGATATGCTGGACGAAGATGCGCGGACGCTTCTGCTCGAACGACACGTAGGCAATGCGCTTGCCGTCTGGTGCAAAGCGCGGCGACAGGATCGGCTCACGCGACTGCAGCAGGGTTACCGCCCGCGCACCGTCGTAGTCCGAACGCTGCAGGGTGTAACGGGTGTTGTTGGTCGAGAAGCGCTCGGCGGTCACGTAAAGCATGCGGGTAGAGAATGCACCCTTGATGCCGGTGAGCTTTTCGAACGACTGGTCGGCGATGTAGTGCGACATGTCGCGCAGTTGATCGACGCTGCCCGAGACGCTGCCGGTCAGCACTTGCTGCTCGGTGGCGACGTTGAACAGCGCGTACTGCACCTGCAGGCGGCCGCCGGACGGGACGATACTGCCGACCATCACGTACTGGGCGCCCAGGGCTTTCCAGTCACGGAAGATCACTTCGCTGGCCTGGCTCGGCTGGCTGATCATGTTCTGGCGCGGGATCGGCGAGTAATAACCGGAGTTGCGCAGGTCATTGCCGATGATGTCAGCCATGTCTTCAGGCAGCACGCTGCCGCCCTGCAGCCCGAACGGCACGACCGCGATCGGCGTGGCGCGATCGCTGCCGCTGGTGACCAGAATGTTCTTTTCATCTGCTACGGCCAACCCTGCTGCACAGCAGAGAACGACCAGCAGTCCTCGAAGAAGGTTAATCACAAGGCTAGATCCTCAGGTGTGAATGTCATCTTGAATGAACGATAGGGATTGAATTCGCTCGGTTTCAAGCCCTGCATTTCGGTTAAACGACCAATGTTCTTGACCGCTGCCACAGCCGAGCTGTCAAACGGACCGTCACCACTGGAGCGGGCTACGCTCACCGAGGTAATGGTGCCGTCCGGCAACATGCCGATCTGCAGGACCACCGTCATGTTCTTGCGCGCAGAAGGCGGACGTGCCCAGCCCTCGGCCGCACGTGCACGGATCAGGTCGTCGAAATCGCCGGCTACCTGGTCACCCTGCTCGTCAGCCAGGGCCTGCTGCCGTTCGGTGGTATCGGACAGAAGCTCGGCCAGGGCCTGGGCTTTCTTGTCTTCCGCCGCCTTGCGGGCTGCATCCTGTGCCTTCTTCTTGGCCGCATCAGCTGCGGCTTTCTTCTTGGCGTCTTCGGCGGCTTTCTTCTTCGCCTCTTCAGCCGTTGCTTTTTTCTTGGCGTCCTCGGCCGCCTTCTTCTTGGCGTCCTCGGCTGCTTTTTTCTTGGCTTCTTCAGCCGCCTGCTTCTTGGCCTCTTCGTCAGCCTTTTTCTTGGCTTCCTCTTCGGCCTTCTTCTTGGCGATGTCAGCCTGTTGCTTCTCGGCAGCCTTCTTCGCCTCTTCGGCTTTCTTGGCTTCGGCGGTTTTCTTCGCTTGCTCGGCCTTCTCGGCCTGTTCGGCTTTCTTCGCTTCAGCTTCGGCTCGCGCCTCTTCGGCCTTTTGAGCCGCTTCTTCTTTCTTTTGTTCCGCAGCCTTCACTGCCTGCTGCTCGACCTTCTTCTGTTCCATCTGTTCTTCTTCGGTTTGACGCGAAGCAGTCTTCTTGGCCTCACCGGCAATCTTCTGATTGGTCTGGGTGGTGGCCTGGCTCTTGGATTTGAGCTGGTACAGGGTTGCCTGGACAATAGGCTTGGCCGGCGGCAGCTCCGGGGTCATGGCAAAGCTGACGAACAGCATGCCGAACACCAGAACGTGCAGCGCAATGGCCCAGACACTGGGCCAGAAATAGCTTTCCGAGGCGGATGGCTCTCGCTGTTGCATCAGGGCGCCTCGGTAATCAGGCCAACGTTACCGACACCTGCCTTCTGCAACCCGCCCATGGCACCCATGACCGCGCCGTAGTCGACGGACTTGTCGCCACGGATGAAGACCTGGGTCTGCTTGCCCTGGTCACGGCCGGCGCTGATGATCTTGGTCACGGCGTCGGTCATTTGCGGCAAGGTCATGGCCTTGTCCATCTGCTTGTCGGTGTCGACTTCGCTGCCAAGGTTCCAGTAGTAGGTCTTGTCAGCCTTGATCGAAATGGTCAGGACCTGGGTGTTGTTGTCCTGCGGCAAGGCTTCACTGGAAACCTTGGGCAGGTCGACCTTCACGCCCTGGTTGAGCATCGGTGCGGTCACCATGAAAATCACCAGCAGTACCAGCATCACGTCGATGTATGGCACCACGTTCATTTCGGCGACCGGCTTGCGTTTGTGGCGAACTCGGGCCATGGGCTTTTACCTGATCACTCTTCGCTGGTGTGCACTTTACGGTGCAGGATGGCCTGGAACTCGTCGGCGAACGTGTAGTAACGGCCGATCAAGACTTCACTGCGGGCAGCGAAACGGTTGTAGGCAATAACCGCAGGGATCGCGGCGAACAGGCCGATCGCGGTGGCGATCAGGGCTTCGGCGATACCCGGGGCCACGGTGGCCAGGGTCGCTTGCTGCGCCGAGGCCAGGCCACGGAAGGAGTTCATGATGCCCCAGACGGTACCGAACAGGCCGATGTACGGGCTGGTGGAACCGACGGTGGCGAGGAACGGCAGGCTCTGCTCGAGCTTCTCTTCCTCGCGGGAGATGGCTACGCGCATGGCCCGGCCAACGCCTTCCATGACCGCGTCCGGGTCGACGCCTGGCTGTTGGCGCAGACGCGAGAACTCTTTGAAGCCGGCGCGGAACACCTGCTCTACACCCGAATCCGGGTCCGGGTTGCTGCCAGCCTGACGATACAGCTTGGACAGGTCGATACCCGACCAGAAGCGCTCTTCAAAGCTGTCCAGCGCACGACGACCGGCGCGCAGCATGGTGCTGCGCTGGAAAATCATGATCCATGACGTTACCGATGCGGCCACCAGAATCAGCATGACCAGCTGCACCACGATGCTGGCATTGCTGACCAGGCTCCACATGGAGGTATGGTCGACGACGTTAGCTTCCACGCTTAATCTCCTGCATTTGAATGAGTACCCGGATCGCCCGCCTCGGCAAAGGCCGCGCGCAGCGCTTGGGGGATGGCCCGGGGTTTGAAAGTATCGGCGCGCACACAGGCCACCAGGAACTGCCCCTCACAGAGCAGCGTTGCATCTTTTTCGCGCCACACCTGCTGCACGAAGCGCAGGCTGGCGCGGTTCAATTCAAGCACTTGCGCGGTAACCCGCAACTCGTCGTCCAGCCGCGCTGGCGCGTGATAGCGCGCCTCGCTGGAATGGACCACGAACAGCAGGTTGTCCTGCGCCAGTGCCGACTGGGCAAAGCCCAGGTCACGCAACCGCTCGGTGCGGGCACGTTCCATGAATTTCAGGTAATTGACGTAATACACCACGCCGCCGGCATCGGTATCTTCGTAATAGACACGACAACGATGTGCGAACGGCTCTAGCTCGTTTTGCGCGCGCATACTCTAGTGCTAACTCCTCAGCTTGCCAATCCGCCCCGGCAACTGTTTTTCATCGATTATGTCGTATTGCCAGCGCGACTGAGGCATGCCCGCGGATAGGACCACAGAAACGCTGGATAAATCTGTCATTCATCGGTCTGGGCGGAAAAACCCTCGCCGCTGATCGATTCGCCCAGGCGGTTGGGAATGTTCAGGCCGAAATGCAGGTAGGCATGCCGGGTCACCACCCTGCCCCGTGGCGTGCGCATGATGTAGCCCTGCTGGATCAGGTAGGGCTCGAGCACGTCTTCGATGGTGTGTCGCTCTTCGCTGATGGCCGCGGCCAGGCTGTCGACCCCCACCGGGCCGCCGTCGAACTTCTCGATCATGGTCAGCAGCAAGCGCCGGTCCTGATGATCGAAACCGCGCTCGTCGACGTCCAGCAGGTTCAGCGCCATGTCGGCCACCGGCTTGGTGATGTGGCCCTTGCCACGCACCTCGGCGTAGTCGCGCACCCGCCGCAGCAGGCGGTTGGCAATCCGTGGCGTGCCACGGGCGCGGCGGGCGATCTCGAAGGCACCTTCGTCTTCAATGGGCAGGCCGAGAATGCCACCGGAACGGCTGACGATGGTCGCCAGGTCCTCGGTGTTGTAGAACTCAAGGCGCTGGACGATGCCGAAGCGGTCACGCAGCGGGTTGGTCAGCATGCCGGCACGGGTGGTGGCGCCGACCAGGGTGAACGGCGGCAAGTCGAGCTTGATCGAACGCGCCGCCGGCCCCTCGCCGATCATGATGTCAAGCTGGAAGTCTTCCATGGCCGGGTACAGCACTTCTTCGACGATGGGCGACAGGCGATGGATTTCGTCGATGAACAGCACATCGTGCGGCTCAAGGTTGGTCAGCAACGCGGCCAGGTCACCCGGGCGTTCGAGGATCGGCCCGGAAGTGCTTTTGATCGACACGCCCATTTCCTGGGCAATGATATTGGCCAGGGTGGTCTTGCCCAGGCCCGGCGGACCGAAGATCAGGGTGTGGTCGAGGGATTCGTTGCGCCCGCGGGCGGCCTGGATGAACAGCGCCATCTGTTCACGCACCACCGGCTGGCCGATGTATTCGGCCAGGCGCAATGGGCGGATCGCCCGGTCCTGGACCTCTTCACGGTCGCGCCCGGTGGCGGCTATCAGTCGATCGGCTTCAATCACTTAGATCATTCCCTTCAGGCTGCGACGGATCAGCTCTTCGCTGCTCAGGCCCTTGGCATCCACGGCGGCGACCGCCTTGCTCGCTTCCTGGGGCTTGTAGCCCAGGGAAATCAGCGCGCTGACGGCGTCGGCCTCGGCGCTGGAAACGCTGGCAATCGGCAGTGGACCATTGGGCACAAGGGCAAACATGGCCGGGGAGGTTTCCCAGGCCTTGAAGCGGTCCTTGAGTTCGACCAGCAGGCGTTCGGCGGTCTTTTTACCAACCCCCGGCACCTTGACCAGGGCCGAAGCATCCTGGGCCTGGACACAGCGTACCAGTTCGTCGACCTCCAGGCCCGACATCAATGCCAGGGCCAGCTTGGGCCCCACGCCATTGAGGCGGATCAGCTCGCGAAACAGCTCGCGCTCGCGCTTTTCATGGAAGCCATACAGCAGGTGGGCGTCTTCGCGCACCACCAGGTGGGTGTGCAAGGTCACCACTTCGCCAACCTTGGGCAGGCGGTACAGGGTGGTCATCGGCACTTCGAGCTCATAGCCCAGGCCGTTGACGTCGACAATCAGGTGCGGCGGCTGTTTTTCAGCCAGGGTGCCGCGCAAACGTCCAATCACGTTCCGATCCTTCCTCATGGGTACCGGCAAGCGACCGGTCAACCCTAACAGCAAATGCAATGGCCGATGGCATTGCCCAGGCAAAATTTGTTTCAGCAGATGATGCTATCAGAGCCGCAAGCGCCCGCTGCGACTGCGCGCCGTGCCCAGGCCGTGTGGCACCAGGCTTGAGCGGGTATGGGCATGGCACAAGGCGATGGCCAGGGCGTCGGAGGCATCGATCTGCGGCTTTTGCGTCAGTTTCAGCAGGTGCATGACCATCATCTGCACCTGCTCCTTATTGGCCCCACCGGTGCCGGCCACCGCCTGCTTGACCTGGGTGGCGCTGTACTCGGCGATTTCCAGGCCTTCTTCGATAGCCGCGACGATCGCCGCGCCGCGGGCCTGGCCGAGCTTGAGCGCCGAGTCGGCGTTGCGCGCCATGAACACCCGCTCGATGCCCATGGTCACCGGGCCGTGCTGGCGGATGATTTCGCGCACGCCGCGAAAGACGATCTGCAGACGCTCCGGCAGCTCGCCGGCGCCGGTACGGATGCAGCCCGAAGCCACGTACTCGCAACCCCGCCCACTATGGCGCACCACGCCATAGCCGGTAATGCGCGAGCCGGGGTCGATGCCAAGAATCAGAGTCATACGTCTTTGCGCCATAGTAAAAACAGAAGCCGGACCGGCTCGCAGGTGCAATGCAACTGCAGGCAGATCCGGCCTCGGGCCGGTAGGAGCGGGCTTGCCCCGCGATTGCGCACTACCACCCAATCGCATCGCGAGGCAAGCTCGCTCCCACCTAAATGAACAACTTGAGACTAGCCGAGCTGTTCCATGACTTCGTCAGGAATTTCGGCATTGGAGTAGACGTTCTGTACGTCGTCCAGGTCTTCAAGCATGTCGATCAGCTTGAGCACCTTCTGTGCGCCGTCCAGGTCGAGTTCGGCGCTGGTGGTCGGCTGCATGACGATTTCCGCGTCAGCGGCCTTGAAACCGGCCTCTTCCAGGGCGTTGCGCACGGCATAGAAGCTGTTGAACGAGGTAAACACGTCGAACGAACCGTCCTCGTTGCTGACCACGTCGTCGGCATCGGCTTCCATCGCCGCTTCCATCAGCGCGTCTTCATCGACGCCGGCGGCGAAGCTGATCTGCCCCTTGCGCTCGAACAGGTAAGCCACCGAACCGTCGGTGCCGAGGTTGCCGCCGCATTTGCTGAAGGCATGACGCACAGCGGCGGCGGTACGGTTGCGGTTGTCGGTCATGGCCTCGACCATGATCGCCACGCCGCCCGGGCCGTAACCTTCGTAGCTGAGCTCTTCGACGTTGTCGGCTTCGGCCGTACCAGCACCGCGGGCAACCGCCCGGTCGATGATGTCGCGGCTCATGTTCGCCCCCAGCGCCTTGTCCAGGGCCAGGCGCAAGCGCGGGTTGGAGGCAGGATCGCCGCCGCCCTGCTTGGCGGCAACGGTCAGCTCACGAATCCACTTGGTGAAGATCTTGCCTCGCTTGGCATCCTGGCGCTCTTTGCGGTGCTTGATGTTTGCCCACTTGGAATGACCTGCCATAACGCACTCCGAATCCTTTGTAACAATGCCACGCCGCGGCCGCGCTCACGCCCGGCCGAGACCTTTAAATTCATGCGCCTTAACGCAAAGGCGCATCCATCTGGATGCGCCCGGGGCCTGCTTACTCAGCCTTGGGCTGTTCGCGCAGACGGATATGCAACTCACGCAGGGCCTTGGCATCGACCAAGCCAGGGGCCTGGGTCATGACGCACGCGGCGCTCTGGGTTTTCGGGAAGGCAATGACTTCGCGAATCGACTGGGCGCCGGTCATCAGCATCACCAGACGGTCAAGGCCGAAGGCCAGGCCGCCGTGCGGCGGTGCGCCGAACTTCAGGGCGTCGAGCAGGAAGCCGAACTTCTCTTCCTGTTCAGCCGCTTCGATACCCAGCAGACGGAAGACCGCCTGTTGCATCTCTTTGCGGTGGATACGGATCGAACCGCCACCCAGCTCGGTACCGTTGAGGACCATGTCGTAAGCACGCGACAGCGCAGTGGCCGGGTTGGCCTCGAGCTCTTCGGGGCTGCATTTTGGCGCGGTGAACGGGTGGTGCAGCGCGGTGAAGCTGCCGTCGTCGTTCTCTTCGAACATCGGGAAGTCAACCACCCACATCGGGGCCCACTCGCAGGTGAGCAGGTTGAAATCGTTACCGACCTTGATACGCAGGGCGCCCAGCGCCTCGCTGACAATCTTGGCCTTGTCGGCGCCGAAGAACACGATGTCGCCATCGACCGCACCAACGCGATCGAGGATCACGTTGAGGTTGGCCTCAGGGATGTTCTTGACGATCGGAGACTGCAGGCCTTCAACGCCCTTGGCGCGCTCGTTGACCTTGATGTAGGCCAGGCCCTTGGCACCGTAGATGCCGACGAACTTGGTGTACTCGTCGATGCGGCTGCGCGGCATGCTCGCGCCACCTGGCACGCGCAGGGCGGCAACACGGCTCTTCGGATCGTTGGCCGGGCCGCTGAACACCTTGAATTCGACGTCCTTGAGCTGGTCGGCAACGTCGACCAGTTCCAGCGGGTTACGCAGGTCAGGCTTGTCGGAACCGTAGCGGCGCATGGCTTCTTCGAAGGTCATGTGCGGGAATTCACCGAATTCCAGGTCCAGGACTTCCTTGAACAGCTTGCGGATCATGCTTTCGGTCAGGCCCATGATCTCGGACTCATCGAGGAAGCTGGTCTCGATGTCGATCTGGGTGAATTCCGGCTGACGGTCGGCGCGCAGGTCTTCGTCACGGAAGCACTTGGCGATCTGGTAGTAGCGGTCGAAACCGGCAACCATCAGCAGCTGCTTGAACAGCTGGGGCGATTGCGGCAGGGCGAAGAAGCTGCCGGCGTGGGTACGGCTCGGCACCAGGTAGTCACGCGCGCCCTCAGGGGTGGCACGGGTGAGGATCGGCGTTTCGACGTCGAGGAAGCCGTTTTCGTCGAGGAAGCGACGGATGCTGGTGGTGATGCGCGAACGCAGACGCAGCTTCTCGGCCATCTCTGGACGACGCAGGTCGATGAAGCGATAGCGCAGGCGGGTTTCTTCGCCAACGTCGGAGTATTCGTTGAGCGGGAACGGCGGGGTTTCCGCTTCGTTCAGCACGGTCAGCTCATAACCCAACACTTCGATGGCACCCGAGGCCATGTTGGCGTTGACTGCGCCAGCCGGACGCGGACGCACCTTGCCGGTAATCTGCACCACGTATTCGCTGCGCACGCGGTCGGCGGCGGCGAAGCTTTCTGCGCGATCCGGGTCGAAAACGACCTGGGCCATGCCTTCGCGATCACGGATATCGAGGAAAATCACCCCGCCGTGGTCGCGGCGACGATGGACCCATCCGCAAAGGGTAATTTCCTGACCTTCCAGGCTCTCGTTCAGTTGGCCGCAATAATGGCTGCGCATCATGATGGTGGTTTCGCTTCTCGTCATTCGTATGTTCAGTGGAGGCCTTGCAGCCCCAAAGGGCTAATAGTGCAAGACCCTGCCGGTGCAATCAACTCAGTCGGCCTTGTCGCCGCCTGCCAGGTTCTTTTTCGCACCGGTCTTGAAGTCGGTTTCGTACCAGCCGGTACCACCCAGGCGGAAGCCCGGGGCCGAAATCAGCTTCTTCAGCGCTGGCTGCTCACACGCCGGGCAATCGGTCAGCGGCGCGGCGCTGAGCTTCTGGAGGACTTCCAACTGGTGGTTGCAGGAAGCACATTGATAGTCGTACATGGGCATAGGCGTGTCTCGTTAACCACAGCGCAGGCTGGTTCGGGCAGTAAAGCGCGGGATTATATATGGTTAAGGAGTGCTGTGCAGCCCGGCAACCGACTAGCGTGCCACTGGCAAGCCGAGCAAATAGACCACGCAGACCACGCGGATCAGCCCGCTGAAATTTTTTACCCCGCCATGACGCAGGTGTACCTCACGGTCGATGTAAGACAACACGGCATTGACCGAGCACTGATTGGCCTTGGCGATGCGTTCAAGAATAGTCCAGTAGATCTCTTCCAGGCGCAGACAGGTGGCAAAGCCGTTGAGGCGCACCGACCGCGACAGCGGCTGGGCCAGGCCCATGTTGAAATTGGCCTCGAAAGGGTCGACGCCATCCTTGTGCGGCACGCAGGCTACGCGCCCCGTGCGATTCATCCATGCCGACATAGTCGTACCACGCCACTGTTTAACCGGGAAACAAACCCGCGTGCGTTATGCACGCGGGAACATGCCCTTAATAAAGCGCTGTGTAACGTGGCGGTGCCAGCAGACACCCTAACTCTGAATGTAGGAATACTCGGCACTGGAGCCGGTACTTTAAAACACCGGAAAGTGCTTCCGTACTAACTGAAATGCCCGAACTTCGCACAAAAGTTCGGGCATTCGAATAACAGGGTTAAATCTGCCGGTTACTTGCCTTCAAGTAGCGAGCGCAGCATCCAGGCGGTTTTTTCATGCACCTGCATGCGCTGGGTCAGCAGGTCAGCCGTCGGCTCGTCGCTGACCTTGTCGAGCAGCGGGAAAATGCTGCGCGCCGTGCGGGTTACCGCCTCCTGGCCTTCGACCAGTTGTTTGATCATTTCGTCAGCAGGCGGCACGCCCTCTTCTTCCTTAATAGAAGAAAGCCGCGCGTAGATCGAGTACGCCCCGGGTGCCGGGAAGCCCAGCGCGCGAATACGCTCGGCGATCGAGTCGACCGCCAGGGCCAGTTCGTTGTACTGCTCTTCGAACATCAGGTGCAAGGTACGAAACGCAGGGCCAGTGACGTTCCAGTGAAAGTTGTGGGTCTTCAGATAAAGTACGTAGGTATCCGACAACAGGCGCGACAAACCATCGACGATGGACTTGCGATCTTCTTCGCTGATACCGATATCGATTGCCATGTAGTTCCCCTTTCCTTAGTGCTTGCTGATCAAGCCGGTACAAACCACTGTACCAAGAGTTTTCCACCCCTGCAGCCTCATGCCTGCGACACAAGGCTGCAGGCCGCGCGACACACGGTTGGCCGCTGATTTGAGAAGCCCGGGGCTTTGCTGTTAAATAGGCAGCGTGCCGCCCGCGCCGATTGTCATTGCCCGGGCGCATAGGCTGGCCTTCTCACGTTTTTGCGCTTTTTTACCCGTGCGCGCCGTGAAGCCAGCTCTTCCTGTGATCCGCCTTATCAATGTGAGCCAACCAACATGTTCAAGATCGTCCACCTGTTGACGGGCGTTGCAGCTTTGCTGCTGTCCTTCATACCCAGCCTCAGAACCGAAGCCATACCCTTCCTGCAGCAACCGGAGGCGGTTTACCTGGCGCTTTTCGGCCTGCTTAACCTGCTCATCGCTCCTGTGCTCGCACAGCACTACCGGGGCGTGCGCCAGCAACTGCAGCGCGCTGCCAGTGCCTTGCTGGTGCTTACCGTGATCCTGCAGACCGTGACCTTGCTGGCCCGTCCGGAGCTTGGCAACCTGCCAGCCCTGGCTTGCGCCCTGCTGGCCACCATCCTGCACTTGATTGCCGGTTTTGCCAAAAGCGCTGTGGCCCGTAGCCAGAACACCCAGTACGACATGTCCAATCGCGATACCGGCACGGTGAAGTGGTTCAACACGTCCAAGGGTTTCGGCTTTATCTCCCGCGATTCGGGCGATGACATCTTCGTCCACTTCCGCGCCATTCGCGGCGAAGGCCACCGGGTGCTGGTCGAAGGCCAGCGCGTGGAGTTCTCGGTGATGAACCGCGACAAGGGCCTGCAGGCCGAAGACGTGATCGCCGCCCCACGGCGCTGATCAGCAGCAACAAAAAAACCGCGACGGCATCACTGCCCATCGCGGTTTTTTTTCGCCCCCGAATCAGTAATGCGGCGGCGGTGCCTCTTCTTCACTGGCCTCGTACTGGCCGACCATCTCTTCATAGCGCTTGAGCAGTGCTGCCATCTGCAACTGCAGGCGCTCAACGACGCGCTGCTGTTCGACCAGCACATCATTCAAGGCCAGCAGGGTATCGTCCTGAAAGGCCAGCCGGCTTTCCAACTCGGTCACGCGCGCTTCAAGGGTCATGATTCAAGCCTCCGCGAACTGAAAATCGTCAACCAATACCTCGGCCAGGCGCAAACGGATCTCAGCCACCTGTTGTGGCGCATATTCAATTGCAGGTTTATTGCCCCACACAGGTGCCGGCCAGGCCGGATCAGAACGATGACGAACAATCACATGCATATGTAGCTGGCTAACTACATTGCCGAGGGTTGCCACGTTCATTTTGTCGGCGGCAAAGACGTCCTTGAGGATCTGGGCCAGGGCGTTAGTTTCTTTCCAGAGTTGCTGCTGATCGCTGTCATCAAGTTGAAACAATTCGCTGATTTCGGCCCGACGCGGCACCAGGATAAACCAGGGATAGTTGCCATCCCTACTCAGCAACAGACGACAAAGAGGAAAGTCCCCCAGGCAAAAGGTGTCTTGTTGAAGACGTTGATCCAGAACAAACACTACGAAATCTCCTACAACAGCTTAATACCTTGCTCACACGACCCTCCGTGAGCCACTGCCAGCAGGATACTCCTGATCGCTCGTCGGGGCATTGCCTGCTGCCTTATTAATGAAGCAATGCACCGAATTAGCCCCTTCCCCTCACCCAAAAGGCCTAGGCGTACGTCGGTGTTACGCTGCCCGGGCAAGGAAACGCTACTTTTCGCACCAAAATGAAGCCGTCCGTCGGCGTTTCGCCCAGTGAACATCCACAAACTACTCAGCTTTA
The DNA here is from genome assembly GCF_000955865.1 of Pseudomonas sp. 2(2015). Classification (NCBI taxonomy): domain Bacteria; kingdom Pseudomonadati; phylum Pseudomonadota; class Gammaproteobacteria; order Pseudomonadales; family Pseudomonadaceae; genus Pseudomonas; species Pseudomonas sp. 2(2015). Next base: position 171,270 of record NZ_JYOF01000001.1, read on the forward strand.
GCCTTCAACGGTAACGCTTTGACTTTACGGGCAACTTTTGCCCTTATTCCAACGGGATCGGCCACGGCGAACCAAAAGTTCTTTGACCCCCGGTTTATCGGCACCTGAGGCCCCTGCGGTGGTGGAAAAGTGAAAATTTCGTGAAGCTGTTCGATTTTGTGCACGCTTGTTGCATTGTCATCCGCCACGGTCGGCACGCCCTCTGCACTGATGCAGCGAGCGGCGACAAATAACAACAGCTGCATGGGTTAACCAGGGAGTTTCGGGGGGCAGGGGCTAGATTGTTTTTACCTATCCTTAATCCGCTTGAAACAGCGCTGGAGTTGTACGGCCCGCGAAACCCGGGGCGTGGTTTGCGACAAGGACATAACTGTTAGCGACATGACCGTAAAGTTACCGAAAGGTTCTCGACAGGCATATCGCCAACGCCGGTCAGCGTGATATACATTTCCGCCGACACAAAAAGAAAGAGCCGCGCTGTATAAAAAAACCAAACAGCGACGGCAGTACTCTTCCTAAAAACCAAAGGAGCAAATCACGATGCGCGTGATGAAGTGGAGCATAATCGCCCTGGCTGTTGCAGCCGGCACCTCGCAATTGGCAGTGGCCTCTTCTCAGGATGAGTCCAAGGGTTTTGTTGAAGACAGCAAACTCAATGTCAAAACCCGCATGCTGTACTTTAGCCGTGACTTCCGTAACGTGCCTAACGGCGACCAAAGCCGCGTTGAAGAAACCGGCCTGGGCTTCCTCGGCACCTACCAGTCGGGCTTTACCCAAGGCACCGTAGGTTTCGGTGTCGACGCCATCGGCATGCTCGGCCTGAAACTGGACAGCGGCAAAGGTCGCGCCGGCACCGGCCAGTTCCCGCTGGGCGCAGATGGCCGTTCGCAGGACTCGTTCTCCGAAGGTGGCGCGGCGGTCAAGTTCCGCATCTCCGACACCGTGCTGAAGTACGGCACCCAGTTCACCGCCCTGCCGGTTCTGGCAACCGACGACAGCCGCCTGCTGCCTGAAACCGTCGAAGGTTTCCTGGTGACCAGCAAGGAAATCAAAGGCCTTGAGCTGAATGCCGGTCACTTCACCGCCCTGAATGCTCAATCGCAGTCCTACCACGACAGCATCGGTGGCAAGAACCGCACTACCGGGATCAAGAACCCTGGCCTGACCCAGGCTGACGTGTTCGGCGGCACCTATGCCTTCACCGACACCCTGAGCACCAGCCTCTACTACTCCAAGGTCGAAGACTACTGGCGTAAATACTACGCCAACGTCAACTGGGCACTGCCGATCAACGACAACCAAGGCCTGGTGTTCGACTTCAACATCTATGACACCAAGAGCGACGGCAAGGCCAACGTTACCGCCTTCGATGGTGACAAACTTGATAACCGTGCGTTCAGCCTGTCGGGCGCCTACAACATTGGCGCGCACACCTTCACCCTGGCCTACCAGAAGGTTACCGGTGACGGCGACTATGCCTACGGCATCGACGGCGGCGGCACCATTTTCCTGGCCAACTCCATCGCTCGTTCCGACTTCAACGCCGAAGACGAGAAATCCTACCAGGCACGTTACGACCTGAACTTCGCCGAATACGGCGTTCCAGGCCTGAGCTTCATGACCCGTTATGTCAAGGGTACCGGCGCCAACGTCACTGGCACCGACAACGGCAAGGAATGGGAACGCGACATCGAGGCCAAGTACGTTCTGCAGGAAGGTCCGGCAAAAGACCTGAGCCTGCGTGTACGTCAAGCCACCTACCGTTCGGGTGACGGCGTTTACTACGGTTCGCCATCGATCGACGAACTGCGCCTGATCGTCGAGTACCCGCTGAGCATCCTGTAAGCCTCGGGCTTTCAGTATCCCCAGTACGAAAGGGCCCGGCACTGCCGGGCTTTTTCTTGTCTGAATTCGGGCTGACAACGCCTTCGTGCTCCGGCATCCTGTACGCCACCGAATCGCCCCCGTACAATGCGGGGTCATTTAAAGTCTTAAGCAACCGACAACGGCCTACCATGCGCACCAGTCAATATTTGCTCGCAACTCAAAAAGAAACCCCTTCCGACGCGGTCGTCATCAGCCACCAGCTGATGCTGCGTGCCGGCATGATCCGCAAGCTCGCATCCGGCCTTTATACCTGGCTGCCGATGGGCCTGCGGGTAATGCGCAAGGTCGAAGCCGTGGTCCGCGAGGAAATGAACGCCGCTGGCGCCCTTGAAGTGCTGATGCCGGCCATCCAGCCTGCCGAGCTGTGGCAGGAATCCGGCCGCTGGGAACAGTACGGCCCGGAGCTGCTGCGCCTCAAAGACCGTCACGGTCGCGAGTTCTGCGTGGGCCCGACCCACGAAGAGGTCATCACCGACCTCGCCCGCAACGAGCTCAACAGCTATAAACAGCTGCCGCTGAACATGTACCAGATCCAGACCAAGTTCCGTGACGAGATCCGTCCGCGCTTCGGCCTGATGCGTGGTCGCGAGTTCATCATGAAGGACGCCTACTCCTTCCATGCCGATCCGGCTTCCCTGCAGCAAACCTACGATCGCATGCACCTGGCGTACAGCAACATCTTTACCCGCCTGGGCCTGGACTTCCGCCCAGTGCAGGCTGACACCGGCTCGATCGGTGGCAGCTACTCCCACGAATTCCACGTGCTGGCCGAGTCCGGTGAAGACGATGTGATCTTCAGCGACAGCTCCGACTACGCCGCCAACATCGAGAAGGCCGAAGCCATCCCACGGGAAACCGTGCGCCCGGCGCCGACCGAAGAGCTGCGCCTGGTCGACACCCCGGACGCCAAGACCATCACCCAGCTGGTCGACAACTATGGCCTGGCGATCGAAAAGACCGTCAAGACCCTGATCGTCCACGCCGCCGAAGAAGGCAAGCTGATTGCCCTGATCGTCCGTGGCGACCACGAGCTCAATGAAATCAAAGCTGCCAACCTGGCAGAAGTTGCCAGCCCGCTGGTCATGGCCAGCGACGAAGAGCTGCGCGACGCCATTGGCGCCGGCGCCGGTTCCCTCGGCCCGCTGAACCTGCCGCTGCCATGCATCATCGACCGCTCGGTTGCGCTGATGAGCGACTTCGGCATCGGTGCCAACATCGACGACAAACACTACTTCGGCGTCAACTGGGAGCGCGACCTGCCAGTTCCGCAAGTGGCCGACCTGCGCAACGTCGTCGAGGGCGACCCAAGCCCGGATGGCAAGGGCACCCTGGTGATCAAGCGCGGCATCGAAGTCGGGCACATCTTCCAGCTCGGCACCAAGTACAGCGAGGCACTCAAGTGCCAGGTACTGGGCGAGAACGGCAAGCCGGTAACCCTGAGCATGGGTTGCTACGGTATCGGCGTATCGCGTGTGGTGGCTGCGGCCATCGAGCAGAACTACGACGAAAACGGCATCATCTGGAGCGATACCCTGGCACCCTTCCAGATCGCCCTGGTGCCGCTGCGCTACGAGACCGAACAGGTTCGCGAAGCCACCGACAAGCTGTATGCCGAGCTGACCGCTGCCGGCTTCGAAGTGCTGCTGGACGACCGCGACAAGAAGACCAGCCCGGGGATCAAGTTCGCCGACATGGAACTGATCGGCATCCCGCACCGCATCGTCATCAGCGACCGCGGCCTGGCCGACGGCAACCTGGAATACAAGCACCGCACCGAGCGTGACGCACAGCCGCTGCCAGTGGCCGAGGTGCTGTCGTTCCTGCAAGCCCGCATTCGTCGCTAAGCCAACGCAAGAGTAATCATGTTCAAGCGAAGTACCATCAACCTGGGGGGCGCCGCACTGTGCGGCGCCCTGCTCCTCAGCGGTTGCGCCAACCAGATGTCCCAGCGCAGCGAGCACGAGGAGCGCATCGAGCGCAAGCTGCTCGAACACAGCCTGCAGATCGATGTTGGGGACCCCAAGGTACTCGAGCTGCCGCAACGGCGTGTGCGCATCCACGAACAGAAAAACTTCGAAGTCACCGAGTTCGAGGTTACCCGTCGCTACGATCGCTACACGCCTTACCAACCCTGGCGCGAAGTCTATGAGATTCCGCTGGGTGCGGTGGCGGTGGTGGCCGGTGTCGGCGCCAACGTGGTCAATGTCTTTGCCCTGGGCAACCTGCCCGACAGCGTGACCCATGACTGGTTGAGCTATGGCTTCGACGGCCTCAACCCGTTCATGAACGCCCAGTCCAACGGTCGTGCCCAGCAGAACCTGGCGGGCATCACCGAAGTGCAAAAGGACAAGCGCCAGGAATACACCAGCGTCCCCTGGAGCGAGCGGCCGGTGTCGGTCAAGGCCGGCAAGATCGACCATGAGCTGACCACCGACCGCAATGGCGTGCTGCACCTGAACCTGCTCGACAGCCCGTTCAGCGAGCAGAACCTGACCCACATCGGCACCCTGCACCTGCAGGTGGTCGATGAAGACAACAACGTGCGTGGCGATGCCAGCCTGCTGATCAGCGCCGGCCTGCGCGGCAAACTGGTGGAAGCCCACGAACTGATTTTCGATGATCTGGAAGACGACGAAGTCAGCCAGTGGGTGCATCGGGTCAAGCGCCTGTCGGAGCTGGGCCTGGAAGAAGAAGCCAGTGAACTGGAGCAAAGCCTGATCGAGCTGACCCGCAACGATCCGGAGCTGCAACAGGAATTCCTTAAGTCGCTGACCAAGGACGCCGGCCGCCTGGTTGCCGACCCTGGCGCGCACTGACCTTCGCTGTACCCGGAGAGCGCCAGCCTGCTGGCGCTGCCCTCCTCACTCCCGAGTGAACAGCTCCAGCTGTTCATGCGCACCGCGCAAATCCTGCAAGCGCACACCAATCCCCAACAGCCTCACCGGCTTGCCGCCACGGGCAAAGGCCTGGCTGAGCAAGTGTTGATAGCTGCCCAGGTCACGCCCCGCCCCTGACTGCTCAAGGGTGGTCTGGCTGAAATCATGGAACTTCACTTTGACGAACGGCTTGCCCGGGCGATAACTGTCGTCGATGCGGGCCATGCGCCCGGCCAGGGTTTCCATCAGCTCCGGGAGTTTTTCCAGGCAACTGGCCAGGTCAGGCAGATCGGTGTCGTAGGTGTTTTCGACACTGACCGACTGACGCCGGCTGTCATTTTGCACCGGACGGTCATCGATACCCCGCGCCAGCCCCCACAACCGCTCACCAAAACTGCCGAATTCACGGGCCAGGGCCAGGCGACTCCAGTCGCGCAACTCCAGGCAGGTGATGATGCCCAGGCGGCCCATCTTGTCGGCGGTGACCTTGCCTACGCCATGCAGCTTGCTCACCGGCAAGGCAGCCACGAAGTCTTCGACTTCATTCGGAGTGACCACAAACAGGCCATTGGGCTTGCGCCAGTCGCTGGCGATCTTGGCCAGGAATTTGTTCGGCGCCACGCCAGCCGACACAGTGATATGCAACTGTTGGGCAACCCGACGGCGAATATCGGCGGCAATCCGTGTAGCGCTGCCCGCAAACCAGGAACTGTCCGACACATCCAGGTAAGCCTCGTCCAGCGACAAGGGCTCGATCAGGTCAGTGTATTCGCGAAAGATGCCGTGAATTTCCCGCGAGGCTTCTTTATAGGCATCCATGCGCGGCTTGACGATCAGCAGGTCCGGGCACAGCTTGAGGGCATGGTGCGAAGACATCGCCGAACGCACGCCGAACGCCCGCGCCTCATAGTTGCAGGTAGCGATCACCCCGCGCCGCTCCGCCGAACCGCCCACCGCCAGCGGCCGCCCGACCAGACGCGGGTCGTCGCGCATTTCGATGGCGGCGTAGAAGCAATCGCAGTCGATATGGATGATCTTGCGTTGAGACATAGGGAGCGTAAGAACAGGTTTAAAGTGATGTAAGCAGTATCTCACCCGCTAGCGGCCCATGCATCACAACTAATTCATTCCCCCCCGGAACCTCTGCAAGGCCCGCCCTTGCTGCCTTGCAGCCCTTTTCAGCGGCGCTAAGCGATTGAAGGAGAAAGGATTTCTGCAAACAGGCTATTGACAGCCCCGGGCAAAACTGTAGAATCTCATCTCACAGGCGCGGGATGGAGCAGCCTGGTAGCTCGTCGGGCTCATAACCCGAAGGTCGTCGGTTCAAATCCGGCTCCCGCAACCAGATTCAGGAAAGGCCACTCTCACGAGTGGCCTTTTTCTTTGCCCGGAATAAAGCCCCAGGTAATTTTTTATTGTAAATCAACAATTAAGCGTTGACAGCCAAGCTCAACGCTGTAGAATCCGCCCCACAGACGCGGGATGGAGCAGTCTGGTAGCTCGTCGGGCTCATAACCCGAAGGTCGTCGGTTCAAATCCGGCTCCCGCAACCAAACAACAGAAAAGGCCACTTTGAAAAAAGTGGCCTTTTTTGCGTCTGCCTTCCAGCTAATCAGCCCGCCCCCTGAACGCCCTTCGCCGCTCAGGCAATATGAAACTTCTTTAACTATCCTCAAGGTGCTCAGCGGCCCGATCATATCGGACATTACGCTTCCAAAGGGATTGGTACTTTGACCGGATACACCCTGCTTCCCCTGCGCAAGCCACGAGGTGGCTGATGCGCACCCAGACGCCTGAAACACAAGCCCCTGTGACCGTCGCATTACCCAATGCCGAGCAACGCCTGCGCTGGCTCGAACGCCTGAGCAAGTACCGCCAGCCCATCGGCCTGGGCGTAACCTTGCTGCTGTTCGCTGTCGCCCTGATCGCCTGCCGTCACCTGCTCAGCGAGCTGGACATCTATGCCCTGCATGATTCGCTGCTCAGCGTGCCGCCGCCAGCATTGGCCGGCGCACTGCTGGCGACGGTGGCCGGCTTCGTCATCCTGCTGGGGTACGAGTGGTCGGCCAGCCGCTATGCCGGCGTCCAGCTACCGGCTCGCACCCTGGTAATGGGTGGCTTCAGCGCCTTTGCCATCGGCAATGCCATTGGCCTGTCGCTGCTGTCCGGTGGCTCGGTACGCTATCGCCTGTATGCGCGCCATGGCATCGGCGCCGCCGAAGTGGCGCGTATGACCCTGTTCGCCAGCCTTTCCCTCGGCTGCGCGTTGCCGCCGCTCGCCGCCCTGGCGACCTTGAGCAACTTGCCGGCTGCAGCTTCAGCCTTGCACCTGGCGCCTGCGTTGCTGGCAGCGATCGCCCTGGCGGTACTGGGCTTGAGCGGCGCACTGGTCTATGGCCTTTATCGTCGTCGCCTACCCGAACAACCCCAGGCTGACAACCTGCTAGTACAAGTAGGCCGGCGTACTCTGCGCTTGCCGGGCGCACGCCTGACCCTGCTGCAACTGCTCATTACTGCCCTGGACGTAGCCGCTGCCGCCACCGTGCTGTACCTGCTGCTGCCCGAGGCGCCGCCGTTTGGTGCCTTCTTGCTGGTCTACCTGCTGGCGCTGGCGGCCGGGGTGCTCAGCCATGTGCCCGGTGGCGTTGGGGTGTTCGAGGCGATCCTGCTGGCGGCCTTTGCCGACAAGCTCGGCGCCGCGCCACTGGCCGCCGCATTGCTGCTTTATCGCCTGATCTATGTGGTGCTGCCACTGCTGCTGGCCTGCGTCCTGCTGCTGGCCAGCGAAGCCAAGCGCCTGCTGTTTGCCCAGCAAGCGATCAGGGCCGCTTCCGGGCTCGCAGCCCCGGTGCTGGCGGTGCTGGTGTTTCTCTCCGGCGTGGTGCTGCTGTTTTCCGGCGCCACCCCGGAAATAGACGAGCGTCTGGAGCATCTGGGCTTCCTCGTACCGCACCGGTTGATCGACGCGTCGCACTTCGGCGCCAGCCTGATTGGCGTCCTCTGCCTGCTGCTGGCCCAGGGCCTGCGCCGGCGCCTGTCGGCCGCCTGGATCCTGACCACCGTCCTGCTGCTGGTCGGCGCCCTGCTCTCGCTGCTCAAAGGTTTCGACTGGGAAGAAGCCAGCATCCTGACCTTCACCGCCTGCCTGCTGGCGGTGTTCCGCCGTTCCTTCTATCGCCCCAGCCGCTTGCTCGAACTGCCGTTCTCGCCGGTTTACCTGGCGGCCAGCGCCTGTGTACTGGGCGCTTCGGTGTGGCTGCTGCTGTTTGCCTATCAGGATGTGCCCTACAGCCATCAGCTGTGGTGGCAATTCACCCTCGACGCCGATGCCCCACGCGGCTTGCGCTCGGCCCTGGGCAGCGCGGTACTGCTGGTGATCGTCGCCCTGACCTGGCTGCTGCGCACCGCGCGCCCGGTTATTCACCTGCCCAGCGCCGACGAGCTGCAACGCGCCAACGCCATCCTGCAAGCCTCCGACCAACCCGACGGCGGCCTGGCCCTGACTGGCGACAAAGCCTTGCTGTTCCACCCCAACGACGATGCCTTCCTTATGTATGCACGTCGCGGCCGCAGCCTGGTGGCGCTGTACGACCCGATCGGCCCGGCCCACGAGCGCGCCGAAATGATCTGGCAGTTCCGCGACCTGTGCGATGTACACCATGCCCGCCCGGTGTTCTACCAGGTTCGGGCCGAGAACCTGCCCTTCTATATGGACATCGGCCTGACCGCAATCAAACTGGGCGAAGAAGCCCGGGTCGACCTCAAGCGCTTTGACCTAGAAGCCAAGGGCAAGGAGATGAAAGACCTGCGCTACACCTGGAACCGCGGCGGCCGCGACGGCCTGAGCCTGGAAGTGCACGAGCCGGGGCAGGCTCCGCTGGAAGAACTCAAGACCATCTCCGACGCCTGGCTCACTGGCAAGAACGTGCGCGAGAAAGGCTTCTCCCTCGGCCGTTTCAGCCCGGAGTACCTGCAGCACTTCCGGATTGCCCTGATCCGTTTCGAAGGGCGCCCGGTGGCCTTTGCCAACCTCCTGGAAACCCGCAGCCTGGAGCTGGCCAGCCTCGACCTGATGCGCGCCCACCCGCAGGCGCCCAAGCTGACCATGGAATTCATGATGATCGGCCTGATCCAACACTATAAGCAGCACGGCTATGGGCGCTTCAGCCTGGGCATGGTGCCACTCTCCGGGCTGCAACCACGGCGCGGCGCACCGCTGACCCAGCGCCTGGGCTCGATGGTGTTCCAGCGCGGCGAGCAGCTCTATAACTTCCAGGGCCTGCGCCGCTTCAAGGACAAGTTCCAACCGGACTGGGAACCTCGCTACATGGCCGTGCCGGCCGGACTCGATCCGCTGGTGGCACTGGCCGACACCGCCGCCCTGATCGCGGGCGGCCTGACTGGATTGGTGAAACGCTGATGATTCGACGCTACTGGCTGTACCTGCTGGTTCCCCTGCTGCTGGCCTTGCTGGCTGCCGCTCTTGGCTTCTGGCTGTGGACCCGGCCGGCCCCCGAAGCCTCCCTTGAGCACCTGAGCCTGGCCGATGGCAGCAGCCTGGTCCGGGTCAACCCCGGCACCCGGGCCAAGGCCCGCGTGGCCATCGCCGTGCCCCCGGACCAGGCCCTGAGCGACAAGCAACTGCTCGACCTGAGCCAGAGCGGCGAGGCGCAGATGGTCCAGGTGGTCCTGCCGCCAGCCGATTGCAACAAGCAGCAACAGGCGCTGCAGCAAGCCATGCAGCAACTCAAGGGCGCGCCGACCCTGGTAGCCGGTATCGGCCCGGGCGCAGCCCAGGCCTGGAGCTGGCTGGCCAGCCAGAGCGATGACAAGGCCCTGGCCATCTCGGTGGACTTCAACCTCGAACAACCCGGCTGCGCCACGCCGCTGCCCAAGTCCGCCGCCCACGGCCACTGGAGCGTGGCCTGGAACGACAACCCGGATGACGCCAGCGCCGCCTTCGTGCGCGACCAGGCCAATGCCGAGACCAGCATCAGCGACTACGACATCCACCTGCCGCAGGTACTCAAGGCGCAACTGACCCAGGCACTGGTGGGTGAGGACGGCAACGCCATGAGCATCCCGGTAGTCGAAGTACCTGCCGGGCAAACCACCGACACCGTCACCCTGTTTCTCTCGGGCGATGGCGGTTGGCGCGACCTGGACCGCGACGTCGCCGGCGAGATGGCCAAGCTCGGCTATCCGGTGGTGGGCATCGACACCCTGCGCTACTACTGGCAGCACAAGACCCCGGAACAAAGCGCCATCGACCTCTCCGAGCTGATGCAGCATTACCGGCAGAAATGGGGCACCAAGCGTTTCGTACTGACCGGCTACTCGTTCGGCGCCGACGTCTTGCCGGCGATCTACAACCGCTTGCCGGCCGAAGACCAGAAGCGCATCGATGCCGTGATCCTGCTGGCCTTTGCCCGCAGCGGCAGCTTCGAGATCGAAGTCGAGGGCTGGCTGGGCAATGCTGGCAAAGAGGCACCGACCGGGCCGGAAATGGCCAGGCTGCCAGCGTCCAAAGTGGTCTGCGTGTATGGCGAGGAAGAGGCCGACGAGAGCGGCTGTACCGACCATACTGCAGTCGGCGAGCGCCTGAAGCTGCCTGGCGGGCATCACTTCGACGAGAACTACCCGGCGCTGGCCAAGCGCCTGATCGGCGATATCGAGAACCGCCAGGGCAAGACCAGCGTCGCCGAGCAGGATTGAAGCGCGCCTCCGGCGCGCAGCTGCAAGCTACAAGTCTCAAGCGCCGCTTGAGACTTGTAGCTTGCCGCTCCCTATATCTCTACCTGAGTGCCAAGTTCGATCACCCGGTTCAACGGCAAGTTGAAAAACCTCAGGTTGCCGTTGGCATTCTTCAGCAAGAAGGCAAACAGCAGCCCCCGCCAGCGCGACATGCCCACCAGCCGCGACGGGATCACCGTTTCGCGGCTGAGGAAATAGGTCGTGCGCATCGGGCTGAAATCCAGCCCTTCCAGGTGACAGAGCTTCAATGCCGCCGGCACATCCGGCTCATCCATGAAGCCAAAGTGCAACAGCACCCGGTAGAAACCCTCGCCATACGCCTCGACCTCGAAGCGCTGCTGCGCCGGCACCCGCGGGGTGTCCTCGCTGACCACGGTCAACAGCACCACCTGCGAGTGCAGCACCTGGTTGTGCAGCATGTTATGCAACAACGCGTGAGGCACGGCATCCGCCCGTGCGGTGAGAAACACCGCCGTGCCTTCGACCCGATGCGGCGGCTGCACGCGAATGCTGCTGATGAACAGCGGCAACGGCAGGCTGCCTTCGTCCAGGCGTTCGACCAGAATCTGCTTGCCGCGCTTCCAGGTGGTCATCAAGACAAACAGGACAATCCCCGCCAGCACCGGAAAAGCCCCGCCCTGAACGATTTTCGGCACGTTGGCGGCAAAGAACAGGCCATCGACAAAGAGAAAGCCCAGCAAAATCGGCACCGCCAGCAGCGGCGGCCACTTCCACAGCAGCAACATCACCGTCGACACCAGCAGCGTGGTCATCAACATGGTGCCAGTCACTGCCACGCCATAGGCCGAGGCCAGCGCCCCGGAAGACTCGAAGCCCAGCACCAGCAGGATCACCCCGACCATCAGCGACCAGTTCACCGCACCTATATAGATCTGCCCCTGTTCGTCACTGGAGGTGTGCTGGATTTGCATGCGCGGCACATAGCCAAGCTGAATGGCCTGGCGGGTCAGGGAGAAGGCCCCGGAAATCACCGCCTGGGAGGCAATCACCGTGGCCAGGGTGGACAAACCGACCAACGGTATCAACGCCCAGTTCGGCGCCAGCAGATAGAACGGGTTGCGCGCTGCCTCCGGGTTTTGCAGCAACAGCGCGCCCTGGCCGAAATAGTTGAGCACCAGCGCCGGCAGCACCAGGGCAAACCAGGCGCGGGCAATGGGTTTGCGGCCAAAGTGGCCCATGTCGGCATACAGTGCTTCAGCGCCGGTCAGGGCCAGCACCACGGCGCCAAGAATCGCCACGCCCATGCCCGGGTGAACAATAAAGAAGCGCACCGCCCACACCGGGTTGAAAGCCTTGAGCACCTCCGGGCTCTGGGCGATGCCATGCACGCCCAGAGCGCCGAGCACCACGAACCAGGTGACCATCACCGGACCAAAGAGGATGCCAATGCGCGCCGTGCCATGCTTCTGGATCAGGAACAGCGCCACCAGCACGATCAACGCCACCGGTATCACCCAGTGGTCGATGCCGTCGAAGGCCAGCTCCAGGCCCTCTACCGCCGACAATACCGAAATCGCCGGGGTGATCATGCTGTCGCCGTAGAACAGCGCCGCGCCGATCAGGCCGCAGCCGACCATCAGCGCCTTGAGCTTGGGGTACGGCGCCGAGGCGCGCCGGGCCAACGCCGTCAAAGCCATGATGCCGCCCTCGCCCTGGTTGTCGGCGCGCAGGATGAACACCACGTACTTGATCGTCACCACCCAGATCAGCGACCAGAAGATCAGGCCGAGGATCCCCAGCACCCCATCATGATTGACCGGTACGCCGTAACCGCCCGAAAACACCTCCTTGAGGGTATACAACGGGCTGGTGCCAATATCGCCGTAAACCACTCCGACCGCTGCCACCAGCAGGCTCAACGGCTTTGCCACCGAATGCCCGGAATCGGCCTGACTACTTGCCTGAACCATCCATCACTCCCGCCACCAGGCCCCTTGCACCAGACACAGGCACACTGCCGCGAAGCATAGCTGAGCGTTCGTCGCATTTCTGCTGGTCAAGTGACTTTGCGCTCGCTAGAATTGCGCACTTTTTGATCAGAGGCGCCCAAAGCGCCCATCAGGTTTGCCCGCCGGCCCGGCCAGGCAAGCCCTTCAATACCGAGGTTAGCCATGTCCACCACTCCTACGCCCACCACGCCCAAGGTCGGCTTCGTTTCCCTGGGTTGCCCCAAGGCCCTGGTCGATTCCGAGCGCATCCTGACCCAGCTGCGCATGGAAGGTTATGAAGTCGTGCCCACCTACGAGGACGCCGACGTAGTGGTGGTCAACACCTGCGGCTTCATCGACAGCGCCAAGGCCGAGTCCCTGGAAGTGATTGGCGAAGCCATCAAGGAAAACGGCAAGGTCATTGTCACCGGCTGCATGGGTGTCGAGGAAGGCAGCATCCGTGACGTGCACCCCAGCGTGCTCTCGGTAACCGGCCCGCAGCAGTACGAGCAGGTGGTCAATGCCGTGCACGAAGTCGTGCCGCCGCGCCAGGACCATAACCCGCTGATCGACCTGGTGCCGCCACAGGGCGTCAAGCTGACCCCGCGCCACTACGCCTACCTGAAGATTTCCGAGGGTTGCAACCACAGCTGCAGCTTCTGCATCATCCCGTCGATGCGCGGCAAGCTGGTCAGCCGCCCGGTCGGCGAAGTGCTGAGCGAGGCCGAGCGCCTGGTCAAGGCCGGGGTCAAGGAAATCCTGGTGATCTCCCAGGACACCAGCGCCTACGGCGTCGACGTCAAGTACAAGACCGACTTCTGGAACGGCCGCCCGGTCAAGACGCGCATGCTAGAGCTGTGCGAAGCGCTGAGCAGCCTCGGCGCCTGGGTGCGCCTGCACTATGTGTACCCGTACCCGAACGTCGACGACGTGATCCCGCTGATGGCGGCCGGCAAGATCCTGCCGTACCTGGACATCCCGTTCCAGCACGCCAGCCCGAAAGTGCTCAAGTCGATGAAACGCCCGGCGTTCGAAGACCGCACCCTGGCGCGCATCAAGAACTGGCGCGAGCAGTGCCCGCAACTGGTGATCCGTTCGACCTTCATCGTCGGCTTCCCGGGTGAAACCGAAGAAGACTTCCAGTACCTGCTCGACTGGCTGACCGAAGCCCAGCTCGATCGCGTCGGCTGCTTCCAGTATTCGCCGGTCGAAGGCGCCCCGGCCAACGACCTGGGCCTGGACGAAGTGCCGGACGACATCAAGCAGGAGCGCTGGGATCGCTTCATGGCCCACCAGCAGGCGATCAGCACCGCCCGCCTGCAACTGCGCATCGGCAAGGAAATCGACGTGCTGATCGATGAAGTCGAAGATGAAGGCTCGGTCGGCCGCAGCTTCTTCGATGCTCCGGAAATCGACGGCAACGTGTTCATCGATGGCAACCACGGCTTCAAGCCGGGCGACACCGTTCGCTGCCGGGTGACCGACGCCGACGAGTACGATATGTGGGCCGAACCGATCTGATCCGGCGCCAATAAAAAAATGCCCTGCCAGCGATGGCGGGGCTTTTTTTTGCAACTATCGTTTCCTCAATCACCACGAGGAGACCATCGTAATGCGCAGGCACATGACCGTGCAGACACCCAGCCTGCGCGACTACCCGGAGCTGGCGCGGGTGTGGGAAGCGTCCGTGCGCGCCACCCACGACTTTCTCCCCGACAGCTACATCTGCCTGCTGCGTGAGCTGCTACTGAACCAGTACCTGGACGCGGTAATGCTGATTTGCTGCAAGGACGCCAGCCAGCGTATCCGCGGCTTTGCCGGGGTCGCTGGCGGACGGGTGGAGATGCTCTTCATCGACCCCGAGGCGCGCGGCCAGGGCCTGGGCGCAAGTCTGCTGCGGGTGGCCATCGACGAGCTGCACGCCGAGCAACTGGACGTCAACGAACAGAATGCCCAGGCCCTGGGCTTCTACCTGCGCCAGGGCTTTGAAGTGGTCGGCCGCTCAGAAACGGACGGCATGGGCCAGCCCTACCCCCTACTTCACATGAGGCTAATTCGTACGCAGTCTGTCCGCACCGACTGAAGGCTTGTGTAATCCCCCTCTGAAATGCCGCGAAAGCGCAGATTAATGGCCGGATCGACGAATGTTACCGGCCCCAAGCCCGTCCAGGCAGTTACAATAGGCACCTTTCCCTGTGTCTACGGCTGTCGTCATGTCTGAACCCATTCGCCTTTCCAAACGCCTTATCGAACTGGTCGGTTGCTCCCGGCGCGAGGCCGAGCTGTACATCGAGGGCGGCTGGGTCACGGTGAACGGCACCGTGATCGACGAGCCGCAATTCAAGGTCACCGATCACAAGGTCGAACTGCGCCAGGGCGCCAAGGCCGAAGCCCTGGAGCCGGTCACCCTGCTGCTCAACCAGCCCGCCGGGCTCGACGTCGATGCCGCCTGCGCCAGCATCAGCGCCGACAGCCTCTCGCCGGAGCACAGCTATAGCCGTCGTCCGCTCAAGGGCCACTTCGCCCGCCTGAGCTGCGCCGCGCCGCTGCAAGAAGGCGCCAGCGGCCTGCAAGTGTTCACCCAGGACTGGCGCGTGACCCGCAAGCTCGATGCCGACCTGACCAAGCTCGAGCAGGAATACATCGTCGAAGTCACTGGCGAAATGATCACCCACGGCCTGGAACGGCTGAACCGCGGCTTCACCTGGAAAGGCAACGAGCTGCCGAAGATCAAGGCCAGCTGGCAGAACGAGACGCGCCTGCGCATGGTCCTGAAAAACCCGCCTGCCGGGCTCATCGACCTGCTCTGCCGCAGCGTCGGCGTCACCCCGGTGAGCATGCGCCGCATCCGCCTCGGTGGCGTCGCCATGAGCAAGCTGCCGCTGGGCCAGTGGCGCTACCTGGCAGCCAGCGAAAAATTCTAAGCAACACGGCGCCGCCACCCAGGAGGCGCCCCTGAACAGGATTGTCCCGATGATTCACAACGATGTACTGCGCAGCCTGCGCTACCTGCTGGACGTCAACGACGCCAAGCTCACCGATATCATCAAGCTGAGCGGCTTCGAAGTATCCACCGCCGATATCGCTACCTACCTCAAGAAGGAAGAAGAGGAAGGCTTTGTGCGCTGCCCCGATGAAGTCATCGCCCATTTCCTCGATGGCCTGGTGATCTTCAAGCGCGGCAAGGACGATAGCCGTGCGCCGCTGCCGGTCGAACTGCCGGTGACCAACAACATCGTCATGAAGAAGCTGCGCGTGGCCTTCGAGCTTAAAGAGGACGACCTGCACGCGATTCTCAAGGCCGCCGACTTCCCGGTGTCCAAGCCAGAGCTCAGCGCCCTGTTCCGCAAGGTCGGGCACAACAACTACCGCCCGTGCGGCGACCAGTTGCTGCGCAACTTCCTCAAGGGCCTGACCCTGCGGGTTCGTGGCTGAGCCGACGATGAACTACAGCGTTGCTCCCATCGGCCACGTGCGCTCCTGCTTCAAGGAAAAGTTCGCCATTCCGCGTCAGCCGCAACTGGCGCCGGCCGCCCGTGGCGTGCTGGAGCTGCTGCCACCCTACGACAACGGCGAGGCCGTTGCCGGCCTTGAGCAGGTCAGCCATGTCTGGCTGCTGTTCCTGTTCCACCAGGCGCTGGAAGACAAACCGCGGTTGAAGGTGCGCCCGCCTCGGCTGGGGGGCAACAAGTCCATGGGGGTGTTTGCCACCCGTGCCACCCACCGGCCCAATGGCATCGGTCAGTCGGTGGTCAGGCTGGAGAAGGTCGAGGCTGACCGCTTGTGGCTGTCGGGCATCGACCTGCTTGATGGCACCCCGGTATTGGATATCAAGCCTTACGTGCCCTACGCCGATGCCGTGGCCGACGCGACCAACCAGATGGCTGACGCGCCACCTGCGCCGATTGCCGTGAGCTGGAGCGATACTGCCCTGCCCCAGGCCCGCGAGCACGCCTTGCGCCTGGCCGAGCCGCTGGTGGAGCTGATCGAACAATGCCTGGCCCAGGACCCGCGCCCGGCCTACCAGGTGCCGCCGCCCGAGCGCGTGTACGGGGTTAGGTTCTGGGATGTGCAGGTGCGCTGGCACTACCCGCAACCGGATCAGATCCGGCTGCTGGAAGTGGTGATGGACCTGTAGGTACCGTCCTGCTCTTCAATGGGCCTGGCTGGCGAGCCAGTGGGAGCGGGCTTGACCCGCGATGAGGCCAGTACAGCCAGCACATCAGGTATTGCCTGGATTGCGACCGCTTCGCGCTCGATCGCGGGGCAAGGCCCGCTCCCACAAATCCGCGGCATGCAGACCCGCTACTTCAGGCACAAAAAAAAGCAGGCCGAAGCCTGCTTTTTTTGTATTCAATGTCTTATTTCTCGACGAATGCACGCTCGATCAGGTAATCACCCGGCTCACGCATACGTGCCGAGATCTTCAGGCCGAAGCTGTCGAGCACTTCGCTGGTCTCGTCGAGCATGCTCGGGCTACCGCAGATCATCGCGCGGTCGTCCTGCGGGTTGATCGGCGGCAGGCCGATGTCGCTGAACAGCTTGCCGCTGCGCATCAGGTCGGTCAGGCGGCCCTGGTTCTCGAATGGCTCGCGGGTCACGGTCGGGTAGTAGATCAGCTTGTCACGCAGCGCTTCACCGAAGAACTCGTTCTGCGGCAGGTGCTCGGTGATGAATTCGCGGTAGGCGACTTCGTTGACGTAGCGCACGCCGTGGACCAGGATGACTTTTTCGAAGCGCTCGTAGGTTTCCGGGTCCTGGATGACGCTCATGAACGGCGCCAGGCCAGTGCCGGTGCTGAGCAGGTACAGGTGCTTGCCCGGGTTCAGGTCGTCGAGTACCAGGGTGCCGGTAGGCTTCTTGCTGATGATGATTTCATCGCCTTCCTTCAGGTGCTGCAACTGGGAGGTCAGCGGGCCGTCCGGCACCTTGATGCTGAAGAACTCCAGATGCTCTTCCCAGTTCGGGCTGGCAATCGAATAGGCGCGCATGAGCGGGCGGCCGTTTGGCTGTTGCAGGCCGATCATCACGAACTGACCGTTCTCGAAGCGCAGGCCCGGATCGCGGGTGCACTTGAAGCTGAACAGGGTGTCGTTCCAGTGGTGAACACTGAGGACACGTTCGTGGTTCATGTTGCTCATGTACGGGCTCCTGAAGAAAAACGCGGCGCTAAGCGAGAGCGCGATTGCGCAATAGTTTAGTGCCAGCGACAATATCTGTTAAATGAATTATCAAGATATGTCTTATCGGTTATATAGATATGCGATTTACCCTTCGTCAGCTCCAGGTGTTCGTTGCCGTGGCCCAGTACCAAAGCGTCTCGCGGGCCGCCGGAATACTGGCGTTATCGCAATCGGCCGCCAGTACATCGATCACCGAACTTGAGCGCCAGTCCAGCTGCCAGCTGTTCGACCGCGCCGGTAAACGCCTGAGCCTCAACGCTCTGGGCCATCAACTGCTGCCCCAGGCGGTGGCCCTGCTCGACCAGGCCAAGGAAATCGAGGACCTGCTCAACGGCAAGTCCGGTTTCGGCTCGCTGGCGGTGGGCGCGACCCTGACCATCGGCAATTACCTGGCCACCCTGCTGATCGGCAGCTTCATGCAGATCCACCCGGAGAGCCAGGTGAAGCTGCATGTACAGAACACTGCGCATATCGTGCAACAGGTTGCCCATTACGAAATTGATCTGGGTCTAATTGAAGGCGACTGCAACCACCCGGACCTGGAAGTGCAGCCGTGGGTCGAGGACGAGCTGGTGGTGTTCTGCGCGCCGCAGCACCCCTTGGCCAAACGCGGCCAGGCGAGCATGGAAGAACTCACCCATGAGGCCTGGATCCTGCGTGAACAGGGCTCGGGCACCCGCCTGACCTTCGATCAGGCCATGCGTCACCACCGCTCCAGCCTCAACATACGCCTGGAGCTGGAACACACCGAGGCGATCAAGCGCGCGGTCGAGTCGGGCCTGGGCATTGGTTGCATCTCGCGCCTGGCCCTGCGCGACGCATTTCGCCGCGGCAGCCTGGTGCCGGTGGAAACCCCCGAACTGGACCTGGCCCGGCAGTTCTTCTTCATCTGGCACAAGCAGAAGTACCAGACCTCCGCCATGCGCGAGTTTCTCGAACTGTGCCGCAGCTTTACCGCAGGCGTCAGCCGCAGCGACGAGATCGTTCTGCCGACCATCGCTTAAAGCAGGATCACCGCCCAGGTCAGGCCAACCATGCTCAAGGCCACGAACTGGGCGGCACTGCCCATGTCCTTGGCGTTCTTCGACAACGGGTGGCGATCGAGGGAAATGCGGTCGATCGCCGCCTCCACCGCCGAATTGAGCAATTCGACGATCAGCCCCAGCAAGCACACAGCGATCAGGATCGCCCGCTCGGCACGGCTGACATCCAGCCAGAAGGCCACCGGAATCAACACAACGTTGAGCAGCACCAGCTGACGGAACGCTGCCTCACCGGTGAACGCAGCACGCAAGCCATCGAACGAATAGCCGGCGGCGTTGAAAATACGTTTAAGGCCGGTCTGGCCCTTGAAAGGCGACGACATAGAAGGTCACTTCATCCACTGAAAACGCTGCAGCCTAATGTAGGCGGGATCAAAAAAGCGTGAAGGCCAATGGCCTTAACTGGCTGAAACCGATTCCAGTTGTTGCAGCAGCAAGGCGGCCTGGGTACGGGTCCGTACCCCCAGTTTGCGGAAAATTGCCGTCACATGCGCCTTGATGGTCGCTTCCGACACACTCAACTCGTAAGCGATCTGTTTGTTCAGCAGGCCTTCACAGACCATGGTCAAGACCCGGAACTGTTGCGGCGTAAGACTCGCAAGGCCTTCGCTGGCGGCCTTGGCCTCGGCGGAAACGTCAACTTTCTCGAATGCCTGCGGTGGCCACCAGACTTCGCCATCGAGGACCTTCTGCACGGCATCCTGAATCACTTCCAGCGGGCTTGATTTGGGAATGAAGCCACTGGCGCCGAACTCACGGGACTTGACCACGACCGCGGCTTCTTCCTGAGCCGAGACCATCACCACCGGAATCTGCGGGTACTGCCCGCGCAGCAACACCAGCCCGGAGAAGCCGTAGGCGCCCGGCATGTTCAGGTCCAGCAGCACCAGGTCCCAGTCGGCTTTTTCGGTCAGGCGGGTTTCCAGTTCGGCGATGCTTGCCACCTCGACCAGGCGTACATCCGGGCCCAGGCCCAGGGTAACGGCCTGGCGCAGTGCGCTGCGAAACAGCGGGTGGTCATCGGCAATCAGGATTTCGTATGTGGCCATCGATCTAATGATCCTGTTCTGTGCAGGCGCAGGAAAGGAAGAATAGGCGCCTGGCGGGCAACTCGAGGCGACGGCAACGCCGTCTGCCCAAACGGCACATCGAGGCCAGGAAAAACAGCGTTTCAAGCCATCGTCGTGCTCGAATCGGCGCCAAGGATGCCGAGCCAGGACCGGGTGGTCAAGCTCAATACCCGCCCTGCTCGCCCACCCTGGCCACCAATCTGCCCATTATGCCGCAAAGTGCCGCGCCTGCCCCTTGTACTATAGGAAGGTATGCAAACGCTGGTGCACGGTGTCCTGCTCATCCAGTGGCAGTTGATGCTTGGCACTCAGGTAATGGGTGGTGAACACGTCCAGGTAGGCATCCAGTGCCTCGGCCGCACGTTGATCACCGGCCAGCTCCAGGCACATGGCGGCCACTTCGGCGGTGCAGAAGTGATCGTCGCGCTTGGAGCGACGCAGGCGGTAGCGCGAAATCTGCTCGGGCTGCAGGCTCAGGACCGGGAAGCGGTTCAAGTACGGGCTTTTGCGAAACATCTTGCGCGCTTCGGTCCAGGTGGCGTCCAGCAGGATGAACAGCGGGCGCTTGCCCGGTACCCGCTGCACCTCGTTGACCACCCGCCCAGGCTCGACGAACTCGCCAGGGAAAACAATGTACGGCTGCCAGTGCGGCTGCTCGAGCAAGGCCAGCAAAGTCTCGTCGACCGCCGTACGCTGCCAGCCGAAGGCCGAGGTGTCGGCGATCAGGTCGGCGATCAGCCAGCCGGTGTTGGTCGGCTTGAGTGGCTCGGTGTCATGCATCAGCAGGCAGATGCCCGAATCAGCCGGTACTTGCGGGCGCCAGGCGCACAGGCAATAACTGGGGATCACCCGGCACTGCGGGCAGCGCGGCGCCCGCGAACCACGGGCAACGAAGGGTTTGACACTGCGCGCCAGGCGCTCGGCGCGCAGACGCGATACGGCATGGCTCATGACTGGGCACAACGTGGGCAATAAAGGGATGGCACTGCACGGACTCGGCAAGACGGAAATCCCGGGCAGTTTATCAGAGCCTGCCTACGGGTAGACTGGATTTGCCGTGCAGCTAAAGCAGCGACTCCTTATAATCTTCCACCTGTCGCTACCCGCTGGCCTTGCCGTTGCGCCGTGACGGAACACCGTGCGCCGTTGTTGGTCCAATTGCCAGTTACCGAACCAGGAGAGATTCATGCTGCGTTTCATCGTCCCGTCCCTGAGCCTGTTGCTTGCCCTGCCCCTGGCGGCCAATGCCGCGTCCAAGCAGGAGTACGAGCTGAGCCGGATGCTGCAAAAAGTTGCCACGCAAAGCAGCGTCGGCACGCCGCGGGCGATCAACGAAGACATCCTCGACCAGGGCTACACCGTCGAAGGCAAGCAACTGATCAACCACCTGAGCGTGCTGCCAAGCCATGCGCAAAAGATGCAGGCCGACCCCAACCGGGTACGCAGCCAACTGGGTGACAGCGTGTGCAAGAACACCGGTTATCGCCTGCTGATGGAAAAAGGCGCGGTGCTGACCTATCGCTTTACCGAGTACAAGACCAACCGCCCGGTCAGCGAACAGGCCTTCAACGCCGCCAGCTGCGGCCTGAAGCTCAAGAAGTAACGGCCTTAGGCAACCCGCTCCCTGTCGCGCCGCTGTTTTTCATCGGCGCGCAGTTCGGCCACCAGGGCCTGGATGTACCGCGAGTGCCGCTCCCCTCCCCCCAGCCGTCGCAGGCACTCCTGTTCAAGGCTCAGGTTGTTGGCCTGCGCCGCGCTCTGAAGCATCTGGAATAGCTGCTCGTCGAGCTCAAGGTTAAGCCGTTGCATGCTGCAGCCTCCCTGCATCGCGCTGACTCGCTCTGAGCTTCAGTTAACCAGACCCTCACAATGATTGGATCCCAGCTGACGAGCGGTTCCACTGCGGCGCGATACTGCGCGGATCATTCGGCATAAACACGCGCCAGGGTCTAGATTGATAGCAACCACCCTGTAATTTTTGGGCAAGCAAAGGGGGTTGCCCATGGATGCCTTGCGCTGCACCCGAAGCCATGAAGAACAATAAGTTGTATGGACCCATTACCACTGCACTGAGACCTTGCAGGTCTACTGCAATGCTCGGGGGTCACACTCGAGCCACGGCAGCCAGCGACACATGCAGTGTCGCGGCCGGGCAGCCCATTGCCGCCCGGTCAGAGGTTTTGCTGCAGAAGGAGACGCTTGAATGCCTTACCAACCGAATGAACTGCTATCGAGTCACTTCAGCAACAATGGAATCGACCTGAGCAAGATCGAAGAACAACTGAACCTGGTTGCGCCCAACAGCCCCAACCTGCCGCTGTACCGCGACATGATGCTGACCGTCCTGCGCATGGCCCATGACGACCGCAACCGCTGGAACGCCAAGATTACCCTGCAGGCCCTGCGCGAACTCGATCACGCCTTTCGTACCCTCGAACAGTACAAAGGCCGACGCAAGGTTACGGTGTTCGGCTCGGCCCGCACGCCGATCGAACACCCGATGTATGCCCTGGCCCGGGAACTGGGGGCGACTCTGGCCCGTTCCGACCTGATGGTCATCACCGGCGCCGGTGGCGGGATCATGGCTGCCGCCCATGAAGGCGCCGGGGTGGAGCACAGCCTGGGCTTCAACATCACTCTGCCGTTCGAGCAACACGCCAACCCCACGGTGGACGGCACCGACAAGTTGCTGCCGTTCCACTTCTTCTTCATTCGCAAGCTGTTCTTCGTCAAGGAAGCCGATGCCCTGGTGCTGTGCCCGGGCGGCTTCGGCACCCTGGATGAAGCACTGGAAGTACTGACCCTGATCCAGACCGGCAAAAGCCCGCTGGTGCCAGTGGTACTACTGGACTCGCCCGGCGGCAGCTTCTGGCAGGAGGCACTGAATTTCATTACCCGCCAACTGGAAGAGAACCGCTACATCCTGCCCAGCGACATGAAACTGCTGCGCCTGGTGTACAGCGCCGACGAGGCAGTGGAAGAAATCAACCAGTTCTATAGCAACTACCACTCCAGCCGCTGGCTGAAGAACCAGTTTGTGATTCGCATGCAGCATCCGCTTAGTGAAGCCGCGCTGTTTGACTTGCAGGAGGGATTTGCGGACTTGCGCCTGAGCGGCAATTTCCATCAGCACGCCTATGGCGGCGAGCAGCATGACGAGGCGCGCTTCAGTCATTTGACCCGCCTGGCCTTCGCCTTCAACGGGCGCGATCAGGGGCGCCTGCGCGAGTTGGTCGACTTCATCAACCTGTCGGAGAACTGGGCCAAGCCAGAGCCCATGCACACTACCCAGCGGGCAAGGGAAGCGTTGAAAGTCACCTGAGCCGTCAGTCGTCCAGCCCTCGGCCGCTCAACAGGCGGCCGACCGACTCCATGGAAAAACCACGGTAAACCAGAAAACGGGTTTGCTGGGCGCGGCTGCGCGGATCGACAGGCAACTGACCGGCAAACTTGCGCTGCCAGACATCCTGCAACAGCGCCGACCAGTCCACCCCGCATTCACGCAGGGCCTGGTCAATGTCACCGCGGTGCAGCCCGCGCTGGCCCAGCTCCTCACGAATACGCGCAGGGCCGTAGCCCGAGCGTGAACGGTAGCTAATGAAACTTTCCAGGTAACGGGCTTCACTGAGCAGGCCCTCTTCCGTCAAACGGTCAAGTTCCTGGTCAATCAATTCGGCGGGGGCGCCGCGCTGACGCAACTTGCGCGTCAGCTCGACTCGACCGTGCTCGCGACGTGCGAGCAGGTCCATGGCTGTCCGCCTTACGGCGACGGGGGTATCGAGTACGGCGGACATGGGTGCGATCAGTAGCCGGCTTCAGCTTCGGTTTCGTCTTCAGGCTCGGCGGCTACCGCAGCAGCCTTGCCAGCCGCTTCAACGGCGCCGGCATTGAGCAGCTTGTCGCGGATCTGCTTCTCGAGCGTCGCGGCGATTTCCGGGTTCTCCTGGAGAAACTTGGCCGAGTTGGCCTTGCCCTGACCGATCTTGCTGCCCTGGTAGCTGTACCAGGCACCGGATTTTTCCAGGAAGCCGTGCAGCACGCCGAGGTCTATGATCTCGCCGTTGCGGTAGATGCCCTTGCCGTAGAGGATCTGGAATTCAGCCTGACGGAATGGCGGCGCCACCTTGTTCTTGACGATTTTGACCCGGGTTTCGCTACCAACGACTTCGTCGCCTTCCTTCACCGCGCCGGTACGGCGGATGTCGAGACGGACCGAAGCGTAGAACTTCAGCGCGTTACCACCGGTGGTGGTTTCCGGGCTGCCGAACATCACGCCGATCTTCATGCGGATCTGGTTGATGAAGATCACCAGGCAGTTGGCGTTCTTGATGTTACCGGTGATTTTACGCAGCGCCTGGGACATCAGGCGAGCCTGCAGGCCCACGTGCATGTCACCCATTTCGCCTTCGATCTCGGCCTTGGGTACCAGCGCCGCCACGGAGTCGACGATGATCACGTCAACGGCGTTGGAGCGCACCAGCATGTCGGTGATTTCCAGGGCCTGTTCACCGGTATCCGGCTGCGAGACCAGCAGGTCGTCGACGTTGACGCCCAGCTTGCCGGCGTATTCCGGGTCCAGGGCGTGCTCGGCGTCGACGAAGGCACAGGTAGCGCCGGCTTTCTGCGCCTGGGCGATGACCGACAGGGTCAGGGTGGTTTTACCCGACGACTCAGGGCCGTAGATTTCGACGATACGACCTTTTGGCAGACCGCCAATGCCCAGGGCAATGTCCAGGCCCAGGGAGCCGGTGGAAATGGCCGGAATCGCCTGGCGCTCGTGGTCGCCCATGCGCATGACCGCGCCTTTACCGAATTGACGCTCGATTTGCCCCAGGGCCGCAGCCAAGGCGCGCTTCTTGTTGTCGTCCATTGAAGTCCTCACGTAATCGATAGGGCCTGACGGCCAGAACACCTGTATAAGTAGCCAGTATTATTCCACAGGGTTTTGTTCCCGCCTACCCCCGATGTGCGATTTACTCTGCACCAAGGTGTAACAAGCCCTCTAGCGCGGCGATTACCGTTTGTCGGCGCACCGCATCGCGGTCGCCATCGAAGTGCCGGCGCTCGCTGCTGACATGGCTGCCATCGGCCCAGGCCAGCCATACGGTACCCACCGGTTTTGCCGGCGAGCCACCGTCGGGCCCGGCCACGCCGCTGACCGCCACGGCAAACCGCGCGCCGCTGGCCGCCTGGGCGCCACGGACCATGGCCTCGACCACTTCCTGGCTGACCGCCCCGACTTGCGCGAACAACCCCTCGGGCACCGCCAGCTGGCGGCTCTTCTGGCTGTTGGAGTAGGTCACGTACCCGGCCTCGAACCAGGCCGAGCTGCCGGGAATGCGCGTTATGGCCTCGGCGATGCCGCCGCCGGTGCAAGACTCGGCAGTGCTCACCTGGGCGTTGAAACGGCGCAAGTGCTCGCCCAGGCGGGCGGACAGTGCTGTGATCGGGTCCATGCCAAGCTCCTTGTTCAGTGCAGTTGCTTGCGCCGCGCCAATACTTCACGGGGGAAGCGAAACAGCAGGTTGTAACTGAAAAATGTCATCACGTAGAACGCCAGCAGTGACAACATCGCGACAAACGGAAACAACACCACGCTCTGCCCGAAAAAGCGAAATTTGCGCGAGTGGGTGGCGAAATCGGTGTAGGCAAAATAGTTCTGGTAGACCAGAAAAGCATCCAGCAGCACACAGCCCAAAGCGATCAAGGCATATTTTGCGATTGAAACCCGGGGCGGGGCCTCGGGCTGCAGCCGCGATCGTCTCATGATGCAGACCGTGATCCACACGGAGAAAACCGGCGCAGCCACGGCAATGTAGTTGCCGATGGCCTTGGCCGTCAGCGGGAACAGCGACGACCAGCCCCCCACCCGGCCCAGCAGGCAACCGTCGAGAAAGCGTTCGAGCTCAAAGTAGCCGCCCTCCTGGGCCAGGGCAGGAACCTGCCAGGCGAGCAGGACGATCGGCAGCAGGCTGACAGCAATGAGCACGTAGGGAATATGCAGGTAAGCCCCCTGCTGCTCGCTTCCTTTCGCCACGTTCATCCTTTCACCCGCCCTCTGTTTTGCTCGTCAGGGTGCTACGGTATCGAGCACCAGCTGGTTGAACGACTCCATGGCCTGCGCATCGATGTAAGACGAAACCGCAGCCAGAATCACTCCGGTGGCAATGATACCTGCACCGGCGGCCAAACCGGGTGCCAGCACCAGTGCCAGGCCTGCCCCCAGCAGGGCACCGGCGCCAGCGCCCACCAGCGTGCCCACGGCGATGCTTTCAAGCTCGAGCAAAAACGGCTTCCATTCACCGCTGCTGAAGCCGCTCGCCGCCTTCTGCGCCAGGGTCGTCGCCTGGACCATCTTGCCGGTAACCCCAAAGGCTTTGCCCAGGCGCTGGAAGTTGTCGGCGTAGGTTGCCACATCCAGGGCGTTGAGGGCCTGGGCAATGGCAGCGGTGTCCTTCTGGTTCATTTTGAAGCCCGGGTTGCGCGTGAGCTTTTCAAACGCCTGCATGGCTTGGTCATAACTTTTCACCGTCTTGCCAGAAATGCCTTCCTTCAGTTGTTCCGCAGCCTTGCCCATCTGTGTGCCGAAGCGGCTGGAGACCTCCTTGCCGACATCACTGGCAAAGGCCAACGCACTTTTGTAAGCCTCCTGCTCCGCCGCCTCGCGCGCTTGCGCCTGCAGCTTGTCGAGCTTTTCCTGCAGCATGGCATTGGCACTGAGGTCGACATGCAGGCTCAGACCTGCGCTGAGCACGTCCATTACCTGGTCGATGGCCGGCGGAATGTGGTCGTCGTCGAGGGTTTTCAGCTCGGCGACCATCCTGTCGATGTTGCGCTCGAGCAGCTCGCTGCCCGGCGAGGTGGACAGGCGCAGGCGGTTGAACTTGATCAGCTCATCGCGCTTGGCCATCATCGCCTTCACCACCCCGATGGAGCGTTCGAGTTTTTGCGCCTGGCTCAGGGCAGCGTCACTGCCAGCAGCGGCTTCAGCGGCTTTTTGCTCGGCGTCGAGCGTAGCCGGCAGGTTCCTCTCCTTGACCACGAAGCTGCCGCGAATCTCGTCGCGCACCTCGAGGATCTGATAGGGAAGAATGCCCCAGACCCCGACGCCAACATCGTAGTAGGCATCGATACTGGGCCAGCCATTCCCGGACAACACCGATTCGACGACGGTGGAGTTGAACACCATCGCGCCACTGAACGCCGGGCCTCCGGTTCTGGTGACGCCATCGATCGATACCGACACCGAACCGACCACCGAGCTGATGTTGCCACTGCCCCAGAAGCCGCCGAGCATCCCACCACTACCGGCACCGCTATCGCTGTTGCCGGGTGGGATCCCACGATCGACAACAATATTTTTTTCACCCATTACAAAGTCCTTTTCGTTAAAACGTAATTAAATAAATGTGCGCTCAGCGCACCAGCCCGCGCACGTACGCCTGGCACGCGCGCAAGGCGATCAGTCCGCGGTCACCGTCGTCGGTGATGGCGATAATTCGTTGCGCATGCGCCGGCTCAAGTCGGGCGCGTACGGGGTCATGATCCACGCTGCCGGTGCCGGGGGCGGCAGGCAGGCCGGCGCAACCGGCGGCATCGCGCTCGACCAGGACCGACAGCCGCACATCAGCAGTAGCCAGGCGATCACGCAGGCGTGCCTGAGTCTGTTGAGCATCGAGTAGCTCCTGATAATGGTGTTGCTCGCTGACCGCCAGGCGCTGCGCCAGCCCCTGGCGTTGCAGGCGCTCGGCGACCAGTTGCGCGGCAGCGGATTCAGCCTGGGCTTGCCACTCGCGCTCGTGCTGCGCCGCTTGCTCCGCCAACTGCCGGCCCATGCGCCAACTCTGGACTTGCCAGCTCAGCGCACAGGCCAGCAGCGTCAATAGCAGCCACGCCCCAAGTTGCAGGCGGCTCAACACAGCACCTCTCGGGCCCGCGCCCAGAGCCGCAGGCGATCTTCCAGGCCGTTGAGCCCGCCATTGATATGCCGGGTGATACGGTTGAACTCGCCGCGGTCAGCCAGCTGGTTGAGGCCGCGCGAGTGCCAGAACCAGGCCGCCGACTCGGCTGCCCATTGTGGTTGTTCGAGCAGTTGCGGTTGCTTGAGCAAACGCTCATCGCCAAACAGGGCCATGCTGCAGGCCCGGTAATTGTTGCGCCCGGTGACCTGGATCAGGCCGCGGCCGCAGTACAGCTGGCCGTCGCCATCGGCCTCGGGACTATTGCCCAGGCGCAGGGCCAGGGTGCCGGTGTCGTAGCGCGCCAGGTAACGGTCGTTGCCCAGCTCTTTGACGTAGCGCAACTGGCCGGACTCATGGCCGACCTGGGCGAGAAAAGCCGCCTGGCGCCGTGGGGTGTCGATGTCCCAGCGGGCCATGGCCAGGTTCAGTGCAGGTAGAAAAACGCCCGCATTCAGGCGGGCGTTGGGGAACACGGCAGCAAGTTGCTCCAGGGTCATAGGGGGTTCCTCATCCTTGGGGTTCAAAGGGGCTGCAACTGGACCGTGCGCAGCCCTGGCCGGCTTTTGGCCTGCTTGCCCCTGGCCTTGGCTTTGCCTTTATTGCCGCCGTTGCAGTCGACCGACGTCGCCCAGCCACTGGAGCTGAAGGTGTGTTCGACCGACTCGATCAGGTACTCACCATCCAGCCCGTCCTTGAAACCCTGGGTGAGGATCAGGCGCTCGGCAAACAGGTCGGTGCGCCCGGCCATTTCCAGGCGCACACTGGCAGTGCTGCGGTTGAACGCTGCCAGGCGTGCCTTGGCAGCCTGCTCGGCAGCAGCCTTGTTGGGGTAAACATGACGGTCGCTGTGCACCGGCTGCAGCCCAGCGGGCGAGGCATCGTTAGCCAGCTCGACAGTCTTCAGCTCGCCGCTTTTGGGATCCTGGTGACGGGTTTGCACAGCCTTGTGCGTGCCCTTGTCCGCCAGGCGAATCTGCCAGCGACTGACATCGCGACGGTTGATGGTCACCACGCCCAGGGCCTGCCCGCTGGCGCTGTGCCCGGCCTGACGCGACAGCACCAGCAACTTGCCGTCGCCGATCTTGGCCGTGCAGTCGTATTGCCTGGCCAGGCGGGTGATGAAGTTGAAATCCGACTCGTTGAGCTGGTCAACCCTGGGCAGCCGCGTGCTCACCGGGCAAACCGGCTGCCAGCCATTGCGCGCGGCAATGTCACGCACGATTTGCTGCAGCGGCACGTCCTCCCAGCTACCGCTGCGAATGCTTTTGCCGGTACCGCGCATGTCGCTGGCCTTGCCGCGGATGACGATGCTGTCTGGGGGGCCGGACAGCTCGATTTCATCCACGGTGTAGCGCCCCAGGCGCGTCAATACCTGGCCGGCATAGCCCAGGTGCACCTCGATCATCGCCCCCCGTGCCGGCAACGTCACCGCACCATCGCGGTCGTCGATGCGCAGCTCGAACTCGTCGGATTCCATTCCGGGCTTGTCCGAGGTCCGCAAGGACAGCAAGCGGTCGTTGATCAGTTCGGTGATGTCCTTGCCATCGGCAACAAGACGAAACACTGGCTGCATGGTTCAGGCTCCAGAAATGAATGACCCCGCACGCGGCGGGGTCTGGTGAGAATGGTTGTCGACGAGCGTCAATCCCACAGCTGCACCGTAGCGTCGCTCGCCGCGGGTAACGCCGGCAGCAGGATCTGTACCCCGGCACGAAATGGCTGGGGCTGCTCGGCCAGGCCCTGGTTGGCGCCCAGCACGGCCTCGAGTGTGCCGTTCAGGTGGCCGTAGTAGTGCTGGCACAAGGTGTCGAGCACATCGCCTTCAGCGGTTCTGCAGGTCGTCGCCATAGCTCACAAACTCCAGTGAGAAACCTTGTTTTCGCGGAATGCCGCCAGCCAGCAGATTGCTCTGGTCTTCATCGACGCCGGTCAGGCACCAGGTGCCCAGGACCTCGCCGTAACCGCTGGTGAGGGTTAGCGGCTGCAATTGCCGGCCGATACTGCGCAGCGCCTGCAACTGGCCAAGCCCGCCCTTGAAGCCTGGGAAGATCGCCCCTTTGATGCTGATTTTCTCGTCACCCAGGCCCACTGCCTGCTGGGCGGTGCTGCGCGTCAGACGCTCCTGCCCGGCCCAACGGAAGCTCGTCTGCCTGCGCAGTTCATCGAACGCGGCGGTGTCGAGGTTGAAGTAGTAAGCGGGTGATTCGGGCTTGAGTGGTTGCACAATCAGCAAATGCGGGAACGGCTTGACTGCCTCTGCCGCCGGCGTCGCTTCGGGGGCGAAGCTGCTGGTCGGCAGGATATTGGCCAGGGACGGGCTGATCTTGCCCGCCACCCGGTTGATCGCGGCGCTGACCCGGCCAATCTGGGTCTTCACCGTGGCGACGCCGTCACGCACCTGCGCCACCACCGCCACGGCCCGGTCGTATTTTGCCAGCGCCTGGTCGACAGTGGCCTGGGCCTTGTTGATCGCGCGCAAGCTGCGCTGCAGCTTGGCACCAATGGCGGGCCCGACAAAGGGCAGCGCCTCGAGCTCGGCGGCGGCACCGACGAACTCGGCGGCGGCCTCCTTGACCGGCGCCAGCATTCCGTCCGCGCTGCGCCGCCCTGCTTCGCCCGCTGCCACCAGGGCGCCGAGCCCGGATTGCAACTGGTCCATGTAGGTCATGGCACCTCCTTAAGCAACATGAGGAACGTCGTACAGCTGACGACTGGTGGATTGGCGGATCAGTTCATCGAACTCCCGCCGGACAATGGCGCCCACTTGCTGAGCAAGCGGAAGAGGATCGCTGATCCCGCCCTGAACCGAAATGGTGGGAGCAAAGGTGATTTGCTGAACCAGTTGCGGTGGCTGGGCTGCGCCTGCTTGCCCTGCACCGGGGACACTGGCAATTGCCACCGGTTCGCTGGCTGTCAGCTCCATTGCCCGCACAGCCCTGCCCAAATTGCGCTCTGGCTGATCACTTGGGCGGTCTTCGCTGTCTGCAGACCGAGGTGCTGATCTTCCCTGATCAGTCTCTGCTTCAGGGGCAAACCAGGACTTGGCTAGCGCGCTACCGAGCTGGTCACCATACAAACCGCCCAGCAGGGCGCCGATCACAGGGCCCACCACCGGGACCGGAGCACCGAGCGCAGCCCCGGCAAGCGCGCCAGCAAGCCCACCTGCAGCACCTGCGTAGCCTTCGGCTTTCTGTTCGGCCGATTGCGCATACCGCGCCGTGCTGAGCGCTTTGATTCCAGCACCGAGCACAGCCAGACGCGCGACCGCCTTGACCCCGGACCACATCCTGCTCGCAATCCCTGGAGCAGATGGCCGAGGCAGTGGATCCTTGGGTGGCTGAGTTAACGTGGCCTTGAACGCCGGCAATGCGCCAACAACAGCCGTGCCCACAAGCGCAACTGACCCGGGACCTTCCATCCTTGGCGGCCTCGAACCGTCGGGTGCGGGTGCTGTCGTTGAGTGCCCGCCTTTACCCTGGTCACCCGGGCATGGCTTGCACTGGCCTTCAGCGGGTGGTGACGGCTTGCAGGCAACAGGTACAAACCAGTTTTTTGTCATCCAGCCCATTAGATTCTGGCTTGCAGGCTCACCATGGGATGGGCTGAGCAAAGGCCCCGGGCTCGCTGTCGGCGAGGACAACCCTAACAGTCTCGTCAGGACTGGCATCAGTTCGGCCTTGGGAGTGTTCGTCGTCTCAGCACGCAATAGCGAGACAGGCGCCAGAGGGACTTTTGAACTGTTCGCAGGTGCGGACGCGATCGGCTCGTCCATGAAGCTTGCCCCCAGGAGTTTCCCCACTTGTCCTCCAAGCGACTCCCCCAACCGTCCTCCAAGGCGTTCACCCAGTACAGCACCAATCGGCCCCAATCGCGCTCCAATGGCCTCCCCGGCCCTCGAGCCTATAAGGCTACCGGCACTTTCCCCGTAACTCTCAGCCTTTTCCTCCGGGGTTTGATCACTGCGGTACGTTTTAAAAATCTCGTAACCAGTCTCGGCATAATCGAGCTTTCTGCTCAGCTTTTCAGCGGCATCGCTTGCTTTGTCTTTCAACGACGGTGGGCGCGCCTGGCTGTTACCAGGAGAAGCCGGAAGCGGATTCTGGCTGGAACCCAGTTGCGCTGTACTTTCGATTTTTTTGCTACCCGCTGACGCGGGAACAGCGACTGAAGCCGCCTTTCCAGGTTGGACAGCGGTAGTGCCTGACCCACCTTTGCGTGCCCCCCTCGCAAGCGCCAGCAGCATCAGGCCCAGTGACAATCCATCGCCCTCCGGCCCCGCTGCTTGCTCTGGATCACTTGGCGTTAAACCTGGCTCAAGGCCTGGCCCAGCCTGTTCGGGCATACCCGGGGTGATGCCCAAACGCGCCTTGGCTGGCTTCAACCCAAGGGCCAACTTCATCAACCCCAGCGACAGCACATCAATACCTGCAACATTAACCACCAACGGGTTGCTGCTTGCCGGCTTGACTGGTCCCGCCACTGCGTATTCTGCGTTAACGACATCTTCACTCGATGCTGCATCTTGATCGTATGACCCGCGCACCGCCTCCTGCGGAACCTGGGTTTTACCCAGGATGTTCTGGTCAGACTGCGTCAGCGTCTTGATACGTTCCAGGACCGTGTTGAAAACGGTACCCACCATCAGGGTGACGGTGGTACCAATCTGCGGTTCAAACCCCTGTTTGCGCACGATCTGATCCCCCTTTGCATGGGCTATCTGCTCAATCCGTGAGCCACCAGACCATGTCGTTGAACGACATGGTCATGATTTCGCCGGCGCTAAAATTCAGCTCTTTGGCGAGCCGTTTTGCCGCCGCTTTCTGCAGCCCGGGATCAAAGCTCGTCGTCTTGCACCAGACGAAAATAGCCCGCCTGCAGGCGGCCATAGTCCTTGAGCGACAGGCCCTCAAGGTCCTTGACCCCAACTTCGGCCAGCGAGGCAAAGAGGTTCAGCTCGCGCTGCTCGTCATCGCCACTGGCCGCCGACTGGGCGGTGCGGATGTCGCGCACGGTGGGTGCACGCAGTGACAGGCTGTCGACCTGCATGCCATTGGCTTCACTGGCCTTGCTCAGTTGAACGACGACGCGTTCGGCACTGACATTCAGCCAGCTCGGCATTTTCGCGGTTTGAGTCATGTCGCCTCCTTACAGGCCCAGGGCCGAACGTTGGGCGGCGAGCTGGTCGACGCCGTTGATGACGCGCTTCATGCCCAGCGGATCGATTTCGTAGACCAGGCGGCCGTCGACTTCGAGCTTGTAGTAGGTCACGGCCACGTTGTGCTTGATCTCGGCCTTGTCGCCCGGCTTCCAGTCGCCCATGTCGACTTCTTTGAGCGCGCCGCGCAGGGTGACGATGACCGGAGTGACCTTGCCCTTGAGGCCCTTGAAGGCACCGCGGAAGGTGCCGTTGAAAGCCGAGCCGTCGGCCAGGCCGAAGAACTTCAGCGACTCACGGCGCACGCCGGTGGTGACGAAGCCTGCCTCCTGTTTTTCCATGCCCTGGTCGATTTCGATCGCCATGTCCATGCCGCCGGCACGGTGCTCCTCCATCTTCAGGGTAAGCTTGGGCAGGGTCAGGCTGGGCACGTCGCCTTGAAAGCTGACGCCATCGACGAACAGGTTCAGGTTTGCCAGGGTTTCGGGAATCATTGCCATGGTTATTGCTCCTTAAACGGCTTGGTCGAGGACTTCGGTCAACCACTGGTTGGTGACCTCGACACGGAAATTCGGGTTCTCGGCGGGCGGCACATCGGTGAAACGGATGTTCCAGTAGACCTTGCCCTGCTCCAGCTGGCTGGCAGTGTTCAGCTCGGGATCGGCGAACACTTCGAAATTGATGATTGCGCCCTGGGCTTTCAGATCACGCATGAACGCCTGCAGGCCTTCGGTCACGTCCTTGACGTAGGTCGCGGTGATCGAGCGATCGACCGCCCACTTGTGGCCATAGAGGATCGCGTCCATGACGATGTCCATGGTCCGCACGCGGGTGACAAAGGCCCACTTCGGGTCGCTGCTCAAGGTACGGTTGCCCCACAGGCGGAAGCCGTCATCGCGGATCACGGTGGTGATGTTGGCGTTGTTGAGCAGGTTGGCGCGGCAGGTGGCGTCGCCATCCAGGTACTCGATCGAGCGGCTGGTGCCGGTGATGCCGACGAACTCCTTGTTCGATGGCGAGGCCCAGAAGCCATACTCGCTGTCGGTCCAGGCAAACAGGCCAGCAACCCAGGCCGACGCCGGCGCATCGAGGGTGGCGCTTTTGCCGGTGTCCCAGTACTGCACGCCCGGGTCTACCAGGTAGGCACGCTTGGCGCCGAAGTTCTCGGCGTAGGCGATGGCTGCTTCATCGGTGCTGTTCGGGCCATCGATAATGGCCAGGCCGCGCAGCTTGTCGGCCAGGGCCACCAGCGCGGTACCGACCGCCAGGGTCGAGCTGTGCTTTGGCGTCACCAGCAGGCGGGGCTGGGCGTTGAACCGGCTCTTGCCGTCCAGCAGTGCTTGCAGGCCGGTGCGTTTGCCGTCGGCCAGCACGCCGCCGATGATCGCCGAAGTCTGCGCAGCCTCTTCTTCGAGCTTGGCCACACCGCAGGCGACGATCACCGCCTTGGCGCGGCTGTAGATCGCCTGGCAGGCGCGGGTGATAGCCGAGTCGGCGCCGAAGGCGGCAATGGCCTCACGCTCGCTGGTGATCAGCACCAGGTCGTTGGCCTTGGCGGTTGCAGTCGGGCCTTCGGTGAAGGTATCGACTAGGCCGATGATCGAGGAAGAAGGCAGCGCGATGGAACGTGCGCCGGTGTCGACGTTGGTTACGGTAACGCCGTGGAAGAATCCACTCATGGGTAAGTCTCCAGAAATGCGAAGGCCCCGCGGTGCGGGGCCTTCAGAGGGTTTGTTGCGGGTAGGAAAAAGCCCCGGCGGTGCGGGGCTTTATTGGGTTTGGGTGATGAGCCAGGTGGGTGCAGTTGGGCGCTGTCGCAGCTCGGGGAAAAGCTCTGCTTGCGGCCATTCCCGCAGCTCTGCTCGATAGAGTTGAAGCTCTTGATACTGCTCCGAACTTAGTGTGGTTTTCCCGGATTCCAGTTCGTCACGATGACGGGCAACTACATCGTCGGTCTCCCTGAGTTGGGCGTCCCGCCACTTCTTCTCTATGCCGGCAATCACCTCAGGCGGCAAAGGTGGGCGCTCTTTGGTCATTGGACGACCATCTTGATCCGCGTAAATCACTCGACCTTGCGATTGTTCTTCGAGTATACGTGCGTGGTGTTCTGCCGTTATCGAAACACTGTCAGCGGGCCATGTATTGCTGGCCTCATAAGAATTACGTAATTGCGCCGGGTAAAACGCCAACTCACTCGCGGAGAAAACATATTCGCTCATGGTGTACGGTTCCTCTTTATCAATAACCGATTGCGATGTAACTGATGCTGCGCGCATTGGGCGATAACCCCGCATTCGGAACGCCTTCAGATCGGAATGTGACGTTTTGCCTGGTCCACCCAATCACACGAGCAAATGAATCATCATCACCGGTCGCGCCGTTGACAGTTGTGGGTATGCACATGAGGCAATAATTAGGAAATGCCATATGGAAAACTGAGGAATAGTTTGCTTCAGCCGGCGTGAATACTGAACCGTACTGGATGATCATGCCGGTCTGAGCATCCCGCCAGAATCCTGATGCGCCGCCGAAAGCGGAAGTGTTCGCGATGCCCAAAATATTTCGGGCCGAAGGGACGTCTCCCGCGGACATCAGTGACTGCCCAACGGCGCCTGTGTGCTCCGTTGTGTAAATCTTTGCATTGGGCCCCCAATGCAAGTCTCCCGCCGCTGACATCAGCAACTGGCGAAACACCCTGTCACCCCAGTGAAATGTGATGGCGGGTGCGTACGTAATTGCACTTTGAGTGGTGCCCACCCGTGCTGTTTCACGAATCTGGATAGCCCCGTTGCGCCAGTCATTCCCAGGTGTTTTGGAATAGAACTCCGGAAACTGATCACTCGAAACACGTACGCCATCCGTTATCCCATATCCCGTAAGCGTCGTGGCTTTTGCTGCCTTGCCCGCCAAGGCATTGGTTATCGTTGAGGCGAAGTTCGGATCATTGCCCAGAGCCAGAGCAAGCTCGTTAAGTGTATCAAGGGCAGCCGGTGCGGCCGCGACCAGGCTATTGATAGCGTCGGTTACAAACTTGGTGGTTGCCGCCTGACTGTTACTGGTCCCGGGGACAGGTGAAGGCACAACCACGGTGCCGGTAAACGTAGGACTCACCAATGGTGCTTTGGCGACCAACAAGTTGTTTACTTGCGTCTGGCTATACGCATCGGTGATGCCATACCCCGCCAGCGTGGTTGCTTTGGCGGCCTTTGCAGCAAGCGCATTGGTCATGGTTACGGCAAAGTTCGGATCGTTACCCAGCGCGTCAGCAAGTTCTTTCAGCGTGTCCAACGTATCCGGAGAGGCCCCTACTAAAGCGGCAATAGCAGCTTTTACAAATGCAGTACTTGCTGCTTGTGTGCCATTTGCGGAAGCTGCGGCGGTAGGTACATTGACCACACCCGAAAATGTGGGGCTGGCCAACGGCGCCTTGCTTGCGAGGCCATTGACCATTGTGCCAGCAAAGTTAGGATCGTTATCTATGGCTGCAGCAAGCTTGTTCAGTTGATTCAGTAACCCTGGAGCGCCGTTGACAACACCGTCAATCGCCACCTGGATTGCAGCACTCGTAGCGGCCTTCGTGAACGCATCACCGATGCTGTAACCGGCCAAAGTCGTCGGGTTGTTTCCCTCAACCACAATGCCGCGATCGTTGGTTCTAACCTTGGTAAAAGTACCTGCCACCTTGTTCTTCGGTAAAACGCTCAAGATCGATGAGTCGACATACTCACGGGTCGCAAGAACAACAGACGGATCAATCTTCAACTGCACACTGGCAGTACTGGTCACGACAATGTTGAGCCGCACAATCTGCGTTTTACCGGTTCCCTGACTGAGCAGGGGCTTGAAACTGGGCGCACAGTTGGCTACTGCAACCAGATCACCGGCGGCGTCATACAGGCCAATCTCGCGAATCCACCAGCCACCCACATCCGGCGGTATCACTTGCTCGGCGATGATGATACTGGCGTTGTCCGGGTCAACCTTGACCTGGTTGAGCGGCGCCCTTCGGCGTTCGTTGATGAGTTTTTTCTGATCCCTCGACGGGATCGGGTCGGTCAGGTTGGCATCGCCAACCCCCATTTGTGCAAAGCTCCACGGCACGCCCAAGGCGTTGGCATTGGCCTGTTTGGCCTCGCCCACCGCCGTGAGGATGGCGAAGAACTGGCTTGTCTGGTCAGTCATGAGTACACGTCCAGGGTTTCAATTTGCTGTTCACGGCCCACAAGGCCATAGCTGCCGCGCACTTCAATGTCGTGAGAGGTCGGCGGATAAATGTCGATTTCATCGCCTTCAGAAAGGCTTATTCCCAAGCGCAGATAGCCACTGCTGGCGAGCGTGATTGCCAGCCCCGTCAGGTGGCGACTGACCGGCTTGGCGTCATCGATCAGGCGGGTCAGTTCCAGGTACATTGCTTCGGAGATTCCGTTCTCCAATACCCCGACCTGCAGCGCAAAAGTGCCCGGTGCGCCTTGCGGTACCGTCTGCCACCACTCCTGCACTTCGATCAGGTAACCCAGCGGCTCCACTACCCGGCGCAGCGCACCAATGGTGCCTTTATGGGCATGCACGTAGAACGCCGAGCGGATCACCGAGCGCTTGATTGCCTCCGGCCAGGTTTCATCCCAGCGGTCCACCGACCAGGCCCAAGCCAGCTGATGCAGCAGGTGCGCCGGGCAGGTGTCGGGGTTGTACAGCGTGCGCAGGGGGACGTCGGTGGTTTCAAACCCGGCAGCCTCGATGGCCTGTTCGAGATCGGTGCTGTTGAGCGGCAGCAGACTGTCCATGTCAGCTCCCC
This sequence comes from Pseudomonas sp. 2(2015), assembly GCF_000955865.1. Lineage (NCBI taxonomy): Bacteria > Pseudomonadati > Pseudomonadota > Gammaproteobacteria > Pseudomonadales > Pseudomonadaceae > Pseudomonas > Pseudomonas sp. 2(2015). Next base: position 208,943 of record NZ_JYOF01000001.1, read on the forward strand.
CGCGTCACGGTGATCCCTTCGCACCAGGCCGCTTGCGCCTGGGTCGGGCGGATGTCGGTCCAGTCGTTCAGGTCGACCCGGCTGACGCCGTTGATGTGCAACTGGGCGTCCACGCCCGAGCGGGCCACTTCGACACCCAGGCGCCGGCGCGGGTTGATCCAGGCTTGCAGGCGGCGTTTGCACTCGGCAAGCGTTGCTTCGATCTCCGGGCCGTTGCCGCTCATGTGCACCACGGCATCGATGCGGTAACGCAGAATTTGTGCGCCCTGAACCGTCAGGCGGTCACCCACCGGGCGCACGTCATCGTCATTGAGCTTGAGCCGCACGGTGTCCAACAGCGCAGCCGGGGCACTGCCATCGCCTTCGAGCGCCAGCACCGTCACCACCACCTGGGCCGGCAACGGGCTTTGGGCAGTGGCATCGACCACCAGCCCGGAAGCGTTGCGGGCATGCAGGATGTAACTGTTGCGCGGGCCCGCAGTGGTCAGCCCCTCATAGACCAGCTGCACCCGCTCGCGCAGGGCGTCGTCTTCTTCAAGCACTTGCGGCGTTGGCGGCACGCTGCTGGCGTCGGGTGCCTGCACCACCAGGCGCTGCAGCTGTACATTGGCCGCCAGTTGATCAAGGTCGGCGCCCTGCGCATAGGCCAGCATCAGCGCCTTGGCGGCATCGTTGACCCGTGCGCGGTTGAGCAGCTTGCGATAGGCGCCGACTTCCAGCAGTTTGTTCACCGGGTCGCTTTCGACTGTAGCGTCCCAGTTGTCGCCCATGTGCAACCGGAAGGTCGCCAGGTCAGCCTGGAACAGCGCCTCGAAATCGAGGTCTTCCAGAACCTGCGGCGCGGGCAGCGCCGAAAGATCCACACTACTCATGCCGTCACCTCCGGCGTGCTGCAGAAACGAAAACGCCCCGAAGTTCGGGGCGCTCAAAGCATGCGGCAAAGTGTCAGACGTTACCGACGTCGACCACACTTGCGCGAATGGCAGCAATGGCCTGATCGGCAATGGCTTCGGCTTCTTCATGGCTGCCGGCCTTGAGCGCGGACTGTTTGCCCTTCAGGCGGGCGGCGCGGATGGCGTAGAGGGCGGTTTTCCAGGCATGGGCTTCGGCGAGGATGCTTTCGGCCGCAGCTTGTGGAGTCAGATTGGCAGCGTCGCTCCAAGCCAGAACGGCAGGCGGCACATCACCTTTAAAAGACGCAGTAGAAAAGACTTTTGCCTCAACCTCAGCCAGTTGATATTCAATTACACGCAACGAACTGCCAACTGCGGCTGTACGTGCGTTGTCAGCAGCTTCATCGATCTGCTGCGCAGCGACAAGACGGGCAGCCCCAATAGGCAAACTCGCAAATGAATATCCCACATAGTTACTGTTATTGAATGTGATGTTAAGATTTTGATCTTGCATGTCAGCCTCAGAGTTTGAGTAAATTGGTAAGCAAGTAACTCAGGTTTCCAGGCGGGGTACCCGCTGGTACGCCCGGGAGAATAGAGCCCTCAAGCGCCGTAGGGATCACTGTGTTGGCTACCGAAAACACTACCGTACTGGCATTTGGCCCCACTATTTTCCCCACGAATGTGCCACGCAGCTCAAAAGCAATGTTGAACAAACGAATTGCCAGCGTCGCCGGCCCCAAGCTCCCAGCATAGGTAAGCGAGTAGTACGCATTGATCGGAGTACTGGAGGACTCGCCCGCAGGCAAGCTTACTGTGAGGTAGGCCAACTCAAGCGATACCGAGCCCACTTGCTGAAACCCGCCCATTGAGCGTTGGCCATTAGAGGTTATGTATTCATTTAGAATAAGCTTACGGCTTAATTCACTATCAACATCTCCACGAATAGTGACCCTACGATTGCGAACTACCAACGGAGAGGACAGTACGTAATCCTTAAGTAGAATGATTACGCAGCCACCGCCTTCCGGCGTTGCTGAAAGAGCTGCTGAGATAGTCTTCATCGGTGCAGCTTGAGTACCCAAGGCCAGGTCATCGCCTGCTGTGCCGTCAACATAGAACGTTCTTGCAATAGCCGGCACCGCCGCAACAGCCGCCGCCACTGCCGCATCAATCCCCGCCTTCTTGCCATTAAAGTAACTGATCAAATCAGTGGTTTTCGTCACCAGATTGGCAACATCAGTCTCAAGACTCATCGGTCTTATGCTCCGTGCATGTTTTCAATAACGAGTTTTTGCAGTGCGATGACCGCCGCTGCATTGCTCACTGTGGCGCTCAACAGGCCATCGCGGTCTGTGCTCTGGCGTTGCTCCGCCGCTTTCATACGTTCAATCAGGTTGGCAATCTGCTCACCTGCGATCCGCTGGCGCGTGGCCTGATCATCCAGCCGGTCCTGCTGTTGCAAGCCGCGCAGTTGCTCAGCAATCAACGCCGAGGCCTGGGCCGCCAGCGGCGCCGCCAAGGTCAGGTTGAGCCCGGTCGCACCGCTGACGATGGTCACGCTGTTGGCCGGCAAGGCCGCCAGTGACAGGTCGTAGGCGAGCAGCAGGTCAGTTCCTGCAGGCTTGTAGGCCAGGGCTTCAGTCGGGTGTGACCACACCGCCAGCAAGGTGCCGTCGCTGAGCAGAAAGCCGACTTCACGCACCCAGAAAGCGCGATCTCCATCCGCCACCGCGGTGAGGTGCAGCTGGCTATTGCCCAGGCGCTCGCCACCGGAAATTGGATACTTGGCGGTTTGCGCTTTCAGGCTTTTTTGCTCGGCATTCGGTGTGTAGCCCGAGGTGCCCAGCACCACATGGCTGATTTCGGCCGCCAGGCCGCTGTTGTCGGCCCGCCAGATCGCGGCCAGGCCGGCCTTGGTAATGACAGGTTGCAAGGGTGTACTCATAGCACTGCCTCCATCGTGCCGCGCACGACGATACGGGCCCGCGCCGCGTTGGCGACCTGCAGGCCCTGTTGCGCATTGATCGGAACGCCCGTGGCCTCGGCTGATCGCCGAACCAGGGCATAGAGGTTGGCGGCGTTGGCCAGGCGCAGGCCGCCGTCAAAGCCGGCGCCCAGGCGAAACTGGTAATGGCTGCGCTCGTTTTTCGCCGCATCGACCAGGGCACGCAGCCGGGCGTAGAGCTGTGGCGAAAGAATCGAGCCCTCGCCCGGGCGGTTGTCGTTGGCCCAGGCGGTCAGCTCGAAGGTGTAAGGCGCGGCGCCGGGAATCTGTTGCCACTCCCTGAATTGCGAATTGACCCGCACCGCCTTGAGCACCCGACGCACCGCGCCCACCGTGCCCTTGGTCTTGTGCACCGGAATCGCCTCGTGAATCAGCTCACGTTGCTGCGTTTCGGATTCTGCCGCCTCCCAACCGTCGACCTTCAGCGCCCAGGCAAGCCAGGGTAGAAAGTTCGGCGGGCAGCGGGCCGAGTCGGCCACACCGTGGATGATCTGCGCATCGATGTTCAGGTCGCAGGCTGCCGATAAGGCTTGCTCAAGCGCTGTGGAGTTCTGTGGCAGCAGACTCATGCGACCACCTCGGTGCTCAAGGTGATGCTGCGACAACTTGGATAGTGACGTTTGTCGCTGATGACATCCGCAGTCGGCTGGGTAATTCGCACCCGCCGAACGCCTGCGGTATGCAGTGCGGCGTAGATGGCTGAAATCGGCAACAGCCCTTGCAGTTGCCGGGCCTGGGCGATGGTGCCTTCCAGCGCGGCCCGAACCTGGGCTTGAACCACCAGCGGATCCGGCCCGGCTTCCAGCTCCAGAGCCGCGACCACGCTGAACTCGGTCGGCTGGCCAAGCTGCACGCGCGGCCGGTCGGTTAGCGGGCGCACGTCCTCAGCTGAAAGCGCAGCCTCCACGGCGCCAACCAGTTCGTTACCCGGCACCGGGCTGTCAATTCGAGGCAGCACAGCCAGCGAAACATCGCCCGGCAAGGGCTTGTCCAGCCCGGCATTGTAGTCACACACCAGGACAATGGCGCCGGCCGGCAGTTGCGCTTGCAACGCGGCACTGATCGACAGCCCCTTGAAGGTTGGCGAATCCACCGACACGCTGGCGACATTGGCCGAGGCGCTAAGCCCGTGAAATTCATAGGCGCCGCGACTACCGGCTACCGACAAAGCCTCAAGCGACAAGCGGGTGCGGTAGCGCAACTCGCTATCGCCCTCCAGCACCGCCACCACGGGGGGCACGGCATCGGGATCGGCAGGGGTAATCACCAGGCGCTGCACGCCATAGTCGGCCGCGCGATGGTCCAGGTCCGCGCCCTTGGCATAGGCCAGCAGGCTGGCCTTGGCCGCATCATTGATCCGGGCCCGGCCGAGCAGCTTGTGATAAGCCGCCACTTCCAGCAGCTTGACCACCGGATCGGACTCCAGCAGCGCACTCCATTGATCGCCCATCTGCAGGCGAAAATCCTCCAGCACCTGCTGATACAGCGTTTCGAATTCTAGGGTTTCCAGTACATCCGGTGCCGGCAGCAAGGAAAGGTCGATCATGCGACCACCTCCAGGCTGGTCGGTTGCGCCAGGTAGACCCCGGTCAACTGCAGCGTGACCTGCCCGCCCACCACCGCCGTGACCCTGACCCGTTCAAGCTTCAGACGCGGCTCCCAACGGCCCAGTGCGCGTGCCACCTCCGCCTGCACCGCGCTCTTCCAGCCTTCGTTGACCGGCAAATCGACGAAGCGGCGTAGCTTGCTGCCGTACTCCGGGCGCATGCGCCGGCTGCCCAGTGGCGTGGTGAGGATGTCTTCGATGGACTGGCGTAAATGTGCAATGCCGGACAACGGTTGGCCGCTCCGGCGATCCATGCCGATCATTGATGTTCTCCAGGCGTAAAAAAGCCCGCAGTGGGCGGGCTGGTTTTTTAGTGTTTGTGATTGGCGGTGTTGCCGCCGGTGTCGATGATCTTGCCACCGCCGAGGATGTCGCCGGTTACCCGCAGGGGTCCGTTGATCTGCACCTCGCCGGTCAGGGTGATGCTCGCGGCATTGGCGGTGATGGCCTGGTCGGTGACCACAGCCGAGCTGCCGCCGACCTTGATGCTGACGGTACCGCTGGGCAGTTCGATGCTGTAGCTGCGGGCCTGCCAGTCATAGACCAGTGAGCCACCATCTTCGAAACGCCAGACCTCGACATGCTCGCGGTTGTCCGCTGGTGCCCCGGCGTTGCCATACAGGCCAGGCACAAAAGTACCTTGCGCCGGCTCACCGCTCGGGCTGATCAGCACCCCTTGCTCGTTAAGGCTTGGCGCACGCCAGTGGCGGGCCTTGCCGGCGGCCTGGCTGTGCCAGCGCAACCAGGCGCTGGTCCAGCCAGCGCCGTCGGACACCCGAACCCGGGCAGCGGCAAGGTCAACGGCGACCACCCGGCAAGGAATCACCAGGCCGGCGAGCATGCGGTCATGCATGGCGCTGGCATAGCTCATTGCAGGTCCTCCGGCGACTGGTAGCCGCCCTCGAAGCCCGGCCCGGTGTCGGGGCTGAAGGCAAACGCCAGCGGGCCCGGTTGATCAGGCCATGGCCATTGCACGGTTCCCAAGTGTAGGATCTGCTGCCATTGCACCAACCAGCCAACGACAGGGGTTGCCCCCGGAGCCGGTTGAACAGGCTCGGCCAGCACACTCATCGCCGCTTCAACAAACTCCAGCTCCCAGAATTGTTTGCGCAACAGTACGATCAGCTGGGTAGCCAAAGTAACAGCTTCCAATGCCGCGTGTTGGCGAGCGGAGTCAATCACGATGCGCGCTTCAACGGTAGCGATAACGCACGAACGACCGTCGCCTGGATCATTTGCCGGTTTAAGGCTGGAAATGGAATGAAACAACGCTGGCAGCGCTGTGTGCTGGTCCGCCTGCCCATAGGCGTCGACGGTTTCAAACTGAGGCAAGGCGGCCTTGATAGTCGCGCTGATCGCCTCATGCAAACGGTTCAGTTCGCTCATGATCAGTCCTGTGTCGTGGAGCTCGCAAAGGCTATTCGCGGCTAAAAACAGGCAAAAATAAACCCGCCATAAGGCGGGTTCATCGAAGCTGTTGTAAAGGCACCCATGAGCAGCCGTTAGTTATCGGCTAGCCCGTAACAAACGTGTCTGGCGAAACCAGAGCCCACCGGCGAAGCTGCAGCAGATAAGCGTCATCATCATAAAGTAGGAAAAATAACGAATCAGCTCGTGGTTCTTGATTGAAGTGATCCGACGATCAAAGCGCCCATCGAAGACAACGCGCCCGTCACTATTCAGAACTTTGCGAATCTTCAGTTCGTCCTCCCCACCACTCGCAAGAACATCAACCATCACCCCAGGCGCCAGACCCGCGGCTTCGTAGAGTTCTTTCGAGACATAGACTATCTGTTTGGACGAGGGGCGCGGGTTCGCTTCAGTCAGCCGAACCTGAAAGTACACGATCGAACTGTCTTGGCGCATCTCGGTGGGGGCACTGACAATCTGCCCTTTGAACAGAGTCGGTGCTTCATCCCCGAGCTCGTCAAATGATTGAACAAAAAGCAGGAAGGTAAGCCCCATCAACAAAAAAACGCCTGCCATCCCTAGCAGAACCCTGATTTGCTCGTAGACTGTTTTTCCACGAAACAACGACAGCCAAGAGTCAGACATACACCATTCGCTTTTGCTGCAAAAAAGGATGCCCAACATCCATGGGCATCCGTCACCCTAACATAGAACAGTATCAGTAGTAGGCGTCCTGATTGCCTCGGCAGCAGCCGTAGCCATCCTGGTTGGGGTCGACGACAAAGATGTTGGGAATAACGACCCGCCCGAAGGGGTAAACCGCAGAGGGGTTGATCAGCGGTGGGCCGCCGCCACTGCCGCCCCAGCCACCGATATTCCCCGGCCCTGATGCGCCTGGCCCCTGCGGCTCGACAAGGGTACTGCCAAGCCCGACCTGGTTCGTTCGCGGATCCCAGTGATTGGCGGCAATTTTATTTGCATAGACACTCTGGATCTCGGCCAGGGTTGCCAACTTCAAGTCCGGCGCAACCCAATAATCCGGATAACTGGCCGCTGGGTTATCTTTGAAGTAGCGGTTCCAAAGCGGTTGAACGGTAGCCTTATAGAGGTTTTTCACCGCATCCGAGTTAATCATGCCAAGTACATTCACCGTCACAGCGATGCCGGTTAACAACAGACCGGCGGTGCCGACGGCTGTCGCCATGATGGTGATACTCGCGGCAATCCCCACGACATTACCTACCAAGCTTAAAACGTCACCAGGCTGGATAGGCTTACCTTCTTTAAAGTCAGCAGTGACCTTCAGAAAAGTCGTCGTCGCCGCAAAGGTATTGGTGGTGACGTTCAGAAACGGTACAAAGCCGTTTGTCATCGCAGTCACCGAGATGACACCGGTCACCGTTGCGGCCGTTTGAGCATTTTGATTAATCAGCTGGAAACCGTTTTTGTTCGAATTGAACTGGTCGACCAGTGAAGTTGCAGCGCCCCCTGTGGCTGCTGGTTTATCAACCACGCCAATGAAAATATCCATTTTACCTGACACGATTATCTCATCCTTTGATAATGGTTTTGAAGGCAAGCGTCATCCGCAACTGGTCGCAGCTGAGTGCAGGCGACCGGGCGTTGTGCGGTACGCTGCCGTTGAACACAACGATTCTTCCGGGTTTGGGTAAGACAGCCTTGATGATGTCGTTCTTCGGGTGGTCGTAAAAGACCAGTTCACCGCCCCATGAAGTTGGCCAAAACTCGTTGCAAAACATCAGAACCGTCTGCCCTTCTTCTCCGGGCTGATTATCCCGGTGGATCGGTGACTCCTGAGCAAAGGTCTGACCGTTGGCATACACCCCGATCAGCGTTGCATCCTGCATGTATTGCTGCTTGACCCGGGCCCAAAACGGAAAGAGAAATGACCAGGCATCAGAGGACTTCAACTCGTCCTCCGCGCATAGAAACTTTTGTCGACCAGCCCCTGCAATGAAGGTATGCCAACACGGCCTGGAATGAGTGGCCGTATTGACTGGCCAGCCGTAGCGCCAGATTGCCCCCTTCAATTGCTGGACGACCTTGCACTGCTCATCAACTGTGACAAAGTCATCAACGACCTGAACATCCTTCTCACCAAAACAAGTATCCATACTCCTCACCTCTTCTTCCTTCTGTAACGCCTTCGAGCGGCACCTTGTCCGGGTGTTGAACTCAGTGTTCACTCTCCCCCTTTGCACCACTTGCAGGTTCAACCCCCAAGCGCTTCGCCGCCCAGCGTTCATAAAGCCCGATGGCGACATCGGCGCCGGCCATGGCGGTAAGGCAACCAAAAGCGCTGGCGCTCCAGATCGACATGCCGCTGGCGTACAGCAGCATTACGGTGGACACACCGCAGACCATGCAGGCCCCCGAGCGCAATAAAAGGCGCCGAAAAAGCGCCCAGCCCCGGGCGCCGGCCTTGTCCGCGCGCCACATCTCTCCGGAAAGGCCGCCCAGCAAGGCCAGGACGATCACCAGCCAGATCGGCATTTCCAGTAACGTCTGTTGCTCGCTTGTCACTGTCCTGTCTCCTTGGTAGTTCCGCTCGGCAGCTTGCCGGCGGCGTTTGTTGTAGAACCGATCGCTCGGCATTCCAAAAAGCCCGGCCTCCCCAGGCTTTTCAGTAATGCGTTGTCGAACCGCCCGCCACGACTGGTGCGCTGGGCGACTCCGCTTCAAATTGTTCCTCCGGCCGCGGCCACCTGCCCGCCGGATAACTGCTTGTGGTGCTTTACGCTGCACACCCGGGCCAGTTGCCAACCCTCTGAACAGTTCAGGCCTGTTCATCGCTGCCTTTGTCACTACCGGTGTCGACCGGCTTGAGACAAAGATTATGCATTGATGCATATGCAGTCAATGCATTTGTGGAAATATTTATGCATGAGAAAATGCACCTGCGCATGTAGGCCTTCCCCTACCTGGGCTGGACCACTTTTCTGCAGGCGAAAAAAAACCCGCCGAAGCGGGTTTTCTGAGGACGCGGACTACTCAGCGGGCGTACATGCCCCACCAGAACACATGCCCAAGGATGCTGATCTGCTCTTCCTGCATCTGCTGGAAGCTGTAGTCTTCATCCGGGTGTTCGTCGCGGTTGAAGCTGCGCAGGCGAATACCGGTAGGCAGGCGGTAGAGCTGCTTGACCCGCAGCTGGCCGTTGTGATTGATGGCATACAGGTCGCCGTCGACGATGTCACCGATGCCGCTTTTACCGGCGTTGACGCCCACCGTGGCGCCGTCACGCAGTACCGGCAACATGCTGTTGCCGCGTACCGTCACGCACTTGGCCTGGTCAAACTGCACACCGTTGTGGCGCAGGCTGCGCTTGCCAAAGCGCAGGCTGGCCTTCTCGCTTTCTTCGATGACGAATCTTCCTGATCCTGCTGCCAACTCGACCTCGCGAAGAAACGGAATGGACACCTCGTCGTCCTCGACGGGGGTGTCGTCATCCCACAGGCTGATGTCGTTCAACTCAGCGTGGCTACGCGCGGGCGCGGCTTCGCGGCTGTCACCGAGCTCGAGGCGACCGCGCAACTGGTCGGTGCTGACACCGAAATACTCGGCGATCTTCGACACGTGCTTGTCAGAGGGATCGACGATCTTCTCGCTGAGAATGCGCGACAGGGTGGATTGCGGCACGCCGGTACGCCGATGCAGCTCCGTGGGGGAGAGACCGTGGCGATCGAGCAGTGCTCTGAGGACGGATGCTACGTTGCGTTTTTGCATAAAATGCATAATGCCGGGGCTAAACAAAGAATGCAATTGCCTTGATGCATGAGAGGGCATAAACGTCCTGAGCCACGAAAGCTTCTTACGCGGACGGTTGCGCTACGACGTTTTCCGGGGCCCCGTCGTGAACCCACCACTGGTCGACGGCACAACGCGACCATTAAGAACAAATTGTTCAACATCCACACGAGACCCTTGCAAGGTGGCATTTACCAAGACAGGCGCGCCTCCCGAGAAAGCACTTGATGTATTGACCCGCATGACCTTCGATTTAAAGTTGCACCACAGCGACTTAAACTTCTCAGCATCACCAAACCGGACTCCGCCACTGCCGACCGAATCAGCGACCCACTCGGTGATCTCAACTTCTCCAGCAGATACCCCGTACAGCGTGTTTCCGGTATCCTCGATTAAAGCATGCAGCCACTGAGCCTGAGTTTTTCCGTCATTTTTCTGATTCATGGATAAGCGCCGGATGTGGGTGTCCCAGCACCTGTTTACCCAGAGCCCCTTGATCTCGTTTGACTGCTCAATCCCATTGGAGTCTTGAAGCGTCGGGCATACCGTGTTTTCTGCCGCAAAAGCATCGATGACCAAATTGTCTATCCTGTGGCCAAAACCGGTGATATAAGCCCCATGAAAAGCGCTATTCTTTATATGCACAAATCCAAACGTGCAGTTTGATGGATTCCACCCATGACCATCGATCGCAAAAGCCGCTGCAGTATTGGGTCCGCCGGCATAGTCGATTACAAGCCGATCAATCCTCAAGCCGTCTGTACCTGCGTAGATATGCGCGCCCCGGCTCCCCCCCCCTGGGACAGCACTGTGTCGCTCTGGATCATTCAAGATCCAGCAACTTTCGATATAGCAATTTTTGCAATTGATAGTGCCCAGCCGATCGGTGGTCGTTAATACACCGGTAATACGAACATTCATCAGTGGAGTTTCATTGATTGCAGAGGCTCTCAGCAATGCTCCAACATCATCTGGCTTAGACTCGATATACTGCAAAGCGACACCATCAGCCGCTGTTACTCGATACCTATCGCCATTGAACTCAGATCGCTCACCCGACACGTTCCGAACCTGAATAGAATCGCCAACCTGAAAGCTATGTGCCGACTTGACATTTACCGTCACTACGCCAGCGGAGCGTTGTATCTTGGTAATTTCAAAAGATCTAGGCTGAGGTCCACTTATCATGTGAACAACGCCTCCCAGAACAGCCCCAGGCTGGAAGTGCATTCTTGCTCCGCTCAATGAACGGTTGAAATTTATACCTGTGGCATAGTACCCCGGAGGCCAGTAGACACCTGTCTCGACAGAGGCGAGGAGCATGGGTAACCAGTTTTTTGTATTCTCCCAGTTTGTTTTCCCATCTGGAACTATACCAAACTCCGCCACCGAGACCATGTGCTGGTCTTTGGCTGATGCGATTGCGGCTGACGTCATCAGAGGTCCAGAAATTGCTGCGGCAGCAGCTCCAAAAGCCGAAAATCTCAACAACTGACGACGCTTCAAAACATTCCCTCCCCTGGAAAAAGGTCTGGAATATACCATCAACTTCAGAGCGTAACGTCAGCGCAAGGCCGATTGGTAGCGCAACGAGCAGATGCTGCACTGACTGCCCCTCCTTCAGGCTTCACAACAGAGCCGCCCCCTAGAGGTCACTAGGACTGTGGTACCCTACCCGTCATCGAGATCACCCCAAGCATTGCACTGGAAGCTATGCCCGAATTTTGCCCCAGCGCCAGCTTAAAAAAGCCCTAACTAATTGATGAATAAAGCAATTTCTGATTTGTCCGCACACACCCCGATGATGCAGCAGTACTGGAAGCTGAAAAACCAGCACCCGGACCAGCTGATGTTCTACCGCATGGGCGACTTTTACGAGATCTTCTACGAAGACGCGAAGAAGGCTGCCAAACTCCTGGACATCACCCTGACCGCCCGCGGGCAGTCGGCGGGCCAGTCGATCCCCATGTGCGGTATCCCCTTCCATGCGGCCGAGGGCTACCTGGCCAAGCTGGTCAAGCTGGGCGAGTCGGTGGTGATCTGCGAACAGATCGGCGATCCGGCCACCAGCAAGGGCCCGGTCGAGCGCCAGGTGGTGCGCATCATTACCCCGGGCACGGTCAGTGACGAAGCGCTGCTCGATGAGCGCCGCGACAACCTGATCGCCGCCGTGCTGGGCGACGAGCGCCTGTTCGGCCTGGCTGTGCTGGACATCACCAGCGGCAATTTCAGCGTGCTCGAGATCAAGGGCTGGGAAAACCTGCTGGCCGAGCTCGAGCGCATCAACCCGGTCGAACTATTGATCCCCGACGACTGGCCCCAGGGCCTGCCGGCGGAAAAACGCCGTGGCGCACGTCGCCGTGCGCCGTGGGATTTTGACCGCGATTCGGCACGCAAAAGCCTTTGCCAGCAGTTCGCGACCCAGGACCTCAAGGGCTTTGGCTGCGAGAAGCTGACCCTGGCCATCGGCGCCGCCGGCTGCCTGCTCGGCTACGCCAAGGAAACCCAGCGCACCGCCCTGCCGCACCTGCGCAGCCTCAAGCATGAACGCCTGGACGACACCGTGGTGCTCGACGGCGCCAGCCGGCGCAACCTTGAGCTGGATGTGAACCTGGCTGGTGGCCGCGACAACACCCTGCAATCGGTGATCGACCGCTGCCAGACCGCGATGGGCAGCCGCCTGCTGACCCGCTGGCTGAACCGCCCGCTGCGCGACCTGAAAGTACTGCAGGCACGTCAGGGCTCGATTCGCTGCCTGCTCGACGGTTACCGCTTCGAGAAGCTGCAACCGCAGTTGAAGGAAATCGGCGACATCGAGCGTATCCTCGCCCGTATCGGCCTGCGCAACGCCCGTCCACGCGACCTCGCACGCCTGCGCGATGCCCTCGGTGCCCTGCCGGAACTGCAGAACGCCATGGCCGAGCTTGAGGCGCCGCACCTGGCGCGCCTGGCTGCCATTGCCGGGACCTACCCGGAGCTTGCCGACCTGCTGGCAAAAGCCATCATCGACAACCCGCCAGCGGTGATCCGCGACGGCGGCGTGCTCAAGACCGGCTACGACAGCGAGCTGGACGAGCTGCTGGCGATGAGCGAGAACGCCGGGCAGTTCCTCATCGACCTGGAAGCCCGCGAGAAAGCCCGCACGGGCCTGGCCAACCTCAAGGTCGGCTACAACCGTGTGCATGGCTACTTCATCGAGCTGCCAAGCAAGCAGGCAGAGCAGGCACCGGCTGACTACATCCGCCGCCAGACCCTCAAGGGCGCCGAGCGCTTCATCACCCCGGAGCTGAAAACCTTCGAAGACAAGGCGCTGTCGGCCAAGAGCCGCGCCCTGGCGCGCGAGAAGATGCTCTACGATGCCCTGCTGGAGAACCTGATCGGCCACTTGGCGCCGCTGCAGGACACCGCTGCGGCCCTGGCTGAGCTGGATGTGCTGAGCAACCTGGCCGAGCGCGCGCTGAACCTGGACTTGAACTGCCCGCAGTTCGTCGACGAGCCGTGCATGCGCATCACCCAGGGTCGCCACCCGGTGGTCGAGCAAGTGCTGACCACGCCGTTCGTGGCCAACGACCTGGCTTTGGATGACAACACCCGGATGCTGGTGATCACCGGTCCGAACATGGGCGGTAAATCCACCTACATGCGCCAGACCGCATTGATCGTACTGATGGCGCACATTGGTAGCTTCGTCCCGGCTGCGGCCTGCGAGCTTTCACTGGTGGATCGCATCTTCACCCGTATCGGCTCCAGCGACGACCTGGCCGGTGGCCGTTCGACCTTCATGGTCGAGATGAGCGAAACCGCCAACATCCTGCACAACGCCACCGAGCGCAGCCTGGTGCTGATGGACGAAGTCGGCCGCGGCACCAGTACCTTCGACGGCCTGTCGCTGGCCTGGGCCGCCGCCGAGCGCCTGGCGCAGCTGCGCGCCTACACGCTGTTCGCCACCCACTACTTCGAGCTGACGGTGCTGCCGGAGAGTGAGCCGCTGGTGGCCAACGTGCACCTGAACGCTACCGAGCACAACGAACGCATCGTGTTCCTGCACCACGTGCTGCCCGGCCCCGCCAGCCAGAGCTACGGCCTGGCAGTGGCGCAGCTGGCCGGCGTGCCGACGCCGGTGATTCAGCGTGCTCGCGAACACCTGGGCCGGCTGGAAACCGCCAGCCTGCCCCACGAAACACCTGTCTTGCAGCAAGGTGCACCGGCGGTACCGCACCAGAGCGACCTGTTTGCCAGCCTGCCGCATCCGGCCATCGAGAAGCTCGGAAAGCTGGACCTGGACAATATGACGCCGCGTCAAGCTATCGAAATGCTCTATACACTGAAGACTCTGTTATAACGCGCGCCCGCACAAGCTGATAGAATCCCGCGCGGTTTGGCGGCGCTGCAGGTTACTAGCCTGGCCTGCAGCCGAACAACCAAACCGAGCGGCCCTGTCTGGAGGGGCACCGCTGCCGTCGCCTGAGGAGAGAATTAGAAATGACCTTCGTCGTCACCGACAACTGCATCAAGTGCAAGTACACCGACTGCGTAGAAGTCTGTCCGGTGGACTGCTTCTACGAAGGCCCGAACTTCCTGGTCATTCACCCGGACGAGTGCATCGACTGTGCACTGTGCGAGCCTGAATGCCCCGCCGTCGCCATTTTCTCGGAAGACGAAGTGCCTGCCGGCATGGAGAACTTCATCGAGCTCAATGCCGAGCTGGCGGAAATCTGGCCGAACATCACCGAAAAGAAAGATTCGTTGCCAGATGCCGCCGAGTGGGATGGCAAGCCAGGCAAGATCGCCGATCTCGAGCGCTAAGCGCGGATCAACAAAAAAGGCCCTTCGAGGGCCTTTTTTAATGTTTGTTGCGGGCAAAAAAAAGGGGCGGTTTGACCCGCCCACATTTTTTCCGTAGTCCCTTTGTTCCCTTTCATCATCCTGATGAATCGCATCCTGCGATGTCCTTGGCTTTCATCCTTGAGAGCCTGTGTCAGTCCGTAGACACAGGACAAATATTAGCGCTTCCAAGATTTACCACAACAGCACAAAGCTCTCAAAAAGCTGCGGTAACCGTACTGTCACAAACAAATAAATCTTTATATATCAATAACTTAAACAAAAGCGCACACTGAAAACGACAACGATTTACTACAGCGTACAGCCAAGGCTTACACAACGAGTAAGCGATGGCTTACATGAACTAGAACAGTACCAACATCGCCGTCGGATCGCGCCCAAACCCGAATGTTTCCAGACCGCCATCGGGAAGCCGTTCACGGGTAAACCGCTGTTCTGCAGATGCAAAAACGCCCCGACATGTCGGGGCGTTCTTCACAACGATTTCACTGGCGTTACTGAAACAGCGACTCGCTGGACAGGCCATTCTTTTCAAGGATCTCACGCAGGCGCTTGAGGCCCTCTACCTGGATCTGCCGCACCCGTTCCCGGGTCAGGCCGATTTCCAGGCCGACATCTTCCAGCGTACTGCTTTCATGACCGCGCAGGCCGAAGCGGCGAATCACTACCTCGCGCTGCTTGTCGGTCAGCTCGCTGAGCCACTGGTCGATGCTCTGGGACAGATCGTCATCCTGAAGCAGTTCGCACGGATCAGTAGGACGGTCGTCGGTCAGGGTATCGAGCAGGGTTTTATCCGAATCCGGCCCCAGGGACACGTCCACCGACGATACCCGCTCGTTGAGCCCAAGCATGCGCTTGACCTCGCCGACCGGTTTTTCCAGCAGCGTGGCGATCTCTTCCGGGGACGGTTCGTGATCGAGCTTCTGGGTCAGTTCGCGGGCGGCGCGCAGGTAGACGTTGAGTTCCTTGACCACGTGAATGGGCAAGCGGATGGTACGGGTCTGGTTCATGATCGCCCGTTCGATGGTCTGCCGAATCCACCAGGTGGCGTAGGTAGAGAAACGGAAGCCGCGTTCCGGGTCGAACTTCTCGACTGCCCGAATCAGGCCGAGGTTGCCTTCTTCAATCAGGTCGAGCAGCGAAAGCCCCCGGTTGACATAACGCCGGGCGATTTTAACCACCAGGCGCAGGTTGCTTTCGATCATGCGCTTGCGCCCGGCCGGATCACCACGTTGCGACAGGCGCGCAAAGTGCACTTCTTCTTCCGGAGAGAGCAATGGCGAGAAGCCGATTTCATTGAGGTAAAGCTGGGTCGCATCAAGTGCCCGAGTGTAGTCGATGTACTTGTGCTGTTTGAGCGTAGCGCTCTGTTTAGCCTTGGTCCGAACCGTAGGTACAGCAGGTTCGTCTGACATCACATCCGTTTCCAAAACAATGCCGGTCTCCATCAGGAGAACCTCATCGTCGATGTCAAACTCCGGCACTTCTTTACTGAGAGCCATTGTTATAGTCCTTTGCTGAGTTCGAACTCAGACTCGAGCGGCGCCTTTATCCCTGGCAGCGCTGGAGCCTGTCCCCTCTACGCGAGGAACAGGCCGGGCCTAGCAATCAACGACGTGGCAGGAATTGCAGCGGATCGACAGGTTTGCCCTGGCGGCGAATTTCAAAATGAAGCTTCACCCGGTCTGTGCCCGTGGACCCCATTTCGGCAATTGTCTGCCCCACCTTGACCTGCTGTCCCTCCCGAACCAAAAGCCTGCGGTTGTGGCCGTAGGCACTGACGTAGGTATCGTTGTGCTTGATGATTACCAACTCGCCGTAGCCCCGCAAGCCACTCCCGGCGTAGACAACTGAACCATCAGATGCAGCAAAAACAGGCTGTCCCAAATCACCGGCGATATCAATGCCTTTATTCAAACTACCGTTTGAAGCAAATTTTCCAATCAGCACGCCGTTGGCCGGCCAGGCCCAGCCGGCCGTGGAGCGCCCTGCGGGGGGCACTTGCACGGGTGCTGTGGTAGTCGCCACCGGGGCAACCGGCACGGTGTTTGGCGTGCTTGCAGGCGCGGTGGTGGGCGGCGGCGTTATTGGTTTGCCGGAGCTGTCCAGCGGACGCTTGATGATGGTGGTCTTGCTTGAAGAAGATGGCGAGCTGGTGACCACGGTGGTGCCGACGACTGGCGCCGGGCCACTGGAGCGACCATCGAAACGGATCGCCTGGCCCGGACGAATGGTATACGGCGCAGCGATACCGTTGCGCGCGGCCAGGGCCTTGTAGTCCCAGCCATAGCGAAAGGCGATGGAGAACAGCGTGTCGCCGGGGCGCACCAGATATTGACCGGTGGTGACCACAGGGCGTTTGGGCGCGGCGTTGTTGCGATCGACCACCCGGACGCTGTTGGAAGACGTGCTCGAGCACCCCGTCACCAGCGTACCCACGGCCAGTGCAATCAGCAGAAGCTTGAAGCTCGATGGATCCTTGCGCTGCCGAATGTTTGTGTGACCCACCCGCCGCTCCCTCTAATGGTGACCGATGTAAAAAATGCAATATTGTTGCAATTATACCCGAGCGCGCCGCCATGCGGACGTCTGGCCATTGCTAAACGTGATCTGTAACAGACTATGGTAGCCCGCCAGATAGACAGGGCAATGCCGCCGAAATTCGCCCGGGCGAAAAAAAAGCCCGGTCAGGCCAGTGGCCCGGTGAGCAACGGCACAAAACGCACGGCGCCCAGCACCCGTCGCGAGAAGCCGTGTTCTTCGCGCACGATCAGCATCAACTGCTGGGTTTCACCGGCCGGCCCCACCGGTATGACCATGCGCCCGCCCGGGGCGAGCTGGTCGAGCAGGGCCTGGGGCACCTCGGGCGCGACCGCGGTGACGATGATGCCGTTGTAAGGCGCAAGTGCCGGCCAGCCTTCGCAACCATCGCCCCAACGGAACACCACGTTGCGCAGGTTCAGCTCGATCAGGCGCTCCTTGGCGCGGTCCTGCAGGACCTTGATACGCTCGACGGAAAACACCCGCTCGACCAGTTGCGCAAGAATTGCGGTCTGGTAGCCGGAACCGGTGCCGATCTCCAGCACCTTGTCCAGGGGACCGGCTTCGAGCAGCAGCTCGCTCATGTGCGCGACCATGAACGGCTGGGAGATGGTCTGGTTGTTGCCGATTGGCAACGCCGTGTCTTCGTAGGCACGGTGGGCCAGGGCTTCATCGACGAACAGGTGCCGAGGCGTGCGGCGCAGTACCTCGATCACCTTGGGGTTCGAGACCCCTTCCTCGATCAGGCGCTTGATCAGCCGTTCGCGGGTTCGCTCAGAGGTAAAACCGATACCATGGCGCATCAGATCATCCTGTTCGCGCATCAGAGTAAGCCCTCCAGCCAGCCGTCGAGGCGCTCGAAGGCATCGTTGAAGGTCCGGTCGAGCTGCAGCGGAGTGATCGAGACGTAGCCCTGCATCACCGCGTGGAAATCGGTCCCCGGGCCGCCATCTTCGGCATCACCGGCCACGGCGATCCAGTAGCCTTCCTTGCCCCGCGGATTGACCACCTTGGTCGGAGCCGCAGCGCGGGCGCGATGGCCCAGGCGGGTCAACTGAATGCCGCGGATGTGTTCCAGCGGCAGGTTGGGGATATTGACGTTGAGCACCGTACGAGGTGGCAGCTCGAGGCTGGCATGAGCCTCGACCAGCTTGCGGGCGAAGTAGGCAGCTGTCGGCAGGTTGTCGGGCAGGCGCGAGAGCAACGAGAAGGCAAACGAGGTACCGCCGAGAAAACGGCCCTCAAGCGCAGCAGCCACGGTGCCGGAATACAGCACGTCATCGCCAAGGTTGGCGCCCAGGTTGATCCCCGACACCACCATGTCCGGAGCGGTCGGCAGCAGGCCGTTGAGGCCCAGGTGGACGCAATCGGTCGGCGTGCCGTTGAGGCTGATAAAACCATTGGCCAGGGTTTGCGGGCACAGCGGCCGGTCGAGCGTCAGCGAGCTGCTGGCGCCGCTTTTGTCCTGGTCCGGGGCGATCACCACACATTCGGCATAATCCGCCAGCGCAGCATGCAGCGCGGCGAGACCGGGTGCGGTAACCCCGTCGTCGTTCGAAATCAGAATACGCATGGGCTGTCCGTCTGCCCTGCCGGCACCAGATCAACAAGCTCGCGCACCACCACGGTGGCGAAGCATCCGGCCGGAAGGACGAATTCCAGTTGCAGGATATCAGGCTCGGGATAATGCCACGTCAGCCCGCTAATGGGCAGTCGCAGAATGCGTCGTTCGTGACTCATGCCCGCCCGCGCCAGCCATTGGCACAAGGCGCCATGCTGTTCACCGATACGTTGCTCGAGTTCACTAGCCGCGCCGCTGGCGCCGGACTGCCCCTCGCCCCATAGCGGGCCGGTGGGGTGCAGGTCGAGAATTGCCAGGCGCGGATCGGAACATTCAGCCTCACCCGCCGGAAAAAAGCTGCGGCTGTCGGTAAACGCCAGCAGGTCACCGACCTGTGCCTGCTGCCAACTGCCGTCGGCGACACGCGCGGCCAGCACCTGGTTGAACAGGTAGCTACGGGCGCTGGAGAGCAGCCGCGAACGAACGTTGCGCTGCTCAGGCAAGGCCTGGCGGTTGGCCCACTCACGGGCGTCGTGGACATTGCCGCCGTCGTGACCAAAGCGCTGGGTGCCAAAGTAGTTAGGCACGCCCTGGCTACGGATTTGCTCAAGCCGTGCATCCAGCGCCGCACGTTCAGCCTTGAGGCCAGTGAGGCGCAAGGTGAAGCCGTTGGCCGAATGCGCGCCGCGCTGCAGCTTGCGTGAGTGGCGGGTCTGCTTGAGGATGCTCAGGGTGTGGTTTTCGGCGGCGCTCAGGTCCGGGTCGGCCTTGCCCGGCAGGTGCAGGCTGAACCACTGGCGGGTCAGCGCCTGGCGGTCCTTGAGGCCGGCGTAGCTGATGCTGCGCAGCGGCACGCCGGCGGCGCGGGCCAGGCGACGGGCAGCCTCTTCGGTGTTGAGGTCACGTTTTTCGACCCACAGCCACAGGTGTTCACCGCTGCCGCTGAGGGGAATGTCGAGTACTTCATCGACCTGGAAGTCTTCGGCGCTGGCCTTGAGAATTGCGCTGCCCAGCGCTTGGCCCGCAGCACGCGGGCCGAGCAGTTCGAGTTCGCTCATCATGCCGGCAGCAACAGGGCAACGGCGTGAACCGCGATGCCTTCCTCACGCCCGGTAAAACCAAGCTTTTCGGTGGTGGTGGCCTTGACGTTGACCTGATCCAGCTCGACCTGCAGGTCCTGGGCGATCAACTGGCGCATGGTGTCGATATGCGGGGCCATCTTCGGTGCCTGGGCAACGATGGTGGCGTCGATGTTACCGACCTTCCAGCCCTTGGCCTGAACGATCTGCACCACATGGCGCAGCAGCACGCGACTGTCGGCGCCCTTGAACTGCGGATCGGTGTCGGGGAAATGCTTGCCGATATCGCCCAGCGCCGCAGCGCCAAGCAGGGCATCGCTCAGGGCGTGCAGCACAACGTCGCCATCAGAATGGGCCAGCAGCCCGAACTTGTGCGCAATGCGCACCCCACCCAAGGTGATGAAATCGCCTTCCGCGAAGCGGTGCACATCGTAGCCGTGGCCAATACGCATAAAAAAACGCCCTGATTGAGTCAGGGCGTGATTCTACCTGCTTTGCCGGCGCTTGGGCTTGATTTGTAGGATCAGTTACCCGGGCCTATCAGCGCTGCGGCATGATGCCGCAAGTGGTCATCAATGAAGCTGGCAATGAAGTAGTAGCTGTGGTCATAGCCCGGTTGCAGGCGCAAGGTCAGCGGATGGCCCGCCACCCTGGCCGCCTGCTCGAGCACCTGCGGCTTGAGCTGGTTATCGAGAAAATCATCGCGATCGCCCTGGTCGACCAGCAGCGGCAAGCGCTCGCCAGCCTCGGCGAGCAACACGCTGGCATCCCACTCGCGCCAGCGCGCCCGGTCCTCACCCAGGTAGCGACTGAAGGCCTTCTGCCCCCACGGGCAATCCATCGGGTTGCTGATCGGCGCGAACGCCGACACCGAACGGTAACGCCCCGGGTTGCGCAAAGCGCACACCAGCGCACCATGGCCGCCCATGGAATGACCGCTGATACCGCGCTGACTTGAGGCCGGGAAATGCGCCTCGACCAATGCCGGCAATTCCTCCACCACATAGTCGTGCATGCGGTAGTGCTGGGCCCACGGCTGCTCGGTGGCGTTGAGGTAGAACCCGGCTCCCAGGCCAAAATCCCAGGCGCCGTCCGGATCAGCCGGCACCTGCGGCCCGCGCGGGCTGGTGTCGGGGGCGACTATGATCAAGCCAAGCTCGGCAGCCAGCTTGTGCGCACCGGCCTTTTGCATGAAATTCTCGTCGGTGCAGGTCAGACCGCTCAGCCAGTACAGGACCGGCAGCTTGCCGCCCTGCTCGGCCTGCGGCGGCAGGTACACGGCAAACACCATGTCGCAGCCGAGCACCTGGGAGCGATGGCGGTAGCGTTTATGCCAGCCGCCGAAGCTCTTCTGGCAAGAGATGTTTTCCAGGCTCATGGCAGACCTCAGAAGTGGATGACGCTGCGAATGCTCTTGCCTTCGTGCATCAGGTCGAATGCCTTGTTGATGTCTTCCAGGCCCATGGTGTGGGTGATGAAGGTATCCAGCGGGATTTCGCCTTTTTCCGACATTTCCACGTAGCTTGGCAGCTCGCTGCGGCCACGCACGCCACCGAAGGCCGAACCGCGCCAGACCCGGCCAGTCACCAGCTGGAACGGACGGGTGGAAATTTCCTGGCCGGCACCGGCAACGCCGATGATCACCGACTCGCCCCAGCCCTTGTGACAGCATTCCAGCGCCGCACGCATCAGTTGCACGTTACCCACGCACTCGAACGAGAAGTCGACGCCACCATCGGTGAGATCGACGATCACTTCCTGGATCGGACGGTCGTAGTCTTTCGGGTTGACGCAGTCGGTGGCACCCAGCTGTTTGGCGATCTCGAACTTGCTCGGGTTGATGTCCACGGCAATGATCCGCGAAGCCTTGGCCTTCACCGCACCGATGATCGCCGACAGGCCAATGCCGCCCAGGCCGAAGATGGCCACGGTATCGCCCGGCTTGACCTTGGCGGTGTTGAGCACCGCGCCGATACCGGTGGTTACGCCGCAACCGAGCAGGCAGACCTTCTCCAGCGGGGCTTCTTTCTGGATCTTGGCCACGGAGATTTCCGGCAGCACGGTGTACTCGGAAAAAGTCGAGGTGCCCATGTAGTGGAACAACTGCTGGCCCTTGTAGGAGAAGCGCGTGCTGCCGTCGGGCATCAGGCCCTTGCCCTGGGTGGCGCGGATGGCCTGGCACAGGTTGGTCTTGCCGGAGCGGCAGAATTTGCACTGACCGCACTCGGGGGTGTACAGCGGGATCACATGATCGCCAACGGCAACCGAGGTCACACCCTCACCGATGGCTTCGACGATGGCGCCGCCCTCGTGGCCGAGGATCGACGGGAAGATGCCTTCCGGGTCGGCGCCCGACAAGGTGTAGGCATCGGTATGGCAGACGCCGCTGGCGACCACGCGCAGCAGCACCTCGCCGGCCTTGGGCATGGCCACGTCGACTTCGACGATCTCCAGCGGTTTCTTGGCCTCGAAGGCAACGGCGGCACGGGACTTGATCATCAATCTTCTCCAGCAAGGGGTCAGTTCAGGCTTGCAGTGTAATTCATCGATATTTGATGAATAATCCAGGCAAAGACAAAACATTATTGCTGCACAGGGATAATCAATGAGCAATCTGTGGGAGGGTATCGACGAATTCGTGGCCGTCGCCGAAGCCGGGCAGTTCACCGCCGCCGCCGAACGCCTCGGGGTGTCGTCGTCCCACGTCAGCCGGCAGATCGCCCGCCTGGAAGAACGCCTGCAAACCCGCTTGCTGTACCGCAGCACCCGGCGGGTGACCCTGAGCGAAGCCGGGCAGACCTTCCTGCAGCATTGCCAACGCCTGCAGGACGGCCGCGAAGAAGCCCTGCGCGCCATGGGTGACCTGACCAGCGAGCCTAAAGGGCTGCTGCGCATGACTTGCGCCGTGGCCTACGGTGAGCGCTTCATCGTGCCGCTGGTGACGCGCTTCATGGCCGCCTATCCGCAACTACGGGTGGACATTGAACTGAGCAACCGCCCGCTGGACCTGGTGCATGAGGGCATGGACCTGGCCATTCGCCTGGGCCGTTTGCAGGACTCGCGGCTGGTGGCCACGCGCCTGGCGCCGCGGCGCATGTACCTGTGCGCGTCACCTGCGTATCTGGAACGCTACGGCCGCCCGCACAGCCTGTCGGAGCTGGCGCGGCACAACTGCCTGATCGGCAGCTCCGACAACTGGGCGCTGCAACTGGACGGGCGGGAGATCGGCCAGCGGGTTCAGGGCAACTGGCGCTGCAACAGCGGCCAGGCAGTGCTGGACGCGGCGCTGCAAGGGATGGGCTTGTGCCAGTTGCCGGACTACTACGTGCTTGAACACCTCAAAACCGGCGCGCTGGTGTCACTGCTGGAAGCGCATCAACCGCCCAATACCGCGGTGTGGGCGCTGTATCCGCAACAGCGGCATTTATCGCCGAAGGTGCGCAAGCTGGTGGATTATCTGCGCGAGGGATTGGCGGGGTTGCCTGAGTATCGAGGTGCCTGAAAAGCATCGCGGGGCAAGGCCGCTCCTACTGTAGGAGCGGGCTTGCCCCGCGAAGAGTGCTCAACCGCGCTTGGCCCAGCGCTGGCGCAGCCACTCGAGGTCTTCGGGGCGGGTGACCTTGATGTTGTCGCTGCGCCCTTCGATCAGGCGCGGCGCCTGCCCGGCCCATTCGATGGCCGATGATTCGTCGGTAATCGCCACGTCGGCCACCAGGCTGTCGGCCAGGGCCCGGTGCAAGGCACCGAGACGGAACATCTGTGGCGTGTAGGCCTGCCACACGGTACTGCGGTCGATTGTGCTGCTGACCCGGCCGTTGGCATCGGCGCGCTTGAGGGTATCGCGTGCCGGCACCGCCAGCAGTCCACCCACCGGGTCATCGGCAAGCTCTGCGAGCAAGCGGTCGAGGTCGCTGCGGGCCAGGTTCGGCCGCGCGGCGTCGTGCACCAGCACCCAGTCGCTGTCCGCCGCGCCCTGGGCGTGCAGCAGCAACAAGGCATTGAGCACCGAATCGGCACGTTCCTGGCCACCTTCGGCACGCTGGATACGGGGATCGCTGGCGCAGCGTAAACCGGGCCAGTAGGGATCGTCAGCGGCAACGCTGACCACCACCCCTTTGACACAGGGATGGTCAAGAAAACAGTCGAGGCTATGCTCGAGAATGGTCTGCCCGCCCAACTGCAGGTACTGCTTGGGACGGTCGGCAGCCATGCGGGCACCAACACCCGCGGCGGGGATCACGGCCCAGAAGGCCGGCAAGGTCGGGTTCATTGGGCAAGCTGGTAGAGGGTTTCGCCCTCCTTGACCATACCCAGTTCGTGGCGAGCCCGTTCTTCGACGGTTTCCATACCTTTCTTCAACTCCAGTACCTCGGCATCAAGCACACGGTTACGCTCCAGCAAACGCTCGTTTTCAGCGTGCTGGTCAGCGATCTGTTGCTTGAGTTCGGTGACCTGGGCCAGGCTGCCATTGCCCACCCACAGACGATACTGCAGGCCACCGAGCAGCAGGAGCAAGACGAGGAACAACCAATAAGGACTGCGCATCAGGGTATCCAGTGGAAAAGACCGCCACATCTGCAGGTCGCTGATGGCACGAAGCCTGGCCGAAGCCAGGCTTTGTGTTCAGACACCTGCAGCAAGGGCTTCTGAACGATCAGTATGACCGTTCAGCGCCGCTTTGCTGCGGTCTTTTTACCATCTCTTGCTTAGCCGCGAAACTCGGCACGGCCACGGTACACAGCCTTGCTGCCCAGTTGCTCTTCGATACGCAGCAATTGGTTGTACTTGGAGACGCGGTCGGAACGGCACAGCGAACCGGTCTTGATCTGGCCGGCAGCGGTACCCACGGCCAGGTCGGCAATGGTCGAGTCTTCGGTTTCGCCCGAACGGTGCGA
Organism: Pseudomonas sp. 2(2015); assembly: GCF_000955865.1. Taxonomy (NCBI): domain Bacteria; kingdom Pseudomonadati; phylum Pseudomonadota; class Gammaproteobacteria; order Pseudomonadales; family Pseudomonadaceae; genus Pseudomonas; species Pseudomonas sp. 2(2015). Next base: position 233,549 of record NZ_JYOF01000001.1, read on the forward strand.
GATTACCGCGGTGTAACCGGCAGCCTTGGCCATCTGGATGGCTTCCAGGGTTTCGGTCAGCGAGCCGATCTGGTTGAACTTGATCAGGATCGAGTTGGCGATGCTCTTGTCGATGCCTTCTTTCAAGATCTTGGTGTTGGTCACGAACAGGTCGTCACCGACCAGTTGCACCTTGGCGCCGATCTTGTCGGTGAGGATCTTCCAGCCAGCCCAGTCGGACTCGTCCAGGCCGTCTTCGATCGAGATGATCGGGAAGCGCTCGGTCAAGCCTTTGAGGTAGTCGGCAAAACCTTCGGCGTCGAACGACTTGCCTTCGCCGGACAGGTTGTACTTGCCATCTTCGTAGAACTCGCTGGCCGCGCAGTCCAGGGCCAGGGTCACGTCGGTGCCCAGCTTGTAACCGGCGTTGGCGATGGCTTCGGCGATGGCCGACAGCGCGTCTTCGTTGGATGCCAGGTTAGGCGCGAAACCACCTTCGTCACCGACAGCGGTGTTCAGGCCACGGGCCTTCAGCACAGCCTTGAGGTGATGGAAAATCTCGGTGCCCATGCGCAGCGCGTCGGAGAAGGTCTTGGCGCCAACCGGCTGAACCATGAACTCCTGGATGTCGACGTTGTTGTCGGCGTGCTCGCCGCCGTTGATGATGTTCATCATCGGAACCGGCATCGAGTACTGGCCTGGGGTGCCGTTGAGGTTGGCGATGTGCGCGTACAGCGGCAGGTCCTGGTCCTGGGCAGCGGCCTTGGCGGCAGCCAGGGACACGGCGAGGATGGCGTTGGCGCCCAGCTTGGCCTTGTTCTCGGTACCGTCCAGTTCGATCATGGCGCGGTCGAGGGCTTTCTGGTCAACCGGGTCCTTGCCCAGCAGCAGGTCGCGGATCGGGCCGTTGATGTTGGCAACTGCCTTGAGTACGCCCTTGCCCATGTAACGGCTCTTGTCGCCATCACGCAGCTCCAGCGCTTCGCGCGAGCCAGTGGAAGCACCGGACGGCGCGCAGGCGCTGCCGATGATGCCGTTGTCGAGCAGCACGTCCGCTTCTACGGTAGGGTTACCACGCGAATCGAGAACTTCACGACCTTTGATGTCGACGATTTTTGCCATTGTTGTAAGCACTCCAGAATTGACGAAAACAACGCAGCTGAGAAAAATCTTGCCGCTCGCCGGGCAATTTGAAACAGGCAGGCCCGGCGAAAGCAGACCCCTGACCCGAGGGTCAGAGGTTGAACGGGGGGTACTTTACCGGAGAATCGAGGATTACGCGGTTTCTACCGTCGGAAAACTCTTCACCAGGTCATCAAGTTGCTTGAGCTGGGCCAGGAAAGGCTCCAGTTTGTCCAGGCGCAGGGCGCAAGGACCGTCACACTTGGCGTTGTCCGGATCCGGATGCGCCTCGAGGAACAGGCCGGCCAGGCCCTGGCTCAGGCCCGCCTTGGCCAGGTCGGTGACCTGGGCGCGGCGACCACCGGCGGAATCGGCGCGACCACCCGGCATCTGCAGGGAGTGGGTGACGTCGAAGAACACCGGATACTCGAACTGCTTCATGATGCCGAAGCCGAGCATGTCCACCACCAGGTTGTTGTAACCGAAGCTCGAACCACGCTCGCAGAGGATCAACTGATCGTTACCGGCCTCTTCGCACTTGGTCAGGATGTGTTTCATTTCCTGGGGTGCGAGGAACTGGGCTTTCTTGATGTTGATCACCGCGCCGGTCTTGGCCATGGCCACCACCAGGTCGGTCTGGCGCGAGAGGAAGGCCGGCAACTGGATGATGTCGCAGACCTTGGCCACCGCAGCAGCCTGTTCTGGCTCGTGCACGTCGGTGATGACCGGCACGTTGAAGGTCTTCTTGATCTCTTCGAAGATCTTCATCCCCTCTTCCAGGCCAGGGCCACGGTAGGAGTTGATCGACGAACGGTTGGCCTTGTCGAAGCTGGCCTTGAACACGTAAGGGATACCGAGTTTCTCGGTAACCCGCACGTACTCTTCACAGACCTTCATGGCCAGGTCACGGGATTCCAGCACGTTCATGCCGCCGAACAGGACGAACGGCTTGTCGTTGGCGATCTCGATGTTACCGACACGAATGATCTTCTGGGTCATGAATCAGGCCTTGTTCTTTTGAGCCAGTGCCGCCTTGACGAAGCCGCTGAACAGCGGATGGCCGTCACGCGGGGTCGAGGTGAACTCCGGGTGGAACTGGCAAGCGACGAACCATGGATGATCCTGGGACTCGACCACTTCGACCAGCGCGCCGTCACCGGAACGACCGGAGACTTTCAGGCCGGCTTCGACCAGTTGTGGCAGCAGGTTGTTGTTCACTTCGTAGCGATGACGATGACGCTCGACGATCACGTCCTTGGCGTAGCAGTCGTGAACCTTGGAGCCGCTTGCCAGCTGGCATTCCTGGGCGCCCAGACGCATGGTGCCGCCCAGGTCCGAGGCTTCGGTACGGGTTTCGACTGCGCCGGTGGCATCTTCCCACTCGGTGATCAGGCCGACGACCGGGTGACCGCTGTTGCGATCGAACTCGGTGGAGTTGGCGTCTTTCCAGCCCATGACGTTACGGGCGAATTCGATGACCGCTACTTGCATGCCCAGGCAGATACCCAGGTACGGGACCTTGTTCTCGCGAGCATATTGCACGGCAGTGATCTTGCCTTCGACGCCACGCAAGCCGAAACCGCCTGGAACCAGGATCGCATCGGCGCCCTCGAGCAGGCTGGTGCCCTGGTTCTCGATGTCTTCGGAGTCGATGTAGCGCAGGTTGACCTTGGTGCGGTTCTGGATGCCGGCATGGCTCATCGCTTCGATCAGCGACTTGTAGGCGTCCAGCAGCTCCATGTACTTGCCGACCATGGCGATGGTGACTTCGTGCTCGGGGTTGAGCTTGGCGTCGACGACCTTTTCCCACTCGGACAGGTCGGCACCGTTGCATTGCAGGCCGAAACGCTCGACGACGAAGTCATCCAGGCCCTGGGCGTGCAGTACGGCCGGGATCTTGTAGATGGTGTCGACGTCTTCCAGGGAAATCACCGCACGCTCTTCGACGTTGGTGAACAGGGCGATCTTGCGGCGCGAGGAGACATCCACCGGATGGTCGGAGCGGCAGATCAGCACGTCTGGCTGCAGGCCGATGGAGCGCAGCTCCTTGACCGAGTGCTGGGTTGGCTTGGTCTTGGTCTCGCCAGCGGTGGCGATGTACGGCACCAGGGTCAGGTGCATCAGCATGGCGCGCTTGGAGCCCACTTCGACGCGCAGCTGACGGATAGCCTCGAGGAACGGTTGCGACTCGATGTCACCCACGGTACCGCCGATTTCCACCAGGGCCACGTCGGCGTCGCCGGCACCCTTGATGATGCGGCGCTTGATCTCGTCGGTGATGTGCGGAATGACCTGGATGGTCGCGCCCAGGTAATCACCACGGCGCTCTTTGCGCAGCACGTGCTCGTAGATACGGCCGGTGGTGAAGTTGTTGTTCTGGGTCATGGTCGTGCGGATGAACCGCTCGTAGTGGCCCAGGTCCAGGTCGGTCTCGGCGCCGTCATGGGTGACGAACACTTCACCGTGCTGGAACGGGCTCATGGTGCCCGGGTCGACGTTGATGTACGGGTCCAGCTTGAGCATGGTGACCTTGAGCCCCCGCGCCTCCAGGATGGCCGCCAATGAAGCCGAGGCAATGCCTTTCCCCAATGAAGAAACAACACCGCCCGTGACGAATATGTAGCGCGTCATGAAAAACCCTAGAAGTCTGCGTTAAAGCGGTCAGTGCCGCCGGGGAAAGCGAAGGAAGGCCGAAGCCCCCGATCACCTGCGTCAATCACAGTGCATCTTAAAAAACTGCCGCGTCTGGTCACACCGGGGGTTGGATACCCGGTTAGGAGCTCGCTAAACATTTTTAGAATCGCCCAGCAAAAAACTGCTTGGTAATCGGCAACTGCTGTGATTTCGGGGAAGCCACAGAAGCTGTATCAAGAAGGGAGCGTAGTCTACCCGAATGTGCCTTTCATCTCAAACCTTGCTCGCTCGTCGGCGCATGCCAATGCAATTGCCAGTCGCCCTGGCTCAGCCCCGGCAGGTTAGCGACCGCCAGCAATTGCCCGGCGCAATACAGCAACGGCAGGCGCGAACGGGCGAATGACGGCAGTTGCGCCTCGTTGAGCAGGCGCTTCAAGTCGCGCTGGCCGCGGCCGGCGATTGCCAGGGTTTCGCCGCCCTGGCGGTAGGCAATGTGCAAGGGGCCCTGCGGCAACGTGCCGCTGAGGCTGACACTGCCGTTGTGGCTCAAGGTCAGCGCTTTGTGCGGGTCAGCCCAGACCTGCCGGCCACCTGCAGGCATCAACCAGTCACCGGCCAGCCACCAGATACGGCCAGCGGCGCGGTGCAATTGGCCGTCGGTCAGTTGCCACAGTGGCCGTCCGTCGGATGCCGCATCGCGCAGGGCCTCCCAGCCTGCCCAGTGGCGGCTGTCGGGCAAGCGCGTGCGCGGCGCCAGCCAATATTGCAGGGCGTTGCGCTGGCGCGCCGGGGATAGCTCGCGCAGCACCTCGAGGTCGAGCGAGTCCAGGCCAAGCCAGTCGAACGCTGCCGGGGTCGCGGCCCGGACCAGGTCGTCCTGCGCCAGTTCATCGAGCAGGCCCTGGGCTTCGCTCAAGTGCTCGGCGCTGCGCGCGAGGTTTTGCGCGGCCTGCGGCCAGCGCTGCAGCAGTGCCGGGAACACCTGGTGGCGCAGGTAGTTGCGCGAGAATTGCGTATCGGTGTTGGACGGGTCTTCGATCCAGCTCAACTGCTGAGCCTTGGCGTACGCCTGCAGGTCGTTACGCGAAACACCCAGCAACGGCCGCAGCAACATGCCCTGCCCTAGCGGCCGCTGCCCGGGCATGGCGCCCAGGCCGCGCAGGCCGGCGCCGCGCAACAGGCGAAACAGCAAGGTTTCGGCCTGGTCTTCGCGGTGCTGGCCGGTCAACAGGATTTCGCCGGGATGCAAGGCAGCGGTAAAGGCGGCGTAACGCGCGTCACGGGCGCCCTGCTCAATGCTGGCGCCAGGGGCGACCTTGACCCGAATGATCTGCAGTTCAACGCCCAGGGCGTCGCACAGGCGCTGACAATGCGCCGGCCAGGCGTCTGCCGCAGCCTGCAGGCCGTGGTGGATGTGAATCGCGCGGATGGGCGGTATTGGCTGCTGGCGGGACAGGCTTGCCAGCAGGTGCAGGAGGACACTGGAATCCAGGCCGCCGGAGAGGGCGATGCACCAGGAGGGGGCGGTGAGCCAGGGGGACAGCTTGGTGTGAAGATCAATCATCAGCGTCGACCCGGTTGCGAGCGCTTTGCGCTCGATCGCGGGTCAAGCCCGCTCCCACAGTTTGCCTAGAGCCCTGTGGGAGCGGGCTTGACCCGCGATTGTCAGATCAGAGCCCGTAGCTCATCAGACGGTCATAGCGGCGCTTGAGCAGCGCGTCGTTGTCGAACTTCTTGAGCATGTCCAGTTGCTCGATCAGCTCGCCGCGAACGGTGGCGGACATTTTTGCCGGATCACGGTGCGCGCCGCCCAGGGGCTCGGCGATAACCTTGTCGACGATGCCCAGGCCTTTCAGGCGCTCGGCGGTGATGCCCATGGCTTCGGCTGCGTCGGAGGCCTTTTCGGCGGTCTTCCACAGGATCGAGGCGCAACCTTCCGGCGAGATCACCGAGTAGGTCGAATACTGCAGCATGTTCAGCTGGTCGCAGACACCGATGGCCAGTGCACCGCCGGAACCACCTTCACCGATTACGGTGGCGATGATCGGGGTTTTCAGGCGGGCCATGACCCGCAGGTTCCAGGCAATGGCTTCGCTCTGGTTGCGCTCTTCGGCGTCGATGCCAGGGTAAGCGCCCGGGGTGTCGATGAAGGTCAGGATCGGCATCTTGAAACGCTCGGCCATTTCCATCAGGCGGCAAGCCTTGCGGTAGCCTTCCGGGCGCGGCATGCCGAAGTTGCGGCGAACCTTTTCGCGCACTTCGCGGCCTTTCTGATGACCGATGACCATCACCGGCTTGTCGTCCAGGCGGGCGATACCACCGACAATCGCGGCGTCGTCGGAGAAGTGACGGTCACCGTGCAGCTCGTCGAACTCGGTGAAGATGTGCTCGATGTAGTCCAGGGTGTACGGACGGCGCGGGTGACGGGCCAGGCGGGCGATCTGCCAGCTGGTCAGGTTGCCGAAAATGCTTTCGGTCAGGGTGCTGCTCTTGTCTTGCAGACGGGCGATCTCATCGCCGATGTTCAGCGAGTTGTCATTGCCAACCAGGCGCAGCTCTTCGATCTTGGCTTGCAGGTCAGCAATCGGCTGTTCGAAATCCAGAAAATTCGGGTTCATAGGCATCCGTCTTGGGTCTACGGCCAGGCGGCCGGCCGGTTGATCCGTTTGGCGCCCTACCTTAAGGGATCAGGCGCATTCAGGTCGAGATTAAAAATTCATCGATATTGCAAAAAGACGTTCTCACGTCCGAACTGGTCACGCAGGGCCTGAATCAAGCCATCGGCCGGGTCGATGCGCCAGCTTTCGCCGAACTGCAACATGGCCTTGGCATCGCTGCCGGTGTATTCCATGGTGATCGGGCAGGCGCCGCGATGGCGCTTGAACAGCTCGCCCAGCCAGTTCAGCCGGTCGCCCTTGAGGGCATCGGCGTGCACTTTAAGGCGCAGGCTTTCGGCCAGGTTGGTGCGGGCATCTTCCATGCTCATCACGCGCTTGACCCGCAGGCGCAGGCCGCCGGAGAAGTCATCGTTGCTGACCTCGCCTTCAACCACCACCATAGCATCGGTCTGCAGCAGCGCCTGGTTGGCCATGAAGGCATCGGCAAACAGCGAGGCCTCGATGCGCCCGGAGCGGTCGTCGAGGGTGACAAAGCCCATCTTGTCGCCCTTCTTGTTCTTCATCACGCGCAGGGCAATGATCATCCCGGCGACGGTCTGGGTGTCGCGCGCAGGCTTGAGGTCAATGATGCGCTGGCGGGCAAAACGGCGGATCTCGCCTTCGTACTCGTCGATCGGGTGACCGGTCAGGTACAGGCCCAAGGTGTCTTTTTCACCACGCAGGCGCTCCTTGAGGGTCAGCTCGCGGGCCTTGCGGTGGTTGGCATAAACGTCGGCATCCTCTTCGACAAACAGCCCGCCGAACAGGTCGGCGTGGCCACTGTCGGCGGTGCGCGCGGTCTGCTCGGCCGCCTTGATCGCCTCTTCCATCGCCGCCAGCAGCACTGCACGGTTGCGGTCGATGTTGGCCTGGTAGGCCTTGAGCTCGTCATGGAAGTACGGGCCCAGGCGGTCCAGCGCGCCACTGCGGATCAAAGCATCGAGGGTGCGCTTGTTGATGCGCTTGAGGTCGACCCGCTCGCAGAAGTCGAACAGGTCCTTGAACGGGCCGCCGGCGCGGGCTTCGACGATGGCCTCGACCGGCCCCTCGCCCACGCCCTTGATCGCCCCCAGGCCATAGACGATGCGGCCATCGTCGTTGACCGTGAACTTGAAGTCGGAGGTGTTCACGTCCGGCGCATCGAGGCGCAGCTTCATGCTGCGCACTTCCTCGATCAAGGTCACGACCTTGTCGGTGTTGTGCATATCCGCCGACAGCACCGCGGCCATGAACGGCGCCGGGTAGTGGGTCTTGAGCCAGGCAGTCTGGTACGAGACCAGGCCGTAGGCGGCGGAGTGGGATTTGTTGAAGCCGTAGCCGGCGAATTTCTCTACCAGGTCGAAGATGTTGCCGGCGAGGTCCGGATCAATGTTGTTGCTGGCGCAACCTTCAATGAAACCGCCGCGCTGCTTGGCCATTTCCTCGGGCTTTTTCTTACCCATGGCCCGGCGCAGCATGTCCGCACCACCGAGGGTGTAACCGGCCATGACCTGGGCAATCTGCATCACCTGTTCCTGGTACAGGATGATGCCGTAGGTCGGTGCCAGAACGGGTTTCAGGCCTTCGTACTGGTAATCGGAGTGCGGGTAGGCAAGTTCCGCGCGACCGTGCTTGCGGTTGATGAAGTCGTCAACCATGCCCGATTGCAGCGGGCCGGGACGGAACAGCGCCACCAGTGCGATGAGGTCTTCCAGGCAGTCGGGCTTGAGCTTCTTGATCAGCTCCTTCATGCCCCGCGATTCAAGCTGGAACACCGCCGTGGTTTCGGCCTTTTGCAGCAGGTCGTAGGTCTTCTTGTCATCCAGCGGGATGAAGTCGATGTTCAGGTCATCCAGGCCTTTCTTGGCCTGTTCGCGGTTGATGGTTTCCATCGCCCACTTGATGATCGTCAGGGTACGCAGGCCGAGGAAGTCGAACTTCACCAGGCCTGCGGCCTCGACGTCATCCTTGTCGAACTGGGTGACCAGGCCGCCGCCCTCTTCATCACAGGCAATCGGCGAGAAATCGGTAAGCTTGGTCGGCGCGATAACCACGCCACCGGCGTGTTTACCGGTACCCCGGCAGACGCCCTCGAGCTTGAGGGCCATGTCCCAGATTTCCTTGGCGTCTTCATCGCTCTTGAGGAAATCGCGCAGGATCTCTTCCTGCTCGTAGGCTTTTTCCAGGGTCATGCCGACTTCGAAGGGGATCATCTTCGACAGGCGGTCAGCCAGGCCGTAGGACTTGCCCTGGACCCGCGCCACGTCGCGCACCACCGCCTTGGCCGCCATGGTGCCGAAGGTGATGATCTGGCTCACGGCATTGCGCCCGTAGGCGTCAGCCACGTATTCGATTACCCGGTCGCGGCCATCCATGCAGAAGTCGACGTCGAAGTCGGGCATCGATACCCGTTCCGGGTTGAGGAAACGTTCGAACAGCAGGTCATAGGCCAGCGGGTCGAGGTCGGTAATCTTCAGTACGTAGGCTACCAGCGAACCGGCACCCGAACCCCGGCCCGGGCCAACCGGCACGCCGTTGTTCTTGGCCCACTTGATGAAGTCCATAACGATCAGGAAGTAACCGGGGAAGCCCATCTGGATGATGATATCCAGCTCGAACTTCAGCCGGTCCAGATAGACCTGGCGCTTCTCTTGGTAATTCGGCGTGGTCTCTTTCGGCCACAACACCGCCAGACGCTCTTCCAGGCCCTCGTGGGAAACGTGACGCAGGTAGTCGTCGATACCCATGCCGTTGGGCGTCGGAAAGTCCGGCAGGAAGTGCTTGCCCAACTGCACCTGGATGTTGCAGCGCTTGGCGATCTCGACGGTGTTGGCAATCGCTTCGGGCAGGTCGCTGAACAGCTCGGCCATTTCTTCCGGGCTTTTCAGGTATTGCTGGTCGCTGTAGTTGCGCGAGCGGCGCGGGTCATCCAGCGCCCGGCCTTCACCGATGCACACGCGGGTTTCGTGGGCGTCGTAGTCGGACTGCTTGATAAAGCGCACATCGTTGGTGGCTACCAGCGGCGCGTCCAGCTTGTCGGCCAGGGCCACGGCGGCGTGCAGGTATTCTTCGTCACCGGCGCGGTTGGTGCGCTGCACTTCGACGTAGAAGCGCTCCGGGAACATCTGCATCCAGTCGCGCAGCAAGGCTTCGGCTTCGTCCGGGTTGCCATTGAGCAAGGCCATGCCGATGTCGCCTTCCTTGGCCGCGGACAGGGCGATCACGCCCTCGCTGGCTTCGGCGATCCACTGGCGCTCGATGATCACCAGGCCATTGCGCTGACCATCGACCCAGCCACGGGAAATCAACTCGGTGAGGTTGCGGTAGCCCTTGGCATCCATGGCCAGCAGGCAGATGCGCGACAGCGGCGCATCCGGGTCGCTGTTGGCCAGCCACAGGTCGGCGCCGCAGATCGGCTTGATGCCGGCACCCATGGCGTTCTTGTAGAACTTGACCAGCGAGCACATGTTGCTCTGGTCGGTAACCGCGACCGCCGGCATGTTCATCGCCGCCAATGCCTTGGCCAGCGGCTTGATCCGCACCAGGCCATCGACCAGCGAGTATTCGGTGTGCAGGCGAAGATGAACGAAAGAAGCCGACATGATGATCCTATAGCAGCACAAAACAACAAGGCCCGGATTGTACCGGGCCTTGATCAAAACAACAGCCAGTGCGGGGCGATCCTGACTACTGACGCCTGCCGCGCCCGGTCAGACCTCGGCAAATCCGCTGCTGATGGCGTCGCGGGCTTCGTAGGCGGCGCGTACCGGTGCGAACGAGCGCCGGTGAATCGGCGTCGGCCCCAGGCGCGCCAGGGCTTCGAGGTGCACCGGCGTCGGGTAGCCCTTGTGCCCGCCAATGCCGTAGCCGGGGTAGATCAGCTCGAACGCCGCCATCTCGCGGTCACGGGTGACCTTGGCCAGGATCGATGCCGCGGCAATCGCCGGCACCTGGCTATCGCCCTTGACCACCGGCGCCGCCGGTACCGACAGCTGCGGGCAGCGGTTACCGTCGATCAGCGCCAGTTTCGGGGTGACGCTCAGGCCTTCGACGGCACGTTGCATGGCCAGCATGGTGGCGTGAAGGATGTTGAGTTGGTCGATTTCCTCGACCTCGGCGCGGGCGATGCAGAAGCTCAGGGCCTTCTCACAAATTTCGTCATAAAGCTTTTCACGCTTGGCTTCGGTGAGCTTCTTCGAGTCGTTGAGCCCCAGAATCGGCCGCTGCGGGTCGAGAATCACCGCCGCCGTCACCACCGCGCCGCACAGCGGGCCACGGCCCACTTCGTCGACACCGGCGACCAGGTCCTCGACCAGGTTGAAGTCCAATCCCATTTGCATCTATCGGTTTTCCAGCAGGGCCAGCACCGCGTCAGCTGCCTGGTTCGAGGCATCGCGGCGCAGGGTACGGTGAATCTGGTCAAAGCCTTCGGTCTGCTGCACACCGCCGTGCACCAGTGGCGCCAGGGTCTGGGCCAGGGCCTCAGCAGTGGCAGCTTCCTGCAGCAACTCGGGCACCAGCATGCGCTGGGCCAGCAGGTTGGGCAGCGACACGTAGGGGCTTTTTACCAGGCGTTTCAAAATCCAGTAGGTCAGCGGCGCCAAGCGGTAGGCAACCACCATCGGCCGCTTGAACAGCAGCGCTTCGAGGGTGGCGGTACCTGAGGCGATCAGCACCGCGTCGCAGGCGGCCAGGGCCTGGTGCGAGCGACCGTCGAGCAGGGTCACCGGCAAGTCGCGGCCCTGGAGCATCTGCTCAAGCTGGGCACGGCGCTCGGCATTGGCACACGGGGAAATAAAACGCACCCCCGGCACCAGCTCGCGCAAACGCTGGGCGGTATCAAGGAACAGCGCGCCCAGGCGCCCTACTTCACCGCCACGGCTGCCGGGCATCAGGGCAACCAGCGGGCCGTCGGCCAGGCCCAGCTGTTCACGGGCAGCAGCCCGATCGGCGTCCAGCGGAATGCTGTCGGCCAACGGGTGGCCAACGAAGCGCACCGGCACGCCCTTCTCTTCATAGAATTTGGCTTCGAACGGAAACAGCGTGAGCATCAGGTCGCAACCTTCGCGAATCTTCAGCACGCGCTTCTGCCGCCAGGCCCAGACCGACGGGCTGACGTAATGCACGGTCTTGATCCCGGCCTTGCGCAGGTTCAGTTCGATGTTGAGGGTAAAATCCGGGGCATCGATGCCGATGAACACGTCCGGGCGCTCGGCGACCAGGGTCTGGATCAGTTCCTTGCGGCGCTTAAGCAGCTCGCGCAGGCGCCCTAGCACCTCGACCAGGCCCATCACCGCCAGGCGTTCCATGGGGAAGTACGAAGTCAGGCCTTCAGCCTGCATCAACGGCCCACCCACGCCAATGAAGCGTACCTGCGGATGACGCGCCTTGAGCGCGCGCATCAACCCGGCGCCGAGAATATCGCCGCTGGCCTCACCTGCCACCAGCGCTACACAAAGCTCGGCCATGTCAGCGGGTGATGCCGCGGGTGGAGTTCTGGATCGACTTGAGGAACACGTCGACTTCAGGGAACTGGGTAGCCGGCTCGGCCAGCTCGGCGATCGCCTGCTCGACAGTCAGGCCCTGGCGGTAGACCACCTTGTAGGCGCGGCGCAGGGCGTGAATGGCGTCTTCGCTGAAACCACGACGGCGCATGCCCTCAAAGTTCATGCTGCGCGCTTCGGCCGGGTTGCCGAACACCGTGACGTAGGCCGGAACATCCTTGCCGATCGCCGTGCCCATACCGGAAAAGCTGTGGGCACCGATGTGGCAGAACTGATGCACCAGGGTGAACCCGGAAAGGATCGCCCAGTCATCGACATGCACATGGCCAGCCAGCGCGGTGTTGTTGACCAGGATGCAATGGTTGCCGATGACGCTGTCGTGGCCGATGTGGGCATAGGCCATGATCAGGTTGTGATCACCCAGGGTGGTTTCCGAGCGGTCCTGCACGGTGCCACGGTGGATGGTCACGCCTTCGCGGATCACATTGTGATCACCGATCACCAGGCGCGTGGCTTCACCCTTGTACTTGAGGTCAGGGGTGTCTTCGCCTACCGAAGAAAACTGGTAGATGCGGTTGTGCCGACCGATGCGGGTCGGCCCTTTGAGAATCACGTGCGGACCGATCACGGTCCCCTCGCCGATCTCGACCCCGGCACCGATGATCGACCAAGGGCCTACCTCGACACCGTCGGCGAGCTTCGCCGATGGATCGATGATTGCCCGAGGGTCAATCAAACTCATAGTTTGCGTTCCGCGCAGATGATCTCGGCCGAGCATACCGGCTTGCCGTCGACCGACGCCTGGCACTCGAACTTCCAGATCTGGCGCTTGCAGCTGATGAACTTGGCCTCGAGGATCAGTTGGTCACCCGGCAGCACCGGCTGGCGGAAGCGCAGCTTGTCGGAACCGACGAAGTAGTACAGGGTACCGTCCGCAGGTTTGACGTCGAGCATCTTGAAGCCGAGGATACCGGCCGCCTGGGCCATGGCCTCGATGATCAGCACGCCCGGCATGATCGGGTGCGCCGGGAAGTGACCATTGAAGAAAGGTTCGTTGATGCTGACATTCTTGTAGGCACGAATGCGCTGGGCCTCGACGTCCAGTTCCACCACCCGGTCCACCAGCAGGAACGGGTAACGGTGAGGCAGGTATTCGCGAATCTCGTTGATGTCCATCATTTCGGGGGGAAGCCTGTAGTAAAGATAGGGAGCGCCGGTTTTCACACGGCGCTCCTTTAGCAAATCAAAGAGTCAGTCTAGGGCTGTTCGCTCTTGATCAGGAAATGGTATCAGCCTTCTGATGAAGCTTTATCGCCAGAGGTCACGGCGGCGAGACGCTTTTCCAGTTGTTGAAGGCGTTTTGACATCTCATCCAGCTGGCGAATTCGCGCGGCGCTTTTGCGCCACTCGGCCAGCGGCTGCATCGCCGTACCGGAAGAATAAGCGCCTGGCTCGGTAATCGAGCGCGTCACCATGGTCATCCCGGATACGAAAACGTTGTCGCAGACATCGATGTGTCCAACCATGCCGACACCGCCGGCAATGGTGCAATGCTTGCCGATCTTGGTGCTGCCGGAGATCCCGACACACGCCGCCATCGCCGTATGATCGCCGATCTGCACGTTATGGGCGATCTGGATCTGGTTGTCGAGCTTGACCCCGTCACCGATGCGGGTGTCGGCCAGTGCGCCGCGGTCGACCGCAGTGTTGACGCCGATCTCGACATCATCGCCGATGCTCACGCCGCCGATCTGGGCGATCTTCTGCCACACGCCCTTCTCGTTGGCAAAGCCGAAGCCTTCGCCGCCGATCACTGCGCCCGACTGAATGACCACACGCTTGCCGATACGCACGTCGTGGTACAGGGTCACCCGCGGGGCCAGCCAGCCGCCCTCACCGATCACGCAGCGCGCGCCGATGAAGCACTGGGCACCGATAGTCACACCCGGGCCGATCTGCGCACCGCTCTCGATCACCGCGCAGGCACCAATGCTGGCGCTGGCATCGACCTGGGCATCGGCGGCAACCACGGCGCTGGGATGAATTCCCGCTACAGCCCTGGGCTTTGGATCGAACAGGTGGGAGATGCGCGCGTAGGCGAGGTACGGGTCGGGAACAATCAGGGCGTTGCCGGCAAAACCTTCGGCGTCGGCCGGCTTGAGCAGGATCGCCGCCGCCTGGGTTTCACCCAGGTACTTGCGGTACTGTGGGTTGGCGAGGAAGCTCAACTGCCCAGGCCCAGCTTCCTGAAGGGTTGCCAGGCCAGTGATTTCCAGCTCCTCGGGGCCACTCAGGGTGGCTCCGAGGAACTCGGCCAGCTGACCGAGTTTCATGGTCACGGTCATGATCAACGGGACTGGTTCATGCGCTCGATGACCTGGCGGGTGATGTCGTACTGAGGTTTGACATCAATGACCGCGCCACGCTCGAGAACCAGGTCGAAACCGCCTTTCTTGATCACTTCTTCAACTGCGCCATCCAGCTTGGGCTTCAGTTGCTTGAGCATTTCGCGGTCGGCCACGGCCTTGGACTCGTTCAGCTCCTTGGACTGGAACTGGAAGTCACGGGCCTTTTGCTTGTATTCAAGCTCCAGGCGCTCGCGCTCTGGCTGGGCCATCTTGTCGCCACCGGCACGGATGCGGTCGGCAATGCCCTTGGCGCTGCTTTCCAGGTTCTTCAGCTTGGTCAGCTGCGGGCCGAATTTCTTCTCGGCATCGACGGCGTACTTCTTCGCCGCGTCCGATTCGAGCAGGGCCATTTGATAGTTCAGCACAGCAACCTTCATTTCGGCGAAAGCCGGGGTTGCGATCAGGGTCGCAGCCAGTACTGCCAGTTGAGTCAACTTACGCACGATGCACTCCTACAGAATCCGTTGTCGTTAGCAAGGGGCAGACCTTAGAAGGTCTGGCCCAGAGAGAATTGGAACACCTGGGTATCGGCTTCGTCCGGCTTCTTCACCGGCATTGCCAGGCTGAAGCTCAACGGACCGAGCGCGGTAATCCAGGTCACGCCCAGGCCGACGGAGCTGGCCAGGCCCGACAGGCCGACCTTCTCGCAGTCCGGCTTGGAACCGCAGTTGGTGTCGAAAACGTTACCCACATCCCAGAAGACCGAGGTGCGCAGCGAGCGTTGGTCCTTGACGAACGGCAGCGGGAACAGCAGCTCTACACCACCCTGGACGAGAACGTTACCACCAAATGGCAGCGGGTCCTGATCCGGGTCGGCGATGGTGCCCTGGTTACCGGTGACATCCGCGCCACGGCTCGGGGTACTGCGTGGACCGAGACTGCTGTCCTTGAAGCCACGAACCGAGTTGAAACCACCGGCGTAGTAGTTCTCGTAGAACGGCAGGCCCGAGGTACCGCCGAAACCGTCACCATAGCCCAGTTCGGTGTGCAGGCGCAGGGTGTAGTCGTTATTGATCGGCTTGAACAGCTGGCCACGGTAATCCAGCTTGAAGAACGACAGGTCGCTACCCGGGGTGGTTGCTTCCAGCACCAGGCTTTGCGAGTGACCGCGAGTAGCCAGTACGCCCTTGTTCAGGGTCGACTCGGACCAACCGGCCGAGGCCTTGAAGTTCAGGTACTTGTCGCCTTCTTCGTTAACGAACTTGAAGATCTCGTCAACGGTGTACTTACCGGTCTTGATCTCGTCCTGCTGTACGGTCAGGCCGAAGGTCAGGCGCGAGGTTTCGCTGATCGGGTAACCGACGCTGACACCGGCACCCAGGCTGTCGACCGCATAGCTGGCCACGTCGACGTCGAGGTCATCGTAGTCGGTGGTGCGATAGAAGGCGTTGTAGCCCAGGCTGACGCCGTCGGCAGTCCAGTAGGGGTCGACATAGCCGAAGTTGTAACGGCTCTGGTATTCACTGCGGGTCAGGCCCAGGGAAACCTTGTTACCGGTACCGAGGAAGTTGTTCTGGCTGATCGAACCACCGAGGATCAGACCTGCGCTCTGAGCGAAACCGACGCTGGCGGTGATCGAACCGGAGGCTTGCTCTTCAACGCTGTAGTTGACGTCGACCTGGTCGTCGGTGCCCGGAACGGCCGGGGTCTCGACGTTGACTTCCTTGAAGAAGCCCAGGCGCTCCAGACGGGTCTTGGACTGGTCGATCAGGTAGGTCGACGCCCAGCCGCCTTCCATCTGGCGCATCTCACGGCGCAGCACTTCGTCCTCGGACTTGGTGTTGCCACGGAAGTTGATGCGGTTGACGTAGGCACGCTTGCCCGGGTCGACCACAAACATGATGTCGACGGTGTGGTCTTCGTCGTGCGGCTGCGGCACGCCGTTGACGTTGGCGAAGGTGTAGCCCTCGTTACCCAGGCGACGGGTGATCAGCTCGGAGGTGGTGGTCATCACCTTACGCGAGAATACCTGGCCAGGCTGTACCAGCAGCAGCGACTTGACCTGGTCTTCAGGCACCTTGAGGTCGCCGGAAAGCTTGACGTCACGAACGGTGTACTTCTCGCCTTCGTTGACGTTGACGGTGATGTAGACGTGCTTCTTGTCCGGGGTGATCGACACCTGGGTGGAAGCGATGTCCATGTTGATGTAGCCGCGGTCCAGGTAGTAGGAACGCAGACGCTCCAGGTCACCGGAGAGTTTTTCGCGGGCGTACTTGTCATCGTTCTTGAAGAACGACAGCCAGTTGGTGGTCTTGAGCTCGAACAGGCCGATCAGGTCTTCATCAGCGAAGACGGTGTTGCCGACCACGTTGATGTGCTGGATGGCAGCAACGGTGCCTTCGTTGATCTTGATCTTCAGGCCCACGCGGTTGCGCGGCTGCGGCACCACTTCGGTGTCGACCTCGGCCGAGTAGCGGCCCTGGGCAACGTACTGGCGTTGCAGTTCGTTGCGCACGCCTTCAAGGGTGGCACGCTGGAAGATCTCGCCTTCGGACAGACCGGACTGCTTCAGACCCTTCATCAGGTCTTCAGTGCTGATCGCCTTGTTGCCTTCGATCTCGATGCTCGACACCGAAGGACGCTCGACCACGGTAATGATCAGGACGTTGCCGTCCCGGCTCAGTTGGATATCCTGGAAGAATCCGGTCTTGAACAGGGACCGGGTGGATTCCACCAGGCGCCGGTCATCGGCCTCATCGCCGACGTTCAATGGCAAGGCACCAAAAACGCTGCCCGCGGAAACCCGCTGCAGACCATTGACACGAATATCGGAGATGGTGAAGGACTCGGCGTGAACTTCAGCGATCATCAGTACGGCGAGAACCGCAGTTAGCAGCAGACGTTTCATGAAGTCCTTTCTTATTCCAACTGGCAATAAACGACCCGCCGCGGGACGCGGCAGGTTCGCAATTGAGCGAAGCTTTACAGTCGACCCAAATCGTTGATCAGGGCAAGCAACATCACCCCGACTACCAAACTGATACCGATCTGGATCCCCCAACCTTGCACCCGATCCGAGAGCGGACGACCACGCGCCCACTCGATCAGGTAGAACAGCAAATGCCCCCCATCCAGTACAGGAATGGGCAACAAATTAAGAACCCCCAGGCTAATGCTCAGGTAGGCGAGGAAATTCAGGAAATCTCCAACGCCGGACTGGGCCGAAGCGCCCGCCACTTTAGCAATGGTTATCGGTCCGCTCAAGTTTTTTACCGAGAGCTCGCCGAACAGCATTTTCTTCAGCGATTCGAGGGTCAGTACGCTCATGTTCCAGGTGCGTGAAAGCCCCTCCCCCACAGCCTCGAGCGGCCCATAGCTGACCTCGCGAAGCATGGCATCCGGCCATTTCACCGCCTTGACCCCGGCCCCGAGGTACCCCGTGGCCGATTGGCCTTCGCCACGGCTGGCCAGGGTTACCGGCAGCTCCAGCGGCGCGCCGTCACGCTCGATACGCAGGACAATCTTGCTGCCAGCGCGGCCACGCACGGTATCAACCACTTGTTGCCAGTCGTTCAGCGCCTGGCCGTCGAGGGCCAACAGACGGTCGCCGGTCTTAAGCCCGGCGGCCTGCGCCGGGCCCTTGGGGTCGAGTTCAGCCAGCACCGGCGGCAACGCCGGGCGCCACAGGCGCAGGCCCAGGGAGCGGATCGGGTCGGGCTCGTCGGCGCCCTTGAGCCAGTTGTTCAGGGTCAGCACGTGGGGGCTGTCGACGCTCGCACCCTCTTCCCGCACGCTGATGTGCAACTGGCCGCTCTCGCCCAGGCGACGGATCAGTTGCAGGTTGACCGCAGCCCAGCCACTGGTCGGTTTGCCATCAATGGAAACAATTTCCTGGCCTGCCTTGAGCCCGGCCACCTCGGCAATACTCCCGGCCTCGACCGCACCAATGACCGGGCGCTCCTGCTGGGTGCCGACCATGGCCAGGATCCAGAAGAAGAAGATCGCCAACAGAAAGTTGGCCACCGGGCCCGCCGCCACAATTGCGATACGCTGGCGCACCGATTTGCGGTTGAACGACTGCTCGACCTGGTCGCGTGGCACTTCGCCTTCGCGCTCATCGAGCATTTTCACGTAGCCGCCCAGCGGGATCGCCGCGACCACGAACTCGGTGCCATGGCGGTCGTGCCAGCGCAACAGCGGCATGCCAAAACCCACGGAGAAACGCAAAACCTTGACGCCGCAACGCCGGGCCACCCAGAAGTGACCAAATTCGTGAAAGGTGACCAGCACACCCAATGCCACCAGGGTGCCGATAATCATGTAGAGCGCACTCATGTCTCTCTCCGAATGACGTTCAGCGGCACCGGGCCTGACGCATTACTGCGCCAGACCTCAGCGGCCGTGATGAGCCAACCATTGTCCGGCCAGTTGCCGCGCGCGCTGATCGGCGGCAAACACCGCATCGAGCGACTCGACCGCAACCACCGGCTCCTGATCGAGCACTTGTTCGATCATACTCGCGATCTCGGGGAAGCGGATGCGCCGCTGGAGAAATGCCTCCACCGCCACTTCATTGGCCGCGTTGAGCATCGCCGGCGCACTGTTGCCTGCCTGCGCCGCCTCGCGGGCCAGGCGCAAACACGGAAAACGCTGCTCGTCCGGGGCCTTGAAGTCCAGGCGGGCAACCGCGAACAGGTCCAGTGGCGCCACCCCCGAATCGATCCGCTCCGGCCAGGCCAGGGCATTGGCGATCGGCGTGCGCATGTCCGGATTGCCCAGCTGGGCCAGCACCGACCCATCGACATAATCGACCAGCGAGTGGATCACACTTTGCGGGTGCACCACCACCTCGACCTGGCCGGGCCGGGCATCGAACAGCCAGCAAGCCTCGATCAACTCCAGGCCCTTGTTCATCATGCTTGCCGAGTCGACGGAAATCTTGCGGCCCATCGACCAGTTCGGGTGGGCACAGGCCTGCTCGGGGCTGACATCCATGAGCTCGGCCATCGGCGTTTCACGAAACGGCCCACCGGAGGCGGTCAACAGTATACGGCGCACGCCGACCTGGGCCAGGCCGCGGGAGTAATCACCCGGCAGGCACTGGAAGATCGCGTTGTGCTCGCTGTCGATCGGCAGCAGTACAGCGCCACTGCGTCGCACTGCCTGCATGAACAAGGCGCCGGACATCACCAGCGCTTCCTTGTTGGCCAGCAGCACCTTCTTGCCCGCCTCGACCGCCGCCAGGGTCGGACGCAGGCCGGCGGCGCCGACAATCGCCGCCATCACGGCATCGACCTCGGCAGCGGCGGCGACCTGGCACAAGCCCTCTTCGCCGACCAGTACCTCAGTAGCCGAACCCGCTGCTGTCAGCCCCTCGCGCAGTTGCTGTGCAGCCTCGGCCGAAGGCACCACGGCAAATACCGGGGTGTGACGCAGGCACAGGGCCAACAACTCCTGCAAGCGCGAATAGCCGCTCAGGGCAAATACCTGGTAACGATCCGGGTGACGGGCAATCACATCGAGGGTGCTAAGACCAATGGAACCGGTCGCACCCAGTACGGTAATACGCTGCACGCCGCTCACATCACGCCCCAATTGGCTGCCCAGAGCAGCACCGCAAACACCGGGATCGCCGCAGTGAGGCTGTCGATACGGTCCAGCACGCCGCCGTGACCGGGCAGCAGGTTGCTGCTGTCCTTGATCCCGGAGCGGCGCTTGAACATGCTTTCGGTCAGGTCACCCACCACCGATACCAGCACCACCACGCCTGCGCCCAACAAGCCCAGCAACAGCTCGCCGATGCTCCAGTCACGGTAGATACCCACCGCTGCGGTAATCACCAGGCTCAGGGCCAGGCCGCCATAGACGCCTTCCCAGCTCTTGCCCGGGCTGACCTGCGGGGCCAGCTTGCGCTTGCCGAAGGCACGGCCGGAGAAATACGCACCGATATCCGCCCCCCAGACCAGCACCATGACCGCCATGATCAGCCAGTTGCCCAGCGGCCATTGCTTGAGCAACACCAGGCCTTGCCAGGCCGGCAGCAGGATAAGCAAACCGATCAGCAAGCGGCAGGCCACGCTGGCCCACAGCTCGCTGCTGCGCGGGTAGGTCAGCACCAGCCAGGTCGCCAGGCCCCACCACAACACCGACGCGCCCAATACCCAGGGCGCCAGTTCCGGCATCAGGTAGAGCAGCATCAGCAGCCCCGCGACTACAGCCGCGTACGCCACCCGCAGGGCCTGGCCGACCAGGCCGGCCAGGCGCGCCCATTCCCAGGCGCCAAGGGTCACCACCACGCCGATGAACAGGGCAAAGTCGCCGCCGTTCAGCAGGAAGAAGCCACACAGGGCGATCGGCAACAGGATCAGCGCAGTAATGATGCGTTGTTTAAGCATTAAGCACGGGCTCCAGCTTCGACCTGCTCGCTGGTTTTCCCGAAGCGGCGCTGGCGCGAAGCGAAATCGGCCAGCGCAGTACGCATGGCCTCGTGTTTGAAGTCCGGCCAGAACAGGTCGGAAAAGTACAACTCGGCATAGGCCAGCTGCCACAGCAAGAAATTGCTGATGCGGTGCTCACCACCGGTACGGATGCACAGGTCGGGCAGCGGCAGGTCGCCTGTCGCCAGGCAGGTCTGCAGCAGCTCGGGGGTGATGTCGTCCGGGCGCAGGTGACCGGCCTGGACTTCCCGCGCCAGGCGCTGGGCGGCCTGGGCGATATCCCACTGACCACCGTAGTTGGCGGCGATCTGCAGGATGAATCGATTGGCGCCGGCGGTCGCCGCTTCGGCCTCACGCATGGCAGCCTGCAGCTCAGGGTGAAAGCGCGAGCGGTCACCGATGATGCGCAGGCTGATATTGTTGTCGTTGAGGCGCTTGGCTTCCCGGCGCAAGGCCGAGAAGAACAACTCCATCAACGCTCCGACCTCTTCGGCCGGGCGCTGCCAGTTCTCGCTGGAAAAGGCGAACAGGGTCAGCACCTCGACCTTGGCCTCGGCGCACACCTCGATGACCGCGCGCACCGCATCGACACCGGCCTTGTGCCCGGCGACACCGGGCAACAGGCGCTTCTTCGCCCAGCGATTATTCCCATCCATGATGATCGCGACATGGCGCGGCACCGATGGGGACACACCTTGCTTGGTCTTTTCCATTAAAAAAAGTCCCGACCCTTAAACGGCCATCAGGTCCTTTTCTTTCTCTTCGGTGGCCTTGGTGATCTGGGCCTCGGTATCTTTCGTCAGCTTGTCGATATCAGCGATGGCGCGACGTTCTTCGTCTTCGCTGATTTCCTTGTCTTTGACCAGCTTCTTCAGTTCACCCAGAGCATCGCGGCGAATGTTGCGCACAGCCACGCGAGCGTCTTCGGCCGCACTGCGCGCCTGCTTGGTGAAGCCCTTGCGGGTTTCTTCAGTCAGGGCTGGCATGGTGATCAGCAGCAACTCACCCAGGTTGGTCGGGTTGAGGTTCAAACCGGCGCTCTGGATGGCCTTGTCAACGGCAGCGAGCATGTTGCGCTCGAAAGCCACGACCTGCAGGGTGCGCGAATCTTTAACGGTGACGTTGGCGACGCCGCTGATCGGGGTGTCGGTACCGTAGTAAGGCACCATCACGCTTGCCAGGATGCTTGGGTGTGCCTTGCCGGTGCGAATCTGGCCAAACGCATAAGCCAGAGACTCCAGGGATTTCTGCATACGCGCTTGAGCGTCTTTCTTGATTTCGTTGATCATTTTTGAACTTCCTCGATCAGAGTTCCTTCAGCGCCGCCATGCACGATGTTCAGCAGGGCGCCGGGCTTGTTCATGTTGAAGACGCGCAGCGGCATCTTGTGATCGCGGCAAAGGCAGATTGCCGTCAGGTCCATCACGCCCAGCTTGCGATCCAGCACTTCATCGTAGGTCAGATGATCGAACTTCTCGGCATGCGGGTCTTTGAATGGATCTGCAGTGTATACACCATCGACCTTGGTTGCCTTCAATACCACGTCGGCATCGATTTCGATGGCGCGCAGGCAAGCGGCGGAGTCGGTGGTGAAGAACGGGTTGCCGGTACCGGCAGCGAAGATGACCACTTCTTTGGAGTTCAAGTGGCGCATGGCTTTGCGACGATCATAGTGATCGGTAACGCCAACCATGGAGATGGCCGACATGACGATCGCGGTAATGTTGGCGCGCTCAAGCGCATCGCGCATGGCCAGGCCATTCATCACGGTCGCCAGCATGCCCATGTGGTCGCCAGTGACGCGGTCCATGCCGGCTGCACTGAGCGCCGCACCACGGAACAGGTTGCCACCACCGATCACCAAACCTACCTGAACACCGATGCCGACCAACTGGCCGACTTCCAGCGCCATGCGATCCAGGACCTTGGGGTCGATCCCGAACTCTTCCGAGCCCATCAGGGCCTCGCCGCTAAGCTTGAGTAGAATGCGTTTATAGCGAGCTTGATAACCACTGCCCTGCTGAGCCATTGCGAATCTCTCCTGCGGCGTTTGAAAAAAATCTGGCGGGCTGTTTTCAGCCTGCGCGTAACTCTAGCGTGGCGCAGCTACTGCGCCAGCGAAAGGCGGTCTCGTAAACCGCTCCCGCTTTGACAAAGAGGCTGCGCGCGTGAGCGGGCAGCCTCTTCGGGGCGACAGAGGTGAATCTGTCTTATTGCTTGGCAGCAGCCAGCTGGGCAGCAACTTCTTCAGCGAAGTTGTCGACCGGCTTCTCGATGCCTTCGCCTACTTTGAAGTAGGTGAACGAAACGATTTCAGCACCGGCTTTCTTGGCCAGCTCGCCGACCTTGACTTCCGGGTTCATGACGAAGGCTTGCTCGACCAGCGAAGCTTCGGCCAGGAACTTCTTGATGCGACCGTCGATCATGTTGGCGACGATGTTCTCAGGCTTGCCCTTCATCTTCTCTTCGTTCAGCTGCATGAATACAGCCTTCTCGCGCTCGATTGCTTCAGCGGAGACTTCCGAAGGGTTGAGGAACTCTGGGTTGCTGGCAGCCACGTGCATGGCGATTTCTTTGGCCAGCTGGACGTCGCCGCCCTTCAGGACAACAGCAACACCGATCTTGTTACCGTGCAGGTAGGTACCGACAACGTCACCTTCAACGCGCACCAGGCGACGGATGTTGACGTTCTCACCAACCTTGGCAACCAGCGCTTCACGAGCAGCTTCACGCGAAGCGATCAGCGGAGCGGCGTCGGTCAGTTTTTCAGCGAAAGCCTGTTCAACGCTTTCAGCGACGAAGTTTTTGAAGTCGTCTTGCAGGGCCAGGAAGTCGGTCTGCGAGTTCACTTCCAGCAGGACGGCGGACTTGTCGTCGGCCTTGATGGCGATAGCGCCTTCAGCAGCAACGTTGCCAGCCTTTTTGGCGGCCTTGATGGCGCCCGAAGCACGCATGTCGTCGATGGCTTTTTCGATGTCGCCGCCGGCCTTGGTCAGGGCCTTCTTGCAGTCCATCATGCCTTCGCCGGTACGCTCGCGCAGTTCTTTGACCAGCGCTGCAGTAATCTCTGCCATTTCAAAATCCTCTTGGATAGGTTTTCAACCATTCCACCCGATACTGACGGGCGTTCAATTCTGTAAATCCACTTGCCAGCACTCATGCAGTAACAAGGTTGCAACGGCGATGCTGACAGGAGGATTTCAAGGTGGCAAAAAGGGGGCAAAGCCCCCTTTTCGCGTGCCGAGTAGACGCTAAGCGTCAGTTACTCAGGCTTCGGCAGCCGGTGCTGCTGCTTCTTCGGCGTACACTTCGGTACCGCCAGCAACGTTGTTGCGGCCACGGATCACGGCGTCAGCCATCGAACCCATGTACAGCTGGATAGCGCGGATGGCGTCATCGTTACCTGGGATGATGTAGTCAACGCCTTCTGGGCTGGAGTTGGTATCGACAACGCCGATGACCGGGATGCCCAGCTTGTTGGCTTCGGTGATAGCGATGCGCTCGTGGTCAACGTCGATCACGAACAGGGCATCAGGCAGGCCGCCCATGTCCTTGATACCGCCCAGGCTGCGATCCAGTTTTTCCAGATCACGGGAGCGCATCAGGGCTTCTTTCTTGGTCAGCTTGGCGAAAGTGCCGTCTTCGGCCTGGGTTTCCAGGTCGCGCAGACGCTTGATCGAAGCGCGGATGGTCTTGTAGTTGGTCAGCATGCCGCCCAACCAGCGGTGATCGACGTACGGCGAACCGCAACGTGCTGCTTCTTCAGCAACGATCTTGCCAGCGGAACGCTTGGTGCCGACGAACAGAATCTTGTTTTTGCCCTGGGCCAGACGCTCGACGAAAGTCAGTGCGTCGTTGAACATTGGCAGGGTTTTTTCAAGGTTGATGATGTGGATCTTGTTGCGCGCGCCGAAAATGTACTTGCCCATTTTCGGGTTCCAGTAACGGGTTTGGTGACCGAAGTGCACACCGGCCTTCAGCATATCGCGCATGTTGACTTGGGACATGATAGTTCCTTGATAAGTCGGGTTGGGCCTCCACGTATCCCAATGACCAACCCGTGATCCGCAGATCAAAGGCACCCAGGTCATCGTGTCGACACGTGTGTGGGTTTAGTGCTTCCGGAGCTATCCCCGGAAAGCGGCGCATTTTATACCACACAAGCTCGCCGAGCGAAACCCGAATTACCATAGAACGTCACCGGCTTTTGCACACACCGCCCATTAGCGCCAGAATGGCCCCTATATAAAGGCTGTATCAGCGCCATAGCCGCCTGAATCGGGCTTCGCTCTGTTAGAATCCGGCCTTTCCCCAGATTATTCGCGCCTTGCTGCGCCGTAGAGAGCCTGTAATGACCGTTACCATCAAAACCGCCGAAGACATCGAAAAGATGCGCATCGCCGGCCGCCTGGCCGCCGAAGTCCTGGAGATGATCGAAGAGCACGTCAAGCCCGGTGTCACCACCGAGGAGCTCGACCGCCTGTGCCACGACTACATCGTCAACGTCCAGCAGGCTATCCCGGCGCCGCTCAACTACAAAGGCTTCCCCAAGTCGATCTGCACCTCGGTCAACCACGTGGTCTGCCACGGCATCCCCGGTGACAAGCCGCTCAAGGATGGCGACACCCTGAACA
Source organism: Pseudomonas sp. 2(2015) (assembly GCF_000955865.1). Taxonomy (NCBI): domain Bacteria; kingdom Pseudomonadati; phylum Pseudomonadota; class Gammaproteobacteria; order Pseudomonadales; family Pseudomonadaceae; genus Pseudomonas; species Pseudomonas sp. 2(2015). Next base: position 258,843 of record NZ_JYOF01000001.1, read on the forward strand.
TCGACGTCACGGTGATCAAGGACGGCTACCACGGCGACACCAGCCGCATGTTCCACGTCGGCAACGTGCCCGTCTGGGCCGAACGCCTGTCGCAGATCACCCAGGAATGCATGTACAAGGCCATCGAGCTGGTCAAGCCGGGCTGCCGCCTGGGCGACATCGGCGAAGTAATCCAGAAGCACGCTGAAAAGAACGGTTTCTCGGTGGTCCGCGAATTCTGCGGCCACGGCATCGGCAAGGTGTTCCACGAAGAGCCGCAGATCCTGCACTACGGCCGCGCCGGCACCGGCATGGAACTGAAAGAAGGCATGACTTTCACCATCGAGCCGATGATCAACCAGGGCAAGGCCGACACCAAGGTGCTGGGCGACGGCTGGACCGCCATCTCCAAGGACCGCAAGCTCTCGGCCCAATGGGAACACACCCTGGTGGTGACCGCGACCGGTTACGAGATCTTCACCCTGCGCAAAGACGACACCATTCCTCGCACATCGGCCTGATTCTTACAGGAAAGCCTCTCGATGCCCCAGGTGGATCCCGAGCTGTTCGATCGCGGCCAGTTCCAGGCGGAACTGGCCCTCAAGGCAAGCCCCATCGCTGCCTTCAAGAAAGCCATCCGCCAGGCCGGCGAGGTGCTCGACAACCGTTTTCGCAGCGGTCGCGAGATCCGCCGGCTGATCGAGGACCGCGCCTGGTTCGTCGACAATATCCTGCAACAGGCGTGGAACCAGTTTACCTGGAGCGAAGATGCCGATATCGCCCTGATCGCCACCGGCGGTTATGGGCGCGGCGAGCTGCACCCCTATTCCGACATCGACCTGTTGATTCTGCTCGACAGCGCCGATCATGAAGTCTTTCGCGATTCGATCGAACGCTTTCTGACCCTGCTGTGGGACATCGGCCTGGAAGTGGGCCAGAGCGTGCGCTCGGTCGATGAATGCGCAGAACAGGCCCGTGCCGACCTGACGGTTGTCACCAACCTCATGGAAAGCCGCACCATTGCTGGGCCCGAGCACCTGCGCCAGCGCATGCTCGAAGTGACCAGCACCGCGCACATGTGGCCAAGCAAGGAATTCTTCCTGGCCAAGCGGGCCGAGCAAAAGGCCCGGCACCACAAGTACAACGACACCGAGTACAACCTTGAGCCCAACGTCAAGGGCTCGCCGGGCGGGCTGCGCGACATCCAGACGGTGCTGTGGATCGCCCGCCGCCAGTACGGCACCCTCAACCTGCACGCCCTGGCCGGCGAAGGTTTCCTGCTGGAAAGCGAGAACAACCTGCTGGCCTCGTCCCAGGAGTTTCTCTGGAAAGTGCGTTACGCCCTGCACATGCTGGCCGGGCGCGCTGAAGACCGCCTGCTGTTCGACCACCAGCGCAGCATCGCCGCGCTGCTGGGGTTTGGCGACGAGAACCCCAAGCGTGCCATCGAGCAGTTCATGCAGCAGTATTACCGGGTGGTGATGAGCATCGCCGAGCTCAGCGACCTGATCATCCAGCACTTCGAAGAGGTCATCCTCGACGACGACAGTGGCAACGCCCAGCCACTCAATGCCCGCTTCCAGCTGCATGACGGCTATATCGAGGCCGTGCGCACCAACGTGTTTAAACGCACGCCGTTCGCCATGCTGGAAATCTTCGTGCTGATGGCCCAGCACCCGGAAATCAAGGGCGTGCGCGCCGACACCATCCGCCTGCTGCGCGAACACCGACACCTGATCGACGACGAGTTTCGTAACGATATCCGCAATACCAGCCTGTTCATCGAGCTGTTCAAGTGCGAGATCGGCATCCACCGCAACCTGCGGCGGATGAACCGCTACGGCATTCTCGGCCGTTACTTGCCGGAGTTCGGTCTGATCGTCGGGCAGATGCAGCACGACCTGTTCCACATCTACACGGTCGATGCGCACACCCTGAACCTGATCAAGCACCTGCGCAAACTGCAGTACACCCCGGTTTCGGAGAAATTCCCGCTGGCCAGCAAGCTCATGGGCCGCCTGCCCAAGCCGGAGCTGATTTACCTCGCCGGGCTCTATCACGACATCGGCAAGGGCCGCCAGGGCGATCATTCCGAGCTCGGCGCGGTAGACGCCCAGGCCTTCTGCGCGCGTCATCAGTTGCCAAGCTGGGACAGCCGCCTGATCGTCTGGCTGGTACAGCATCACCTGGTGATGTCCACCACCGCCCAGCGCAAGGACCTCTCCGACCCGCAGGTGATCTACGATTTTGCCCTGCTGGTGGGCGATGAAACCCGCCTGGACTACCTCTACGTGCTGACCGTGGCCGACATCAACGCCACCAACCCCAGCCTGTGGAACTCCTGGCGCGCCAGCCTGCTGCGCCAGCTCTACACCGAGACCAAGCGCGCCCTGCGCCGCGGCCTGGAGAACCCGCTGGACCGCGAAGAGCAGATCCGCCAGACCCAGAGCGCGGCGCTGGACATCCTCATTCGCGAAGGCACCGACCCGGACGACGTCGAGCAGCTGTGGTCGCAACTGGGCGATGACTACTTCCTGCGCCATACCGCCGCTGACGTCGCCTGGCACAGCGATGCCATCCTCCAGCAGCCGGCAGACGGCGGGCCGCTGGTGCTGATCAAGGAAACCACCCAGCGCGAGTTCGAGGGCGGTACCCAGATCTTCATCTATGCCCCCGACCAGCACGACTTTTTCGCCGTGACCGTGGCGGCCATGGACCAGCTCAACCTGAACATCCATGACGCCCGCATCATTACCTCGAGCAGCCAGTTCACCCTCGACACCTACATCGTGCTCGACAACGATGGCGGCTCGATCGGCGACAATCCCGTACGGGTCAAACAGATTCGCGACGGTCTGACCGACGCCCTGCGTAACCCCGACGACTACCCGACCATCATCCAGCGCCGGGTACCGCGCCAGCTCAAGCACTTCACCTTTGCCCCGCAGGTGACCATCCACAACGATGCCCAGCGCCCGGTGACCATCCTCGAACTCAGCGCCCCCGACCGCCCCGGCCTGCTGGCGCGGATCGGCAAGATCTTCCTGGAGTTCGACCTGTCGCTGCAAAATGCCAAGATTGCCACCCTCGGCGAACGGGTCGAAGACGTGTTCTTCATTACCGACGCCGACAACCAGCCCCTGTCCGACCCGCAACTGTGCAGCCGCCTGCAGGATGCGATCGTCGAGCAACTGCGCGTCGACCAGGCGACCGGGGTGCCTTTGACCCGCCTGACCATTTGACCGTTTGACGAGACCTTGCGCCGATGAACAACGCTTTGAACCAGCTTCAGCCCTACCCGTTCGAGAAACTCCGCGCGCTGCTCGGCAGCGTGACGCCGGCGGCGGACAAACGCGCCATTGCCCTGTCGATCGGTGAACCGAAGCATGAGTCGCCGGCGTTCGTCGCCCAGGCCCTGGCCGACAGCCTCAAGCAAATGGCGGTGTACCCGACCACTGCCGGCCTGCCGGCCCTGCGCCAGGCCATCGTGCGCTGGTGCGAACAACGCTTTGGCGTACCGGCCGGCTGGCTGGATGCCGACAAACACGTATTGCCGGTCAATGGCACCCGGGAAGCGCTGTTCGCCTTCACCCAGGCGGTGGTCAATCGCGCCGATGACGGCCTGGTGATCAGCCCCAACCCGTTCTACCAGATCTACGAAGGCGCAGCCTTGCTGGCCGGCGCCACCCCGCACTACCTGCCATGCCTGGACAGCAACGGCTTCAACCCGGACTTCGATGCGGTGTCGGCCGAGACCTGGCAGCGCTGCCAGATCCTCTTCCTCTGCTCCCCGGGCAACCCCACCGGCGCCCTGGTGCCGATGGACACCCTGAAAAAACTGATCGCCCTGGCCGACCAGTACGATTTCGTGATTGCCGCCGACGAGTGCTACAGCGAGCTGTACTTCGACGAACAAAGCCCGCCGCCAGGCCTGCTCAGCGCCTGCGTCGAGCTTGGCCGCAGCGACTTCAAGCGTTGCGTGGTGTTCCACAGCCTGTCCAAGCGCTCCAACCTGCCGGGCCTGCGTTCGGGCTTCGTCGCAGGTGATGCCGAGATCATCAAGCCGTTCCTGCTCTATCGCACCTACCACGGCTGCGCCATGCCGGTGCAAACCCAACTGGCGAGCATTGCCGCCTGGAACGACGAACAACACGTACTGGCCAACCGCGACCTGTACCGCGAGAAGTTCGACGCAGTACTCGAAATCCTCGCCCCGGTGCTGGACGTGCAGCGCCCGGACGGCGGCTTCTACCTGTGGGCCAAGGTGCCAGGCGACGACGCAGCGTTCACCCGTGACCTGTTCGAAGCCCAGCACGTGACCGTAGTGCCGGGTTCGTACCTGTCGCGCGAAGTGGATGGCGTCAACCCAGGTGCCGGGCGCGTGCGCATGGCGCTGGTAGCGCCATTGGCCGAGTGCGTCGAGGCGGCCGGGCGGATTCGAGACTTCCTCACCCGCTGATGGATCGGCGGCATCGGAACAGCCGGTGCCGCCTGCCCTAAAAAAGCCGCAACTAAAGCTTTATCTACCACTAGATCCGGCGCCTGACTGGAGACACTTCACGCTCACGAACGAGAAGGACTCCCTCATGAGCGATCTGATCTTTTGCCGTTACCGCCACAACGTCGATCCGCAGCTTTCCTACGAAGCAGCCATCGCGGAAAACCCTGCCAATGCTCCCAGCCATTCAGGGTCGCGCAAAAAACGCGCGATTTATGGTTCCACCCGTCTCTGGCAGCCAGGGCGCACCCTGAAATTTTCGTTTCTGGGCTCACCCAGCACCGAACTGAAGTTGAAAATTCTCAATACAGGGAGCCAATGGGTGTCGCAGTCAGGCGCCAACCTCGGCATAGCCCTGTACCACGACAACTACCTGCAGGCCGATATCAGGATCAAGCTCGACCCCAAGGCCCTGCACAATGAGTCTGCCCTGGGAACTGACGCACTGCTGATCAAAACAAACGAAACCATGACCCTGAACGTCCTGCCGGACAGCGAATATTTCGAGCCGACCGTCCTGCATGAGTTCGGCCATGTCTTTGGCGCCACCCACGAACATCAAAACCCGTTAGCTGACATTCCCTGGAATGAAGACGAGCTCATGAAGGTCATGACCCAGCAGCGGGGATGGAGCGAGGCCGATGTACGCAGCCAGTTTCTGGAGAAGCAAACTGAAGCAAATACCTTGTTCACAACCTACGACCGCGAGTCGATCATGCATTATCCAATTGCGCAGTGGATGACCCTGGGTGACTGGGAAGTGGGGGCAAACAAGACGTTGAGCGAATATGATCTGGCATTCATGCGCCGAGCCTACCCCCTGGCCAACACACCTACCTGACCTGCCCCAGATTCGCCTCACTCATATCCAGCTCCCCCAGCACCTGACGCACCACATCATCACCTATCTGGTGCTGGCGGTGCAGGTTGTACAGCTCCAGGCGCTGGGCCCGCAGCGCCCGCAATCGCAAGCGCCGCTCCAGCTGGTCCATCTGTTCGGCCAGGGCCTGGGCTTCGGCGCTGTCGTTGAAGGTATCAAGCTGATGCCGGTATTCAGCCATCAAGCGCGCCTTGAGCTCGGCCGCCAGCGCGGCCTGCGAAGCGTCCAGCGGGGTGCCGGCCTCACTCAGGTCCTCTGCCTCAAGTGCATGAATCGCCGCTTCGGCCGTGCGGCGCCAGGCCTCCTGGGCTTCCTGACGCAGGGCGTCATCCGGGCTCTTGGTCACCCCGCGCAACAACAGCGGCAGGGCAATACAGGCCGACACCAGCGACAGCAGAATCACCCCGGCGGCGATGAAAATCAGCAAGTCGCGCTCCGGGAAGTCCTTGCCGGCGCTGATCAGCAGCGGCACCGACATGACACCGGCCAGGGTCACCGCCCCGCGCACACCGCCGACCGTCAACAGCCAGCAGGAACGCGCGTTGGGCATCAGCACCAGGTCCTCTTTACCACGCCAGCGGCGGATCACCCCGATCAGGCGCCAGATGCTCTGCACCCAGATAAAGCGCAAGGCCAGCAGTACCGCAAAGATCGCCACCACATCCAGGCAGCGCCACAGCAAGGTCGGCCACAGCGAGGCTTCGTGGCTGGTCACCGCCTTGATGATGTCGGGCAACTGCAGGCCCAACAACAGGAAGATCAAACCATTGAAGGCGAACTCCAGCAGCGACCAGACGCTGCGGTTGAGCAGGCGCGTGCTGGTCTGCCGGGGCAGCAGGTCAAGCCAGCTTTGCATCATCCCAGCCGCTACCGCCGAGAGAATGCCGGAGGCGCCCAGGCGCTCGGCCAGCACGTAGGCGGCAAACGGCAGCAGCAACATGAACACCACGTGGGTAGCCGGGTCATCCCAGCCACGGGCGATCATCCAGGCACGCAGGCGCCCGACCAGCCAGCTCAGGGCGACACCGATGGCCAGGCCGCCGACAGCCACCAGCACGAAGGTCAGGCTGGCCTCGGCCAGCGAGAACACGCCGGTGATTGCCGCGGCCAGGGCGAATTTGAAGGTCACCAGGCCCGAGGCGTCGTTCATCAGCGCCTCGCCCTGGAGCATGTGCATCAACGGCGTCGGCAAGCGATCCTGGGAAATGGCCGACACCGCCACGGCGTCGGTGGGCGACAGAACCGCAGCCAGGGCGAAGGCCACCGGCAAGGGAATGCTCGGCAAAATCCAGTGAATGAAATAACCGGCACCCACCACGGTAAACAGCACCAGGCCAACGGCCAGGGTCAGGATCGGCCCGCGCAACTTCCACAGATCGCGCTTGGGCATCCGCCAGCCATCGGAAAACAGCAGCGGCGGCAAAAACAAGAACAGAAACAATTCTGGGTCCAGGGCCACGTGCAGGCCCAGGGTAGGCCACGCCAGCAAGGCGCCAGCGCCGATCTGCACCAGTGGCAACGGCAGCGGGATAACCCGCCCGACCAGTTTGGAAACACTCACCAGCATCAGCAGGATGAGAACGGTGTAGGCTGATTGCATTCGGCGAGTCCTGTTCAATTCAAACGCATTCAATAACTTATGCGGGCCTGGGCACGGTTTTGCCATTGAAACGACATATTAGCCGCTTAGGCTGCCGGCGCACCGCTGCACAAAAGTCGCAGAACTGCCCAGAACCTGTAACACAATGCTACAAAGAGCCATGGCAACGCCAACCCAACGCCGCCGACCATGGCATAATCCTTCACCATTTTTTCCCAGGGGGGCAAGACATGACCAAACGCGACACGCCATTGCACCTTTATGGAATCAAGGCCTGTGACACCATGAAGAAAGCCCGCACCTGGCTCGAAGAGCAGGGCCTGGGCTACGATTTCCACGATTACAAGGCCCAGGGCATCGACCGTGCAAGCCTTGAGCGCTGGTGCGATGAACATGGCTGGCAAACGGTACTCAACCGCGCCGGCACCACCTTCCGCAAGCTCGACGACGCCCAGAAGGCCGATCTCGACCAGGCCAAGGCCATCGAACTGATGCTGGCCCAGCCGTCGATGATCAAGCGCCCTGTGCTCGACCTCGGCGAGCGGACCCTGGTCGGCTTCAAGCCTGATTTGTACGCGGCCGCCCTTCAGTAACCCGGCGCCGAGCTTTCATTCAATTTCGCAAGAGGTAACTGCATGTCCACTACCCTGTTCAGCCTGGCCTTCGGTGTCGGCACCCAGAACCGTCAAGGCGCCTGGCTGGAAGTCTTCTACGCCCAACCGCTGATCAACCCGGCTGCCGAGCTGGTCGCGGCCATCGCCCCGGTCCTGGGCTATGAAGGCGGCAACCAGGCGATCGCCTTCAGCACCAGCCAGGCCGCGCAGCTGGCCGAAGCCCTCAAGGGTGTCGATGCTGCCCAGGCCGCACTGCTGACCCGCCTGGCCGAAAGCAACAAGCCGCTGGTGGTCACCCTGCTGGCCGAAGACGCCGCACTGACTTCCACCCCGGAAGCCTACCTGAAGCTGCACCTGCTCTCGCACCGCCTGGTCAAGCCACATGGCCTGAACCTGGCCGGGATCTTCCCGCTGCTGCCAAACGTTGCCTGGACCAGCCAGGGCGCCGTCGACCTGGCCGAGCTTGCCGAGCAGCAACTGGAAGCGCGCCTGAAGGGCGAGTTGCTGGAAGTATTCTCGGTAGACAAGTTCCCGAAAATGACCGACTACGTCGTCCCTGCCGGCGTGCGTATTGCCGACAGCGCGCGTGTGCGCCTGGGCGCCTACATCGGCGAAGGCACCACGATCATGCACGAAGGCTTCGTCAACTTTAACGCCGGCACCGAAGGCCCGGGCATGATCGAAGGCCGCGTTTCCGCGGGCGTCTTCGTCGGCAAGGGTTCGGACCTGGGCGGCGGCTGCTCGACCATGGGCACCCTGTCCGGTGGCGGCAACATCGTCATCAAGGTTGGCGAAGGCTGCCTGATCGGCGCCAACGCCGGTATCGGCATCCCGCTGGGCGATCGCAACACCGTCGAAGCCGGCCTGTACATCACCGCTGGCACCAAGGTGAACCTGCTGGACGAGAACAACCAACTGGTCAAGGTGGTCAAAGCCCGCGACCTGGCCGGTCAGACCGACCTGCTGTTCCGCCGCAACTCGCTCAACGGCGCGGTGGAGTGCAAGACCCACAAGTCGGCCATCGAGCTGAACGAAGCGCTGCACGCCCACAACTAAGTGGTACCATCGGGTCTGGCCTAACGCCAGGCCCGATTTTCAGGTCCGATCATCATGTTCCAGCCCTCCCCCTGGCGCGCTGACTTCCCAGCCATCGACGCCCTGCAACGCCAGCACCAGACCTACCTGGACAGCGCCGCTACCACGCAAAAACCGCAAATTCTGCTCGATGCCCTGAGCCACTATTACGGCCATGGTGCTGCCAATGTGCACCGTGCCCAACACCTGCCCGGCGCCCTGGCTACCCAGGCCTTTGAGCGCAGCCGCGACAAGGTCGCCGGCTGGCTGAACGTCGCCAACAGTCAGCAAATCGTCTTCACCCACGGCGCCACCTCGGCCCTGAATCTGCTCGCCTACGGGCTTGAGCCGCTGTTCGAGGCCGGTGACGAGATTGCCATCAGCGCCCTCGAACACCATGCCAACCTGCTGCCCTGGCAGCAGCTGGCCCAGCGTCGTGGGCTCAAGCTGGTGGTGCTGCCACTGGACAGCCGCGGCCTGATCGACCTCAACATCGCCCTGCAACTGATTGGCCCGCGTACCCGGGTGCTGGCGGTCAGCCAGCTGTCCAATGTCCTCGGCGCCTGGCAGCCGCTGGAGCCGCTGCTGGCCCATGCCCAGGCCCAAGGTGCGCTAACCGTGGTCGACGGTGCCCAGGGCGTGGTCCACGGCCGTCACGACGTTCGCCAGCTGGGCTGCGATTTCTACGTGTTCTCCAGCCACAAGCTCTATGGCCCGGACGGTGTCGGTGTGCTCTACGGCCGCAGTGAAGCCCTGGCGCGCCTGCGGCACTGGCAGTTCGGCGGCGAGATGGTCCAGGTCGCCGACTACCACAGCGCCAGCTTTCGCCCGGCGCCCCTGGGTTTTGAAGCCGGTACGCCGCCGATTGCCAGCGTCATCGGCCTCGGGGCCAGCCTCGATTACCTGGCCGGCCTGGATGCCAATGCTGTTGCCGAGCATGAAGCCGGCCTGCACCGCCACCTGCTGCGTGGCCTCAACGACCGCGAAGGCATCCGCCTGCTCGGTCAGCCGCAAGTGGCCCTGGCCAGTTTCGTGGTCGAGGGCGTGCACAACGCTGACCTGGCCCACATGCTCACCGAACAGGGCATCGCCGTACGCGCCGGCCATCACTGCGCCATGCCGTTGCTGAAAAGCCTCGGCCTGGACGGTGCCATCCGCGTATCGCTGGGCTTGTACAACGACTCCGACGACCTGCAGCGCTTCTTCGACGCCCTGGATCAGGCCCTGGAGCTGCTGCGATGAGCCTGCCTGTCGCTGCGCAGCAAGCCCTCGATTCGTTCGAACAAACAGCCGGCTGGGAACAACGCGCGCGCCTGCTGATGCAATGGGGCGAGCACCTGGTGCCCTTGAGCGAAGAAGAAAAGTCCGAAGCCAACCGAGTCCATGGCTGCGAAAGCCAGGTCTGGCTGGTGGCGGCACAGCAAGATGGTCAGTGGCGCTTCAAAGGCGCCAGCGATGCACGGATCATCCGCGGTTTGCTGGCGCTGCTGCTGGTGCGGGTCGAGGGCCTGTCCAGCGCTGAGCTTGCGCAACTGGACCTGCCCGCCTGGTTCAACCAGCTAGGCCTGGGCCGCCAGCTCTCACCCTCGCGCAGCAACGGCCTGAACGCCGTGCTGCAACGCATGGCTCAGCTTGCCGCAGGTGTCTGAGCCTGGCGCTCGGACGGGCGCCGAGCGCCGGCCACAAGCTTTTCCACCGCTTTGCTGGCGGCGACCATGCCGAAGGTCGCGGTGACCATCATCACCGCGCCGAAGCCGCCGGAGCAGTCCAGCTTCACCCCTTCGCCAACAAAACTCTTCTGCAGACAGACGCTGCCGTCACCCTTGGGGTAGCGCAGCTGTTCGGTGGAAAACACACAGGGCACGCTGTAGTTGCGGGTTACCGTGCGGGAAAAGCCGTAGTCGCGGCGCAAGGTCGAACGCACCCGCGAGGCCAGCGGATCGTTGAAGGTCTTGTTCAGGTCGGCGACACGGATCTGGGTTGGATCGATCTGCCCGCCGGCGCCTCCGGTGCTGATGATGGTGACTTTGTGGCGCTTGCACCAGCCGATCAGCGCGGCCTTGGCCATGACGCTGTCGATGCAGTCAATCACACAGTCGATGTGTTCGCCGATGTACTCGGGCAGGGTTTCCTTGGTGACGAAATCCACCACCGCATGCACCTTGCACGCCGGGTTGATGGCCCGCAGGCGCTCGGCCATGACCTCGGCCTTGGCCCGGCCGATATTGCCTTCCTGGGCATGCAGCTGGCGGTTGGTATTACTGACGCAGACATCATCGAGGTCGAACAGCGAAATTTCGCCCACGCCGCTGCGGGCCATGGCTTCGGCCGCCCAGGAGCCGACCCCGCCGATACCGACGATAGCCACATGGGCCTCGCGCAGGCGCTGCAGGCCGTTGTCACCGTATAACCGGGCGACACCGGCAAAGCGTGGATCTTCTGTACTCATGGCCCAACCCCGAAAAAACCGGCGCGTATTATAGGCCTCTTGGGGTGCGATGACACCCTGCCGTGGCCGCCACCCGAGTCATGCATTGGTCAAGGCAGTTGTAATCCTGCTTTAATGTCCTATGCAATCCAAAGACTTGGACGACAAAAGTACGGGCTAAGAACTTCAGCTCCTGAAGCCAATCCAATCTTCTGCCACCGACCTGTTCTTACACAATCTGAGCAGGAAGCACGCAGGATTCGCGCCTCATGGCGCCCGCCCGTTCCACCTTTCGGAACCCGAACTATCTATGTCATCGCGTAAATTTGGTATCAACCTGGTAATAGTCATGGCTATCGCCGCGCTATTCACCGGGTTCTGGGCGCTGATCAACCGCCCGGTTTCCGCCCCCAACTGGCCGGAGCAGATTTCCGGTTTCTCCTATTCGCCGTTCCGCCAGGGCGAAAGCCCGCAAAAGGGCCAGTACCCCAGCGAGTACGAACTGCGCCAGGACCTCGAACAGCTCAGCAAGCTGACCGACAGCATCCGCATCTATACGGTGGAAGGTACCCAGGCCGAGATTCCGCGCCTGGCCGAAGAGTTCGGCCTGCGCGTGACCCTGGGGGTGTGGATCAGCCCGGACCTGGAGCGCAACGAACGGGAAATCGACAAAGCCATCGAACTGGCCAACAGCTCGCGCAGCGTGGTGCGGGTGATGGTCGGCAACGAAGCGCTGTTTCGCAAGGAAATCACCCCCGAAGCACTGATCCAGTACATGGACCGCGTGCGCGCGGCAGTAAAAGTCCCGGTGACCACCAGTGAACAGTGGCACATCTGGAAAGAACACCCGGAGCTGGCCAAGCATGCCGACCTGGTAGCTGCGCACATCCTGCCGTACTGGGAGTTCATCCCGATGAAGGATGCCGGCCAGTTCGTACTGGATCGGGCCCGCGATCTGAAGCAGCAATTCCCACGCAAACCGCTGCTGTTGTCTGAAGTCGGTTGGCCGAGCAACGGCCGCATGCGCGGCGGTGCCGATGCCACCCCGGCTGACCAGGCCATCTACCTGCGCACCCTGGTCAACAAACTCAACCGCCAGGGCTACAACTACTTTGTCATCGAAGCCTACGACCAGCCGTGGAAGGCCAGCGACGAAGGCTCGGTGGGTGCCTACTGGGGCGTGTTCAACGCTGCCCGCCAGCAGAAATTCAACTTCGAAGGCCCGGTGGTGGCCATTCCGCAATGGCGTGTGCTGGCGGTCGGCTCGGTGGTGCTGGCGATGCTCTCGCTGACCCTGCTGCTGATCGACGGCTCGGCCCTGCGCCAGCGCGGGCGCACCTTCCTGACCTTCATTGCCTTCCTCTGCGGTTCGGTGCTGGTGTGGATCGGCTACGATTACAGCCAGCAATACAGCACCTGGTTCAGCCTCACCGTGGGCTTTTTGCTCGCCCTCGGCGCCCTTGGCGTGTTTATCGTGCTGCTCACCGAGGCCCATGAACTGGCCGAAGCGGTGTGGATTCACAAGCGCCGCCGGGAGTTCCTGCCGGTGCAGGCCGACGCCGCGTACCGACCGAAAGTCTCGGTGCATGTGCCGTGCTACAACGAGCCGCCAGAGATGGTCAAACAGACCCTCAACGCCCTGGCCGCGCTGGACTACCCGGACTACGAAGTCCTGATCATCGACAACAACACCAAGGACCCGGCGGTCTGGGAGCCGATCAAGGCGCACTGCGAGATGCTCGGCGAGCGCTTCAAGTTCTTCCACGTCGCGCCCCTGGCGGGCTTCAAGGGCGGCGCGCTGAACTACCTGATTCCGCATACCGCCAAGGACGCCGAAGTGATCGCGGTGATCGACTCGGACTACTGTGTCGACCGCAACTGGCTCAAGCACATGGTGCCACACTTCGCCGATCCGAAGATCGCCGTGGTGCAATCGCCCCAGGACTACCGCGACCAGAACGAAAGCACCTTCAAGAAGCTCTGCTACAGCGAATACAAAGGCTTCTTCCATATCGGCATGGTCACCCGCAACGACCGTGACGCGATCATCCAGCACGGCACCATGACCATGACCCGCCGTTCGGTACTCGAAGAGCTGGGCTGGGCCGACTGGTGCATTTGCGAAGACGCCGAACTGGGCCTGCGGGTGTTCGAGAAAGGCTACTCGGCGGCGTATTCCCACGAGAGCTATGGCAAAGGCCTGATGCCCGACACCTTCATCGACTTCAAGAAGCAGCGCTTTCGCTGGGCCTATGGCGCCATCCAGATCATCAAGCGCCATGCCGCAAGCCTGTTGCGCGGCAAGGACTCGGAACTGACCCGTGGCCAGCGCTACCACTTCCTCGCCGGCTGGCTGCCGTGGATCGCCGATGGCATGAACATCTTCTTCACCGTCGGCGCCCTGCTGTGGTCGGCGGCGATGATCATCGTGCCGCAGCGGGTCGACCCGCCGCTGCTGATCTTCGCGATTCCGCCACTGGCGTTGTTCGTGTTCAAGGTCGGCAAGATCGTGTTCCTCTACCGCCGCGCGGTGGGCGTGAACCTCAAGGACGCCTTCGCCGCGGCCCTGGCGGGCCTTGCGCTGTCGCACACCATCGCCAAGGCGGTGCTGTACGGCTTCTTCACCAGCAGCATCCCGTTCTTCCGCACGCCGAAGAACGCCGACAGCCATGGCTTGCTGGTGGCGCTGTCAGAGGCCCGTGAAGAGCTGTTCATCATGTTGCTGCTGTGGGGCGCAGCGGCCGGGATCTACCTGGTCCAGGGCCTGCCGAGCAACGATATGCGCTTCTGGGTGACCATGCTGCTGGTGCAGTCGCTGCCCTACCTGGCGGCGCTGATCATGGCCATGCTGTCGTCACTGCCAAAGCCTGTGGATGCCGCGCAGCCGGCCCAGGCTTCCTGATCCCAGGGCTGCTTGCAGCCCATCGCTGGCAAGCCAGCTCCCACCTGCCGTCGTTGTGGGAGCTGGCTTGCCAGCGATAGGGCCCTGACAAACAGCGCAGATCCAAGGTCCTCAACCCCTGCTTTTGCTATAAGATAACCCCCCTCGAATTCGTGCCCTGCCTTGCCCCGGAGCTCCCCATGACGGCCCCAGCCGACCTCTCGCCTACCCTTGAACTGGCCTGCGACCTGATTCGCCGTCCGTCGGTTACCCCGCTGGACTTCGACTGCCAGAAACAGATGATGCAACGCCTGGGCGATGCTGGTTTCATGCTTGAGCCGATGCGCATCGAAGACGTCGACAATTTCTGGGCGACCCATGGCACCCAGGAAGGCCCGGTGCTGTGCTTTGCCGGCCATACCGATGTGGTCCCGACCGGCCCGGTGCAGGCCTGGCAGAACGATCCGTTCGATGCCCTGATCGATGCCGACGGCATGCTCTGCGGGCGTGGCGCGGCTGACATGAAAGGCAGCCTGGCCGCCATGGTAGTGGCCACCGAGCGCTTCGTCGCCGACTACCCCAACCATCGCGGCAAGGTCGCCTTCCTGATCACCAGTGATGAAGAAGGCCCGGCCCACCACGGCACCAAGGCCGTGGTCGAGCGCCTGGCCGCGCGCAACGAGCGCCTGGACTGGTGCATCGTCGGCGAGCCGTCGAGCACCAGCCTGGTCGGTGACGTGGTCAAGAACGGCCGTCGCGGCTCGCTCGGCGCCAAGCTCACGGTGCGCGGCGTACAGGGCCACGTGGCCTATCCGCACCTGGCCAAGAACCCGATCCACCTGGTCGCTCCGGCACTTGCAGAGCTGGCTGCCGAACACTGGGACGAAGGCAATGCGTTCTTCCCGCCGACCAGCTTCCAGATCTCCAACCTCAATTCCGGCACCGGCGCCACCAACGTGGTACCGGGCGAGCTGACCGCGCTGTTCAACTTCCGCTTCTCTACCGAGTCGACGGTCGAAGGCCTGCAGCAGCGGGTTGCCGCCATCCTCGACAAGCACCAGCTCGACTGGCACGTGGACTGGGCGCTGTCGGGCCTGCCGTTCCTGACCGAGCCGGGCGATTTGCTCGACGCAGTGTCGGCCAGCATCAAGGCGGTCACCGGCCGTGAGACTAAGGCATCGACCAGCGGCGGCACCTCCGACGGGCGCTTCATCGCCACCCTCGGCACCCAGGTGGTCGAGCTGGGCCCGGTCAACGCCACCATTCACCAGGTCAACGAGCGGATCCTGGCCAGCGACCTCGATGTGCTGACCGAAATCTACTACCAGACCCTGACCCGGTTGCTTGCCTGATGCTCACCTGCCCGATCTGCAGTGCCGCGCTGAGCACCCTCGCCAATGGCGTGGCCTGCCCGGCCGGCCACCGTTTCGACCGTGCCCGCCAGGGTTACCTGAACCTGTTGCCGGTGCAGCACAAGAACAGCCGTGACCCGGGCGACAACCAGGCCATGGTCGAGGCCCGCCGCGACTTTCTCAACGCCGGCCATTACGCCCCGGTGGCCCGCCGCCTGGCTGAGCTTGCCGCCGAACGCGCACCCGCGCGCTGGCTGGACATCGGCTGTGGCGAGGGTTACTACACCGCGCAAATCGCCCAGGCGTTACCCGAGGCTGACGGTTATGCCCTGGACATCTCCCGCGAGGCGGTCAAGCGCGCCTGCAAGCGCAACCCGGCGCTGACCTGGCTGGTGGCAAGCATGGCCCGGGTACCGCTGGCCGATGGCAGTTGCCAGTTCCTCGCCAGTGTCTTCAGCCCGCTGGACTGGCAAGAGGCCCTGCGCCTGCTGAGCCCCGGCGGCGGCCTGATGCGCGTCGGCCCGACCAACGAGCACCTGATCGAACTGCGCCACAAGCTCTACGATGAAGTGCGCGACTACAGCGACGACAAGCACCTGGCGCTGGTCCCCGAGGGCATGCACCACGCCCATAGCGAAACCCTGAAATTCCGCCTCAGCCTTGCCGATAGCAAGGCCCGCGCCGACCTGCTGGCCATGACCCCTCATGGCTGGCGTGCCAGCGCCGAGAAACGCGCGCGCGTCATCGACCAGGCCGAGCCTTTCGAGGTCACGGTATCGATGCGTTACGATTATTTTGTGCGCCAAGACTGAGCGCACCCGGAGCCCCTATGCGCCAACCCGATATCGAGATTTACCTGAAAGACGCCGAGGTCGACCACAAGCAGATCGCTGCCTGGCTCGGCGAAGCGCTTGGCCCGTGCAGCGACTGGCAGCAGAAAGGCCAGACCTACAAGTGCAGGGCCGGTAACATTCCAGTTACCTGGTTACCGAAGGCTGTGGGCAAATGGAACAGTCTTTACCTGGAGAGCGATCAGACCCCGTGGGATGATGACATTGCCTGCGCACGCGCAGCCTTTGCCGCGCTGAACGTCGAAGTGCGCTGTGCACCGGGCAGTTGGGTCGAGGAAGAAGGTGAAGAAGATGCCGATCGCTGGATCCGCATCAGTGCCGACGGTGAAGAGGAAATCACCTGGCGGACCAGCTGAAAACTGTCTTCGAAAAGGCCCGCCCCGGTCGTCCGGCGGCGGGCCTTTTCGCTGGAGGGCCCAGGCTCGAGGCTTGTGGCCCGGCGCTTACAGACCGACTACGTCTTCTGCCTGCAAGCCTTTCTGGCCCTGAGTCAGATTGTATTCGACCTGCTGCCCCTCGAGCAGGGTGCGATGCCCCTCCCCGCGGATGGCACGGTAGTGAACGAACACGTCCGCGCCACCTTCACGCTGAATGAAACCGTAACCTTTTGCGTCATTGAACCACTTTACACTTCCAGTCTCACGAGACGACATCTGCACTACTCCGGATTTTTATTTTGGAATCGCCTTGCATGCAGAGGGGTCACGGCCCCCTGCCGACGCAGCTTGCACAAATCTCTTGCAAGCGGCGGACCGAGTATATGACACACTTAAATTAATTTTCATGACCGGGGCGCTTTTTGCTGAACTTGCGCAGATACGGCACACTAGTCGACTGAGCAAATACTCAAAAATCTCATCCAGAGCACACACCGTATGACCCGTTCCCCCTTGCGCCGCCTGATCTTCGGCGCCCTGCGTCGCCTGTTGTACCTGTGGGTTCGCTCCGAGACCATCAACCAGTCATCCTTTACCCTGAACCTGGATCGCAGCCGGCCGGTGTTCTACGCCCTGCAGTCGCCGTCGCTCACCGACCTTGCGGTGCTCGATCGCGAATGCACCAAAGCCGGGCTGCCACGCCCGGTGCTGCCGGTCGCCGTCGGCACCCTGCACGAGCCGGCAGCGTTCTTCTACCTGACCCCGGAGCCCGACTGGCTCGGCCGCCAGGACAAGCGCGGCGCCCCGCCGACCCTGGCACGACTGGTCAACGCCATCAGCCAGCATGCCGAAGAAGACGCGCAGATCATCCCGGTCAGCGTGTTCTGGGGCCAGTCGCCGGCCAGCGAATCCAGCCCGTGGAAGCTGCTGTTTGCCGACAGCTGGGCGGTTACCGGGCGCCTGCGGCGCTTGCTCACCGTGCTGATCCTGGGGCGCAAGACCCGCGTGCAGTTCTCGGCGCCGATCCACCTGCGCGAGCTGGTGCAGCACAACAAGGGCCACGAGCGCACCGTGCGCATGGCCCAGCGCCTGCTGCGGGTGCACTTTCGCAACCTCAAGACCGCCGTCATCGGCCCGGACATCTCCCACCGCCGCAACCTGGTCAAGGGCCTGGTCCACGACCCGCTGGTGCGCCAGGC
This sequence comes from Pseudomonas sp. 2(2015), assembly GCF_000955865.1. Taxonomy (NCBI): domain Bacteria; kingdom Pseudomonadati; phylum Pseudomonadota; class Gammaproteobacteria; order Pseudomonadales; family Pseudomonadaceae; genus Pseudomonas; species Pseudomonas sp. 2(2015). The sequence goes on from NZ_JYOF01000001.1 coordinate 276,576, forward strand.
TATCGCCGATGAAGCCGAACGCGAGAAGATCCCGCTGGCCAAAGCCGAAGCCCAGGCCCTGCGCTACGGCAACGAGATCGCCTCGGACTACACCTACACCGCCATCCGCTTCCTCGAAGTGGTGCTGAGCTGGTTCTGGAACAAGATCTACGACGGCATCAAGGTCAACCACATCGAGCAGGTGCAGGGCATCGCCCCGGGCCACGAAGTCATCTATGTGCCGTGCCACCGCAGCCATATCGACTACCTGCTGCTGTCCTACCTGCTGTTTCGCAACGGCCTGACCCCGCCGCACATCGCCGCCGGCATCAACCTCAACATGCCGGTGATCGGCGGCCTGCTGCGCCGTGGCGGGGCGTTCTTCATGCGCCGCACGTTCAAGGGCAACCCGCTGTACACCGCGGTGTTCAACGAATACCTGCACACCCTGTTCACCAAGGGCTTCCCGGTCGAGTACTTCGTCGAAGGCGGCCGCTCGCGCACCGGGCGCATGCTCCAGCCGAAAACCGGCATGCTCGCCATTACCCTGCGCAGCTACCTGCGCTCCTCGCGCACGCCAATCGTCTTCGTGCCGGTGTACATCGGTTATGAACGGGTGCTCGAAGGCCGCACCTATCTGGGCGAGCTGCGCGGGGCGAGCAAGAAGAAAGAATCGATCTTCGACATCTTCAAGGTCATCGGCGCGCTCAAGCAGCGCTTCGGCCAGGTGGCGGTCAACTTCGGCGAGCCGATCCGCCTCGGCGCCTTCCTCGACCAGCAGCAACCCGGCTGGCGCGAACAGGAGCACGGCCCGCAGTTCCGCCCGGCCTGGCTCAACGAAACCACCTCGCGCCTGGGCGAGAAAGTCGCCCAGCACCTGAACGAGGCGGCGGCGATCAACCCGGTCAACCTGGTGGCCCTGGCGCTGCTCTCCACCAGCCGCCTGGCCCTGGACGAGCGCGCCCTGGCGCGGGTGCTGGACCTGTACCTGGCGCTGCTGCGCAAGGTGCCCTACTCGCCGCACACCACCCTGCCTGAAGGCGATGGCCTGGCGCTGATCAGCCACGTCAAGGGCATGGACCTGCTGGCCGAGCAAAGCGATGCGCTGGGCAAAATCCTCTACCTGGACGAGCAGAACGCCGTCCTGATGACTTACTACCGCAACAACGTGCTGCACATCTTCGCCCTGCCAGCCTTGCTGGCGAGCTTCTTCCAGAGCAGCTCGCGGATGAGCCGCGAACTGATCCTGCAGTACACCCGGGCCTTGTACCCGTACCTGCAATCGGAGCTGTTCATTCGCTGGGAGCTCGATGAGCTGGACGCGGTGGTCGACCAGTGGCTGGAGGCCTTCGTCGAACAGGGCCTGCTGCGCTTCGAGAACGGCGTGTACCTGCGCCCGGCACCGAGTTCGCGGCAGTTCGTGCTGCTGACCTTGCTGGCCCGGGCCATCACCCAGACCCTGCAGCGCTTCTACATGGCTACCGCGTTGCTGCTCAACAGCGGCCAGCACACCCTGAGCGCCGAAGAGCTGGAAGACCTGTGCGTGATCATGGCCCAGCGCCTGTCGATTCTGCATGGCCTGAACGCCCCGGAGTTCTTCGACAAGACCCTGTTCCGCCACTTCATCCAGACCCAGATCGAACAAGGCGTATTGCGCCCGGACAGCAACGGCAAACTTGGCTACCACGAAAAACTCAGCGAACTGGCCGAGGGCGCGGCCAAGCGCGTGCTGTCGGCAGAGGTGCGCCTGTCGATTCGCCAGGTCGCCCTGCAGCGCAGCGAAGAAGCCACCGAAACTGCGGTATAGGCCATACTGGCCAGTGCCTTTGGAGCAACACGAATCGAACCGCCTGGCGACCGCAACCGCGGCGCCGGCGCTAAGGAGCTACTGATGAAAAAACTGTCCCTGATCCTTCTTGGCAGCCTGCTGGCCGCGTGCAGCAGCACCCCTGAAGCCCCCAAGGCCAGCCTCGACGGCGAGGTCTTCTACCTGCAACGCATCGCCCTGCCGCCCGCCGCCACCCTGAGCGTGGCCCTGCAGGACGTGTCGCTGATGGACGCCCCCGCCGTTACCCTGGCCAGCCAGAGCGGCCCGGTCAAAGGCAATGTGCCGCTGCCCTTCCACCTGAGCTACGACCCGGCCCAGGTCAAGCCCGGCCACCGCTATGCAGTGAGCGCGCGGATCGAACTGGACGGCAAGCTGCTGTTCATCAACACCGAGCACCATGGCGTGCAACTTGATGGCAACGACCCGCAGCCGGTACGCATCAAGGTCGATGCCGTTCGTTGATTGATTGTTTTTCCTTCGTATAAGGATGCTGCCATGTTCCGCCCCGCTCTAACCTTCACCGGCCTGTGCGCCGGCCTGTTGCTGTCGGCCAGCGCCCTGGCGCTGTCGCTCGGCGACCTCTCGCAAAAAGATGCCTCCACCGGCCTCAAAGACGCCCTGACCCAGGGTGCCCAGGTAGCGGTGAAACAACTGGGTACCCCGGGTGGCTTCAGCAATAACCCGGATGTGCGCATCGAACTGCCCGGCAACCTGGGCAAAGTCGCCAAGAAGATGAAAGCCTTCGGCATGGGCGCCCAGGTCGATCAGCTGGAAACCAGCATGAACAAGGCCGCCGAGGCCGCCGTGCCGCAAGCCCAGGCGCTGCTGGTGGATGCCGTGAAGAAGATGACCGTGGACGATGCCAAGGGCATCCTCAGCGGCGGCAACGACTCGGCTACCCAATACCTGAGCAAAACCAGCCGCGAGCAGATCCGCGCCAAGTTCCTGCCGATCGTCAAGAAAGCCACCGACCAGGTCGGCCTGGCCCAGCAGTACAACACCTTCGCCGGGCAAGCAGCGACCCTGGGCGTGCTCGATGCCAAGAACGCCAACGTCGAAGGCTACGTGACCGAACAAGCGCTCAACGGCCTGTTCGAGATGATTGCCAAGCAGGAAGAAACCATCCGCCAGAACCCGGCGGCGGCAGCTACCAGCATTGCCAAGAAGGTGTTTGGCGCGCTGTAAGCGCCAGCTACAAGCTTCAAGCGGTAAGCCACAAGCAGTGTGAACAGCACCTCTTGCAGCTTGCCGCTTGTAGCTCTCAACTGCTCTTTCTGACCCTGAACCACGCCGCATACAGCGCCGGCAGGAACAACAGCGTCAACGCCGTCGCCACGATCAAGCCACCCATGATCGCCACCGCCATCGGCCCGAAGAACACGCTGCGTGACAGCGGGATCATCGCCAGCACCGCCGCCAGGGCGGTCAGTACGATTGGCCGGAAGCGCCTTACTGTCGCCTCGATAATCGCCTGCCAGCGGTCCAGCCCGGCAGCGATGTCCTGCTCGATCTGATCGACCAGGATCACCGAGTTGCGCATGATCATCCCCGACAGGGCGATGGTCCCGAGCATCGCGACAAAACCGAACGGCTGGCGGAACACCAGCAGGAACAGGGTCACGCCGATCAACCCCAGGGGCGCGGTGAGGAACACCATCACCGTGCGCGAGAAGCTGCGCAGTTGCAGCATCAGCAGGGTCAGGACCACGACGATGAACAACGGCACCCCGGCGTTCACCGATTTCTGCCCGCGAGTGGAGTCCTCCACTGTGCCACCCACGTCCAGCAGGTAGCCATCGGGCAGCTCGGCACGTATTGGGTCCAGGGTCGGCAGGATCTGCTTGACCAGGGTGACCGGCTGTTCCTTGCCATAGATGTCGGCGCGCACGGTGACGTTGGGCAGGCGGTTGCGGTGCCAGATCACGCCTTCTTCAAAGCCGTATTCCAGGGTTGCCACCTGCGACAGCGCCACACTGCGGCCATTGTCGGTAGGCACCGCCAGGCTCGGTAGGTTGGCAAGCTCGCTGCGCTCCTGCTGGGTACCGCGCAGGAGGATCTCGATCAGCTCGTTGTCCTCGCGGAACTGGCTGACCGCCGAGCCGGTCAGCGAGCTTTGCAGGAACTTCGCCAGGTTCGCCGTGCTCACCCCCAGGGCGCGGGCGCGGTCCTGGTCGATGTTCAGGTAGACCACCTTGCTCGGCTCTTCCCAGTCCAGGTGAACGTTGACCACGTGGGGGTTCTCGCGCACCTTGGCGGCCACTTTGCGGGCCAGGGCACGCACCTGCTCGATGTGCTCACCAGTGACCCGGAACTGTACCGGGTAACCCACCGGCGGGCCGTTTTCCAGGCGCGTGACCCGCGAACGCAGGTCGGGGAACTGCTCGTCGAGGGTTGCGATCAGCCAGCTACGCAGCTGTTCGCGCTCCTCGATGGTTTTCGCCAGCACCACGAACTGGGCGAAACTCGGCGCCGGCAGTTGCTGGTCGAGTGGCAAGTAGAACCGCGGCGAGCCGGTGCCGACATAGGCCACATAGTTGTCGATGCCGGCGCGTTCCTTGAGCAGCGCTTCCAGGCGCTTGACCTGATCGGCGGTGTTGCTCAGCGAGGCGCCTTCGGCCAGCTTCAGATCGACCATCAGTTCCAGGCGCCCGGAAGCCGGGAAGAACTGCTGGGGCACGAAACGGAACAGCAAGATGCTGCCGACAAACAGCGCGATGGTCGCCACGATCACCGTCTTGCGCCGCTCCACGCACCAGCCCACCAGGCGCCGCACGCGCTGGTAGAACGGCGTGCCGTAAGGGTCAGGGCCGCCTTCGGCGGTGCCGTGCTTGGCCGCATGCAGCTTGGCCAGGTCAGGCAACAGGCGCTCACCCAGGTACGGCACGAACACCACCGCGGCAACCCAGGAGGCGAGCAAGGCGATGGTCACCACCTGGAAGATCGAACGGGTGTATTCACCCGTGCCGGATTGCGCGGTGGCAATCGGCAAGAAGCCTGCGGCGGTGATCAGGGTGCCGGTGAGCATCGGGAAGGCGGTGCTGGTCCAGGCGTAGCTGGCGGCCTTGAACCGGTCGAAACCCTGCTCCATCTTGATCGCCATCATCTCCACGGCAATGATCGCATCATCCACCAGCAAGCCCAGGGCCAGCACCAACGCGCCGAGGGAGATCTTGTGCAAACCGATGCCGAAGTAGTACATGGCGGCAAAGGTCATCGCCAGCACCAGCGGAATGGCCAGGGCCACCACCAGGCCGGTGCGCATGCCCAGCGAGAAGAAGCTCACCAGCAAGACAATGGCCAGCGCTTCAACCAGCACCTGAACGAACTCGCCGACGCCGGTCTTCACCGCCGCTGGCTGGTCGGAGACCTTGCGCAGCTCCATGCCGGCCGGCAGGTTGTGGGCAATGCGGGCGAACTCGGTTTCCAGCGCCTTGCCCAGCACCAGAATGTCACCGCCAGCCTTCATCGACACCGCCAGGCCGATGGCGTCCTCGCCCATGAAGCGCATGCGCGGCGCGGGCGGATCGTTGAAGCCCCGGCGCACCTCGGCAACATCGCCGATACGGAAAGTGCGGTCACCGACCCGGATCGGGAACTGCTGGATCTGCTCGACCGTGGTAAAGCGCCCGCTGACCCGCAGTTGCAGGCGCTCGCTCGGCGTCTCGAAGAAGCCTGCGGTGCTCACCGCGTTCTGTTCTTCCAGCGCCTGTTGCACCGCTGCCAGGGGCAGGCCGAGGGTGGCCAGCTTGAGGTTGGACAGCTCGATCCAGATCTTCTCGTCCTGCAGGCCAAGCAGCTCGACCTTGCCGACATCCTTGACCCGCTGCAACTGGATCTGCACGCGGTCGGCGTAGTCCTTGAGCACGGCGTAATCGAAGCCGTCACCGGTCAGCGCGTAGATATTGCCGAAGGTGGTGCCGAACTCATCGTTGAAGAACGGCCCCTGGATACCCTGCGGCAAGGTGTGGCGGATATCGGCAACCTTCTTGCGGATCTGGTACCAGAGCTCGGGGATATCGGCCGAATGCATCGAGTCGCGGGCCATAAAGGTGACCTGCGATTCACCGGGCCGCGAGAACGAGACGATCTTCTCGTACTCGCCGGTTTCCATCAGCTTCTTTTCGATACGCTCGGTGACCTGGCGCGAGACTTCCTCGGCGCTGGCCCCTGGCCAGTTGGTGCGAATGACCATGGCCTTGAAGGTAAAGGGCGGGTCTTCGCTCTGCCCCAGCTTGGTGTAGGACAGCGCGCCGACCACAGCCAGCAAAATCATCAGGAACAGCACGATCTGCCGATTGCGCAAGGCCCAGGCGGAAAGGTTGAAACCCATCGGGACTTACTCCTTGGCCGCCAGATTCACCACACGATTGGACCGGTCCACCGGACGAACCTGCTGCCCTTCCTGGAGCACATGCACGCCGGCCGCCACCACCCAGTCCGAGGCATTCAGGCCTTCGAGCACCGGCACGCTGTTTTCACCGTAGGCACCCACCCGCACCGGTACGCGCTTGAGGGTGTTGTTGGCATCGACACGCCAGACGTAGGTCTGGCCGTTTTCTGCGGTCAGCGCCGAGAGCGGCACCGCCAGGGGAATGTTCTCGGCGTGCTGGATGTACACCCGGGCGCTTTGCCCAAGCTCGGCCGGCACCTTGCCGGCGGTAAAGGCGATGCGCGCAGCGAAGGTTCGCGAGCGCGGGTCGGCCGAAGGCGACAGTTCGCGAATCCGGCCATTGAAGCGTTGATCCGGTTGCGACCAGAGCTCCACCGCCACCGTCTGGCCGACCTTGAAGCGGCCAAAATTCTGCTCAGGCAGGCCGATCAGCACTTCGCGCTCGCCATCGGCGGCCAGGGTGAACACTGTCTGCCCCGCAGCCACCACCTGGCCCACCTCAACCTGGCGCTTGGCGATCACGCCGTCCTGGGACGCGCGCAGTACGGCATATTCTGCCTGGTTGCCGGCGACGTCGAACTCGGCGCGCACTTGCTTGAGCCGGGCCAGGCCAGCACGGTAGAGGTTTTCGGCGTTGTCGTATTGCGAATGGCTGACCATCTGCCGGTCGAGCAGGGTCTTGTAGCGGTCGCGCTCGGCCTTGACCAGGTTCAGGTTGGCTTCGGCAGCGGCCAATTGGGCACGGCTGGCTTCCAGTTGCAGGCGCACATCCTGGGGGTCGAGTTCGGCCAGTGGCTGTTCGGCCTTGACCCGCTGCCCCTCCTCGACCAGGCGCTTGCTGACCTTGCCACCGATGCGGAACGCCAGCTCCGGCTCGAAGCGCGCACGCACCTCGCCGGGGTAGCTGTCGGCGGCGGCGCTGGCCGGCTGCGGCTGCACCACCATGGCCGGACGAAGGGAAGTCTGCGGTGCGCTTTCCTGCCCGCAGGCAGCAAGCAACAGCACGAGACCAACGGGCAAAGCGAGGGGCAAGGCATGGCGCAACATGATGGATGACCTTTCGCGAATGGCGCTTTGAATATTTATACTGGCGGGTATATTAAATCAGGGAACCGGAGCGGGGAAGCAGGCCTGCGCGAGAAATCCCATATTTACGCCGGGAGCAGCGCGTCGATTTTTGCCCGCCGAAATGCCGGTCGCGATGTACCATGTGCACTTACTGGAATATGTAACTTTTCACTCATGCCCAAAGTCACCGCTGCTACCGGCCCCGGCCGGCCCAAGGACCTGGCAAAACGCCAGGCCATTCTCGAGGCAGCCAAGGCGCTGTTTCTAACCCTTGGCTATGCCAACACCAGCATGGATGCGGTCGCGACAGCGGCAGGTGTGTCAAAACTCACGGTCTACAGCCACTTTACCGACAAGGAGACGCTGTTCTCTTCGGCAGTGGTCGCCACCTGCACGGCGCAGTTGCCCGAGCTGATTTTCGAGCTGCCTGAAGGGGTACCGCTGGAACAGGTGCTGCTGAAGATCGGTCGCGGCTTTCAGGCGCTGATCAGCAGCGACCTGTCGGTCAAGCTGCACCGGCTGATCATGGCCCTGGGCAATCAGGACCCGAAACTCAGCCAGATCTTCTTCGAGGCCGGCCCGTTGCGGGTGCTGCACGAGATGGAGGCGCTGCTGCGCCAAGTGGATGCCCGCGGGCTGCTGCGCATTGAATTGCCGGCCAACGCCGCCGAGCACTTCTTCTGCCTGCTCAAGGGCGCGGCCAACTTCCGCCTGTTGCTCGGCTATGCCCCGGCGCTGGATGCCGAGGCCTCCGAAGCCCATGTGCAAGAAGTGGTGGCGCTGTTCATGCGCGCTTACCGACCTTAAGCCTTGAGGGCTTTTTTCGGATAGATGTCGTAGCGGCTGGATTTGCCTTCCAGGCAGTGGCTGGGCTTGGGCCCGTCGATGATCGGCGCCTTGCGCGGGCGCTTGACCACCACCCGGTGGCTGGCCAGGGCCAGGGCGGCTTCGAGCAGCGCCGGGGCGTCGAGGTCGTCACCAACCAGCGGGCGGAACACGCGCATTTCCTTTTTTACCAGGGCGCTCTTGTCGCGATGAGGGAACATCGGGTCGAGGTAGATCACCTGCGGCGGCTCACCCTGCCAGGTGCGCATACGCTCGATGGCATTGCCGGTGAGCAGTTGCATGCGCGCAACGATCGGGCCCACCTCGGCATCGCTGCGGGCGCGGGCCAGGCCGTCTTCGAGCAAGGCCGCGACCAGCGGCTGGCGCTCGATCAGGGTCATCTGGCAACCGAGGCTCGCCAGCACGAAAGCGTCCTTGCCCAGCCCCGCCGTGGCATCGAGCACCTGCGGGCGCACGCCCTGGGCGACGCCCACGGCCTTGGCGATCATCTGCCCGCTGCCGCCGCCGAACACCCGCCGGTGCGCCGCCGCGCCTTCGACAAAATCCACCCGCACCGGCCCCGGCGCCTGCGCACCGAGCTGCTGGATCTGCAGGCCATCGGCGCCGATCTGCACGGCAAAGCCTGCATTGTCATCGCTCAGCGGCAATCCCAGACGCCGCGCCCACTCGCCAGCCTGGGCCTGATAATCGGCCGTCAATGCCTCGACCCGGATGCCGCCGTCAGCCAGTTGCTCCACCATCAAATCCTGTACTCAAAAAAATTAAATGATCGTCGGCCGCGGCCGATATACGAAGTATTCGCTATTTTGCCAGACCAGCACCCTCTGCGACTGCCATGACCGACATTCTTCAGCTCAACTCAGGTTATATCTCGCCCGTCGGCGACTATGGCCGGCACAATACCCAGGCACTGGGCGGCGTCAGCCACCTGTGGCAGGATTTTTTTGCCCGCGCCCTGGCTGAGCAGCAAGGTCAGGAGGACGCGGCCAAGGCCGTGGCCACCGAGCAGTTCGACAAAGTCACCGGCGAGCCGCTGGGCGGCAGCCAGGTGCTGGCGCAGATCCACAACCAGCGCCTGTGCGATGTGCACGACACCGAACTGGCCCCGCCAGAGCCGCTGTTCCTGCCGATCGCCGAGCTTGAGCCGCAGCTGCTGGAAAAACTCGCGCCGCCGTTCAGCGCCGCCGAACTCATCGAGCAACAGCGCCAGCTGGATATCAGCAACACCTGGGTACGCCCGGTAGTCATGAGCCAGGGCCACCCGCTGCCCGCACCCGGCCCGGCACCACAGGCCAAACCGTTGTACCTGCCGATCGCCGAGTTCGAGATGGACCTGCTGGACAAGGCGCCGGAGCCCTTCGACGACGCCACCATGGCCGTGCAGCAATCGCAGCTGGACTTCGACAACCGCTGGGCTCGCCCGGTGGTGCTGAACAACGTGCGCATCGCCGCCTGAGCCTTAGCGGCAGATCTGCCAGAAGCCCATGTCCAGGTGAAAGTGATTGCGGTGTGCGGCGTTGTACTCAGGCCCCAGCACCGTGTTGAAACTGTCGCAGGCACTGGCGTGCACATCCCTTAAAAACTTCGCTTTGACGCCCTCCCCCGGCCAGTCCTTGAGCAACTGGATACGCTGCCCGTCCGCCAGGCGAAAGCCGGCGATATCCAGGGCATTGGCCGTGGCGTGCTGGCTCAGGCGGCCATTCTTGCGGTTGTACATGTTGCGACAGGCAAAGCTGCCCAGGTGATCGACCTGCACCACCGGCTGGGCAAAGGCGCGCTGTGCCGCCGGTTGCAGAGCGTGGCGCTCGAACAGCGCATAAGCCACCGCCAAGGGGCAACTGGCGAGAAAGCTGCTGCTCAGGCGCACCGACGAGCCTTCGACGCGCACCACGTTTTCCAGGGGGCACGGCGCATTGGCGGGGCTGTCGGCCTGTTTGCGGTAGCGCAGGCTGGAGGTGGCCAGGGCCTGCTCGCACAGCTGCGGATCATCCTCAAGGCGGCCCAATTTATACGGCGTAAGCAGGTTCGGCGGCTGGCGCACATCCAGCACCGCCCAGGGGTTCCAGGCATCCGGCAGATGCCAGCCCAGGCGCCAGGCAGCGCCCAGTGCAACAAACAGAATCAGACACAGTACCGCGAGCAATCCTTTGCGCATGGTCGATCAGCGCCTGAACAATGCATTGAGCTGGTCGAACGACAGCGCCTGGTCGGCGTAGTCAAAACAGCCTTGATCATGAATCTGCTGCGCAGCGTTGAAAAACGCCCCATAGGCGGCCCGCGCCAGCGATGAGCCGACGCTGATGCGCTTGACCCCCAGCGCTTGAACGTCGGCAAAACTCAAGCGCACACCGCTCAGGCCCATCAGCACATTGACCGGCTTCGGCGCCACCGCCTGGACCACCCGGCGGATCTCCTCGGCCGTGCGCAAGCCCGGCGCATACAGCACATCGGCACCGGCTTCGGCGAAGGCCTGCAGGCGGGCGATGGTGTCGTCCAGGTCCATGCGCCCGTGCAGCAGGTTTTCCGCGCGGGCACAGAGCATGAACGGAAAGTCCAGGCTGCGCGCGGCGGTGACGGCCGCCTCGACCCGCTCCACGGCGTGATAGAAGCTGTAGATTGGCTCGTCGGCATTGCCGCTGGCATCCTCGATCGAGCCGCCCACCAGGCCAATGGCGGCGCCCTGCAGGATCGCCTCGGCGCAACCCTTGGGGTCGTCGCTGAAACCATTCTCAAGGTCGGCAGCCACCGGCAATGCCGTGGCATCGACAATGGCGCGGGCATTGACCAGGGTTTCATCCAGGCTCATCGCCCCTTCGGCATCTGGCCGCCCCAGGGAGAACGCCAGGCCGGCGCTGGTGGTGGCCAACGCCTCGAAGCCGAGGCTGGCCAGCAGCTTGGCCGAGCCGGCATCCCAGGGGTTGGGAATGACAAAGGCGCCATCGCGCTCATGCAGGGCTTTGAAGGCTTCGGCACGCAGGGTTTGCACATCCATGATCTCGGCTCCCGGGCAGGCGGCAGGACGCGCTCAGAGCAGGCCGAGTTGTTCGGCTTCTGGCGTGCGGTCCAGTTCAGGCAAGGCCGCAAGCCCCGGCAGGCGCTCCATCAGGCCTTGATGAAAACGCCGGGCCAGGGCGGCGGCCAGGCGGTTGTCGGCAGTATGCAGGAAAACATAGGGGCTGCGCCCCTCCTCGATCCAGGCCGCGACCTTGTCCAGCCACGGCAGCAGAAACGGCTCGTTGGCGGCCAGCTCCGGGTGGCCGATGAAGCGGATCTGCGGGTGCTGGGTAAAGGCGGTCGGGCGAGGCGGCACGCGCGGCTTTTTCGACTGGGCGTGGAGCACCTCGGGCGTCTGTGAAGTACAACTGAACAACGCGCGAGGGTCGAGACAGATGCGCTCCACACCACGCTCAAGCAGCAGGCGGTTGAGCAGGCGCTCTTCCTCGCCCTTGCTGAAGAATGCCGCATTGCGCACCTCCACGGCGATGGGTACGCCAGCTTCGTCGATAAAGCTCACTAGCTCGCTCAGGCGCGCCGGGCCGAAGGTTGCCGGCAACTGCAGCCAGTACGGCGCAACCCGTGCGCCAAGGGGCTTGAGCAATTCGATGAAGGACTGGGCGGCGGCCAGTTGAGCGTGCAGGTCACCGCTGTGGCTGATGTCGCCGGGGAACTTGGCGGTGAAGCGAAAGTGCGCCGGCATCAGCTGCGCCCAGCGTTCGATGGTCGCCGGTGCCGGGCGGGCATAAAAGGTGGTGTTGCCTTCTACGGCATTGAAGACCTGGCTATACAGGCCGAGGAAGTCGCTGGTTTTAGCCTCGGCCGGGTACAGGTACTCGCGCCAGGCGTTTTCACTCCAGGACGGACAACCGACAAAATAGGGCAGCGTGGACAGACTCATCCATCAAATGTACAGGTCCAGCCCCAGTACTTCCATCTCCCAGTCAACGAAACCGGCAGTGGTCAGGTAGCTGGCCAGGGCATGGGCGGTGCGCTTGTTGCGCGCCCGCGGGAAGATCATGTCCTGAGGCCGCGCCGGCAGGCCGCCAGTGCGCGCCTGGCCGTGGCTGGCGCTGGCTTGCGCCTGTACTTCGAACTCGCCCGGCAGATCTTCGTCGTCCACGTCATCGGTACGTACCGGCGCTTTGCGCGGGGCTCGCTTGATGGGGTAGGACTGAGAAGAAAAACCGTCTATGCGCATGGCGATTACTCAGGAGCAGTGATGGCAATTTAGCAGCATCGCTGATCCTTCGCTAATGCCCGATTGATAACTGGACCACAGATCGGGCAAAAGGTTTTATTTTGCCTGGGAATAACCGACGAACTGCACTCAGCGCGCTTTCGGCGTGGCCACCTTGTCGCGCAGGTACACAGGTTGCGCGAGGTCGGCGGCAATCGCCTCGCCGCGCTGCCAGGCGAAGGTCGCCAGGCTCAGCAGGTCCTGGGCATGGGGCAGCAGGCTGGCGTCCTGGCCGCAGGCCTTGACCGCCAGGCGCTCGGCATAGCCCCAGCCAGTGCCCGCGCCAAACCAGTCGCCGCTGGCACCCTCGGGCAAGGCCACCTGCTCCGGTGGCAGCACCGCCTCCTTACCCTGCAGGCGCATTTCGCCGTCCACGTTGCGATAGCAGCCCCAGTAGACCTCGTCCATGCGCGCATCGATCGCCGCCGCCACTTGCTGCACGCCCTGCTCACGCATCGCGCGCTGGGCCAGCACGGCCAGGTTGGACACCGGCAGTACCGGCCGCTCCAGGGCGAAGGCCAGGCCCTGGACCACGCCAATGGCAATGCGCACGCCAGTGAAGGCGCCCGGGCCACGACCGAAGGCGATGGCATCGAGCTGTTGCAGGGTGACGCCGGCATCGGCCAGCAGTTGCTGGATCATCGGCAGCAGCTTCTGCGCGTGCAGGCGCGGGATCACCTCATAGTGGCTGGAAACCTTGCCATCATGCAGCAAGGCAACGGAGCAGGCTTCGGTGGCGGTGTCGAGGGCCAGCAAGGTGGTCATCGGGGGTTCCAGGGGCAAGAAAAAAGAGCAGCATTATAAACAACAACGGCCCGCAAGCGGGCCGTTGTCTGCACTACCGAGCGTCGATCAGCTCAGTGCGGCCAGGACCTTGGCGGTGATCGCGTCAACCGAGCCCACGCCTTCGATATGCGCGTACTTCGGCTTGCCAGCGTTGGCAGCCGAGAGCTTCTGGTAGAAGTCTACCAGCGGCTTGGTCTGGTCGTGGTAGACCGACAGGCGATGACGCACGGTTTCTTCGGTGTCGTCTTTGCGCTGCACCAGCGCTTCGCCGGTTTCGTCGTCCTTGCCTTCAACCTTTGGCGGGTTGTAGACAACGTGGTAAACGCGGCCCGAACCTTCGTGCACACGGCGGCCAGCGATACGCTGAACGATTTCTTCGTCTTCGACAGCGATTTCGACCACGGCGTCCAGCTCGACGCCAGCAGTCACCAGGGCTTCAGCCTGAGGAATGGTGCGCGGGAAGCCGTCGAACAGGAAGCCGTTGGCGCAGTCAGGCTGGGCAATACGGTCCTTGACCAGGTTGATGATCAGCTCGTCGGAGACCAGCTTGCCAGCGTCCATGATCGCCTTGGCTTCCAGGCCCAGCGGGGTGCCGGCCTTGACCGCGGCGCGCAGCATGTCGCCAGTGGAAATCTGTGGAATACCGAACTTTTCGGTGATGAACTTTGCCTGAGTACCTTTACCGGCCCCGGGAGCTCCCAGCAGAATTACGCGCATCTTGTGCTCCTCATTTTTTTGTAAGCAAATCAGTGGGTTTGCCACGCAGGGCCAATCCCGAAATTTGGGTGATGATCGTAATTTCGATCAAAAGGCTGCTCAAGATACACAGCGCCCGCAAGCCACACAAGCGCTCGAAAGTCGGAAAAACCCACGCACTGTGGCCACTTGCAGCACAGGTTGCGCCGAGCGCAACCTGTTGCTTTACAAGCATTCTGCCCTTCCTGGGCAAACCCTCGGCAAAGCGTTTTGCCAACTCAGCCGGTATTGCGCAAACCTGCCGCGATGCCGGCCACGGTGACCAGCAAGGCCTGCTCCAACGGGCTGTCCAGAGCGGCTTCACGCCCACGCGAGCGCGCCAGCAGCTCAGCCTGCAATAGATGCAGCGGGTCCAGATAGGTGTTGCGCAAGCGGATGAATTCCAGGGTTTCGGGGCTGTGCGCCAGTAGCACCGGCTGCCCGGTCAGCCCCAACACCACCTCGCACGCCTGCGACAATAGGTCGCGCAAATGTGCACCCAAAGGTCGCAGTTCTGGTTGCACCAGACGTTCGTCGTAGGAGCGGGCGATATCGGCATCGGCCTTGGCCAGAACCATCTCCAGCATGTCGATACGTGTGCGGAAAAACGGCCACTGCTCGCGCATCTCGGCCAGCAACGGCCCCTGGCCGCGAGCCAGGGCGTTGTTCAATGCCGCTTCCCAGCCGAGCCAGGCCGGCAGCATCAGGCGGGTCTGGGTCCAGCCGAAAATCCACGGGATCGCCCGCAGGCTTTCGATGCCACCGGCGCGGCGCTTGGCCGGGCGGCTGCCCAGCGGCAGGCGGCCGAGTTCCTGTTCGGGGGTGGACTGGCGGAAGTACTCGACGAACTCGGGGTTCTCGCGCACCACGCCGCGATAGGCCTTGACGCCGTCGGCAGCCAACTGGTCCATCAGCGCGCGCCAGGCCGGTTGTGGCGGCGGCGGTGGCAGCAGGGTCGCTTCGAGCACCGCCGCCAGGTAGAGGTTCAGGTTCTGCTCGGCGATGTCCGGCAAGCCGAATTTGAAGCGGATCATCTCGCCCTGCTCGGTAGTGCGCAAGCGCCCGGCCACCGAACCCGGCGGCTGCGACAGGATCGCCGCGTGGGCCGGGCCGCCGCCACGCCCGACGGTACCGCCACGGCCGTGGAACAACAGCAGTTCGACCTGCTGCTCGCGGCAGATGCGCACCAGGGTTTCCTGGGCGCGGTACTGGGCCCAGGCCGCGGCCGTGGTGCCGGCATCCTTGGCCGAATCGGAATAGCCGATCATCACCTCCTGCGGGCCGTGCAGGCCGGCGCGATACCCCGGCAAGCCCAGCAGGCGCTCCATCACCGGCCCGGCGTTGTCCAGGTCAGCGAGGGTTTCAAACAACGGCACCACGCGCATCGGCCGCAGCACGCCGGCCTCTTTAAGCAGCAACTGCACCGCCAGCACATCGGAAGCGGCGCCGGCCATGGAGATCACATAGGAGCCCAGCGAAGCTGCCGGTGCAGCGGCAATCTCGCGGCAGGTGGCGAGCACTTCGGCGGTGTCGGCCTGGGGCCTGAAGTAGCTGGGCAGCAGTGGCCGCCGGCTGTTGAGTTCCTGCTGCAGGAAGGCCACACGCGCGTCTTCATCCCACTCGGCATAGCGGCCAAGGCCCAGGTATTCGGTGATTTCACTCAGCGCCGAGGTATGCCGGGCGGCGTCCTGGCGCACGTCCAGACGCACCAGAAACAGGCCGAAGGTCACCGCCCGACGCAGGCAGTCGAGCAGTGGGCCATCGGCAATCACGCCCATGCCGCAAGCATGCAGTGATTCGAAGCACAGCTGCAGCGGCTCGAACAGTTCACGGTTGTCCTGCAGCACTTCAGCGGCCGGCGCTTGCGCCGTGGTCAGCGCGGCATGGGCCCAGGCGCGGGTGACCCGCAGGCGCTCACGCAATTGCTTGAGCACGGCGCGATAAGGCTCGGCCGACTCGCCCACCTTGGCCCTCAGCGCTTCGCTGGCCTGCTGCATCGACAGTTCGGCGGCCAGGGCATCGATATCGCGTAAAAACAGGTCAGCGGCCATCCAGCGCGCCAGCAACAGCACTTCACGGGTCACCGGCGCAGTGACATTGGGGTTGCCGTCACGGTCGCCGCCCATCCACGAGGCAAAGCGGATCGGCGCCGCCTCCAGCGGCAGGCGCAGGCCGGTGGCCTGGTGCAGGGCCTTGTCGACCTTGCGCAAGTGGTGTGGCACCGCTTGCCATAGCGAATGCTCAATCACCGCAAAGCCCCATTTGGCTTCGTCTACCGGGGTTGGCCGGGTGCGGCGGATTTCTTCGGTGTGCCAGGCTTCGGCGATCAGCCGCTGCAGGCGTTCGCGGATCTGCTCGCGTTCGGCGGGGGTCAGGTCGCGGTGATCCTGGGCAGCCAGTTGCGCGGCAATCGCGTCGTACTTCTGGATCAAGGTGCGCCGCGCCACCTCGGTCGGGTGGGCGGTAAGCACCAGTTCGATGCTGAGCTTGCCCAACTGCCGGGCCAGGGCATCGTCGCTGTGGCCGGCGGCCTTGAGCCGCGCCAGCAGTTCGGGCAGCACCCGCGCTTCGAAAGGTTCGGCCTGGCCGGCGTCGCGGCGGCGGATCAGCTGATACTGCTCGGCGATGTTGGCCAGGTTGAGAAACTGGTTGAAGGCCCGCGCCACCGGCAACAGCTGGTCTTCGGCGAGGTCATTGAGGGTCGAGCTCAGTTGCTCGGCGCTACCGCTGCGGTCGGCCTTGGCACTGCGGCGTATGTCCTCGATGGTCTGCAAAAACGCTTCGCCGTGCTGCTCGCGCACGGTATCGCCCAACAACTCGCCCAACAAATGAACATCTTCACGCAAGCGCACATCGATATCAGTCATCAGCCATGTCTCCGGCATTCGGGAAAACCGCTCTGGGTCCAGAGTGCCCCAGTAGCGCCCGGGCTTCAAGGCAGGGCCATGGCTGGGCCACAGGGTGAACTACGCTCAACACAGGCACACAGGAGACCATCATGAAAATCCGTGATCTTGCCCAGCATTGGGAACAGCACGCCAAAGGCTCGCTGAGCCCCACCGGCCATGTCCTGCACCTGGACATGGAAGCGGCGGCGCGCCTGGCGGCCCTGGCCGAGATGTACCCCAAGCGCCAACCCGAAGAACTGCTCGGCGAACTGCTCGGGGCTGCGCTTGAAGAGCTGGAAGCGAGCTTTCCGTATGTTCGGGGCGCGCAGGTGATCGCCACCGACGAAGAGGGTGACCCGCTGTATCAGGACATCGGTCCAACCCCGCGGTTTCTTGCCCTTTCACGCCGCTACCTGCACGAGATGAGCAACCCCAAAGAAGCCGGCAAGCCTTGATCAACCCCGCCTCCATCCGCGCTGCGAGCGCCCGCGCAGGCGCTCGCGTACCGCCGGCACGCCTGAAAGTTCAACGAAAAACCCACTGACCGATCAGTCAGAAAAAACCGCGAACAAGCGGCACTTTTTTCTGAACTATTCAAAAAACGCTTCGGTCACAGCCAATAGCCATCACGGCAAAACCCTTTCAGAACCGGGTCAGAGCAGTCCCGTAGCTGACGGGTCTCGCCGATGGACTGTTACGGAATTCGTTGTTCATCAGGAGTGATCCAATGGAGTTGACCACCATGAAGACCCGCACCGCAAACACCCCGTCCACTCACCTGCGCGGGCTCAAGCTGGCCGCGCTGGCACTGGGCAGCAGCCTGGTCCTGGCCGGCTGTGCCGGCAACCCACCTACCGAGCAGTACGCTGTCACGCAATCGGCGGTCAATTCCGCTGTCAGCGCCGGCGGTACCGAGTTTGCCGCCGTCGAGATGAAGGCTGCGCAGGACAAGCTCAAACAGGCGGAAATCGCCATGCACGACAAGAAGTACGACGACGCCAAGCGCCTGGCCGAGCAGGCCGAGTGGGACGCCCGCGTCGCCGAGCGCAAGGCACAGGCCGCCAAGGCCGAGAAAGCCGTACAGGATGCCCGCCAGGGCGTTCAGGACCTGCGTGAGGAAGGCATGCGCAGCGTCGAATGACGCCCGCCCACCGACCCGTGCATTCGTAATCGATCAAAGGATGAACCATTATGCGTAAACACGTGATGATCCCCGCCCTTCTGGCCCTGAGCGTTGGCCTGGCCGCCTGCTCGACGCAGCCGAACGCCAACCTGGAATCGGCCCGGACCAACTTCTCGGCCCTGCAGAGCAACCCGCAGGCCGCCAAGGTCGCGGCCCTTGAAACCAAGGACGCCCAGGACTGGCTGAACAAGGCCGACAAAGCCTACATGGACAAGGAAGACTCGAAAAAAGTCGACCAGCTTGCCTACCTGACCAACCAGCGGGTTGAAGTGGCCAAGCAGACCATTGCCCTGCGCACTGCCGAAGGCAACCTGAAAAACGCTGCCGCCCAGCGTGCCCAGGCGCGCCTGGATGCCCGTGATGCGCAGATCAAGAAGCTGCAGGACAGCCTCAACGCCAAGCAGACCGACCGCGGCACCCTGGTGACCTTTGGCGACGTGCTGTTCGACTTCGACAAGGCCACGCTCAAGAGCAGCGCCTACCCGAACATCACCAAGCTGGCGCAGTTCCTCCAGGAGAACCCTGACCGCAAGGTGATCGTCGAGGGCTACACCGACAGCAAGGGCAGCGCCAACTACAACCAGTCGCTGTCCGAGCGCCGCGCCGCGGCCGTGCGCATGGCGCTGGTACGTGCCGGTGTAGATCCGGCGCGCATCGTCGCCCAGGGCTACGGCAAGGAGTATCCGGTGGCCGACAACACCAGCAACTCGGGTCGCGCGCAGAACCGTCGGGTGGAAGTGACCATTTCCAACGACAACCAGCCGGTGGCGCCGCGTTCGGTCAGCCAGCTGAATTGATGGTTGCTGTGCAGTAACAAAAATCCCGCCGAGTCTGGCGGGATTTTTGTTTGTGTGGCCGGCGATTGGGCTGCAAAGCAGCCTCAGGGCTTACTGGACTTCTTGTGGGGTTTCCTGACCCAGGCAACGCACCGCCTGCTTCTTGTTGTTGACCAGCACACCCGTCAGGCCTTTTTGCGCGGTATCGAACAACACCAGCACGCCATCGACGCACTGCGCCACCTGGTTGGCCGGCTGCAGGGAGATCTTGTAGTCCTCGCCTGGGATGGTCTTGAGCATGGTGAAGTCGGACAGCAGCAAGGCATCCTCGGGCTTGGCGAAATGCAGGTAACCGTAGTACCACAGGGCCGCGACGGTACCGATGATGCTGCAGACTCCGGTAATGATCAGCGGGATGGCGTTGCGTTCTTCACTCATTGCGACTTCTCGTCAGGGTAGTTGGGGACTTCGGCCAGGCGCCGCAGCCCGTTGAAATGCATCGGGTCGTCCAGAAAGCGCAACATGACCTGGCGCCAGGTCTTGTCGGCAAAGGTCTGCACATGCCCGCCACGGGTCAGCTGCAACACCCTCGGGGGCGGCGCAGCCTGATACAACTGCAGGCCGTTGACCAGCGGCACGATGGGGTCGTCGATGCTGTGGAAGAACAGCTTGGGCGGGGCCTTGATCTGCGCGATCGAATGGATCGCACTGTCGCCATCGGGCACCAGCCACGACAAAGGCACCTGCAGCGGCCAGGTCAACCACGAATTGCTCAGGGCAAAGCGCCCGACCTGACGGTAGCTGGCCGGTACGCCATCGAAAACCATGGCCTTGAAGCGCTCGGCCTGGCGCGGATGCTCGGCCAGGTAATGGATAGCCATTGAGCCGCCCAGGCTCTGGCCCAGCAGGATCTGCGGCTTGCCCTGCACCTCGGGGGCCTGGTCCAGCCAGGCCAGCGCCGCGGCGATGTCCTGGTAGACCTCCGGCAGCCCGGGCTTGCCCTGCGACAGGCCGTAGCCGCGGTAGTCGAGCAACAGCACCTGATAACCCTGCTCCGGCAACCACCAGCTGCCGCCCAGATGCCAGGCCAGGTTGCCGCCATTGCCATGCAGGTGCAGCACCGTGCCCTTGACCTCGACACCGGCCTTGGCCGGCAGCCACCAGCCATGCAGGCGGGTGCCGTCGGCGGCGGTCAGGGTCACGTCGCGGTACGCGAGTTTGGCTTTCTCGGGGGTGAACGGCTGGCCAGGCTCGGGATAGAACAACAGCGAACTGCAACCGCCCAGACTCAGCAGCACCAGCAGCAGGCCCAGATGCCTGCGCCATGCTTCAGAGAATGTTCGAGTAATCGGCTTCAATCCGGTCCAGGCTCAGGTGGTTGAGGAAGTTGGAGAAACACATCCAGGCCGACAACGCGTTGAGGTCGCGAAACTGCTCAGGCAGGTACTTGGGCGGTTCCACCAGGCCTTCATCGACCAGTTGGCGCAAGGTGCGCATGTCTTCAAGGGTGGTCTTGCCGCAGAACAACAAGGGGATCTGTTCGAGCTTGCCCTTGCGCACGGCCAACTGAATATAGTTGTAAACCATGATAAAGCCCTTGAGATAGGACAAGTCCTTGGTAAACGGCAAACCATTGGGCACCGAGCCACGGAACACCCGGCTGGCGTTGCCGTAGCTCTCGGCCATCTCGAAGCCCTGGGCGCGGAAAAACTCATACACCTGCATGAAGTCGGCGCCCTCCTCGACCATATGGATGGCGCGGGTGCGGTTGGTCAGCTTGCGCAGGCGGCTGGGGTAGGAGGCGAAGGCGATCACTTCCATGAGGATCGCCAGGCCTTCCTGGGTCACGGTCGACGAGGGCGGGCCCTTGGCCAGGAAGGTGCAGATCGGCTGGTTGAGACCGTTGAGGGTGGTGCCGACGTGCACCAGGCCTTCGTGAACCTCCAGCGCGCGCACATCGCGGCTGTTGAACATGGCGTCGGCGCGGATCTTGATGTAGTCGGCGCCAGCGGCGGCGTCGGCGACGATACCGTCGGACTCGAACACGCGGATGGTGTCTTCGGCCTCGTTGAACACCTTGTTCAGGCGGCCCTGGAGCATCTCCACGGCCTGCTTGGCGGTGAGGTTCTTCGGCTCGTCCTTGAGGTCGCCACGGCCGTCGATGTTGTTCAGGTAGTCCGAGAGCATCAGGCCGAGGTCGGCCAGGGTCGGGTCACCGGCATGGAAGGCATCGGAGGCGGCGCCGTACAGTTCCTGGGAGATCAGGCCGAAATCCTCGGTGCCGCGCGCTTCGAGCATGCGCACCACCATGCGGTATTCCTTGCACATGCGCCGCATGATCTGCCCGACCGGGTTGAACTGGCCAAGCTGGCGGGTGATGTCGCGCTCGATGTTCTGGAACTCGAGCTTGACTGCCGCCGAGTCGAACGACAGCGGCCGGCCCTGGTAGTAGGCGCGGTCTACCGCTGGCAGCTCCTTGCCCTTGGCCTTGAGGAAACCCTGGCGGATATTGTCGTCCCACTTCACCGCATCGAGCACGCGAATGGGCGTTTGCGCCAGGACAATGCGATCAGACAGGGCACGTATCGTCTGCTGGTACTCGTCCACCCTACACTCCTTGAATTGCGCTGATTACTTGCCGGCCCGCTTGAAGCGCGCCACTTCGATGAACAGGTCGGAGTTGGCCGGGTCGTCCAGGTAAGCCAGGACGCGCTCGGCCGGGCTGTCGATTAGAACCCCTTCGCCGTTTTCTTCGGGCACCTCGATGCTGCGGCCGCTGAGTTCTTTCTTCTGCACGGCCTGGTTGACCTGCTCGACATCAAGGTTGTAGACCACCAGTTCCTTGTTATCGAGCACTTCAAAGCCGCCGATCAGGAAGTTGCCGCCCAGGCGCTTGGGCACGCCGGCCGAGAGGTACCAGCGATTGCCGTGCTGGGACACGGTGAAGGCGTACTCGTCGCGCTTCTTGTTCTTGCCGATGGCCACTGCCTTGTAGGCGTTGCCACCGCTGCGGCTGATCTGCAGGGTCAGCGGCTCGCCCCAGGCGTCCTTGCTGGTCCAGGTGCCGAGCAGGGCCTTGGGCGCAGGTTTGTTGCCCGGAATCGGCTCGTTGAAGGTGACCAGACAACCGCCAAGCAGCAAGAACGACAATGCCAACAGCAGGGTTCTGGCTTTCATCAACCTCTCCTTGAAATAGGTTCGCGCCTTACACCGACGCCAAGACCAGATGCAGGTACCGGGTAAGAATAGCGAGCATCGGCGCTTCAGCCTGGGCTTGTTCAGCGTCGAGCAGGCCCTGATATTCCATCTGCTCGATAATCGCCGTCAACACCAGGGCATCCTGTTGTGGCTGACACGAGCCTACCACCTGCAGCATCTGCACGGCGCCGCGCAGCAGAATCTGCTCGTGCAGCTTGACCAGCTCGGCCAGGCGCGGGCACAGCAGCGCCTCCTGGCGAAAGGCCTGCTCGGCCATCAGAAAGTCGCGGCGGTTATGCAATTGGCGCTGCACATAGTCGGTGGTCATCTTCGCCACTTCGTCGGCCAGGCGCGCCCGCCACTGCGGGCTGCCATCGCCCTGGGAGAGCAACTGGCGCAGCACCACCTCGGTGTTCTCCCAGAGCTTGGCCATGTAGGCCGCGCTGCGTTCGACATACTGGGCGAAGGTGTCGGTGAGCAGGTCTTCGATGTCCTTGAAGTAATAGGTAGTCGCCGACAGCGGCACGCCGGCCTCGGCTGCCACCGCGCGGTGGCGCACGCCGCGCACGCCATCACGCACGACGATGCGCATGGCCGCGTCGAGGATCTGCTGGCGGCGCTGCTCGCTGCCTTCGCGGCTGGCCTTGCGGCCCTGGTACTGCACGCTTTCGGCCACCGCTGTAGCCACGCAGGCGGCGCCTTGTTGAGTCATTGCAGGAGTCACTGCTGGTCTACCCCAAACGTTGGATCCGATCGATGAATTTCTTCCAGGCATGAAAAAGCCGCCCCGGAAGGCGGCTTGTTCAGTTCGCTCAGGCCTGTGGGCGCATGTGCGGGAACAGGATGACGTCGCGAATCGATGGCGAGTTGGTCAGCAGCATCACCAGACGGTCGATGCCGATGCCTTCACCGGCGGTTGGCGGCATGCCGTATTCCAAGGCACGGACGAAGTCGGCATCGTAGTGCATGGCTTCGTCGTCACCGGCGTCTTTCTCGGCCACCTGGGCCATGAAGCGCTCGGCCTGGTCTTCGGCATCGTTGAGCTCGGAGTAGGCGTTGGCGATTTCACGGCCACCGATGAACAGCTCGAAGCGGTCGGTGACGTTCGGGTTGTCGTCGTTGCGACGGGCCAGCGGCGAGACTTCGAACGGGTACTGGGTGATGAAGTGCGGCTGCTCGAGCTTGTGCTCGACCAGCTCTTCGAAAATCATCACCTGCAGCTTGCCCAGGCCTTCGAAGCCGAGCACCTTGGCGCCGGCTTTCTTGGCGATCTCACGGGCCTTGTCGATGTCCTGCAGGTCGGCGGCGCTGATCTCGGGGTTGTACTTGAGGATCGAGTCGAACACCGACAGGCGCACGAACGGCTCGCCGAAGTGGAACACCTTGTCGCCGTACGGCACGTCGGTGCTGCCCAGAACCAGCTGGGCCAGTTCGCGGAACAGCTCCTCGGTGAGGTCCATGTTGTCTTCGTAGTCGGCGTGGGCCTGGTAGAACTCGAGCATGGTGAACTCGGGGTTGTGCCGGGTCGAAACGCCTTCGTTACGGAAGTTGCGGTTGATCTCGAAGACCTTCTCGAAACCACCGACCACCAGGCGCTTGAGGTACAGCTCCGGGGCGATGCGCAGGAACATCTGCATGTCCAGGGCATTGTGGTGGGTTTCGAACGGCTTGGCTGCGGCGCCACCAGGAATGGTCTGCAGCATTGGCGTCTCGACTTCGAGGAAGTCGCGGGCCATCAGGAAGTTGCGGATGTGGGCGATGACCTGCGAGCGAACGCGGAAGGTGTGGCGGGTTTCATCGTTGACCATCAGGTCGACGTAGCGCTGGCGGTAGCGCTGCTCGGTGTCGGTCAGGCCGTGGTGCTTGTCCGGCAGCGGGCGCAGCGACTTGGTCAGCAGGCGCACGCTGGTCATTTCGACGTACAGGTCGCCCTTGCCGGAGCGCGCCAGGGTACCTTCGGCGGCGATGATGTCGCCCAGGTCCCAGGTCTTGACCGCGGCCAGGGTTTCTTCCGGCAGGGTCTTGCGGTTGACGTAGACCTGGATGCGCCCGGTCATGTCCTGGATCACCATGAACGAGCCACGGTTGAGCATGATGCGCCCGGCAACCTTGACCGGAATCGCTGCTGCTTCCAGCTCTTCCTTGGTCTTGTCGACATACTGTTTCTGCAGGTCGTTGCAGTAGCTGTCACGGCGGAAGTCGTTGGGGAAGGCGTTACCCTTGGCGCGCTCGGCAGCAAGTTTTTCCTTGCGCAGCGCGATCAGGTTGTTTTCTTCCTGTTGCAGGTCTTGCGATTCGGTCTTCAGGTCGCTCATGTCGTCATTCTTTCCATCAGGTATTCGTTGCCCTTTTCGGGCAGGGCGCGCGATGCCGGCGGGCGGCCGGGCATCGCGGCGGTGGTGTGCGGCTTACAGCCCCTGCTTGAGGCTCGCTTCCAGGTACTGGTCGAGGTCGCCGTCCAGCACCTTCTGGCAGTCGCTGCGCTCGACGCCGGTACGCAGGTCCTTGATACGCGAGTCATCCAGCACGTACGAACGGATCTGGTGGCCCCAGCCGATGTCCGACTTGCTGTCTTCCAGTGCCTGCGAGGCGGCGTTGCGCTTCTGCATTTCCAGCTCGTACAACTTGGCCCGCAGCATTTTCATGGCGGTGTCCTTGTTGGCGTGCTGGGAGCGTTCGTTCTGGCAGGCCACCACGGTGTTGGTCGGCACGTGGGTGATACGTACTGCCGAGTCGGTGGTGTTTACGTGCTGGCCACCGGCGCCCGAGGAGCGGTAGGTGTCGACGCGCAGGTCGGACGGGTTGATGTCGATTTCGACCTTGTCGTCGATCTCGGGCGACACGAACACCGCCGAGAACGAGGTGTGGCGACGGGCGCCGGAGTCGAACGGGCTCTTGCGCACCAGGCGGTGCACGCCGATCTCGGTACGCAGCCAGCCAAAGGCGTACTCGCCCTTGATGTGCACGGTGGCACCCTTGATGCCGGCGACTTCACCCTCGGAAAGCTCGATGATGGTGGCGTCGAAACCGCGCTTGTCGGCCCAGCGCAGGTACATGCGCAGGAGGATGTTGGCCCAGTCCTGCGCTTCGGTACCACCGGAGCCGGCCTGGATGTCCAGGTAGGCGTTGTTCATGTCCATCTCGCCGCTGAACATGCGACGGAACTCAAGCTGTGCCAGGCTTTCTTCCAGACCTTGCAGCTCGGTCACGACGTCGCTCGCGGCGCCTTCGTCATTTTCCTCGACGGCCATGTCGAGCAGGTCCTGGCAGTCGGCCAGGCCACCGGACATCTTGTCCAGGGTCTCGACGACCTGCGCCAGCATGGCACGTTCGCGGCCCAGGGCCTGAGCGTACTCGGGCTTGTTCCAGACGTTCGGGTCTTCGAGCTCGCGGTTGACTTCGATCAGGCGGTCATGCTTTTGATCGTAGTCAAAGATACCCCCGAATGGACTCGGAGCGCTCGGTGAGGTCCTTGATGGTGTTCAGGATCGGTTGGATTTCCATGGGCGGGCAGCTCTCGTGCGTATTCTGTAGAAAAGCCGGAGAGTATAGCGGAGTTACAGCTTCAAGCGGCAAGCTACAAGCGACAAGAGGCCGGAGAAAAACCCGGCGCCAGGTTTTTTCTTGCAGCTTGAAGCTTGCCGCTTGTAGCTACCGTCAATCCACCCCGACCTGGTTACGGCCGTTGTTCTTGGCCAGGTACAGGCCTTTGTCCGCTGCCGAAATCAGTTGCCGGCAATGGCTGCCGATACCCGGGGTAAGGGTCGCCAGGCCGATACTCACGGTGAGCACCGAGTCGGCGTTGGGCATGGTGTGGGCGATGTTCATCGCCGCCACGGTCTGGCGCAGTTTTTCCGCCACCAGGCGGGCGCCACCCGGCGAGGTGTTGGGCAGCACCAGGGCGAATTCCTCGCCACCGTAACGGGCCGGCAGGTCGCTGGGGCGGGCGCAGGAGGCGCGAATGGCTTCGGCGACCTTGCGCAGCGCTTCGTCACCGGCCAGGTGGCCGAAGGTGTCGTTGAACGACTTGAAATAGTCGACATCGATCATCAGCAACGACAACTGCGCCTGTTCGCGCATGGCCCGGCGCCATTCCAGCTCCAGGTACTCGTCGAAGTGGCGACGGTTGGAAAGCCCCGTGAGGCCGTCGGAGTTCATCAGCCGCTGCAGCACCAGGTTGGTGTCGAGCAACTGCTGCTGGCTGACGCGCAGGGCGCGGTAGGCCTCGTCGCGCTGCAGCAGGGTCAGGTAGGAGCGCGAGTGGTAGCGGATACGCGCCACCAGCTCGATGTTGTCCGGCAGCTTCACCAGGTAGTCGTTGGCCCCGGCGGCAAAGGCGGCGCTCTTGACCAGCGGGTCCTCCTTGGTCGACAGGACGATGATCGGGATGTCCTGGGTGGCCGGGTTGTTGCGGTATTCGCGCACCAGGGTCAGGCCGTCAAGGCCGGGCATGATCAGGTCCTGGAGAATCACCGTGGGCTTGATGCGCACAGCCTGGGCCACCGCCTGGTGCGGGTCGGCGCAGAAGTGGAAATCGATGTTCTCTTCGTGAGCCAGGCCACGCCGCACCGCTTCGCCGATCATTGCCTGATCGTCGACCAAGAGGACCATTGCCGAATTTTCATTCATGGTCGGAAAACCGTCGAGCGGTAAATCATTCATGCGCTGTCACCTGGTCACTGCCGGCCAGCCGGCGTGGCTCAATACATATCGTCATTTTGGAAAAATTTCCATCAATCGCGCGGCGATTCGCTCCAGAGGGCGAATTTCGACGGCGGCGTCTATCGCGGCGGCTGCCTTGGGCATGCCGTACACCGCGCTGCTCTGCTGATCCTGGGCGATGGTCAGAAAGCCCTGTTGGCGCATCAGCTTCAGGCCCTGGGCGCCATCGCGCCCCATGCCGGTGAGCAGTACGCCGACCGCGTCGCCGCGCCAGTAGCGGGCCACGCTTTCAAAAAATACGTCGATCGAGGGCCGGTAGATTTCGTTTACCGGCTCAGCGGTATAGGCCAGGTTGCCGTTCTTGAGCAGGCGAATGTGGTGGTTGGTGCCGGCCAGCAGCACCTGCCCCGGTTGCGGCGGCTCGCCTTCGCTGGCCAGGCGCACCGCCAGGCCCGAGGCGCTGCTGAGCCATTCGGCCATGCCGGCGGCGAACACCTGGTCAACGTGCTGGACCAGCACGATGGCCGCCGGAAAACTGCGCGGCAAGCCCTTGAGCAGCACTTCCAGGGCCGCCGGGCCGCCCGCCGAAGAGCCAATGGCAACCAGGCCCTGGCGCTGCGCGGCTTCTCGCACCGGCGCCGCCATGGCCCGGGTCGGGGTGCTGCGCTGCTGGCCGATCAGCCAGCCGATATTGAGGATCTTGCGCAGCAGCGGCGCTGCCGCTTCACGCGGATCGCCGGCGCCAAGGGCCGGAGTATCGACCACGTCAAGGGCGCCATGGCCCATGGCCTCAAACACCCGGTGGACGTTCTGCTGGCGGTCGACGGTGACGATAACGATGGCGCACGGCGTCTCGGCCATGATCCGCCGGGTGGCCTCGACGCCATCCATGACCGGCATGATCAAATCCATGAGGATCAGGTCCGGTAACTGCTCGGCACACAGCTTGACCGCATCGGCGCCATTGCTGGCGACCCAGATCACCTGATGGGCCGGTTCGAATGCCAACGCCCGGCGCAAGGCCTCCACGGCCATGGGCATATCGTTGACGATGGCGATTTTCATCCCTGCGCTCCCCCGATCAGCTCGACGACGGCGTCGAGCAAGGCATCATCGTGAAAACTGGCCTTTGCCAAATAGTAGTCGGCCCCGGCGTCCAGTCCACGGCGACGATCTTCTTCGCGGTCTTTGTACGACACCACCATCACCGGCAGCGATTGCAGGCGGCTGTCGCGCCGCAGCAGCGTGACCAGTTCGATACCGTCCATGCGCGGCATGTCGATGTCGGTGATCAGCAGGTCGAAGTCTTCGCTGCGCAAGGCGTTCCAGCCGTCCATGCCGTCGACCGCAACGGCCACTTCATAGCCCTTGTTGCTCAGCAGCTTGCGCTGCAGTTCGCGCACGGTCAGCGAGTCGTCGACCACCAGCACGCGCTTGCGCGCCGCCTCGCGCACGCTGCGCTGGCCGCGCTCGATACGCTCCAGGCGGCCGGTGCTGAGGAGTTTTTCCACCGAACGCAGCAGGTCTTCGACATCGATGATCAGCACCACCGCGCCGTCGTCGAGCAAAGCCCCGGCGGAAATATCCTGGACCTTGCCCAGGCGCGCATCCAGCGGCATCACCACCAGCACCCGTTCGCCGATCAGGCGCTCGACCGCCACGCCGTAGAGCATGTCGCGCTCGCGAATCACCACCACCTTGATGCTCTGCCCTTCGCCCTGGCTTGGCGGACGGTTGAGCAACTGACTGGCCGCAACCAGGCCGATATGCCGGCCCTCATGCCAGAAATGCTGGCGGCCCTCGATCTGCACGATGGCCTCGGCCGGCAGCTCCAGGGTGCGTTCGATATGTGCCAGCGGGAAGGCATAGGCTTCGGCGCCAACCTCGACCACCAGGCTGCGCACCACCGACAGGGTCAGCGGTACTTCGAGGTGAAAGCAACTGCCCTGGCCGCTGGTCTGGGTCAGCTCGATCGAGCCGCGCAACTGGCGAACCATGTGCTGCACGGCGTCCAGGCCGACACCGCGCCCGGACACCTCGGTAACCCGGTCACGCAGGCTGAAGCCGGGCAAAAACAGGAAGGTCAGCAGCTCGGCCTCGCTCATCTGCGCCACGGTTTCGGCCGGTGACAACTGGCGCTCGACGATGCTCTGGCGCAAGTGTGCCAAGTCGACGCCGCCGCCATCGTCGCTGATCTCAAGCACCAGCAACCCGGCCTGGTGCGAGGCACGCAGGCGGATCTGCCCTTCCAGGGGCTTGCCGGCCACCAGGCGCCGCTCGGGCGATTCGATACCGTGATCGACGGCATTGCGCAGCAGGTGGGTCAAGGGCGCTTCGAGCTTTTCCAGTACGTCGCGGTCGACCTGAGTTTTCTCGCCGTCGATGTCCAGGCGCACCTGCTTGCCCAGCGAGCGCCCGAGGTCACGAACCATGCGGCTTTGCCCGGTCAGCACATCGGCAAACGGACGCATGCGACAGGCCAGTGCGGTGTCGTAAAGCAGCTGCGCGCGCTGGCTGGCCTGCCAGCCGAACTCATCGAGATCGGAGGCTTGCTGCAACAGAATTTGCTGGGTCTCACCGAGCAGACGCTGGGCCTGGGCCAAAGCGTCCTGGACTTCGGCGCTCTGGCCGCTGCTTTCCAGTTGCTGCTTGAGGCCATCGAGGGCGCGGATACTTTGCCCGTGCATGCGTTTGAGGCGCTGCAGGGTGGCCAGGTAAGGCTTGAGCCGCTGGGTTTCGACCAGCGATTTGCTCGACAGGTCGAGCAGGCTGTTCAAGCGCTCAGCCGTGACCCGCAAGACCCGCTCACCGCCCTCGGTCGTGCGTTTGCCGCTGCGCACCGGCGCGGCTTCAACCTCGGGCTCGGGGTCAACGCTTGGCAGCTCGACCGCCAGTGGTTCGGGTTCGGGCTCGGGTTCCGGCAATGGCGGCGCTGCGATCGCAGGCGCTGCTGGTGCACCAGGGTCGAGCAACGCGGCCATCTGCACCAGAAAGGTCTGCACCGCGGCATCGATACTGGCATCGCCCGGCGTGGCGATGCGCATCAGCAGGTCGGTGCCCTGCAACAGCGCATCGATATGCTCCGGGCGCAGCAGCAAGCGGCCTTCCTGGGCGCCGACCAGGCAGTCTTCCATGACATGGGCGACGCTGACCCCGGCATCGACGCCGACAATCCGCGCCGCGCCCTTGAGCGAATGGGCTGCGCGCATGCACGCTTCAAGCTGGTCGGCCTGGGTCGGGTTGCGCTCCAGCGCCAGCAGCCCGGCACTGAGCACCTGGGTCTGGGCTTCGGCCTCCAGGCTGAACAGCTCGAGCAACGAGGCGTCGCGCATTTGCTCTGGGGTCATGACAGGCTCCGGTTCACGGCAGACAGCACTTGGTCTTCATCCAGCACGCGAACACTGCGTCCGCGCCATTGCAGCACCGCTGCGGTAAAACGCGTTTCGCCCTGCTCGGCCCCCAGGCGGACGGGGTCCAGAGCATGGATGCCGTCCACTTCATCGACCTGGACCACTACCGAGCCGCCGGCAGCGGCGATGATCAGCATGCGCGGCATGATCCGCGCCGAGGTTGGCGCCGAACCCTGGGTTTCAAGGCCGAGCAGGTCGCCCAGCGACAGGCAGGGCACCAGCGCGCCACGTACATTGGCCACGCCATGCAGCACCCGCGAGCGCTGGTGTGGCAGGGAATGCACCTGCTGCAGCGGCGCAACCTCGACCAGGCAGCGGGTGGCCAGCGCCAGCCACTCCTCGCCCAGGCGAAACAGCAGCAATGAGCGGCCACTGCTGGCTTGCTCAGGCGCCTCGCTCTGCTCGTGGGCTTCCTGAGACAACGAATAGCGGTCCAGCAGGCGCGTCGCTGCAGCGGCATAGACGTCGCAGTTGCGGCAGTGAATATGTTCATCAAGCAGCGGGCAGCTCTTGTCGCCGTGTACGCCGATACGGTTCCAGCAATCGTCGATGCTGGCGGCGTCACTGGCGACCAGTTGCACGTCGTTGTCACCCATCATTGCTCAGACTCCCGGTCAGCGCGCCGTGCGGCCCGTTCCTGCAGGCGCCGGGCGCCTGCGACATCACCTTGCGAAGCCAGCAGCGCGGCCAGGTGCACCAGTGCCTCCGGATGCTGGGGGTCAAGGTACAGCGCCTTGCGGTAATGGCTCAGGGCTTCGCCGCTGTCGCCGGCGGTATCACTGAGCAAGCCCAGCCAGTAGAACACCTGGGCAGTGGGCGGATACTGCTGCAGGTAACGGGTACACGCGGCCTGGGCCTCGGTGCTGCTACCGGCATTGGCCAGTTGGGCGATCTGCGCCAGCAATTGGCTGGCCGCATCCTGCGCGGCGGGCTTCGGCGGCGGCGCAATCGGCTTGAGCTTGCGCACCGTCAGCGGCGCCGGGCGCGGCACGCTGGCCGCCGTCACCGGCACTGTCAACGGCAAAGGGATCGCCAACGGCTTGCTCGGCGGCGCCGGCTGCATTTCAGCCTGGCGTACGTAGGCAAAGGATTGGGCAATGCCCACCGGGCGCATGCCCATGCGCGCCAGCAGGCTGCCTTCGGCCGGGCCGATGAACAGCACACCTTGCTCATGGATCAGGCTTTTGAGCACCTCGAACACCCGCTGCTGGGTGGGGACGTCGAAGTAGATCAGCAGGTTGCGGCAGAACACGAAATCGTAACTGCCCTCCCGGGCCTTGAGCGCCGGATCCAGGACATTGCCGACCTGCAGCTTGACCTGCTGGCGAACCCGCTCGTCGAGGCGCTGGCCTTCGTCGCTGTCGCTGAAGTGCCGCTCGCGAAAGTCTAGGTGCGAGCCACGGAACGAGTTGCGCCCGTACAGCGCCTGTTCGGCGCGATCAATCGAATTGGGGCTGATGTCCATAGCGTCGACGCGAAAGCTGTGCCCGGCAAAGCCGCCGTCGAGCAGGGCCATGGCAATCGAATACGGCTCTTCGCCGGTCGAGCACGGCAGGCTGAGGATGCGCAGCGGGCGCATGCCACCGAGCTCGGCCAGGCGCTTGCGCGCCAGGGTCACCAGGGCGTTGAACGACTCCGGATAACGGAAGAACCAGGTTTCCGGAACGATCACCGCCTCGATCAGCGCCTGCTGCTCCTGGCTCGACTGCTGCAGGCGCAGCCAGTAGTCATCCAGGTCGCGGGCTTCGAGGGTGGCGCAGCGCTGACGCAAGGCGCGCTCGACCATCGCTGCGCCGACCGAGGCGACATCCAGGCCGATCCGATCCTGCAAAAAGCGAAAGAAGCGCTGTTCGCCACTCATGCCAGGCCCTCGTCGCTCGCCGCCAGCTCAGGCGGGAACAACAGCTGGCGCACCTCGGCGCTGAGCAGGTCCTGTACACCGATGCACTGCAGCAAACCGTGGGCATCCTCGCGCACCGGCCCCAGGTAAGGCGCCTGCTGGTTGTCCAGGCCATAGGGCTGGAACTCGGCGGGGTCGCAACGCAGGGTATCGGTGGCCTGTTCGAGGATCAGCCCCAGCCGCAAGTGCGGGCGCAACGGGTCGGCACGGTAGTGCACCAGGACCAGGCGCGTGCTGGTGCGCACCGGCGCCGGCAAACCGAAGCTCAAGGCGCCGACGTCGATCACCGGTACCAGCGCGCCACGATGCGCCAGCACCCCGGCCACCCAGGCCGGGGTCTGGGCAATGGGCTTGAGCGGCAGGCGCGGCAGCACTTCGGCGACCTCATGGGCGTCCAGGGCAAAGCGCTGGTCGCCGATGCGAAACACCAGGTACAGGGTGCCGTGGGAGGCCGCATCCTGGTTGCGGCGAGGCTGAAGGTCGTTCATCGGCAGGTCAGACTTTGAACCGCGACACGCCGCCACGCAGGCCGGTGGCCACCTGGCTCAGTTCGTCAATGGCAAAGCTGGCCTGGCGCAACGATTCGACCGTCTGGCTGCTGGCATCGCCCAACTGCGCCAGGGCGTGGTTGATCTGTTCGGCGCCGGTGGCCTGGGCCTGCATGCCTTCGTTGACCATCAACACCCGCGGCGCCAGGGCCTGGACCTGGTGAATGATCTGGGTCAGTTGCTCGCCGACCTGCTGCACCTCGAACATGCCGCGGCGCACTTCTTCGGAGAACTTGTCCATGCCCATGACCCCGGCCGACACCGCCGACTGGATCTCGCGAACCATCTGCTCGATGTCGTAGGTGGCCACGGCAGTCTGGTCGGCCAGGCGCCGCACTTCAGTGGCGACCACGGCGAAACCGCGGCCGTACTCACCGGCTTTTTCCGCCTCAATGGCGGCGTTGAGCGACAGCAGGTTGGTCTGGTCGGCGACCTTGACGATGGTCACCACCACCTGGTTGATGTTGCCGGCCTTCTCGTTGAGGATCGCCAGCTTGTTGTTGACCAGATCGGCCGCGCCCATCACCTGGTGCATGGTCTCTTCCATGCGCGCCAGGCCCTGCTGGCCGGAGCCGGCCAGGATCGAGGCCTGGTCGGCGGCCGAGGTTACTTCGGTCATGGTCCGCACCAGGTCGCGGGAAGTCGCGGCGATTTCCCGCGAAGTGGCGCCGATTTCGGTGGTGGTGGCAGCGGTCTCGGTGGCGGTGGCCTGTTGCTGCTTGGAGGTGGCGGCGATCTCGGTCACCGAGGTAGTGACCTGCACCGACGAACGCTGGGCCTGGGACACCAGGTTGGTCAGTTCGCCCATCATTTCGTTGAAGCCGGTTTCGACCGCGCCGAACTCGTCCTTGCGGTCCAGATTCAGGCGCACGCTGAGGTCGCCGCCGCTGAGCTTGTCCAGGGCATGGACGATACGCTGCATCGGTGCGGTGATGGCGCGCATCAGCACCAGGCCGCAGATGGTTGCGGCGACAATCGCCAGCAACAGCGAGACGATCATGCTGAACTTGGCCGTGGCCACGGCGCTGACGATGGAGTCGGTGGCGGATTCGGCCGAATGACGGTTGCGCTCGATCACCCCGTTCAGGTGCTTGCGGCCATCGACCCAGGCCGGGGTCAGCACCTCGGCGAGCAGGCGCTGGGCTTCGGGGTAATCCTTCTTGCGGTAGGCCTCCAGGACGCTATCCACCGCTTTCAGGTAGCCCGCTTCGAGCTGGCCGAACTGGTCGAAGCTGGCCTGGTCGTCCTTCTCGCGAATGGTCGCCTGGTAGCTGGCCATGTGCTGTTTGAGGCGCTCTTCAAAGCCCTTGTACAGCTCCATGTCGGCCGAGGTGAGCTCGCGATGGTCACTCAGGCCCACCAGCTGCTGGGTCAGTACATAGCTGTCGACCCAGGCACTGCGGATCATGGAGCTGTAGTAGACCCCGGGGATGCTGTCGGTTCGCACCGCTTCCTCGCCGGACTCTATGGCCACCAGTCGCGAATAGGCAGCGACCACCATCAGCGACATGATGGCGATAATCACGGCGAAGCTCGCCAGGATCCGTTGGCGCAAGGTCCAGTTTTTCACAGTCAGCCCTCAAGTGTTCTACGCGAGCAGGAAAAATGGGCAGAGTATAGCCCAGCGGCTGCGCGCTTTTGCGGCTGACTTAACGGCTGGATCGGGCCAAACGGGCTAGATACTGGCCATTAGCCCGGTTTCATTGACTGGCAGCAAGTTTTACCTGGTTTTCCAGCTCGCTCTTGAGCGCCGGGTCAAGCTTGAGCTGGCGCGCCAGTTCGTCCAGGTAGGCACGCTCCATGAAATGCTCCTCGTCCACCAGCATGACACTGGCGATGTACATTTCGGCGGCCATTTCCGGGGTGCTGGCGGCGCGGGCGACGTCGGCCGGGTCCAGCGGTTTGTTCAGCTCGGCGTGCAGCCAGTGTTGCAGTTCCTGGTCGCTGGACAGCTTGACGAATTCGCCCTCGATCAGCGCCCGCTCGCGGTCATCGACATGGCCATCGGACTTGGCCGCTGCCACCAGCGCCTTGAGGATCGCCTGGCTGTGCTGCTCGACCTGGGCCGGCGGCAGGCGGTCGAGGGTTTGCGGCCCCCCCTGCACCGCAGTGCCCTGCTTGGCCTGCCAGTTGCCGTAGGCCTTGTAGGCGATCACCCCGAGGGCCGCCAGGCCGCCGTAGGTCAGGGCCTTGCCGCCGTACTTGCGAGCCTTTTTGTTGCCCAGCAGCAAGCCCATCGCCCCTGCCGCCAGAGCACCGCCGCCGGCACCGGAGAGCAGGCTGCCCAGGCCACCACCGCCCTTGCCGCCGAGCAGGTCGCCAAGGCCGCCGGATTTGCCGGCAGGGCTTTTGCCGCCCTGGTTCTGCAGCAGGTCCTGGCCGGATTTGAGCAGTTGATCAAGCAAGCCGCGGGTGTTCATGGGGCATCTCCATGGGGAGGAAAGAAGCCCAAAGAGTACTGCCGCAGGCTGAAGCGAAGCTGAATGCATTTGCTTCCAGATGTTGCCTACGCTTAAACCAGCTATACCTGCACTTTCACCGCCCCGAGATAATTCCAACAAGAGGGAACACCATGTTCGTGCACAAGACCGCCACGCTCTGCGCCCTGAGCACCGCCCTGCTGGCCAGCGCCAGCCTGCAGGCCGCCGAACCGCTGAAAGCCGTGGGCGCCGGCGAAGGCCAGCTGGATATCGTCGCCTGGCCGGGTTACATCGAGCGCGGTGAAAGCGACAAGGCCTACGACTGGGTAACCGGCTTCGAGAAGGACACCGGCTGCAAGGTCAGCGTCAAGACCGCCGCCACCTCCGACGAGATGGTCAGCCTGATGACCAAGGGCGGTTACGACCTGGTCACCGCCTCCGGTGACGCCTCGCTGCGCCTGATCGCCGGCAAGCGCGTGCAGCCGATCAATACCGCGCTGATCCCCAACTGGAAGAACCTCGACCCGCGGCTCAAGGACGGCGCCTGGTACGTGGTCAACCAACAGGTGTACGGCACGCCCTACCAATGGGGTCCGAACGTGCTGCTGTACAACACCGAGGTGTTCAAGCAGGCGCCGACCAGCTGGAGCGTGGTTTTCGAGCCGCAGGAGCTGCCCGACGGCAAGCCCAACAAGGGCCGGGTGCAGGCCTACGACGGGCCGATCTACATCGCCGATGCGGCGCTGTACCTGAAGTCGGCCAAACCTGAACTGGGCATCCACAACCCCTATGAACTGAACGAAACCCAGTACCAAGCGGTGCTCGACCTGCTGCGCCAGCAACATCCGCTGATCCACCGTTACTGGCACGATGCCACGGTGCAGATGAGTGACGTCAAGAACGAGGGCGTGGTCGCCTCCAGTTCCTGGGGCTACATGGTCAACGGCCTGCAAGCCGACAAACAGCCGGTGGCCTCGACCATTCCCAAGGAAGGCGCCACCGGCTGGGCCGACACCACCATGCTGCACAGCGAGGCCAAGCACCCCAACTGCGCCTACAAGTGGATGGACTGGTCGCTGCAGCCCAAGGTCCAGGGCGACGTAGCGGCCTGGTTCGGCTCGCTGCCCGCGGTGCCGGCGGCCTGCAGCGGCAGCGAACTGCTCGGCGCCGAGGGCTGCAAGACCAATGGTTTCGACCAGTTCGACAAGATCGCCTTCTGGAAGACCCCGCAGGCCGAAGGGGGCAAGTTCGTGCCCTATAGCCGCTGGACCCAGGACTATATTGCGATCATGGGCGGCCGTTAGGGCCCTGTCGCGGGGCAAGCCCGCTCCCACCTGAAGACGCGGGCTTGCTCCCTCTTGCTGGAGCTTCGCACCATGACCCTTGCAGTGCAGTTCACCAATGTCTCGCGCACCTTTGGCGAGGTCAGGGCGGTTGACCAGGTGTCGATCGACATCCACGACGGTGAGTTCTTCTCGATGCTCGGTCCCTCAGGGTCGGGCAAGACCACCTGCCTGCGCCTGATTGCAGGCTTCGAGCAACCCAGTGCCGGGTCGATCCGCATCCACGGTGAAGAGGCGGCGGGGTTGCCGCCCTACCAGCGCGACGTCAACACGGTGTTCCAGGACTACGCGCTGTTCCCGCACATGAACGTGCGCGACAACGTCGCCTATGGCCTCAAGGTCAAGGGCGTGGCCAAGGCCGAACGCCATGCCCGCGCCGAAGAGGCCCTGGCCATGGTTGCCCTGGGCGGCTATGGCCAGCGCAGGCCGGTGCAACTGTCTGGCGGCCAGCGCCAGCGCGTGGCCCTGGCGCGGGCGCTGGTCAATCGCCCGCGGGTGCTGCTGCTCGATGAACCGCTGGGAGCGCTGGACCTGAAACTGCGCGAGCAAATGCAGGGCGAGCTGAAAAAGCTGCAGCGCCAATTGGGCATCACCTTCATCTTTGTCACCCATGACCAGACCGAGGCGCTGTCGATGTCGGACCGCGTCGCGGTGTTCAACCGCGGCCGCATCGAGCAGGTCGACACTCCACGCAACCTGTACATGAAGCCGGCGACCACTTTCGTCGCCGAGTTCGTCGGCACCTCGAATGTGCTGCGCGGCGCATTGGCGCAGCAGCTCAATGGCAGCCAGCTGCCGTTCTCGATCCGCCCGGAACACATCCGCCTTGGCGACCAGCCGGCGGCCAGCAACGAAATCCAGGTCAGCGGCCTGCTCCACGATATCCAGTACCAGGGCAGCGCCACCCGCTACGAGCTGCAGCTGGACAACGGCCAGTTGCTGAGCATCAGCCAGGCCAACAACCAGTGGCAGGAACACGCCGCGCCCTGGCAGCCCGGCCAGCGCCTGCAGGCACGCTGGGCCCGCGAGGCGATGACGGCGTTGCAGGAAACCGTGCCCGGCGAGGGCCACTGAAATGACCCAGGCTCTGGCAAACAGCGCGCCGGGCGTCATGCGGCGCTTCTCGACCCTGCTCTACCGGCGCCCCAACCTGTACCTGGCGCTGCTGCTGGTGCCGCCGCTGCTGTGGTTTGGCGCGATCTACCTGGGGTCGCTGCTGAGCCTGCTGTGGCAGGGTTTCTACACCTTCGACGACTTCACCATGGCGGTCACCCCTGACCTGACCCTGGGCAACTTCGCTGCGCTGTTCAACCCATCGAACTTCGACATCATCCTGCGCACCCTGGGCATGGCCATCGCCGTGTCGCTGGCTAGCGCCGTGCTGGCCTTCCCCATCGCCTACTACATGGCCCGCTACACCAGCGGCAAGACCAAAGCGTTCTTTTATATCGCGGTGATGATGCCGATGTGGGCCAGCTACA
Organism: Pseudomonas sp. 2(2015); assembly: GCF_000955865.1. Taxonomy (NCBI): domain Bacteria; kingdom Pseudomonadati; phylum Pseudomonadota; class Gammaproteobacteria; order Pseudomonadales; family Pseudomonadaceae; genus Pseudomonas; species Pseudomonas sp. 2(2015). Next base: position 314,251 of record NZ_JYOF01000001.1, read on the forward strand.
TCGTCAAGGCCTACGCCTGGACCCTGCTGCTGGCCAAGGGCGGCGTGGCCCAGTGGTTCGTCCAGCAACTCAACCTGGGGCCGGTGCTGCAGTTCATCCTCGCTATTCCCGGGGTCGGCGGCAGCACCCTGTCGACCTCGCACCTGGGGCGCTTCCTGGTGTTCGTGTACATCTGGCTGCCGTTCATGATCCTGCCGATCCAGGCTTCGCTGGAACGCCTGCCGCCGTCATTGCTGCAAGCCTCGGCGGACCTTGGCGCGCGGCCGCGACAGACCTTCATGCAGGTGATCCTGCCGCTGTCGGTACCTGGCATAGCCGCAGGCTCGATCTTCACCTTCTCGCTGACCCTGGGCGACTTTATCGTCCCGCAACTGGTCGGCCCGCCCGGCTACTTCATTGGCAGCATGGTCTATGCCCAGCAGGGCGCCATCGGCAACATGCCCATGGCTGCCGCCTTTACCCTGGTGCCGATCGTGCTGATTGCCGTGTACCTGACCATAGTCAAACGCCTGGGGGCCTTCGATGCACTCTGAACGCGCCTCGATCGGCCTGCGCCTGGCGGCCTGGGGCGGGCTGGTGTTCCTGCACTTCCCGATCCTGATCATCTTCCTCTATGCCTTCAACACCGAGGACGCCGCCTTCAGCTTTCCACCGCAGGGCTTGACCCTGAAGTGGTTCAGCGTGGCGTTTGCGCGCCCGGACGTGCTGGAGTCGATCAAACTGTCGCTGCAGGTCGCCTGCCTGGCGACGCTGATCGCCCTGGTGCTCGGCACCCTGGCCTCGGCGGCGCTGTACCGGCGCAGCTTTTTCGGCAAGGAGAGCATCTCGCTGATGCTGATTTTGCCCATCGCCCTGCCCGGGATCATCACCGGCATCGCCCTGCTCTCGGCATTCAAGACCCTGGGGATCGAGCCGGGCATTTTCACCATCGTCGTCGGCCACGCGACCTTTTGCGTGGTGATCGTCTACAACAACGTCATCGCCCGCCTGCGGCGCACCTCGCAGAGCCTGATCGAGGCGTCGATGGACCTGGGCGCCGACGGCTGGCAGACCTTTCGCTACATCGTTTTGCCCAACCTCGGCTCGGCACTGCTGGCCGGCGGCATGCTGGCCTTTGCCTTGTCGTTCGATGAAATCATCGTCACCACCTTCACCGCAGGCCACGAGCGCACCCTGCCAATCTGGCTGCTCAACCAGTTAAGCCGGCCGCGCGATGTGCCGGTCACCAACGTAGTGGCCATGTTGGTGATGCTGGTGACCATGCTGCCGATCCTCGGCGCCTATTACCTGACCCGCGGCGGCGAAAGCGTAGCCGGCAGCGGCAAATAACTCCTGGAGGACTGGACCATGCAAACCCGACTGTTAATCAACGGCCAACTGGTGGACGGCGAAGGCGCAGGCTACGCGGTGCTCAACCCGGCGCTGGGCAGCGTGCTGGTGGAAGTCAACGAGGCCAGCGAGGCCCAGGTCGATGCTGCCGTGCGCGCCGCCGACCGTGCCTTCGACAGCTGGTCGCAGACCACGCCCAAAGAGCGTTCGCTGTTGCTGCTCAAACTTGCCGACGCCATCGAGGCCCACGGCGAAGAGCTGGCCCGCCTGGAGTCGGACAACTGCGGCAAACCCTATGCCGCCGCGCTCAATGACGAGATCCCGGCGATCGCCGATGTGTTCCGCTTTTTTGCCGGTGCCAGCCGCTGTCTGGGCGGCTCGGCTGCCGGTGAATATTTGCCGGGGCATACCTCGATGACCCGTCGCGACCCGCTGGGCGTGGTCGCCTCGATCGCGCCGTGGAACTACCCGCTGATGATGGTTGCCTGGAAGATCGCCCCGGCGCTGGCCGCCGGCAACACCGTGGTGCTCAAGCCGTCGGAGCAAACGCCGCTGACTGCGCTGCGCCTGGCAGAACTTGCCAGCGAGCTGTTGCCGGCCGGCGTGCTGAACATTCTTTTCGGTCGCGGGCCGAGCGTCGGCACGCCGCTGGTGACCCACCCGAAAGTGCGCATGGTGTCGCTGACCGGCTCGATCCCAACCGGCGCCAACATCATCGCCAGCACCGCCGACAGCGTGAAGCGCATGCACATGGAACTGGGCGGCAAGGCCCCGGTGATCATTTTTGATGATGCCGATATCGACGCCGCGGTCGACGGCATCCGCACCTTCGGCTTCTACAATGCCGGCCAGGACTGCACCGCCGCCTGCCGCATCTATGCCCAAAGCGGCATCTACGAGCAATTCGTCGAAAAGCTCGGCAAGGCCGTGGCCAGCATCAAGCATGGCCTGCAGAACGACCCGGACACCGAGCTCGGCCCGCTGATCACCGCCCAGCACCGCGACCGGGTGGCGGCCATGGTCGAACGGGCGATTGCCCAGCCGCATATTCGCCTGGTCACCGGTGGCAAGGCGGTGGCCGGTGACGGTTTCTTTTTCGAACCTACGGTGCTGGCCGATGCCCAGCAGGATGACGAGATCGTCCGCCGCGAGGTGTTCGGGCCGGTGGTCTCGGTGACCCGTTTCGACGATGAAGCGCAGGCCCTGGCCTGGGCCAACGATTCCGACTACGGCCTGGCGTCGTCGCTGTGGACCGCCGACGTCGGCCGTGCCCATCGCGTTTCGGCGCGCCTGCAGTACGGCTGTACCTGGGTCAACACGCACTTTATGCTGGTCAGCGAAATGCCCCATGGCGGTCAGAAACTGTCTGGCTATGGCAAGGATATGTCCATGTACGGGCTGGAAGACTACACCTGCGTCCGGCATGTGATGTTCAAACATTAAGGTAAGGACACCCATGGAAATCACCCGACGCGACTTCATCAACGGAGTCGCCATCGGCGTCGCAGCGGGCCTGACCCCGCTGCAACTGCTTCAGGCGGCCCCCAGCGGGCGCTATTACCCACCGGCCTTGACCGGTTTGCGTGGCAGCCATGTCGGCGCCTTCGAAGTTGCGCACCAGATGGGTTGGGAGAAAAAGACCTTCGCCACCGACGCCCTGCCGATCAGCGAGGAATACGACCTGGTGGTGGTCGGCGGCGGCATCAGCGGCCTGGCGGCGGCGTTCTTCTATCGCGAGAAACATCCCGCCGCGAAGATCCTGATCCTCGAGAACCACGACGATTTCGGCGGCCACGCCAAGCGCAACGAGTTCAGCGCCGGTGGGCGGATGATCCTCGGTTATGGCGGCAGTGAAGCCTTGCAGTCGCCCAACCATCTGTACAGCAAGGAGGTCAACGGCCTGCTGCAAAAGCTTGGCGTCGATATCAAGCGTTTCGAGACCGCCTTTGACCGCAGCTTCTACCCCGACCTGGGCCTGTCGCGCGCGGTGTTCTTCGACCAGGAAACCTTCGGCGAAGACAAGCTGGTCACTGGCGACCCGACGCCGATGGTCGCCGACGACATCGCCCCGAGCCAGCTCAACGCCCGCCCGATTGCCGATTTCATCAATGACTTCCCCTTGCCCGCAAGCGACCGCAAGGCGCTGATCGACCTGCACCAGGCGCCGCGCGACTACCTGGCCGGCAAGTCGCTGGAGGACAAGACGGCCTATCTGGAGCGCACCAGCTACCGCGACTTCCTGCTCAAGGACGTCGGCCTGTCGGCCAGGGCGGTCAAGTACTTCCAGGGCCGCACCAACGACTTCATGGCCGTGGGCATCGATGCCGTCGCCGCTGCCGACGCCTACTCTGTCGGCTTCCCGGGCTTTGCCGCGATGAACCTGGCGCCGCTCAGCGAGGAAGCCAAGGCGGAGATGGAAGAGCCCTACATCTACCACTTCCCCGACGGCAACGCCTCGCTGGCACGCCTGCTGGTGCGCAGCCTGGTGCCATCGGTGGCGCCGGGCCAGAGCATGGAAGACATCGTCCTCGCCAATTTCGACTACAGCCAGCTCGACCGCGCCGGGCAACCGCTGCGCCTGCGCCTGAACAGCACGGCGGTGAGCGTGCGCAACGTCGCGGGTGGGGTCGATGTCGGCTACAGCCGCGCCGGGCAACTGGCCAAGGTGCGCGCCAAGCACTGCATCCTGGCCTGCTACAACATGATGATCCCCTACCTGCTGCGCGAGCTGTCGGCCGAACAGGCCCACGCCCTGAGCCAGAACGTCAAGTTCCCGCTGGTGTACACCAAGGTCATCGTGCGCAACTGGCAAGCGTTCCAGAAGCTTGGCGTGCACGAGATCTACGCCGCCACCCAGCCCTACAGCCGGATCAAGCTCGACTACCCGGTGAGCCTCGGCGGCTACGAACATCCACGCGACCCGGCGCAGCCCATCGGCCTGCACATGGTGTTTGTCCCGACCAGCCCCGACAGCGGCATGAGCAGCCGCGACCAGGCCCGTGCCGGACGCGGGCGCCTGTACGGCACCTCATTCGAGGTACTGGAAAGCCAGCTGCGCGAGCAGTTGCAACGCATGCTGGGTCCTGGTGGCTTTGACCACAACAAGGACATCCTGGCGATCACGGTCAACCGCTGGCCCCATGGTTATGCCTGCTCCACCAATACCCTCTACGACGACCCGGCGCAGATCGAGCAGTGGATGGAGCTGGCGCGCCAGCCCGTGGGCAAGGTCAGCATCGCCAACTCGGACGCGGCCTGGAGCGCCTATGCCCATGCGGCGATTGATGAGGCGTGGCGGGCGGTGGGGGAATTGGCCTAATTGCGCGGTGCCCGCATCGCGGGGCAAGGCCCGCTCCCACAAGATCTCCATCATCCTTGATACACCATCCTGAGAGCGGCACCGAACCTGTGGGAGCGGGCCTTGCCCCGCGATCGAGCGCGAAGCGCTCGCCATTCAGTCAATCGCGTAAATCAGACTCATGTATCGGCTGGTCGCGACTGGTAGCCCGTTGATACTGCGCCGGCCACACCGCCTTGTTGCCGCCCAGGTCGTCGTCGGCATGCAGCGGCCAGTACGGGTCGCGCAGCAGCTCGCGGGCGAGGAAGATGATATCGGCCTGCGCGGTACGCAAGATGGTTTCAGCCTGCATCGGGTCGGTGATCATGCCCACCGTCCCGGTGGCGATCCCCGCCTCTTCCCGCACTTTGGCCGCGAACTGGGTCTGATAGCCCGGCCCGGTCGGGATCTCGGCTTTTACCGAGGTGCCGCCAGAGGACACGTCGATCAGGTCCACGCCCAGTTTGCGCAGGCGCTTGGCCAGCTCCACAGTCTCATCCGGGTTCCAGCCATCCTCGACCCAATCAGTGGCCGATAGCCGCACGAACACCGGCAACTCGGCCGGCCACACCTCGCGCACCGCTTCGGTCACTTGCAGGGTCAGGCGGATACGGTTTTCAAAGCAGCTGCCGTACTGGTCACGGCGCTGGTTGCTCAATGGCGACAGGAACTGGTGCAACAGGTAGCCATGGGCGGCATGCACTTCGACCACCTTGAAACCGGCCTCAAGGGCGCGCCGGGCAGCGGCGACAAAGGCCTGGATGATCTCGCCGATCTGCGCTTCGTTCAGTTCGCTGGGGGCTGTGTGCTCCGGGTCGAAGGCAATTTTCGAGGGCCCCACTGGCACCCAGCCGCCATCGTCGACCTTGACGCTGCCATGCTTGCCCAGCCACGGCCGATGGGTGCTGGCCTTGCGCCCGGCATGGGCCAGCTGGATGCCGGGCACCGCGCCCTGGGCGGTGATGAAACGGGTGATACGCTGCAGCCCCGGGATCTGCGCGTCGTCCCACAAGCCCAGGTCTTGCGCGGTAATGCGCCCGTCGGCAGTCACGGCAGTGGCTTCGGTGAAAATCAGCCCGGCACCACCCACCGCGCGGCTGCCCAGGTGCACCAGGTGCCAGTCATTGGCCAGGCCGTCGACACTGGAATACTGGCACATGGGTGAGACGGCAATGCGGTTGGGCAGGATCAGCTGGCGCAGGGTATACGGCTCAAGCAGCAGGCTCATGGGGCACCTCTCAAATCAAGTGGTAAGGCTCCAGGTAGTTGACCGGCCGACTACAGAATCTTCCCCGCAGGTTCTTCGACCCATCATTCGAAGCCTAGACCACTTTGCCCCGTGAGATCAGCGCGGCTCGATATGCGCGATCATCAGTTGCACGCTTTCCTGGCCGCGAAACTCGTTGACGTCGAGCTTGTAGGCCAGCTCGACCCAGCGCACGGTGGGGTTGGGCCAGACTTCACGGTCGACGCCAAAGGCGATGCCATCGAGCTTGAGCGAACCGCATTCGCTCTTGAGCACCACCTTCAGGTGCCGCTCACCGACGACCCGTTGCTCGACCAGCTGGAACACCCCGTGGAACAGCGGCTCGGGGAAGTGCTGGCCCCAGGGCCCGGCGTTGCGCAAAGCCCGGGCCAGCTCCAGGTGGAACTCCTCGACCGCCAGGGTGCCGTCCGACAGCAAGCGGCCGGTGAGGTCTTCTTCACACAGCTGGCGACGGGTTTCTTCGTCGAAGGCCTGGGCAAAGGCCGGAAAGTTATCAGCCGGCAGCGACAGGCCGGCGGCCATGGCGTGGCCGCCGAACTTGCTGATCAACTGCGGATGGCGCGCCGCCACGGCATCCAGCGCATCGCGAATATGAAAGCCCGGCACCGAGCGCGCCGAGCCCTTGAGCATGCCGTCGCCGGCATCGGCAAAGGCGATGGTCGGGCGGTGGTAACGCTCTTTCAGGCGCGAGGCAAGGATGCCGATCACGCCCTGGTGCCAGTCCGGCTCGAACAGGCACAGGCCGAACGGCATCGATTCCAGCGGCAGGTCCTTGAGCTGGGCCAGGGCTTCGCGCTGCATGCCCTGCTCGATGGATTTGCGGTCCTGGTTCAGTTCGTCGAGCTGGCCGGCCATTTCCCGAGCCAGGTTGGCATCGTCACTGAGCAGGCACTCGATGCCCAGGCTCATGTCGTCCAGGCGCCCGGCCGCATTGAGCCGTGGGCCAAGAATAAAGCCAAGGTCGGTGGAGGTGATGCGCGCGTGATCGCGGCGGGCCACTTCAAGAATGGCCTTGAGCCCCGGCCGCGCCCGTCCGGCACGGATGCGTTCCAGGCCCTGGTGCACCAGGATACGGTTGTTGGCATCCAGCGGCACCACGTCAGCGACGCTGCCCAGGGCCACCAGATCGAGCAGCTCGCCAATGTTCGGTTGCGGCGCGTTGTCGTAGTGACCGAGGCTGCGCAACCGAGCGCGCAAGGCCATCAGCACATAGAAAATCACCCCGACCCCGGCCAGCGCCTTGCTGGGGAACTCGCAGCCCGGCTGATTGGGGTTGACGATGGCGTCGGCCGCCGGCAGCTCATGGCCAGGCAGGTGGTGATCGGTCACCAGGACCTTCAATCCCGCAGCTTTGGCGGCGGCCACGCCTTCGACGCTGGAAATGCCGTTGTCGACGGTGATCAGCAATTGCGGCTGGCGCTGCAAGGCCACTTCGACAATCTCCGGAGTCAGGCCATAGCCGTACTCGAAGCGGTTGGGCACCAGGTAATCAACATGGGCAGCACCCAGCAGACGCAGGCCGAGCAGGCCGACGGTGCTGGCGGTGGCGCCATCGGCATCGAAGTCGCCGACGATAAGGATGCGCTGGCGTTCTGCCAGTGCCGTCACCAGCAGGTCGACTGCCGCCTCGATGCCCTTGAGCTGCTGGTAAGGCAGCAGGCGCGCCAGGCTCTTATCCAGCTCGGCTGCCGATTGCACGCCACGGGCGGCATACAGGCGGGTCAGCAAGGGTGGCAGGTCGCCGAGAAAGGGCAACGTGGACGGCAACGGGCGGGGATCGATACGCATGGGGCGTTGGGGCTTCTCGTCAATCAGGGATGTTCGGCTTGAAAGGACGCGCGATCAGCGCTCGCCCATCAGCCATTGCAGCTGGACTTCGTGCTGGCCGCGATCGTCGGTGACGAACACCGTGCCTTCGCTGATCATCACGTCCCACTTGATCGCCCGCGGCATGTCCTTGGCCAGGGTTTCCAGAACTTCCTGGGGCACGGCGGCGATGTTGAGGTTTTTCAGGTTCTTGACCGCCGGCAGCACCTTGGTTTCCCACACGCGCAGGCTGCCATAGGCCAGCAGGCTGGTGCGCTCGGTGCGACGCGAGCACCAGGTCAGGCGATCGGCATCGGGCTGGCCGACTTCGATCCAGTGCAGGATGCGGTCGTCCAGGCTTTTTTCCCACACCGCCGCTTCGTCCACGTCCGACAGACCGCGGCCAAAAGACAGTTGCTCGTTGTACCACAGGGCGTAGGCCAGCAGACGCACGGCCATGCGCTCTTCGGTTTCCGACGGGTGACGGGCGATGGTCTGCTTGACGCTTTCGTACACGCCGCGGTCAAGGTCGGTGAGGTTCAGTTCAAACTTGTAGGTGGTGGATGGCTGGGCCATGGACGGGCTTCTTGCGGCAAGGAAAGTCGCCCAGTCTAACCGATCCGCATGTTCCTTGCGCCGCAGCAGTATCTGGGCGCGCCCAGCTATGATAAAAACGGGGGCCCTGACCCGCTGCCACGGACGCCTCATGCCTACGCCCAGCAAACCGCTCGCCGGCCTCAAAGTCATCGAACTCGGCACCCTGATCGCCGGCCCGTTCGCTTCGCGCATCTGCGCCGAATTCGGCGCCGAGGTAATCAAGGTCGAGTCGCCCGATGGCGGCGACCCGCTGCGCAAGTGGCGCAAGCTGTACGAAGGCACGTCGCTGTGGTGGTTCGTCCAGGCCCGCAACAAGCAGTCGCTCACGCTCAACCTCAAGCATGCCGAAGGGCTGGATATTCTCAAGAAGCTGCTGGCCGAGGCCGACATCCTGATCGAGAACTTCCGCCCCGGGGTGCTGGAAAAACTCGGCCTGGGCTGGGACGTGCTGCACGCCCTCAACCCGAAGCTGGTGATGGTGCGCCTGTCCGGCTTCGGCCAGACCGGGCCGATGAAAGACCAGCCGGGGTTTGGCGCCGTCGGCGAATCCATGGGCGGGCTGCGCTACATCACCGGTTTCGAGGACCGCCCGCCGGTACGTACCGGCATCTCCATCGGTGACTCGATTGCGGCCTTGTGGGGCGTGATCGGGGCGTTGATGGCCCTGCGTCATCGCGAAGTCAACGGCGGCCAGGGCCAGGTGGTGGATGTCGCCTTGTATGAGGCGATATTCGCCATGATGGAAAGCATGGTGCCGGAGTTCGACGTGTTCGGCTTTATCCGCGAGCGTACCGGCAACATCATGCCCGGCATCACCCCCTCCTCCATCCACACCAGCGCCGATGGCAAGCACGTGCAGATCGGCGCCAATGGCGATGCGATCTTCAAGCGCTTCATGCTGGCCATCGGCCGCGATGACCTGGCCGACGATCCGGCGCTCGCCAGCAATGACGGCCGCGACCTGCGCCGCGATGAGTTGTACGGGGTGATCGACCGCTGGGCGCGGACCTTGCCACTGGATGCGCTGATGCAGGTGCTCAATGAGGCCCAGGTACCGGCCAGCCGCATCTACAGTGCCGAAGATATGTTCAGCGACCCGCAATTTCTCGCCCGCGAGATGTTCCTGCAAGCCAAGCTGCCCGACGGCACGCCGTTCAAGATGCCGGGAATCGTCCCCAAGCTCTCGGACACCCCCGGCTCCAGCGAATGGGTCGGGCCGGAGCTTGGAGCCCACACCGAGCAGGTACTGGCCGGGCTGGGTTATGACACAGCTGCGATTGCCCGGCTACGCACGCAAGGCGCAGTCTGAACACGGCACTACTCAAGTTGCGTGGCAACGGTGGAGACCTGGACATGACCCATCACTGGCAAGCGAGCATGCGTCGTGGATTGCCGCTGTTGCTAGGTCTGTTGCTTTGCCTGGGCCTGCCCGCTCCGGCCTCGGCCAAGGAGCGTTTGTTCTGGTTGTTGCGCGACTTGCCGCCGCTGACCATTTTCGAAGGCACCGGCAAGGGCCAGGGGGTGATCGACCGCTTGCTGCCGCTGCTGATCGAACAGATGCCCGAGTACGATCACAGCATCGTCCGGGTCAACCGCGCCCGCGGCATCCAGATGCTCCAGGCGCCCACCTTCACCTGCGACCCGACCCTGCTGTGGACCCCGGAGCGGGCGCGCTATGTGCATTTCTCGATCCCCAGCCTGGGCGTGCTCAGCAGCGGCCTGGTGGTCCGGCGCAAGGACCAGCACCTGCTTGACCCCTACCTGCACAACCAGCAGGTCGACCTGCAGACGCTGCTCGGCAGTACCGCGCTCAAGCTGGGTGTGGTGGCTCAGCGCAGCTACAGCCCGGCGGTTGATGAACTGCTCAAGACCCTGCCCGACACTACCCTCAGCCGCCACTACGGCAATGACGCAGTGACCAGCTTGCTGCAAATGCAGCAGCATGACCGCCTGCAACTGGTGCTCGGCTACTGGCCGGAAGTGCGCTACCTGCTGCAACAGCAAGGCTGGCCCAGCGACGACTATGCCTTCTACCCGATCCAGGGAGTCGAGCAGTACCAGTTGCTGCGGGTCGGCTGCTCCGACACGCCGCTGGGGCGCGAAGCCATCAGCCATATCAACAAACTGCTCCTGGCGCTGCGCAACGACACCTTGCCCGACCTGTACGCCCAGTGGCTGGCGCCGCAAATGCGCGAACAGTACCTGCACGACAGCCTGCACCTGTTTGGCGAGCACCCCTGAGGCCCGATCGCAGGCAAAAAGAAACCCCGAACGGTGGGGAGGCCGCCCGGGGCTAAACAAAAGCCCATAGGGCTTCGCACGACAGCTTCACGACATCGGAGCAAAATCCCGATCAGCTGTCCTTGTTAGGTCTGATTGCCTTGCCCGGCAAAGGTTCCGTCACACCCTGGCGCTGATCGAGCGGCCTTGCTGCAGATGGCGCTGCGCCGCGATGACGCAAGGCTGCAGGCGGCCCTCTACAATCAGCAGGTCACGCTGCAGGCCATCGACCAGGTCGACCAGCAGGCGCTGGTCCTGCAATTGGCTGGGCTTGACCGTGCGCTGCAGCACGCTGCGGTTGGTTTCGTCGGTCAGGCGCAGGTCGAAATCACAGCCGGTGCTCAGGCGCACCAGCCTGACCCGGTACGGTGCCAATGCTTGACCAAGCAACAATCTGATACATTCCATCTCATTCATTGTTCACCTACCTGTCGAGAAGGGGTCTTTCACTGACCCTGAGGCAGCCGGAAAAGTTCTCTCAGTGCGATTTCCTTTACCCAGCATGCCCGGCAAAAATGACAGATTGAAATCCAGCACGTTGAGCGGAGCCTGCCTGTGACAGCCCCTGCCCCCAGTGAACTGCGCATCATCCTGGCCGATGACCACCCGATCTTTCGCATCGGCCTGCGCGCCGTGCTCGAGCAGCTTCCGGGCATTCGCGTAGTGGGCGAAGCTGGCGGCCCGCTGGAGCTCACGACCCTGCTGCAAAGCCTGGAATGCGACGTGCTGGTGACCGACTTCATGATGCCGCTGGAGCAGCAGAACGATGGCTTGAAGCTGCTCGAACAACTGCGCCGGCACCATCCGCAGTTGCCGCTGCTGGTGGTGACCATGCTCAACAATGCCGGGCTGTTCCGGGCCATGCTGGCCCTGGGCGTCAATGGCCTGCTGAGCAAGGCCAGCCTGGCCGACGAATTGCCCCAGGCCATCGCCCGCCTGCGCAGCGGCAAGATTTACCTGGCCGATTCGGTGCAGCAGTTGCTGTTGCAGGACGGTGCCGTGCGTGAAGACCTGGCCCGCGACCAGACGGCGTTGTCGCCGCGCGAGCTGGAAGTCGCCCGCCTGCTCGCCGGCGGCCACACGGTCGGCCAGATCGCCACCCTGCTCAACCGCAGCAAGCAGACAGTGAGCAGCCAGAAGGTCAGTGCCATGCGCAAGCTGGGCCTGGCCAATGACGCCGCGCTGTACCTCTATTTGCAGGAGCACGGCCTGGGCTGAAGGCTGTTCACGCCCTGCGCCGCAGCCTGGCCTCGGCCGGCTCACGCTCGAGCATCCACCGGCGCAGGTCCTGCCCCGCCATCGGCCGGGCAATGAAATAGCCCTGCATGATCGGGCTGCCCAGGGCCTTGATCGCCATCAGGTCATCCACCGTCTCGACGCCCTCGACCACCACGTTCAGGTCCATGCGCCGGGCCATGATCAGCGCCCCCGCCACCACCGCCGCCTTACGGCCATCATCGGCCATGCCCCGGACAAACTCGCTGGGCAGTTTCAACTCGCTGAATGGCAGTTCGAGCAGGCGCTGCAGATTGGACACGCCCATGCCGAAATCATCGATCGACAGTTGGCAGCCCTGGATGCGCAGGTGCAGCAGCCCTTCGAGCTGGGTGCTGTCGAGCTGGCAGCTGTGGGTTTCGATGACTTCCAGGGTCAGGGCGCTGGCCGGCACGTCATGGCGCTTGAGGGCCGCGACGACCTGCGCGGCGAAATCATCGCGGGCGAGCATCAGCGGGGCGATGTTGACCGCCACGGGTAATGGCTGGCCGCTGGCGAGCCTGGCCTGGGCACTGAATGCCAGGGCCTGGTCGAGTACGTGCCAGCTGAGTGCCTCCAGCAACCCGGCGCCTTCAATCAAGGGGAAGAACTGCGCCGGGCTAAGCAAGCCAAGGCTCGGGTGTTGCCAACGTACCAACGCCTCCACCCCGACCAGGGCACCGTCGAAACCCACCTTGGGCTGGTAATGGGCCTGCCACTGCGCCTGGCTCTGCGCCAACTCGGCGGGCGACATGGCCAACAGCTCGGCATGGGCCGGTGCGGCGAGCGCCTGGGGCGAATCGCCGGGCTCGTCGAGGTAGCGGCGCATCAGCTTGTGCAGGGAAACGCTGCAAGCCGGCTTCTGCAGACTGCCGAGCACCCGCAAGCCCAACTGTCGCGCCAGGTCGGCAACGCTATCGAGCACACCACGTTCGGCGCTGCTGAGGATAATCAAGGCCGCCGCCAGGCCGCTGTCAGCCAGGTGACGGATCAGCTCCAGGCCGTCCTGGCCGTCCATGTGCAGGTCGCAGATGGCGATATCGACCCGCCCGCGCCGGGACAGCGTCTGCCGTGCGCCGTCGACCGACTCTGCCGTCAGCACATCGAAGACGCCATTGGCATTGAGCATCTGATGCAAGGCCATCAGTTGGAAAGGATGATCCTCGAGAATCAGAACCTTAAGTGAGTGCATGAAAATTTCCCCGCAGTAGCCGATCTGAACGACAGCACTGTGCAACTCTAGGAAAATTGACCTAGGACGCCCATAGGACATGTCCTAAAGTTCAGGTGACATTTTCCACAGCTCTTGTTCAATGTCCTGATTCAACTGGTCGATTGCCGCCTGCAATGCTGCCCATCCCGGGTCGGCAGCCTGCGTCGAGCGCACCTGGCTGGCCTTTTCCAGTTGCGCGCACGCCTGCGCCAGGGGCAGCGCATCAATCAGGCAGGCGACGCCCTTGAGGCGGTGCAATGCCACGCCAATGGCTTCCCAGCCTTGGGTCTGGACGGCAGAGGCGAGCAAAGCGGACTCTTCCCGCAGGTTTTTGCGCAACTCCTCAAGCATGCGCCGCAGTACCGCATTGTTGGCCTGGGTCATCTTCTGCAGGGTATCCATCCTGAAGCTGGGCCGCGCGGCCAGCCTGTCGATCACCGCGACAAGCTGGGCCAGCGCGACCGGCTTGACCAGGCATTCATCCATGCCGGCCTCCAGGCAGCGGGCGCGCTCCTCTTTCATAGCGTTGGCGGTGCAGCCAACGATGGCGATCGCTGGGCGCTGGCTGTCGCGCTCCAGGCGGCGGATGCCACGGGCCAGCGCATAGCCGTTCATCACCGGCATGTTGCAATCGCTGAGCACCAGGTCGAAATCGCCGTCCTGCCAGGCCTGCAGGGCACTCTGGCCGTTCTCCACGGCCAGCACCTCATGGCCGAGGAATTCCAGTTGCTGGCTGAGCACCAGGCGGCTGGCCGAAAGGTCATCGACCACCAGAATCCGCCGCGCCGGCCCGCCCGCCAGCCCACGCGTCGGCGCTGGCGCTACAGGCTCGGCAGCCAGCGCTTCGAGGGTCAGCTCGACACTGACCTCGGTACCTTTGCCCGGCACGCTACGCAGGGCAATGTTGCCGCCCATCAACTCGACCAATTGCCGGCAAATGCTCAGGCCCAGGCCCGAGCCGCCATATTCGGCACCCGCGCCTGCCTGAGCGAAGGGCTGGAACAGCGCGCTCTGCTGTTGCTTGCTGATACCGATGCCGGTGTCACGCACACACAAGCGCAAGCCAACGCCCTGCAAACTGTCGCAGCCCGTGCGGCTGACCTGCAGCTCTACCAGGCCCAGGTGGGTGAATTTCAGGGCGTTGCCCAGCAGGTTGGTCAGCACCTGGCGCAAGCGCAGCGGGTCGAACCAGTACACCCCTTCTGCTTCGCTGGCCAGTTGCAGGCGCAAGTCCAGGCCCTGAGCCAGGGCCTGGGCCTGGAACTGCTCGACGATAGCCTTGAGAAACGGCGCCAGTGCCCGGGCCTGGGGTTCGAGCTGCAGGCTGCCGGCCTCGATCCGGGCAAGGTCGAGGCTGTCACCGATCAGGGCGATCAGCTCACGGGCTGATTGATGGGCGGTTTCCAGCCGCCGGGACGGCTGCTCGCCACGGTCCAGGGTGGTTTCCCGCTCAAGTTCGAGCAGGCCGATGATCACCGCCATGGGCGTGCGTATCTCGTGGCTCATGGTCGCCAGAAAGGTACTTTTGGCCTGGTTGGCCTGCTCGGCCTGCTGCCGGGCTTCGACCAGCGCCACCTCCAGTTGCTTGCGCTCGGTGATGTCGATCCAGCCCCCCAGCAGGCCTTGCAGCTGGCCGTCGGCACTGTAGAACGGCACGGTCCACTGGTAGGCATCGGTGCGCTGGCCGTCAAACTCGATACAGCGGTCGGCGAACACCGGTTGCGGATCTTCGAGCAGGCTCAGGTAATCGGCATGCAGTTGCCTGGCCAGCGCCTCGGGAATGACATCGATGTCTGTCAACCGCCGGCCCTTGACATCTTCCAGGCGCATCGAGAAGGCCTGTTCGTAGCTTTTGTTGCAGGTGATCAGCCGCCCTTCCAGGTCGCGCACGTAGATCGGGTTGGGGATCCCGTCGAGCAGTGCACGCTTGAACGCCAACTGGTCGTTGAGGGCTTGCTCAGCCTTTTGCCGCTGGTTGATCTGCGCGCGCAGGCGACTGCTCCAGACCAGCGACACCAGCCCGAACAGCACCGCTGCCGCCACGGTCCAGTAGATCCATGGCGCAATCCGCTGCCAGGCCGGCGCGGGTGGCGCCAGCGCGCCCAGCCACTTCATGCGCACGGTGCGCAACTCGGCAACCGGGAAGGCTTCCAGAGCCTTGTTGAGGATGCTTTCCAGCTCCGGAGCGCTGCGCCGTACCGAGAACCGGTCCGGTGCCCACTTGCCCTCGACTCCACGCCCGACCTTGAGCACCGGGTCGTTGCCGATCACGCTGTAGGCGCCGATTTCGCTGTCGATGGTGGCCAGGGCTTCGCCGTTGCGGACCTTTTCCCGGGCTTGCTCCAGCGAGTCCACCAACAACAGGCGAATACCCGGGTGATCCTCGCGAAGGGTGCTCTCCAGCGCATGCTGCGCCGGCAGTGCCAGGGTCTGCCCGGCCAGTTCGTCCAGCGACGCCAGGCCCAGTTGCGGCGCACGAACGATGAACACCCAGCTCTGCCCGCCAATGGAATGCGTGAACCCGAGAAACTCGCGGCGCTCCGCGGTTTCACTGAGGGTTGTGCTCATGTCGGCCTGCCCGCTCCTGAGCAGTTCCAGGCTCTGGGCAATCGATTCGGACGGCGCATAGTCAAACTGCAGGCCCGTCATCTGCGCAATGGTCGCCAACACATCGCTGTTAAGCCCCACCCAGGCGCCCTGGCGAGTGCGGAACAGGTAAGGCGGATACTGGCTACCAACCACGGTCACCCGCGGATGGCTGGCGATCCAGCGGCGCTCGGCGACGCTCAGCTCGACCCGGTGATGAGCCACGTCCGAGCCCAGGCCGGAGGTCCAGCGGCCAAGAATTTCGCGGCGCACCGACTCCTCGATACTGGCCAGCGCCTGGTTGAACATCTCCTGCAGTAGTCGGTCTTCGGCACGCACGGCAAAGGCGAAGCCAATCGGCGGCAAGGCGCTGGGGCCGACCACCTGCAGGCCCAGGTACGGACGCAGCGCATTGAAGGCGCGGATGATGATCTCGTTGCCGACAAACGCATCCACTTCACCCTGGTTGAGCGCCTCCAGGGCACTGCTGAGGTTGGGCGCCAGCAGCACCTGACTGTCGGGATAAACCTGGTGCATGACCCGGGTGTCGGCATAACCGTCGAGCAGGACCACTTTCTTCCCCGCCAGCGACTTTGGCGGCACCGGCGCGCCGCCACGCACCACGACCATGGAGCGGTCCGGAATGTAATCGTCGGAGAACGCCAGGCCCGCCACGCTGCGTTCAAAGCCGTTGGCGCTGGTCAGGACATCGATGTCGCCATGGCGCAAGGCCTCGATCGCCTCCTCGCGCTTGGCGAAGGCCAGCACCTGGGTTTTCACCCCCAGGCGTTCGGCAACCAGGCTCAGGTAGTCGGCGCTGATGCCCTGGTAGCGGTTGCGGTCGATGGTGATGTCCACCGGCTCGTAGTCGGCAAACGAGATACCGACCCGCAACACCCGCGCCGGGCCCAGCCATTGTTGCTGGGCCGCGGTCAATGGCATCGGCCCAAGCTCGGTGAACGGCGGTACCAGGGTAAAGGGCAGGCTCTGGGCGGCCTGGGCCCAGGGCCCGATACCCAGCCAGAACAGGCAGGCCAGCAACAGCCCTGTTGTGCGTCGATGTCCGGTGCTCATTGATACCCTTGATCCGTTGCTGCAAACCATTGCCAGTGTAGAAATAAAAAAGCCCGTCAGAGACGGGCTTTGTTGTGCCGATCAGTCGATCAGAGCGGTTTGCCGCGATTACCGTGCTGGCTGACGAAAGCCTGAACGGCTTTCAGGTCATTGGCCAGTACCGTGCACTTCTCTTCGCGGGCGAACAGGTCAGTCAGGTGCGCCGGCAGTTCCAGAGCCTTGCCGACACCGGCCTTCTCCACCGCTTCCGGGAACTTGACCGGGTGCGCAGTGCCCAGCACCACCATCGGCGTGTCCAGGCTGCGGCGGCACTCGCGTGCGGCCTTGACGCCGATCGCGGTGTGCGGGTCGAGCACCTCACCGGTCTGGGCAAAGACGTCGGCGATGGTTTCGCAGGTTTGCGCATCATCGACCGCCAGCGAATCGAACAGCTTGCGCGCTTCGGTCCAGCGATCCTGTTCGACGCTGAAACCGCCGCCCTGCTTGAAGTTGTCCATCAGCCCGGCGATGGCCGCGCCATTGCGACCGTGCAGGTCGAACAGCAGGCGTTCGAAGTTCGACGAAACCATGATGTCCATGGACGGCGACAGGGTTGCGTGCAAGGTTTCCTTGACGTACTGGTTGCCGCTCATGAAGCGGTGCAGGATGTCGTTGCGGTTGGTAGCGACGATCAGCTGGCTGATCGGCAGGCCCATGTTGCGCGCCAGGTAGCCGGCGAAGATGTCGCCGAAGTTGCCGGTCGGAACCGAGAACGCCACCGAACGCGCCGGGCCGCCCAACTGCAGGGCTGCATGGAAGTAGTAAACGATCTGGGCCATGATCCGCGCCCAGTTGATCGAGTTCACCGCCACCAGGCGGGTGCCCTTGAGGAAGCCCTGGTCAGCGAAGCTGGCCTTGACCATTTCCTGGCAGTCGTCGAAGTTGCCTTCGATGGCGATGTTGTGGATGTTCTCGCCGAAGATGGTGGTCATCTGCCGGCGCTGAACTTCCGACACGCGCTGGTGCGGGTGGAGGATGAAGATATCGACGTTGTCGCAACGGCGGCAGCCTTCGATGGCGGCGGAACCGGTATCACCACTGGTGGCGCCGATGATCACCACGCGCTCGCCACGCTTGGCCAGCACATGATCAAGCAGGCGGCCGAGCAGTTGCAGGGCGAAGTCCTTGAACGCCAGGGTTGGGCCATGGAACAGCTCCAGCACCCATTCGTTGCTGTTCAGCTGACGCAGCGGTGCAACCGCGGCATGGGCGAACTCGCCGTAGGTTTCTTCGAGAATCTTCTTGAAATCGGCATCGGCGATGCTGCCGGTGACGAACGGGCGCATCACCCGGAAGGCCAGCTCGTGGTAGGGCAGGCCGGCCCAGGAAGCGATTTCTTCCTGGGTGAAACGCGGCAGGTTTTCCGGCACGTACAGGCCGCCGTCGCTGGCAAGGCCAGCCAGCAGCACGTCTTCAAAGTTCAGGGCCGGTGCCTGGCCGCGGGTACTGATGTAGCGCATTTTTGCAAACCTTCGGTTTGAGCTTCAAGCTTCAAGCTTCAAGCTGCAAGTCACCGCAGTCCCGCTGTGATCTTGCCGCCTGCCGCTTGCCACTTGCCGCAGTTGTCAGTTGAGTTGTTCGACGCGGATACGCACGACGTTGCCGACCACATCCTGCAAGGCTTCCAGGGCGGTGATGGCGTCGTTCATGCGTTGCTCGATCACTCGATGAGTGAGCAGGATCATGGGCACCAGGCCGTCCTGTTCCTCGACTTCCTTCTGCATGATCGATTCGATATTGATGCCGCGCTCGGAAAGGATGCTCGCCACCTGGGCCAGCACGCCCGGGTGATCCTTGGCCTGGATGCGCAGGTAGTAGGCGCTTTCGCAGGCTTCGATCGGCAGGATCGGGTGGGCCGACAGCGAGTCAGGCTGGAAGGCCAGGTGCGGTACGCGGTTCTCCGGATCAGAAGTCATGGCGCGAACCACATCGACCAGGTCGGCAATCACCGACGAAGCGGTAGGCTCCATGCCGGCGCCAGCACCGTAGAACAGGGTCGAACCGGCAGCATCACCGTTGACCATCACGGCGTTCATCACGCCGTTGACGTTGGCGATCAGGCGGTCGGCCGGGATCAGCGTCGGGTGCACACGCAGCTCGATACCGTTGGCAGTGCTGCGGGCCACGCCCAGGTGCTTGATGCGATAACCCAGCGCTTCGGCGTAGTTGACGTCAGCGGTGGTCAGCTGAGTGATGCCTTCGGTGTAGGCCTTGTCGAACTGCAGCGGGATACCAAAGGCGATGGACGCCAGGATGGTCAGCTTGTGCGCGGCATCGATGCCTTCGACGTCGAAGGTCGGGTCGGCTTCGGCGTAACCCAGGGCCTGGGCTTCGGCCAGCACGTCGGGGAACGCACGGCCTTTTTCACGCATTTCGGTGAGGATGAAGTTGCCGGTACCGTTGATGATCCCGGCCACCCAGTTGATACGGTTGGCCGACAGGCCCTCACGGATCGCCTTGATCACCGGGATGCCACCGGCCACAGCCGCTTCGAAGGCGACGATAACGCCCTTCTCACGGGCCTTGGCGAAGATCTCGTTGCCGTGCACGGCAATCAGCGCCTTGTTGGCGGTGACCACGTGCTTGCCGTTGTCGATGGCCTTGAGCACCAGCTCGCGGGCAATGGTGTAGCCGCCGATCAGCTCGATGACAATGTCGATTTCCGGGTTCGTTGCGACCTCGAACACATCAGCGGTAATGGGGGTACCGGTAATCTGGCAATTCGGGTTTGGCGAACGCATGGCAATCTGTGCCACTTCAATACCACGCCCGGCACGGCGGGCGATCTCCTCGGCGTTACGCTTAAGTACATTGAAGGTACCGCCACCGACGGTCCCCAACCCACAGATGCCTACTTTGACCGGTTTCACTGTGAACTCCCCATGAAACGACCGGCTGGCAGCCGATCGTGAAACTGCCGTCACCCCAAGGCAACGGCTTGCGATTGAATTACTTGGCCAGGGCCAGCTTGGCCACTTGCGGCGCCGGCTGGTAGCCCGGAATCACCTGGCCGTTTTCCAGGACGATGGCCGGCGTGCCGTTGACGCCGATCGACTGGCCCAGGGCGAACTGCTTGCCGACCGGGTTGGCGCACTTGGCGGCCTTGATTTCCTTGCCATCGATCATCTTGTCCAGCGCCGCCTTGCGGTCGCTCGAACACCAGACCGCCTGCAACTGCTCGTCACCCGGCGAACCCAGGCCCTGACGCGGGAAGGCGACGTAGCGCACTTCGATACCGCGACGGTTGAGCTCAGGCACTTCGGCGTGCAGCTTGTGGCAGTACGGGCAGGTGGTGTCGGTGAACACGGTGATGTGCGACTTGGTTTCGCCCTTGGCAGGATAAACCACCATCTCGGCCGCTGGAATGGCATTGATGGTCTTGGCGATGGCCTGCCGTTCGGTCTTCTCGGTCAGGTTGACCGGCTTGCCGTCCTGGATCTGGAACAGATAGCCCTGCATGACGAACTGGCCATCCGCGCTGGCGTACAGCACGCGGCCGCCTTCGAGCTTGACTTCATACAGGCCGTTGAGCGGGCTGCTGGCAACGCTATCGACCGGCACGCCCAGTTCCAGGGACTGCAGGGTCTTGCGGATCGCCTGCTCGGCGTTGTCGGCGGCAGCGGCAAAGGTGCTGACCAGCGCCAGGGCGGCGGCGGCGAAAATCTGGGTCACGCGCATGGGAACTCCTGAGGGCGGACGGGGGGCCGGATGCAGCACGCCCGTACTGAAAACGGGGTGTCATTGCGGCCCTCGGTGCAAACCGGTCAAGCCTACCACAGAAGCGGCGACGGTCGGAGGCGTGCTCGATCGGGAGCGCAAGGCAGATAGCGCCAGGTGTCGGTGATCGACATTTACCGACAAATCTTGTCCAGATGGCCCAAGGCATAGCTGCACGTACGTTGGGCGCCGGGTTGTATGTTCTGTAAGTGGATGAAGAATTTGCGCGCCTGCTCGCTCATGACCCTGACAAATTCATCTTTATCGGCGGCGACAGACACCTCGCGGTGGCAATTGACGCTCACCTGCAGACGACCATTGGCATGGGTCAGTTTGACTTCGATTGGCTGGTCCGGAAAAAAGCAGCTGAACGATTGACCCTCGCTGACCTTCAGCAGTCCTTCTGACAAATAGCTCCACAGGTCGTCGACGTAATCAAACATGCTTTGATCAATAAGACGTTTACCATTGATAGATAGAACCAAAGCCCCTTCAATTTGATCCAGGTGGCGTACCTCGCCTTGAAACTCAAAAAAGTCAACGAAACCGTCGGCGATTTTAATGTAGGTTTCAACGATGATTCTATTTTTCATGCTCACCCTTGAATGTAATCACCGACTGCAAACATCTAGAGCGGATATTCACCAGCCGTTACAGATGAAACAGCTAAACCACCTCAACCACTGCAACGTACCGTCTGCCTTCATACACTTTCAAAGAACACCCTTTTCTTAGTAAAGAGGATGGCGCGTTCTCCACCAGAAAATAGGCTTTACCAAGACCGGTTCTGCTACCGACATCTTCTGTATTGCTTTCTATTTCCAACACTAGACTCCAGTTCGTCTCTATCCCTGATTCATTTCGAAGCAGGTCGGTCGTAACATAAAAAGGTGTTTTGTGAGGCAGCACGGCTTTCCCGCCTAATTGCTCATCGAGCCAACGCACTCTGACATCAACAATTTTTTTCATTTTATTTTCCTCCACAAGCTATCCGGCGAGTCCATTTCGGTTTGACTTTAGCTTTATTGAGATCACTGATCTCTATGTACCTAGCTTTACCAATTGCATCTAGGTTTGCACTAGAGAATGCCGCGTTAGCAATTTTGTCAGGTACTTTTACCTGAACAATCCGGAAATCACCGCCATGCCCCATCGTTTTCCCCCACGTCACAGCGTCTTTATAGGACTCAGCGAACCACTTTCCTTCCATGGTTCCGTGAGATGACCATGTTCCGGTTTTCATTAGGCTGGAATATTCATCAAGGCTCATGGACCTGTACAGGGTCGTTTCCAATCCTAGCGGGTCGATCCACCGTACTGGATTCTGAGCGTATTGATAGAGATTGGAGCCTCCCAACAAGCCAATCGGGTCGGGTTGGGTGAACCGCCCGATATCCGGGTCATAAAACCGAAACGTGTTGTAGTGCAGGCCCGTCTCACGGTCCAGGTACTGGCCCTGAAACCTGAGGTTCTGTTCCTCGATGAAATGCGCCTCGCGCACTTCCTGCAGGGTATTGCCCCAGACCTGATACCGCGCCTGCCAGACCGCCTCGCCACTGTCGTCCGTCAGCTGTTCGGGCAGGCCATTGAGATCGTTATGGTAGTAGCGCACCTGCTGGTGCAGCCCCGTACCGTCAACCCGCGCCAAGGGTTCGTGGCTGTCTTCGACATACAGGTACAGGCTGGTCTGGCTGTATCGATGCTCCTGTAGCAAGCGCAGGCCATCCCAGGCGAAGCGGGTCTGGTCGAGCAGATTGCCCTGATCGTCGTATTCGCTTTTCTCGACACGCCGCCCCAGCGGGTCGTAGCGCATGTTCAGTACCCGTTCGCGCCCACCGTGCTGGCTGCGCACCTGGATCAGGCGGTGCTCGGCGTCGTAGCTGAAGTGCTGGATGCCACGCCGGCTGCTGCGTTTCTCGATCAGGCGGCCGAACCCGTCATAGCGATAGCGTTTGTCCTGGTAGGTGAGCAAGCGGTTATGGCGCACCAGGCCGATGCCGGCTTGCGGCCCATCGAGCAGGTTGGCGGCGGCGTCGTAGGCGAAGGCTTCGCTTTGGCCCTGGCCGGCGTCCTGGCTGGCCATGATCCGCCCGCTGGCATCGTAGTGCAGCAGTTGCTGGTGCTGGCCGCCGGGCTGCTGGTTGAAACGGCTGGTCAGGTTGTCTGCCGGGTCGAAATCGAAGCGTTGCTGCACGGCGGCCGGCAGTTGCGGCGGTTGCTGGCTTGGGCGGCGCAGGCGCGAGCGCAAACGGCCGCTGCGGTCGTACTCGCTGCGGGTACTGACTCGCCCCTGGGTGCGCAACACTTCGCGGTGCAGGCGATCGCGCTCGAAATCGCTGATCACCTTGCCGTCGAGGTTGAGCTGGTGCAGATGACCGCTGCCGTAATACAGGCGGTTGAGCCAGCGGCCATCGGGCAGCTGAGTCTGGATCAGGTTGCCCAGTTCGTCGTAATGATGCTGCAGCACTCCGCTGGCACTGTGTTCCTCCAGCAGTTGGCCTAGGGCGTCGTAAGCGAAGGCCAGTTGTTCGCTGTTGCCTGCCTTGTCGGTGAAGTTGATGGCCGTCAGTTGATCGAGAGGATCGTAGCTGTACAGGGTTTCGCCATCGTCGGTGTGCTTTTTGATCAAGCGCCCGACCGCATCCCGGTGCAGGTGATGGATGATCGCTTCGACACTGCCGTGGGGAGTGGGGAGGTACTCAACGCAACTGAGGTTATCCAGCCGGTCGTAGTGATAGCGGCTGGCGCTGCCGTCCAGGTCCTGCTGCTGGCTCAAGCGGTCAACCTGGTCCCAGGCAAACCGGTAGCTCTCGCCATTTTCATTGGTCAGCACCAGCAGTCGCCCGTAGGCGTCGTAACTGAACTGCACCCGCCGACCCTGCGGGTCGATACGCTGTTGTACCTGGCCGCGTCGGGTATAGCGGTACTGGGTAGTGTGCCCGGCGGGGTCGGTATAGCTGCTGAGCTGGCCGTTGCGATCATGCTGATAGTGCTGGTTGCGCCCGTCCGGCAGTTGCGAACCGAGCAGGCGGCCCTTGGCGTCGTGCTGGTACTCGGTGCGCTCGCCCAGGGCGTCGGTGACCGCCTGCAGATGGCCGCGCCGGTCATAGCTGAAACGGGTCGGATACCCGGAGCAATCGACCTGTTCAATGAGCAGCCCCTGTTCGCTCCAGCGCAAGTACTTGT
>NZ_JYOF01000010.1:0-19766 GCF_000955865.1 Pseudomonas sp. 2(2015)
TGTCGCCCCGCCACAGGGTGAACAGCGCGGCCAGGTCGAGCACGCGGTTGAAGTCGACGGCCGGGTCGTGGCTGGCCAGCTCCAGGCTCAGGCGAAAGGGCTGGGACAGGCCTTCCTCGAGGTGGAACTCGACCACCTCGAAGGCGTCGCCCTGCAGGGGCTCGAAGGTGAAGCGCAGGTCGCTTTGGCGGGGCATGGGGGGCTCCTTGTAGGGTCAGTCGACCAGGCAGCTGGCGTCGCCGTTTTCCAGGGTGCCGCCGTGGTCGGTGGTATCGCCGACCCGGGCCACAGAATGGCCGCCAATGGTCATCGACGACGAGCCGCTGGTGATGCTGGCGCCGCAGCCGAGGGTGTCACCAACCCGGGCAATGGCGCGGCCGTTGACGGTGAAGCTGTCGGCGCCACTGTCGACCGTGGTCGGGCCGCAGGTGGGGCAGTGATGGTTGTGGCCAAGCAGTACGATGGCAGGCATATCGCCTCCTGATCGGTGCAGCAGGAAAGGGGTGCGCCACAGGCGAGCCGTGGCGCAACGGTACGGGCGCAGCGGTTAGGCCGGTTTGCGCCAGTCGTCAGAGGCCTCGGTGCCGGCCACTTCATGGCTCCAGCTGACCTTGCGGTAGGCCAGGCTGGTCTTGATCAGCTGGGTGTAGTTGGCGTTGTCGCTGTCCTGGGCATGGGGCAGCACGGTGTGGATGTCGACCACGGTGGCGTCTTCCAGCTTGGTGGTGAAGAAGTGCTCCTGCTTGCCGTCTACCGAGGTCCGAAACCACTTCACCTCGACGGTCGGCAGCATTTCGCCGGTGGCCAGGGCCTGGTAGAGCATCGGCGAGGCCTTGCTCAGGGCGCTGGTGAAGATCAGTGGCTTGTGCACCCGCTGGCCTGACGGCTGGCCGCTCTGCGGGTCGGTCGGGGTGGTGATCTGGTGATCGATTTCCTGGGCGAGGATCTCGTCCTCATGGCCTTCGACATAGACGTTGCCGACCGAGTCGGCGGTGAAGGCGCCCTTGGTGATGTGGCCCTGGTTCTGGCCGTGGATGCTGATGTAGGCAGGTGTTGGCATGACATGCTCCGTGTCGCGTTCGATTGAACGACCCGCAGGTCGCCACCGTCGCCATGACGGTGAGTGTGTTGGCCCGATGGGCCAGGCTTTGCAGGCGCCCGGGGGCGCGCTGAAAATCGTTCAAAGGCTGAGAATCCGTTCCAGCGACACCAGCACCTGTTCGCTGATGCTGTTCAGGCGCAGGGCGTAGGCGCTGTAGGCGCCCACCAGGACCACGGCGGCCAGGGCCCAGGGTGTCCACAGCGGCAAGCTGCGCTTGAGCCGGTAATTGCGTGGGGCAATGTTGCGCAGCGGCTCGGTCAACTGCGTGGGCGTTTCGCCCCTGAGCGGGCGCAGCACGCCGTGCAACTGGGTGATGATCTTCTGCACCTCGGCCTCACCATTGGCCTGCTTGCCGTACTTGCCCTTGAGGCCCACGCACAGGCACAGGTACATGAACTCCAGGACGTGCTGGTACTTGGCCGCTTCGCTGGACATGCGCGCCAGCAGGGTGAAGAACTTTTCGCCGCCCCAGGATTCATGGTGCAAGGCACTGAGCAACGGCTGCTGTCGCCACTCGCCATGAAAGCCCCAGGCGCTGCTCATGACCACTTCATCCACCAGCAGGCAGAGGCTGTAGGAGTAGGCCTTGAGAGTGCTGGGTTGGTAGTCGAGCTGGGCGACTTCTTCCATTACCGTGACGATCTGGTTGTGAATGCTCTGGCGCAAGGCCAGCACCTCATCGTGCGCGTCCAGGCTATGCAGGCGCAGGACCAGCCCGATCAGCGGCATGGCGGCATCACACAGCGGGTTCCACGACAGCCCGCGCAAGTCGAACTGCGGGTCGCAGCGCAGCGGCCCGGGAGCGCCGGCGGGGTTGCCGGTTTTGTGCAGCACCGCGTCAACGTGGAGCTCTTGATTGCTCGGCTCCTGGCTGGCATCACGCATCTTTTTCACTCCTGATGGCCCACAGCTGCAGCTCAAGCTCAGGGAAGTCACCGGCGATGTGGAAGCCAAAGCCGCTGGCGCTGTGCAGGCTTTGCCAGGCAGGGTCGTGGCAGTCGAGTTCGAAGTAGCTGAAGCCGGCGTGGAACGGCAGGTGGCGTGGCGCCACCGGCAGGGGGATCAAGGGGATGCCCGGCAGTTGCAGGCTGATCAGCCGGCCCAGGGTTTCGCTGGAACTGATCTTGATCTGCCGCGGCAACTGCTGGCGCAAGGTCTCCAGCGGCAGGTTGGCGCGTACCGCGAGAATGAACTCGGCGTTGTCCAGCAGGCGCTTGTCGCCCAGTGCGGCGCTCATGACGCCGTACTCCAGGGTTTCGATCGGCAGCGATACCGCCCGTGGTTGCAGCACCGTGCCCAGGGCCCGGCGCAGGGTAAGTTCCAGGGGCTTGAAGCACTGGTGCAGGCTGTCGTGCTGATAGGCCGGGCATTCCTCGGGCAGGTGGCTTTGCTCGGTGAAGGTCACCAGCTCGCCGCAGGCCTGGGCAAAGGTGATGTACAGGCGTTCGGGGTGGATGTGGCGTTGCCGGTTCAGGTGCTGGAACAGCGGGTACCAGCGGTTGAGGGTTTGCAGCAGGTTGAAGTCGGTGACGTCGGCCACCCCGGACTGCCCGGGCGAGCCGATGCGTTCGGCCAGGTTGCGCGCCCGTTCACGCATCAGCCCGGTGATTTCGCCCAGGTAGCGCTGCAGCGCCGGCACCGCCTGCAATGACAGGCTGGTGGGATAGAACTGCTCGTCCATCACCAGGCTGCCGTCGGGGCGCTTGTCGTGGATCCTGCCCACGGCAATGCTGGTGAAGGCGCTGCGGTCATCGCGTTCGAGCATCAGTTGCAGGTTGGGGACCGCCAGGTTCATTTCCACCTGGTCGCCGCTTTCGCTGTGGATGTCATGCACCGGCTTGCGCTGGGCGATGTAGCGGCTGTTGGCGTACTGCTCGGGCCAGCGCACCTCCAGTCCTCCGGCGGATTTGAGCGGCAGCGTCAGGTAGACCACCTGGTTGACCAGGCCGCTGTCGCTGATTTCCAGCGGCGCTGGCGGGGCCAGGTCGCCGGGGATGTCGAAGACGCTGCCGTCAGGCAGGATGCCCCGCGCGCGGTTGATCGCCACCTTGGCAAAATTGAGGAACTCGTTGTTCAGCTCCAGCTCGCTGAAGCCGTACAGCGCCGGGTTGAGGCTCTCGACCCGCTGTTGCGCGGCGGCCTCCGTAGCGCGTGCCTGTTGCTGGAAGTGCTGGGGTTTGACGAACAAACCCTCGTGCCAAATGACCGGGTGGCGTGAACTCATTGTCGGGCTCTCTGAAGGTAAGGGGCGCAAGCTGGCGTCATCGGGTTTCACCCTTGAGTTCGACCTGCGCCTGGCCAAGCTCGACCAGCAGCGCGTAGCGCCGGCCCTTGGGTTCGACGCGCAGCAACTGCTTCCACTGGCTGACCTCCTCGTTGTGGTAGTCGGCGATCACCGCGACGAAGCGCGTCTGCTCATCAAGGGGCTGTGGGTCGATGAACTTGAACTGGCCGGGCCGCAACAGGTAGTCGTCGACGCGGATATAGGTGCTGCCCAGGGCGTGTTTCAGGTCGAGCGCCAGGGCTTGGGCACTGGCGCTGATCAGCAACGAGTCGTCGCTCAGTTGCAGGACCCTGAACGCCACCGGCGTGGCAATCAGTTGCGGGGCAAGGTGCTGCGCCGAGGTAGCCAGGTGGACGCCGGCAGCCTGGTAATCGCCCAGGGGCGACGCCTCGACCCAGGACGCCTGGGGTTCAGGCGCAGGTTCTTCACGCACGGGTGATTGCGCCGGGGCGTTTTCGTACAGATGCTCGAGCACCGCTTGCAGCTTGTCTGCCAGGGCCTGGGGGCTGCTGGCCTTGATGTCGAGGCGGTAGGGCGCCTCGGCGGGGTGTTCGGCGGCCATTGGCGCGTTGCCGGGGGTGACCAGGCGGCGGTTGACGTCATCGCTGGCGTGCAGGCTCAGCGAGTACTGGCTGGGTTGATCATCGGGCCCGCCCACCGGCGTCGAAGGGTCGACGATCACCTGGCCGAGCTTGCCCAGCAGTGTGCAGCCGCCGAGGGTCAGGGCTGCCAGCAGTAACAGGCCCAGGCGCAGTGAGCTGGCCGCTGCCGGGTATTTCCTGCCACGCGCAACAGGCGGGTGGCGGTGGTTGGGTGCGGGCTGGCGATGGGCTGTTGCCAGCGGCATCGACGGCGGCGCACCCAGGCCCAGCATCGGGTCGTGCTGTTCGCGCGGATCCAGTGGCCGGCACAGGCGATCGAAATCCGCGCACAAGGCCGGGGCAGGCACAGGCGCTGGCTGCAGCGGGCGGGTATTGGCGTGCCAGTCCTCCAGGCCGTCCTCGTGCCCGCTGAGCAGCTCGGCCAGCGAACGCTGGCTGAGGTGGCGTGGGTCATCGTCGGCACAGGCAGCGCTGTGCAGGTGCACGACGATCCGGTAGACACCGACCTTAAGCCAGTCGCCTTCGTTCAGGCGAACGGTGGCGCCGCGGCCCAGGGGCAGGTCATGGCCATTGAGGTAGGTGCCGTCGCACAGGTCGGTGACACAGAAGCGGCCTTCATGCCAGTGGATCCGGCAGTGCTGCGGGCGCACGCGGCCAGAGCGGTCACGCAGCAGCCAGTCGCAGCCGTGGCTGCCGATCAGGCCGCCGCGGTAATCCATGCCCCGGCTGGGCAGGCAGCCATGCAGCAGCTGCGCCGGATTAGCGATCACCAGGGTCAGCTTCATGCGCGCCCCCTGATCCGTACCACGGCAGGGTGGCGCTGTTGCTGGTTCTCGATGAAGCTGGTCCAGCCCAGGTGGGTACCGCCCTGGCGCTGCAGGTTGAACGGCGGTACGTCCTCTGCGCACAGGTGCAGCTCCAGATCGTAGGCGGTCACGTCGCGCAGCAGAAACTCCAGCAACTGGCGCAGGCGGGCGAACTGCGTACCACTGGGCAGAAACTGGCGAAAGCGCGCCTGGGACAGGTTGGGGATCACCAGGGTGAACTTGCTGGCGCGGGTCCGGGTGCGCTCGCCAACCACGAAGCTGTTGCCCAGCTGGCCGTTGCGCTCGCCCAGCACCAGGCGCTGGCGCGAGGGCACGGGCACGGTGCGCCGTTCGAACTCACGTAGGTAGACGCCCTGTACATCGAAGCAATGCTCGACGATGCCGGACACCATCGACGGCGGCCGGCTGCGGCTGGCGATCAGCCCGGCAAAGCTCAGCAGGCGGCCCCAGGGCAAGGGCGTAGCACCGCGCAGGTCGTTGTCGTTCAGGCCGATCAGAGAAAACACATAACGCGAAAAACGGTCGCGGGCCCCGGGCTGGAAGCGGATGTAGTAGCGGTACTTGCGCCAGCTCTGGTGCAGCAGGGTCAGCAGGCGATGATTGAAAAAGTCCAGGAATGCCGGGCGAATCCCGCGCTCCTGGGCCTGCTCGTAAGCCAGGCGGTCGAGGTAGTAGGCGGGCAGGGGCGAGTCGCTGCCCTGCAGGCCGAAGAAGCTGGTCTGCACCCGATAACGGTGGTTACCGCTGCCGTCGTCGGCCAGCACGCCCGCCTGGGTTACGTCGGACGCCGGAAAGCCGAGGCTGGCCTGGCTCTGCAGGCGAACCCGGCGGCGCGTGGCCAGGGCCGCAGGCAGTGCTTCGAGGTCGTCGCCGTGCAGGGCGTGCAGGTGCTCGAGCAGGCGATGGAACGAATAGTTGCGGGCGTCGGCCAGCAGCGCTTGGGCTAGATCAGGGGTTGCCTGCCGGTCAACAGTGGCCATTCATAGTGCTCGTTGTTGGTGGTGTTGATCACTTCCAGGCGATGGAAGGAATTGATGCTGGCGTAGAGGGCAAAGAAGCGTGACAACACGCTGGCGAACAGGTACAGGTCGCCCTCGCAGAGAAAGGCCTGCTGGTCCAGGTGCAGGCAGGTCTGCAGGCCGCGCACCGGCAGGCCCTTCATCAGCCAGTCGACCGCGCAGGTCTGGGCCTTTCCAATGCCATTGAGGCGCTTGCGTGTGGCCCGGGCCTGCTGCAGGTCATGCAGGGCGGCAAAGTCGTAGGCGCGAATCACCGCCTTGAGCGGCTCGGCCGACAGCAGCGACAGGTAGTTGAGCGACAGGTTGGAAATCAGCGTCCAGTGCAGGCTGCTGTCGAGTACCGGCCGGTAGGCGCGGGTCGGCGCGATCAGGTTGGTATAGGTGGCGAACGAAGGCGTCGCCTCGGTCGACAACGACAGATCGCCGACCCCCAGGGCCTGGGGCAGGTCGCGGTTGCTGCAGGTCAGCTCGATCGAGGCGGTTTCGCGCTCGCCGATGTACAGGCTCTCGTCGCCGCGGACAAAGGCGATGCGATGGATCAGGCCATCACGGCCATGGGATTCTTCGATGTGGGTGCGAAAGTACAGGGCGGTGCGCCCGCGGGCGAGTTCGATCTCGTGCTGGAACGACTCGAAAGGGGTGAAGGTGCGAAGCGGCTCGCCCTGGCGTTCCTTGTCGCTGGCATCCCAGCCGGCTACCCGGTCGACGCTGAATACCTCGTACGCTTCAGGGTGCTTGCCCGCAGGCCGGATACGCCGCTCCAGCTGGCGTCCGTCGAGGGCAATGGGCTCGGCATCGTGGCTGAACAGGTTGACCGCCGGTGCGCAGTACAGCTGCAGGTCGCGGGTGCACAGGCGCATGTTGGCCGGCATGGGCCGGGAGAATTCGAACTCGAAGCGAATCTGCCCGCAGCTCAGCGCCGGCCATACCCGGGCAAGGCCAGTGAGGCTGAAGAAGTGAAAACGCTGGGGGAAGACGAAGTACTCCTGCAATATCCGGTAGCCGTCGAAGACATTGCGCGGGTAGGGCAGCAGCGCCTCTTCGGCGCTGAACCCGGGAAAGCCGATGTTCTCGGCCGACAGCCCGTAGGTGTTGCCATCGATATGCAGGGTCAGGCGTTTCAGGTAGTGGGCAATCCACAGGTACAGGGTCTGGGCCGTGGCGTCGTCACCGCTGAGGTGAAAATCCAGTTGCTCGCACTCCAGGCTGTTGAGCGGTTGCGGGGTCAGCACCTTGAGATCGATGCGCAGCATTGAGGTCTCGCGGCTGTGCGCATCACTGACCTCTTGCATGGCCAGGGGGAACAGGCTGACTTCGGTACAGGTGCGAAACTCGCACGACACACCATCCACGGGCTTGGCGAACAACCGCGTGCCCTTGGGCAGCACTTTGCGCCGGGTGATCGCGTCAGGCCGCGGCTCGAAGCGCACGATGGTGGCGCTGGGCAGTGGGCGCAGGTAGTTGGGCCAGAGCATCTGCAGCAACGGATGGGTCAGCTCGGGCAGGTCGTCGTCGATCTTCATGCCCAGCTTGGCGGTGAGAAAGGCGAAGCCTTCCAGCAGGCGCTCGACGTCCGGGTCGCCGGCCTGGTCGCCGAGAAACTGCGCCAGTTGCGGGTTGTCTTCGGCAAACTCGCGGCCCAGCTCGCGCAGGTAACGCAGTTCATCGGCAAAGCGTTGTTTCAAGCTCATGGTCTTCTCACTTCACCCGGGTGTAGCCGTCGCGGCCATGGATGGCCACTTGCAGTTGCACCTGTTCTTCCCTGTGCTCGAGCCGTACCTGGCAGTCGAGGCGAAAGTTCAGCTCCAGCGGCAGGTCCGGGTCAGGCTGATAACGCACACCGGTGACCTTGATCCGCGGCTCGAATGCCTCGACCGAGCGGCGAATGTCGGCGCTGATGGCGATCAGCAGGTCGTTGCTGCCCTGGGCGGCACCGTTGAAATCGCGCAGGCCCAGTTCAGGGCTGCTTTGCGAGCAGCCCTGGCGGGCGTTGAGCACCTGTTCAAGGTGCCGCTTGATCGCTTCGATCGCCTGCCGGGCCTGGCTCTGCGCCGTGCCCGGGCGGTAGTGCGGGGCGTCGGGCTCGAGGCGCTCGAACAGGCTGTTGACGCTCATCTACTGGGTGTCCAGGCGGCCAACCAGCGAGATCTCGAAGTTGGCGCCCATGTACTTGAAGTGCGGGCGCACCGCCAGCGAGACCTGGTACCAGCCCGGGTTGCCGGCCACCTCCTGGACTTCGATCTGCGCGGCGCGCAGGGGGCGGCGGCTGCGTACGTCGGCGGACGGGTTGTCCTGGTCGGCAACGTATTGCTTGAGCCAGGTGGTCAGTTCGCGCTCGACGTCCTGGCGCTCCTTCCAGCTGCCGATCTGCTCGCGTTGCAGCACCTTGATGTAATGGGCCAGGCGATTGACGATGAACAGGTAGGGCAGCTGGGTGCCCAGCTTGTAGTTGGTCTGCGCTTGCTGGCCTTCGCGGGTCTTGGGGAAGGTCTTGGGTTTTTGCACCGAGTTGGCCGAAAAGAACGCCGCGTTGTCGCTGTCCTTGCGCATGGTCAGGGGGATGAAGCCGGCTTCGGACAGCTCGAATTCCTTGCGATCGGAAATCAGCACTTCGGTGGGGATCTTGGCCTGCAACTGGCCCATGGCTTCGAACAGGTGCACCGGCAGGTCATCGACCGCACCGCCCGATTGTGGGCCGATGATGTTCGGGCACCAGCGGTAGCGGGCAAAGCTTTCGGTGATGCGCGAAGCCATTAAAAACGCCGTGTTGCCCCACAGGTAGTGATCGTGATTGGCGTCGATGCCCTCGTCGTAGCAGAAGCTGCGAATCGGGTTCTCGGTGCTGTGCCAAGGCGAGCGCAACAAAAAGCGCGGCAGGGTCGCGGCCAGGTACTTGGCGTCTTCCATGTCCCGCAGGCCGCGCCATTTGGCATGCGCCGGGCCTTCGAAGATGTCGTTGACTTCCTTGACCGCGGCCAGCTCCTGGAAACTCTTGAGGTTGAAAAACTCAGGCCCTGCGGCCATCACGAACGGTGCATGGGCCATGGCGCCAACCGCTGCCACGTAGCCGAGCAACTTGATATCCGGCGACGACGGGCCGAAGGTGTAGTTACCGATCATCGCTGCCACCGGCTCGCCACCGAACTGGCCGAAGCCTGCGCTGTAGACGTGCTTGTACAGGCCGCTGCGGGTGATGTCGCCGGCATTGTCGAAGTCGTCGAGCAACTCCTCCTTGGTGACATGCAACACCTCGAGCTTGATGTTCTCGCGAAAATCCGTGCGATCGACCAGCAGCTTCAAACCGCGCCAGGCCGATTCCAGTTGCTGGAACTGCGGCTGGTGGAGGATCTGGTCGATTTGCCGGCTCAAGGCCTGGTCGATTTCGCTGATCATCTGGTCGACCCGGTGTTTGTTCACCGGTTGCTGGTGATCACCGCTTTGCAGGATCTCGCTGATGTAGGCGGCCACCCCCTGGCGGGCGATGGCGTAGCCTTCCTGGGCAGGGCGGATCGTGGTGTTGGCCAGTAGTTGATCGAGCAGCGAGGCGTGTTCATCGGTCGTCAGGACCTGGGCTGCAGCGCTTTCCTTGGGCATGGTGGGTTCTCCGTTCATAACTGGGATGCAGGGCAGGGGGAGTCAGTGTTAGTTACGCGGTTGTTATGCGTCGGTAACCGTATTTGTTGCATCCAGTACCAGGTCAAGTTCCTGGGCCAGGCGCTGGCGAGTGGCTTCGTCACTGAGCAGGCTTTGCAAGTGCTTGCGAAAGGCCGGTACATTACCCATCGGCCCTTTAAGGGCGACCAGTGCTTCGCGAAGTTGCAGTAATTTGTTCAACTCCGGTACTTGCCGGGCGATGGCATCCGGGCCGAAATCATTGATCGAGCGAAAGTGCAGGTGCACGTTCAGGTCATTGTCGCGGTCGGCGCACAGTGTTGACGGTACTGCCATCTGCAAACCCACCTCAGCCTCGGCCAGCACGGCGTTGAAGCTGTCCTTGTCAATGCGCACCGGGCGGCGCTCCTCGAGGCTCGAGGTATCGCCGCGGCCCAGGAAATCCCCGGTGACCAGCAGTTTCAGCGGCAGTTCGACTTCTGCCTGCTGATCACCGGTAGCGGGCACATATTTGATATTGATGCGCTCTTTGGGGGCGACGGAACCGTGCATTTTAGACATGGGAATATCCATTTCAGGCTGTAGGTCATTTATATTAGGAATGGATCCAATACCCTTTGTCATGTCGGATGTTTCCTAAAATGTTCTGATTAATGCGTAGGACAATTCGCCAATGTTCTGATTTGCGTTTAAGACTGTGTTTATATTTCTTACTTGCTCTTCCTGTATTTGGCGATTTGCTGATTTTTTACCTGTTGCAGCTTGCATTTCATTTTTTAATTGAGTGATGCTTTAAATGCGTTTTATTCGATTGAACAACTATCGGCAAACTTGCATGAGTTGCAGCTGAGGAGTGGCGATGGGCGCTATGGGCAAGGAGTGGCAATACAGGTGGCTGGGCCTGTGCGTTGCGGTATTGCTGCCAGCCAGTGCGCTGGCGGCGCCGGACTGCACCTCGATCGTTTCGCCGCTCAAGCGCCTGGCCTGTTTCGACGAAGCCGCCGGTACGCCACCGGGCCCGGCGCCGGTGGCGAGCCCGGCTTCGCGGGTAGGCCTGGTACCGGCTGTCGTCGACCTGGTGCAGCGCAATGAGCAGCGCCGCGCCGCGGACGACTTTCGCTTCCTCGCATCGCTCTGGCCCGAAGCCGATGATGACAGCCGCCAGCGGATGATCATTTCCGCGCCGGCGCTGGGCGTCGCGCCGCCGCGGCCTTACCTTGCGATCAGCTGCGAGGCGAATATTTCCCGGGTGCAACTGGTGCTGGATGAGCCGCCCGGGCCCAACCGTATCCGCCTGCAACTGCTCAAGGACGGCCAGCCGGTGGCCGATGCCTACCCGTGGCAAGTACTCGACGATGCCGGTTTGGTGGTTGACGCCGGGCGCGGGCTGCAAGCCATTGCCCTGCTGCGGCGCATGGGCGGCGGCCAGCGCCTGAGGGTGAAAAGCGATTACCCGGCACTGGACGGGCTGGTTTTCGATGCGCAAGGTTTGGGTGAGCTGATCGAGCAGGAGCGCCAGCTATGTCGCTGGTGATCGACCTCCCGGCCGGCGCTCTCACGCAGTTGTTGGCGCCCATCGAGGCCGACCGGCCCGCCGGTTATTTTGATGTGGAAGATGAAACCTTCCAGGCCATCGACCAGGAAATGGTCAAGCTGGGCGGCCTGCGCGAGAACACTATCGACTGGCCATACATCGATGAAGCCTCGCGCCAGTACCTTGCCACTCAGTGCAAGCACCTGCGCATTCTCGGCCATCTGCAGGTGGTGTGGCTGCGCACCGCAGAGTGGGGGCACTGGAGCGCTGCCCTGACGCTGCTGGCGGGCATGGTCGAGCATTACTGGGACAGTGCTCACCCGGTGCCAGGGCCGACCGGCTACCTGAACAAGCGCAAGCAGGTGCTGCGCCTGCTCGAGGGGCTCGGCCAGGCCCTGCCGAGCCTGCAGCGTAGCAGCTTTGCCGAGGTTCACCAGACCGACGCCGAACAGGCCCTGGCCAGCTTGCTGGACGGCATCGAAACCACGCGGCTCGAGCCCGCAGCGATCGAAGCGCTGCAATTGCAACTGGGCAAGTACCGCGAACGCTGCCTGCCGGCCCCGGCAGGTCGCGCGGTAGCTGCCGATGCCGGCCTGAGCCCGGCGTTCTTCGCAAGCACGGCGCCGGTGGGCAATGAGCGTGAACAGCGCCGGGCCTTGCTGAACATGGCTGAACAGATCAACCAGCAGGACCCCTACGACCCGGTGGGCTATCAGTTGCGGCGCTTCGCCTTGTGGACCCCGGTGCGCACCGCGCCGTCGGTCACCCGCGAGCGGCGCAGCGAACTCAGCGCGGTGCCCCGGGATATCGTCGACAGCTACCACGACGCCCTGGCCGCCAACAACGTCGAGCCCGCGTTGCTGATGCGCATCGAGCGCAGTGTTGGCGCCTCACCCTACTGGTTGCGCGGCAGCTTTTTGGCGGCCAGCGTGGCTTCGCGCCTGGCCATGGACGAAGTGGCGGGCGCCATTCGCCAGGCCTGCGAACGCTTCGCCTGCCGTTTACCGGGTTTGACCAGCTTGTGCTTCAGCGACGGCACGCCGTTCGCCGATGCCCAGACCCTGGCCTGGATCAGCGGCGCCGATCAGCCCGAGGCGGCGCACAGCCCGGTGCAGGAGTTCGCCGGGCTGCGCGACGAACTGATTGCCCAGCTTGATCGCGAAGGCGTCGAGGTCGTGCTGTTGCGCTTGCAGGAACTGCAAGCCGAGCAGCAGGCCCCACGCCAGCGCTGCTATGCCACGGTGATTGCCGCCGACCTGTTGGCGGCCCGCGGTCTGGCGTGGCTGGCGGACGATCTGTATGCCGGCGTTGCCCGGGTAATGCGCGAGACCAGCGCACAGGGCTGGGAGCCACAGTTGTACCTGAAGGTGGCACAGCGCTCTGGCGCCGACCCGCTGATCACTGCAGTCAAGGAGTA
Source organism: Pseudomonas sp. 2(2015) (assembly GCF_000955865.1). Lineage (NCBI taxonomy): Bacteria > Pseudomonadati > Pseudomonadota > Gammaproteobacteria > Pseudomonadales > Pseudomonadaceae > Pseudomonas > Pseudomonas sp. 2(2015). The sequence continues at coordinate 12,398 of NZ_JYOF01000010.1, forward strand.
GCGAAAATATGGATAGGGTCTGGAGTCACCTCAAGCGTTGGCGGCTGCCGATGCTGCGCCAGTTTAACCGGTCACTGACGTTGCTGGTGATGCTGGGCGTGCTGCTGGTGCTGGGCGCAATCTGGTGGCTGGGCCCACAATGGGTCTGGAATGACCATCGACCGCTGGCGCCACTGCCCATGCGCGTGGCGGCCAGTGTCGTGGTGCTGGTAGCGCCGCTGCTGGCCTGGGCCTGGCGGGTACGCCGGCGATACCAGGCGTTTCAGGCCGAGCGCCAACAGCAGGCGGCGCGCCAGGCCGACCCCTGCCTGCCCCATGTACAGGCCCAGGAGCGGGCGCTGGCGCGCAGCCTCGATCACCTGCTCAACAACATGGAGCGCCGCCGCTCGCTGTACCAACTGCCCTGGTACCTGGTGCTCGGGGCGCAGAATGCCGGCAAGACCAGCCTGATTACCCGCTCCAACCAGAGCTTCGCCCTGTCTCAGGTCACCCGCGCGGGCGCCAGCGCCCAGCAGGATCCCGATCTGGCGTACCCGATCGACTGGTGGATAGGGGACGAGGCAGTGCTGTTCGACCCGCCGGGCGAACTGCTCAGCCAGCCTGAAGGGCCATTGCCCCACGAAGCCAGTGCCGAGGGCGAAGACAGCGTTCAGCAGGGGCTCCCCGTCGGTACTCACCAGCGGCTGTGGCTGCACCTGCTCGACTGGCTGGCCCGCACCCGCAGCCGTCGCGCCCTCAATGGCGTGGTGCTGGTGATTGACCTGCAAAGCTTGCTGACCCAGGCGCCGGAGCAGCGCAAGGCCCAGGCGAACCTGCTGCGCACACGCTTGTATGAACTGACCCGGCAGTTGGGCACCCGCCTGCCGGTGTACGTGACCCTGAGCAAGGTCGACCTGCTGGAAGGTTTCGAAGAGTGCTTTGCCCGGCTTTCGCCGAGCGGGCGTGAAGCATTGCTGGGCTTCACCTTCAGCCTGGCGGCAGTGGACGACTTCGATGCCTGGCAGCAAGAGCTGGCCAGCCGTTACGACAGGTTTGTCGAGCTTCTGGGCGCGCAGGTATTCGACAGTTGCGCCCAGGCCCATTCGTTGAGCGAGCGTCAGCGGCTGGTGGCGCTGGTGCGCCAGTTATCCGGCCTGCGTCCGGCACTGCTGGGTTTTTTCGCCGAGATGCTCGGCAGTGACTGCTTCACCACGCCGGCACTGGTACGGGGGGTGTACTTTTCCTCGGTGTACCAGCAGGGTACGCTGAGCAACGCCTTCGTCGACGAGGCCGGCAAATCCTATCAACTGCCGTCGCCGGCAGCCGAGGTAAAGCCTGCCGGCGGCAAGGTGGTCTATTTCGCCCAGCAGCTGTTCCAGCGCGTCATCTACCCGGAGGCGGGGCTGGCCGGCGACAATATCAAGGTCGCCCGCAGCAAGCGCCGGCTGTTGCTTGCCGGGTTTGCCGTCGCTTCATTGGGCTGCTTGCTGGCGGTGGGACTGTGGCAGCTGTACTTCAGCGTCAACCGTGACAAGGCGGCCAACGTCCTGGCCAAAAGCCAGGAGTTCAGTGCACGGGATATCGATGCCAAGGTCGACACCACTGGCCGTAATCTTTTGGCGCCGCTGGACCAGATTCGTGACGCGGTGTCGGTGTACGGCGACTATCGTCAGGCCTGGCCGCTGCTGTCCGACATGGGCCTGTACCAGGGCAAGAAGATTGGCCCGACGGTGGACGAAGCCTACCTCAAGCTGCTGTCCAAGCGCTTTTTGCCGGCCCTCGCCAGCCGCGCCCTGGAAGCTGTCTTTGCTGCGCCTACCGGCAGTGACGAGCAACTGCAGGCGTTGCGCGTGTACCGCATGATTGAAGATCGAGGCAATCGCCAGGCGGCCATTGTCGAGCAGTGGGCAGCTCGGCAATGGCAGCGCGCCTACCCCGGTCAGGGGCAGGTGCAAGCCGACCTGATGCGCCACCTCGACTACGCGCTGAAGTACGCCGACGCCGATCTGGCGCAGCACCACGAAAAAATCGCCCAGGTGCAACAGGCCTTGCGTCAGCGGCCCATGGCCGAGCGGGTTTATCTGGCTCTCAAGCGCCAGGCGCAGGCGCGTCTGCAGCCGGCGCTGGACCTGCGCAGCGAAGTGGGCCCGGCCTTTGACATCATCTACCAGGTGCCGTCCGCCAGTGAGGGCGACAGCCTGTTGCTGGCTCCGCTGCTCACGGCCAAAGGCTACAAGGCTTACTTCGAGTCGGGTAGCCGTAACCTCATCGAGCTGGCAATGATCGACCAATGGGTACTCGGCGAGCGTCAGCGCCTGGATTACTCCGAGCATGACCGCGAGGTGCTCGGCCAGCGCGTTCGCGCCCTGTACCACGCCGACTATGTGGACAGCTGGCGCCGGGCACTGAACCAGGTTTCGATCGTCGATTTTCGTGACCTGGGCGGGCCACGGCGTGGCAGTGCTTGAGCAGGTAACCGGGCCCGGCGCACCGGTGCGCCGCCTGCTGGAAACCCTGCGCGACAATACGGTGATCTTTGCGTCGCTGCCGGTGGCCGAAGTTGAGCCGTTAGCCGGTGCGCAAACGGCAACGGATGGGCCGCCCCAGGCGGTGGCGATCCGCCGGGCATTTTCCGGCCTGGCGGAGTTGATCACGCCCCAGGCTGACCGGCCGTCCTACTATGACGAAACCCTGCGTGCGGTCAGTGCGGTGTACGACTACGCCAAGACCGTGCACGACAGCCCCGACCCGGGCAAGGCCGCATTGAAAGCGGTGTTGCAGCGCTTCGCGCTGGGCGGCGCCGACCCGATTGCCAACCTGCAGCGTATCGCCGCCGGCTTGCCCGAACCGCTCAACCAGCAGGCCAGAAAGCTTGCCGACCAGACCGCGCAGGTGTTGATGATCGCCGCCCTGGGCGAGCTGGAAAAGCGCTGGGACAGCGAGGTCTACAGTTTCTACCATGAGCGCCTGGCCAATCGTTACCCGTTCAGGCCTGCTGGCGAGGATGCCTCGCTGGAAGACTTCGAGAGCTTCTTCGGCCCCAAGGGGCGCTTGCAGCAGTTTCAGGACCAGTACCTGAGCGTATTCCTCAAGGACAACCTCGACGCCCTGTACTCCGATGCCCTGGGTGGCTACCTGGTGCGCAGCGATGTGCTGGAGCAACTGCAGCATGCCGAACGCATCCGTGACACCTTCTTCAACAACCGCGGCCACCTGGCAGTGCAATTGAGCATCGAACCCCTGGCCTTGAGCAGCAGTCGCCTGAGCAGCCTGCTGAGCATCGATGGCCAACTGGTCCCGTACCGCCATGGCGCGCCGCAGCGCACCGGGCTGGTCTGGCCCAATGACCTGGGCAGTGCCAGTGCCAGCCAGCTGACGCTGGTGAACAGCAGCGGTAACACCGCCAGCCTCAGCTATCGTGGGCCCTGGTCGCTGTTTCGCCTGCTCAGCCGCGCCCAGCTCAACGGCCGCACCGACACCAGCGTCGATCTGACCTTTGCCGTCGCCGATGGCCTGATGCGCTACCGGGTCGAGGTACAGAAGGCCAACAACCCGGTGACCCAGCGCAGTTTCGCCGGGTTTGCCTTGCCCAGGACCTTGCTCGAGGCGCGCCGCGGCCTGGCGGTCGATGATGAGTCATAGCCGTGCGCCCCTCGGCGTGTTTGATACAAATCAAGGCCCCCACGTCGCTCAGCGCAGACACTGAGGCTCCGCAGCCCGTCTGGGAGCCCGCCATGTCTGACTTACACCATTGCCACCCGCAGCCGTTCACCCCGCACGGGCAGTGGCCGGGCGAGCCCGGTGGGCATGCCGATACCCGCAGGTTCCATGCCGCCATCGGCTCGCTGGATGTGTTGCGCGCGCTGCGCGCCAGCCGCCAGCAGCACCGGCCGTTGTCCTTGAGCGTGCAACTGCCGGCCGGCCTCGATGGCGAGGAACAAGCTGCCTATCTGCGCGGCCTGCAACGGGAGATTGCCCTGGTCGGCTGTCACCTGGGGGCCGACCAGAGCATCGAGCAGTTCCATTTGAGTGGTGCCATACCAGGCCCCGAGGTGCTGAAGCGTTTGATGGAGCAGCTGCGCCAACGTTTCAGTTTTCTCCCGCACGAACTGGGTGACTACGGCGTTGAAGTCGACCTCTACCACACCAGTTGGGCGACCATGGGCCTGTTGCGCGACCAGGGTTTCAACCAGGTCAGCATCGGTGTGCCCGATTGTGGCCAACCTCAAGCGCTGTCGGCAGCCCGCTGGCAGAACCCGGCGCCGATTCATTCGCTGATCGATGCCGCGCGCACTTTCGATTTTCGCTCGGTGAGTGTCGACCTCGGCTATGGTCACGCCTGGCAAACCCCGGACAGTTTTGCCCGCAAGCTGGCCACCCTGATCGAGCTTGAGCCCGACCGCATGCTGGTGTTCGACTACGCCCAACCGCCGGCGCGCTATGCCCACAGTGCCCGGCAAGCACCCTGCAGCGAGCAGGACAAGGCGCTGATGCGCCGTAGCTGTTTTGCCCAGTTGCTGTCTGCGGGGTACCAGCACATTGGCCTGGGCCAGTTCGTGCGTGCCGACGACGACCTGGCGATTGCCCAGGAGCGTGGACGGTTGCGGCGCAATTGCCAGGGCTTTACCCGTCACGGCTATTGCGACCATGTCGGCCTCGGCCTGGGCGCGATCAGCCAGTTCGACGAACTCTACACGCAGAATGCCCTGACCCTTGCCCATTACCTGCAGCAGCTGCGCAACGACCAGTTAGCCACTTGCCGTGGCTGGCGCGGCGGGGCGCATGACCAGTTGCGCCAGCGGGTAAGCGAACGCCTGGCCTGTGACCTGGAGCTGGATATCGAGGCCATCGAGGCCCGCTACGGCGTGGATTTTCGCCAGTACTTCGCCAGTGCCTGGCGCCAGCTGGAGGCCATGCGCCGGACAGGGCTGGTCGAGGTCTCGGCGCGCCACATCAGCATATTGCCCGCCGGGCGGGTGAACGTGGATGCCATCTGCCAGCTGTTCGAACAGCAGCAATGGGTCGATCACGATGCCGGTCTTTGAGCCTGGCCAACTATTCTTTTGAGGGTCGAAAATACCCTGGATGACCAGGGTAGAAACAACCCTGGCAGGGTCATTGTTACCCCGATTTCAGCCCATGGCCGAGCCCGCGCCCGGCAAACCGCGAGGGGCATGGCTCTTGCACTACCTTGCTCAAGTCCGACGGCTCACGCTGAGCTGTCGGTAACAAGGTAAGGAGAGGCTTGATGCAAGTACTTGATCGCCGTAAAGCGCTGGCCATCGCGCCGCTGTTGCGCCTGGCGTTCCGCCCGTTGTTCCTCGCTGGCTGCGCCCTGGCGCTGGTGGCCATTCCCTTGTGGCTGGCGGCCTTGAACGGCTCGCTGGGTAACTGGCAGCCGGCCGGCGGCTGGCTGGCCTGGCACCGGCATGAACTGGTGTTCGGCTTTGGCCTGGCGATCATCGCCGGCTTTTTGCTTACGGCGGTGCAAACCTGGACCGGCCAACCGGGCCTGAGCGGCAAGCCGCTGGCAGCCCTGGCGTTACTCTGGCTGGCCGGGCGGGTGGCATGGTTGGTGAATGCGCCCTGGCCGTTGCTGGCGCTGCTGGAACTGGGTTTCCCGCTGCTGGTGGCGGTGCTGATGGGGCGCACCCTGTGGCAGGTGCGGCAAAAACGCAATTACCCGATCGTGATGGTGTTGCTGCTGTTGACGGCGGTCGATGGCCTGTCGGTGTATGGCCTGGTGCAAGAGCACGACGGTTGGCAGCGCCAGGGCGTGCTCGGCGGCATCTGGCTGGTCGGGGCGATGATGGGGCTGATTGGCGGGCGGGTGATTCCATTCTTCACCCAGCGCGGCTTGGGGCGCACACAGGCGGTCACGCCCTGGCCCTGGCTCGACGGGCTGCTGCTGGCGGGCTCGGCGCTGGTGGCGCTGTTGTCTGCGGCAGGGCCGGCGTTGCAGGTCAATGCCGGCATTGGCTTGCTGTTCGCGGCACTGGCGCTCGGGCATATCGTGCGGTTGTGGCGCTGGCATGATCGAGGGCTTTGGCAGGTGCCGCTGCTGTGGTCGCTGCACCTGGCCTATACCTGGTTGGTGCTGGCCTGCCTGGGCATGGCCCTGTGGCATTTCGGCGTGGCGCTGAATCCGAGCCTGGCCGTGCATTGCCTGACCCTCGGCGCCATGGCCGGGTTGATCCTGGCGATGATCGCCCGGGTCAGCCTTGGCCATACCGGGCGAGCGTTGCAGCCGCCGGCGGGAATGACCCTGGCGTTCATCCTGCTCAATCTGGCGGCGGTCAGCCGGGTGCTGCTGGTGCTGTGGCTGCCACTGGGCGGTTTGTGGCTGGCGGGCGTGTGCTGGGTGCTGGCGTTTGCCTTGTATGCCTGGCGCTATGCGCCGATGCTGTTGCGCGCCCGGGTTGACGGGCACCCTGGTTAAGCGCCTGGAGGCGAAGGATGCTGTATCCGTATTTGTTGGTGGTTCATCTACTGGCGGCCATCGCCTTTATCGGCACGCTGTTTTTTGAACTGCTCATCTGGCAGGCGGTGCGCCGCCACGTGCCGGCTGCGGCGCTGGCCGGGGTAGACCAGGCGCTGTCGGTGCGTTCACGCAAGGTGCTGCATGGTGTGGTGCTGTTGTTGTACGGCGCGGGGCTTGGCCTGGCCTGGCATCACCGCGCAGCCTTGAGCGAACCGTTGGCCAGCAGCTTTGCCAGCCTGCTGAGCCTGAAGATCGTCCTGGCCCTGAGCATCATTGGCCATTACCTGTTGCTAGCGTACTGGCTGACCCGCGGGCGCCTGAGCGAGGGCAGGGCGCGCGGGATTCGCTGGAGCATCCTTGGGCACATGCTGCTGATCGTGGTGCTGGCCAAGGCGATGTTCTACTGGCAATAGCCTGCGCCCGATCGCGGGTCTGCCGGGATTGCGACCTCAGTGGAAACCGGCCTTGCCGGCGATGAGGCCGGTACAGCCAGCACATTAGCGGGCGTCTGGATTACGACCGCTTCGCGCTCGATCGCTGGCAAGGCCGGTTCCTGCAGGTCCGGTGCATGCCGGTCTATTGTGGGAGCCGGCCTTGCCGGCGATGAGGCCGGTACAGCCAGCACAGTAGGGGGCGTCTGGATTACGAGCGCTGCGCACTCGATCGCGGGCAAGGTCAGCTCCTACAGGTCCGCTGCATGCAGATTGCGATGAGGCCGGTGCAGTCAGCACATTAGATGTGGCTGGATCACGACCGCTTCGCGCTCGATCGCTGGCAAGGCCAGCTCCTACAGGTCCGGTGCATGCAGGTCTATTGTGGGCCGGCCTTGCCGGCGATGAGGCCGGTACAGCCAGCACATCAGCTAGCGTCTGGATTACGACCGCTGCGCACTCGATCGCTGGCAAGGCC
>NZ_JYOF01000010.1:19777-196503 GCF_000955865.1 Pseudomonas sp. 2(2015)
AGGGGGCGTCTGGATTACGAGCGCTGCGCACTCGATCGCGGGCAAGTCCCGCTCCCACAGGTCTGGTGCATGCAGATCCAAAGGCCAGCCATCAAGCCAGGGCGTTGGTGAACAACACATCGTTCTCCAACTCGATGTGCTGCTGCAAATCCTCGCGGAACTCCTCCAGCCCGTGGTACAGGGTGCGCCAGGTAGTGCAGGCACCCTCTGGCGCGCTGATGTCGTTGGTCAACAGGCTCAAGCGCGCCAGCGCCTCACCATGCTGGTCGTGCTCCATGCGCATCACCTGGATCGGCGCACCCGCCTGGCGGCCCATGCCCCGTTGCAACATCGGGAACAGCACCTGTTCCTCCTTGAGCATGTGCCCTTCAAGTTCCTGTTGCATGTCCTGCAGGTGGTCGGCCAGGCCGTTGGGGCACTGGGCGTGGCCGCCATGGACCTGCTCGACGCGTCGGGCCAGGCGGATCAGTTCCGGCAGTTGCTCACGGTGACGATCGTGGTAGCGGGTGAGGATATGGGCGATCAGTTCGGTCGGGTTCATCAGGGGGGCCTGCTCTGCTGGCAAAGTGTCCCAGGGTGATTGCATCGCCCATGCCAGCTTTACTTGCCCGAAATCAAGGTCTGGCGCCGGGCTTGTGGTGAAATCTACCCGCCTGCCTGCGGGTAGCGATAACCATAGAGGGTAATAACTACCATGCTGCGTGAAAGCCTGGCCGCCGACCTGATCGTCGAACTGCCCAATGCCGTGCGCTTGCAGCGCCTGGTACAAACCCTGCGCGAGTACTTCAACTGCGGCGCGGTCGGGCTGTTGCGCCTGGAGGGCGACAGCCTGCGCCCGCAGGCCAGCGTCGGGCTGGTCCACGAAGCCCTCGGCCGGCGCTTCGTGATCGCCCGGCATCCGCGCCTGGCAGCGATCATGGCTTCGCGCGAGCCGACCTGGTTCGAACCCGACAGCCGCCTGCCGGACCCTTACGATGGCCTGCTCGACAGCGCCGTGCACGAACCCCTGGCCGTGCACGACTGCATGGGTGTGAGCCTGTATGTCGAGGGTCAGGTCTGGGGCGCGATTACCCTCGATGCACTGCGCCCCGGGACCTTCGACAGCGCTGCCCGCGATGAACTCAAACGCTGCACCTTGCAGATCGAAGCGGCCCTGCGGGTGACCCGCCTGGAGCAGGAAAACCGCAGCCTGCGCCTGTCGCGCAGCGAACCCCAGGACCTGCGTGCGCCGCTGGAAGCGAGCGAGATTCTTGGCCACAGCCCGGTGCTGCAGCAGTTGCTCAACGAGATCGAACTGCTCGCCGACGCCGAACTGCCAGTGTTGCTGCTGGGCGAGACCGGGGTCGGCAAGGAGCTGTTCGCCCGCCGCTTGCATGGTTTATCGCGGCGCCGCCACAAGCCGCTGATCCAGGTCAACTGCGCGGCCTTGCCCGAATCCCTGGCCGAAAGCGAGCTGTTCGGCCATGTCAAAGGTGCGTTTTCAGGCGCCAGCAGCGACCGCGCCGGGCGCTTCGATGCGGCCAACGGTGGCACGCTGTTTCTTGATGAAGTCGGCGAACTGCCGCTGAGCGTGCAGGCCAAGCTGCTGCGCACGTTGCAGAACGGCGAGATCCAGCGCCTGGGCGCCGACAAGCCGCTGCACGTGGATGTGCGCATCATCGCCGCGACCAATCGGCACTTGCCCGACAGCATCCGCGACGGTCTGTTTCGCGCCGACCTCTACCATCGCCTGTCGGTGTATCCGCTGCCGATCCCGCCGCTGCGCGAGCGCGGCGACGATGTGTTGATGATTGCCGGGCAGTTCCTTGAGCTCAACCGCACCCGCCTGGGCCTGCGCGGCTTGCGCCTGTCGCCGGCGGCCGAGCGGGCGCTGCTGGCTTACCACTGGCCGGGCAATGTGCGCGAGCTTGAGCATGTAATCAGCCGCGCCGCGCTCAAGCAACTGAGCCGCGAGGGCAGCCGCAACCTGATCATTACCCTGGAGCCGCAGGTGCTCGACCTCGACAGTGCGCCGGCTGCCGCGCCAGTGGCAGAGCAGGGGGCACCACCGGCGCTGGCGTTCAGTTCCCTGAGCGAAGCCGTCGACGCCTGCCAGCGCCAGGCCATTGCCCAGGCCCTGCGCCTGAGCGGCGACAACTGGGCCAGCGCCGCGCGGCTGCTGGCGCTCGACCCGAGCAACCTGCACAAACTGGCCAGGCGTTTGCGCCTCAAGTAACGCCGCTGGCGTTGATGGCGGTCAAGGTGCGGGCGTGGCGCTGCTTACAGACTGCGCACACCTAACCAGGAGATCATCGCCATGCCGTTGTCCCTTGCCCAGATGCGTCGCAACTACACCCTCGGTGGCCTGCAGGAAGCCGAAGCGCCGCTGGAGCCTCTGAGCCTCTTTGCCCACTGGCTGCAACAGGCCCGCGAAACCGAGCGCGAGCCGGTGGAGGCCAACAGCATGCACCTGGCCACGGTTGACGCCACTGGCCGCCCGCATTGCCGGGTATTGCTGCTCAAGGGCGTTGACGAGCAGGGCTTTACCTTCTTCGGCAACTACCAGAGTGCCAAGGGCCAGGAGCTGGCGGCCAATCCCTATGCGGCGATGACTTTCTTCTGGCCGGGGCTGGAGCGCCAGGTTCGCATTGAAGGGCCGGTGGCGCGGCTTGACCCGCAGCTGTCCGATGCTTACTTCGATTCACGCCCCGAAGCCAGCCGCCTGGGCGCCTGGGCGTCGCCGCAAAGCCGGCCGCTGGCCGACCGCGACGCGCTGCAGGCAATGCTCGCGCAGACCATTCGCCGCTTCGTCGAACAACCCCTGCGCCGCCCCGAGCACTGGGGCGGCTACTGCCTGAGTCCTGAACGCATGGAGTTCTGGCAAGGCCGTGCCGACCGCTTGCACGACCGCCTCGACTACCGCTATCAGGGCGGGCAATGGACGCGCCAGCGCCTGGCGCCCTGAACCCGAAGAGATACCTCCAAGGAGGAATAGGTTCGCCCAGGCTTTAGGTTCAGGCTTGGGCCCATCCCTATCTCACCGGAGCCCAGGCCATGGCCCATCTGGCGCAACGCACGTTTGAACCCCTGAACATCGCTGTGCTGACCATCAGCGACACGCGCAACTTTGATACCGACAGCTCGGGGCAGACCCTTGTCGACCTGCTGCAGGCTGCCGGGCATGTGCTGCTTGAGCGCGACCTGGTCAAGGACGATATCTACCAGATCCGCGCCACGCTCTCGCGCTGGATCGCCGACCCCGAGGTGCAGGTGGTACTGACTACCGGCGGCACCGGCTTTACCGCCCGCGACAACACCCCGCAGGCGGTGCTGCCGTTGCTGGACAAACACGTCGAGGGCTTTGGCGAGTTGTTCCGCCAGGTGTCGCTGGCCGAAATCGGCATGTCCAGCCTGCAGTCGCGCGCGCTGGCCGGCATGAGCAATGGCGTGCTGGTGTGCTGCGTGCCGGGCTCGCCCGGCGCCTGTCGCACGGCCTGGACGCAGATTCTCGACAGCCAGCTCGACAGCCGCACCGGCCCGTGCAATTTCGCCCCGCATCTCAAGGCTCAACCCGAGCAGGCCATCGACGCCTGTGGGACGCGGCCATGAGCGGGCGCGTGTGCGACAGCGGCAAGTTGATCCCGGTCGACCAGGCGATCCGCCATTTGCTCGAACAGGCGCCACCCCCACCGGCGGCGCAGATGGTTTTGCTGGAGCAGGCCCTGGGCCGGGTGCTGGCGGCCGATATCCACGCCCCGCGCAGCCTGCCGGGCGGGGATAACAGCGCCATGGACGGTTTTGCCTTCAGGGCCGCCGACTTGCCTGCGGCGGGCGGTTGCCTGACCCTGGCCGGGCGCATCGCTGCCGGCCAGCAGGCCAGTACTGCATTGCAGCCAGGCCAGGCGGTGCGCATCTTTACCGGCGCACCCTTGCCGCCAGGCGCCGACACGGTGGCCCCGCAAGAGCTGTGCCGGGTTGACGGCGAGCAGGTCTGGCTGCCGGCCGCAAGCCTTGGCGCGCATGTGCGCAAGGCCGGCGAAGAGGTGCGCGAAGGTCATCTGCTGCTGCAGGCCGGCAAGCGCCTGCGCGCCCAGGAGCTGGGCCTGCTGGCCGCCTCGGGGCTGGCCTGGGTCGAGGTCCATCGGCCCTTGCGCGTCGCTTTGCTGAGCAGCGGCGACGAGCTGCGTGAACCCGGCCAGCCGCTGGCCCCGGGGCAGATCTACAACAGCAACCGCTATTGCCTGACGGCCCTGTTGCAAGGCTGGGGCGTGGAGGTGCATGACTACGGGGTGATGGCCGATGAGCTGGCGGCCAGCAAGCACGCGCTGAACCTGGCGGCGGCTGAGTGCGACCTGCTGCTGACTTCTGGCGGCGTGTCAGTGGGCGAGGAAGATCACCTCAAGCAAGCCATCCAGGCGCTGGGCCGTGTCGATTTCTGGCGCCTGGCGATCCAGCCGGGCAAGCCCCTGGCCTTTGGCGAGGTGGCGGGGCGGCCGTGGATCGGCATGCCGGGCAACCCGGCCGCAGCACTGATCACTGCGCTGGTGGTGGTAAGGCCCTTGCTGCTGCGCGCCCAGGGCGTGCGTGACGTGCTGCCACGGCCCGTGGCGCTGCCGGCGGGTTTTGACTGGCTGCAGCGTAACAAGCGCCGCCAGTACCTGCGGGCGCGCTTGTTGCCCGAGGCCAACGGCCAGTCCAGCGTGCAACTGCACCCGCAGCAAAGTTCGGCGATGCTCAGCGCCGCCTGCTGGGCCGACGGCCTGGCGCTGGTGGAGTGCGAGCAACAGGTGCACAAACACGACAGCGTACCGTTTTTGTCATTTGCCGAGCTGATGCAGTGAGTGGCCTTGATTGCCGTCAAGGTTCTGCTGGAGGCGCTGGCTAGACTGGCAGCGCTTTTTCCAGTGCTCCGGGCCTGTGTCAACCGCGCAGGCCAGTGGAGATAGGTTTCTTTGATGAGGAAAACCCATGCAACTGGTCTGCCCGGCAGGCAACCTGCCTGCGCTCAAAGCCGCGGTGCGCCAAGGCGCCGATGCGGTGTATGTCGGCTTTCGCGATGACACCAACGCCCGCCATTTCGCCGGCCTGAACATGGACGACAAGCAGTTCGACGCCGCCGTCGCCCATATCCGCCAGCACAATCGCAAGCTCTATGTCGCGGTCAACACCTACCCGCAACCGCTGGGTTGGGAGCGCTGGCAGCGGGCGGTGGACCGCGCCGCCGACCATGGCGTCGATGCGCTGATTGCCGCCGACCCGGGGGTGCTCGGCTACGCCGCCAAGCGCCACCCGCAGTTGAGCCTGCACCTCTCGGTGCAAGGCTCGGCCACCAATGCCAGCGCCCTGGCGTTCTACGCCCAGCACTACAACATTCGCCGCGCCGTGCTGCCGCGGGTGCTGTCGCTGGCCCAGGTGCGTCAGGTCGCTGCCAGCACCACGGTACCGATCGAGGTGTTCGCCTTCGGCAGCCTGTGCATCATGGCCGAAGGGCGCTGCCACCTGTCCTCGTACATCACCGGCGAGTCGCCGAACCTGTGCGGCGTGTGTTCGCCGGCCAAGGCGGTGCGCTGGAGCGAAGATGCCGATGGCCTCAGCGCGCGCCTGAGCGAGGTGCTGATCGACCGCTATCAAGCTGACGAACCCGCCGGCTACCCGACCTTGTGCAAGGGCCGCTTTATGGTCGGTGGCAAGCGCTTCCACGCCCTGGAAGAGCCCACCAGCCTCGACACCCTCGACCTGCTGCCAGAGCTCGCCGCCATGGGCGTCGAGGCGGTCAAGATCGAAGGCCGTCAGCGCAGCCCGGCGTATGTCGAGCAGGTCACCCAGGTCTGGCGCGCCGCGCTCGACGCCCACCGCCTGGCGCCGCAACGCTTCACGGTCAAGGCGCAGTGGCGCCAGGTGCTGGCCGGTTTGTCCGAAGGCAGCCAGACCACCCTGGGTGCTTACCATCGATCATGGCAATGAGGGACTGCACATGAAGCTCAGCCTGGGACCCGTGTTGTACTACTGGGACAAGGAACAATTGGGGCGTTTCTACAGCGAAATGTCGGCTTTGCCCCTGGATGTGATTTACCTGGGGGAAACCGTCTGCTCGAAACGCCGGGCGATGAACCTCGACCACTGGCTGGGCCTGGGCCGCGAGCTACAGGCCTGCAGCCCGGCGCAGATCGTGCTGTCGAGCCTGACCCTGATCGAAGCTGCGTCCGAGCTCTCTAGCCTGCGCCGCCTGTGCGATAACGGCGAGTTGCTGGTGGAGGCCAACGACATGGGCGCGGTGCAGTACCTGGCCGAGCGCAAGCTGCCGTTCGTGGCCGGGCCGGCGCTCAACCTGTACAACGGCCATGCCCTGGCCAGGCTGCTCGAGTGCGGGATGATCCGCTGGGTGCCGCCCGTGGAGTGCTCGGCGGCGCTGATTCGCGCGGTGCTCGACCAGGCCGTTGAACTGGGCCGTGAACTGCCCGAGGTCGAGGTCTTTGCCTATGGCCACCTGCCGCTGGCCTATTCGGCGCGCTGCTTTACCGCGCGGGCGGAAAACCGGCCCAAGGATGACTGCCAGTTCTGTTGCATCAACTACCCCGATGGCCTGGCCCTGAGCAGCCAGGAAGGCCAGGCGCTGTTCACCCTCAACGGCATCCAGACCATGTCCGCCGAAGTCACCAACCTGCTGGCCGACTATGCCGGGTTGCAAGCCTGCGGCGCCGACCTGCTGCGCCTGAGCCCGCGCGCCCAGGGCATGGCCGAGGTGATCGAGGCCTTTGCCCGGGTGCGCCAGGGCGAGGCGCCGCCGCTCTGTGTCGACGGCTGCAACGGCTACTGGCATGGCCAGGCGGGCATGTTGCGGGTCGAGGAGGTGGGCCTGTGCTGAACCGTACGCAATGGCTGCTCAAAGGCGCCGACAAGGTCCTGCCGTTGGTGCGCAAGGTGCCTTTTGTGATCCAGCGCGTGGCCTTGCAGCAGGCGCTCAACCGCTGTCTGGCCGAGCCCTTGCGCGACGGCGAGTTCGACCTGTTGCGCGGGCGCTGGCTGTGCCTGCGCATCCCTGACCTCGACCTGACCTGGTACCTGACGCGCACCCGCGAGGGCCTGCAGATCGCCGAGCGGGCCAGGGCCGATGTGACCATTCGCGGCAACTGGCGCGAGTTCCTGTTGCTGGCCAGCCGTCAGGAAGACCCGGACACCCTGTTCTTTCGCCGCCGCCTGGTGATCGAAGGCGACACCGAGCTGGGCCTGACCCTGAAAAACCTGATCGACAGCCTCGACCCCGAGGTGCTGCCGGTGTGGTTGTGGCGCAACCTGGAACGCGCCGGCAAGGGCCTGGCGGCAAGCTCTGGGCAGCGCCGGCGCGCGGGCTAGCCCGTGTAGCCGGCCAGATCATCGGTGTTGAGGATCTGGATGCTGCGCCGCTCCATGGCGATCAGGCCGCGTTCCACCAGGCGGTGCAGGGTGCGCGAAAAGGTCTCCGGCTGGATCCCCAGCTTGGAGGCCACCAGGCGCTTGGACACCTGCAACTCGAGCCGGCCGCTGTCCGGGTCGCACTCCTGCAGCAAAAAGTTGATCACCCGTCGGCTGGCGCTGGCCGAGGTCAGGGTGTCGATGTCCTTGAGGCGCTGATGCAGGTGGATGCTCATGCTCGCCAGGATCGCCAGGCAGACCTGCGGCTGGTCTTCCAGGGCGTTGCGGTAGTGGCCGCCGTCGATGCTGATCAGCAGGCAATCCTTGAGCGCCGTGGCCGTCACCGGGTAGCTGCGCGCCTGGCTGAACAGCAGCGCCTCGGCAAAGGTCTGGCCCGGCTGGATGATCTCCACCAGGTGTTCCTGGCCCTCGGCGCTGAGCCGGTACAGCTTGATCTGGCCGCTGACCAGCAAGAAGAAGCGCTTGGCCGGGTCGCCCTGGTGCATGAGCGTGTCGTGACAGCCCAGGCGCCGGAGCATGGCCAGGCTGCAGACGGCTTCGAAGACTTTCTCCGGCAGTTGGCTGAACAGGTGATGGCGACGTAAAAGCAGAACGCTAGAAGGGTGGGTCAGCATGGCGTACCTCCGCTGACGCCTATGGTAGAACCCGTGGCGCCGGCGGCCTATGCCTCTGCCGGTCTACCTCCAAAGGGGCAGTCGCCGGCTCAGGCACTGTGGCGCAGGTGCTCAAGGGCCCACACCGCCGCCTCCACCCGCGAGCGCAGGCCGAGCTTGTGCAGCAGGTTCTTCACATGCACCTTGACCGTGCCTTCGGTGATCCCCAGCTTGTGGCCGATGACCTTGTTGCTGTAGCCGCTGGCGATGGTTTTCAGTACCTGGCGTTCGCGTTCGGTGAGCTCGACGTCGGCCTGGCGCGGCGGTGAGCGCAGGGCCTGGGCCATGACCCGGGTCAGCCCCGGGCTGATCACCAGGGCGCCGTTCATGGCGTCGCGGATGTACTGGATCAACAGCTCCGGCTCCATGTCCTTGAGCAGGTAGCCGTCGGCGTCCAGGCGCAGGGCAGCGCGGATATCGTCTTCGGCATCGGACACGGTAAACAGCAGCACCTTGCCGGCAAAGCCCTGGCTGCGCAGATGGCGCAGGGTTTCGATGCCGTTCATCTGCGGCATGTTGTTGTCCAGCAGCAGCAGGTCAGGTTGCAGCGGCGCGATCAGGGCCAGGGCTTGTTCGCCGTGGCTGGCCTCGCCGACGATCTCGAAGTCGTCTTCCAGTTCAAGCATCTGGCGAATGCCATGGCGCATCATCGGGTGGTCGTCGACCAGCAGTATCCGGTAGCGCGGGGAGGGGGTCATACAGGGTTACCTTCGTTCAAGTGCCCGAGAAATTCCGGGCGAAATTCCATCTGTACCCGGGTGCCTTGCGGCGTCCGGCCAACAATCTGCAACTGGCCGCGCAGGCTGCGCGCCCGCTCGTCCATGATGTTCAGGCCGTGGTGTTCGCGCAGGTCGTGAGTGGCGCTGAAACCACGGCCATCGTCCTCGATCGACAGGCAGACCTGCTCGCCGTGCTGGCGCAATTGCAGCCAGGCGTTTTGCGCATGGGCATGGCGCAGGCAGTTGGACAGCGCCTCGCGGGTGATCTGCAGAATGTGGATCTGTTCGCTGGCCGACAGCTCGAAGGCCAGGCTGTCGACGTGCAGGTGCACCTGGAACTCGCCCCGGCGGGAGAACTCCTCGGCGGTGTCCTTGAGTTCCTGCACCAGGCCTGCGTCATGGATCTGCAGGCGAAAGGTGGTGAGCAGTTCGCGCAACTGCCGGTAGGCGTTGTTCAGGCCTTCGCGCAGCTCGGCGGTGACGTTCTCAAGGGTTGCCACCGGCTCGCCACGGCGCATCAGGGTTTGCATGCGGCTGACCTGCAGCTTCATGTACGACAGCGCCTGGGCCAGCGAATCGTGCAGCTCGCGGGCGATGATCGCGCGTTCTTCGAGCAGCACCAGGCGATGGTCCTGTTCGCGCTGGCGCTTGAGCGACAGCGAGGTGCCGATCAGGTTGGCCAGGGCCTGGATCAGCTCGGTTTCCCAGGCTTGCGGCTCGTGGCCGTCGATAAAGTGCGCCTTCAGTTCACCGAGGGTGCTGCCCTGGTTGCTGATGCTGAAGGTATGGCGCAGGGTGCGCTGGTGGCGCTGGCAACTGGCGCAGTCGCTGCTGGCGCAGATCTTGCGGCTGGCGGCGCCATGCAGGGCCAGCAGTTGCTGGGCCGGGGCCTGCAACTGGCCTTGCAGGCACAGCGACAGGCGCAGGCCCGGCAAGCGCTGCTGAAAGCGCCGGATCAGCTCATCCAGACCCTCGGCGTTGGCCAGCCGCGTGGCCAGGCTGCGGCTGCTCTGGTACAGCAGTTCAAGGGCGGCATTGGCCTGCTGCAGGTTGAGGGTTTTTTGCTGCAC
This sequence comes from Pseudomonas sp. 2(2015), assembly GCF_000955865.1. Classification (NCBI taxonomy): domain Bacteria; kingdom Pseudomonadati; phylum Pseudomonadota; class Gammaproteobacteria; order Pseudomonadales; family Pseudomonadaceae; genus Pseudomonas; species Pseudomonas sp. 2(2015). Next base: position 29,612 of record NZ_JYOF01000010.1, read on the forward strand.
CTGGCTTTGCAGCGTGCGGTGCGAGTGTTCGATGGTTTCGGCCATGGCGTTGAAGCGGGTGGCCAATTCGCCGAGTTCGTCTGCCGACTGATGATTGACCCGCGCCTGGAACTCGCCACGGCGAAAGCGCTGGGTGGCGTCGACCAATTCCTTGAGCGGCGTGATGACGTTGTACTGCAGCTCGTACAGGCCGAACAGCAGGACGATCATGGTGGTGAACAGCGCCGCACCCTGGATCACTTGCTGCCAGCCCTGCTTATGCTCGCTCTGGCGCTGCAGCAGGCTGACAAATTGGTTGAGCTGGTTGACGAAGGGCAGGGTGCTGGCCTGAAACGTGGCGGCGTCGTCGCGCTGCAAGGCTGGCAACAGGGTGTTCTGCCAGTAGTCCTGCAAGCGCTGGTAGCTGGCCTGCAGTTCAAGGTTCTTGCCGTCTTCGAGCACCGCTTGCAGGGCCGGGCTGTTGAGCCGTTGCTGCAGGCTGTCGCGGATGCGCTCAAGCTCGGCAGGCTCGGCACCGGCGGCGAGCTTCCAGCTCAGGTGGTAGGTCTCCATGCGCACCGAGCCTGCGGTATTGATCGCCGCCGCATCGCCCTGGCTGAACCAGGCGATCAGGCCGGCGCTGAGCGAGCTGGCCAGGGCCAGCACGGCAATCAGGATCACCGCCAGGCCGGCGCGCGCGGGCAACGAGCTGCGCAGCCAGCCGATCATGGACGGCGGCCGGGGGCGATGAGTGGAAAACGGTACATGGAGCACTCCAGGGTGTTGCAGCTGATCGTTTCGCAGCCTTCCCTGGCGCTCTACCTCTAAAGAGTTTGCAACTGTCAGATTTCTTGCGATGGCGCTGAGAAACTTGACAAGGCCCTGATAAACAAAGGGTTTAGAGGTTTTTCGGCGCTACCTCGTTGGAGGTAGGCAGTACAAGCATAGGCCCAGGGGCGCCAGGGCTTCTTTGATCGGGGTCAAGTTTTATCGGGGTTTGCCTCTCTAGTCTGCCGGCCATGGCTACCTGACTGGAGACCCGAGATGACTCAACCGCGAATACGCCAAGGCCTGGTATTGGGCATGAGTACGCTGGCCTTCACCGTCTGCTTCATGGTCTGGATGATGTTTGCCGTGCTCGGCGTGCCGATCAAGGACCTGCTTCAGCTCAACGAAACCCAGTTCGGCCTGCTGGCCGCCACCCCGGTACTGACCGGCTCGCTGGTGCGCCTGCCGCTGGGCATGCTCACCGACCGCTTTGGCGGGCGCAGCGTGTTCTTCCTGTTGATGCTCGCCTGCGTGCTGCCGCTGTACCTGATCAGCCACGCTACGGCGTACTGGCAGTTCCTGGTCCTGGGTTTGTTCGTCGGCCTGGCCGGTGGCTCGTTCTCGGTGGGCATCGCCTATGTTGCCAAGTGGTTCGAGCAAGACAACCAGGGCCTGGCCATGGGCATTTTCGGTGCCGGCAACGCAGGCGCCGCGGTCACCAAGTTCCTCGCCCCGGCACTGATTGCCGCCGGCAGCTGGCAGCTGGTGCCGAAGGTGTTCAGCGCCATCCTGTTCATTACCGCGCTGCTGTTCTGGTTGCTCAGTGCCGACAACAAGGCCCATCGCAGCGCCAGCGGTGCGAGCCTTGGCGAGCAGCTCAAGGCCCTGGCCGAGCCTGCGGTGTGGCGCTACTGCCAGTACTACTCGATCGTCTTCGGCGGCTACGTGGCCCTGGCGCTGTGGATGACCAAGTACTACGTCCAGGAATACGGCTTCAGCCTGCAAAGCGCGGCGCTGCTGGCCGCCTGCTTCTCACTGCCGGGTGGCGTGCTGCGCGCCGTCGGCGGCTGGATGTCGGACCGTTGGGGCGCGCAGAGCGTGACCTGGTGGGTGCTGTGGGTCAGCTGGATCTGCCTGTTCCTGCTCTCGTACCCGCAAACCCAGCTGCAGGTGCAGACCATCAACGGCCCGCTGGACTTTCACATCGGCCTCAACCCTGCGCTGTTCACCGTGCTGCTGTTCGTCATGGGCATCGCCTTCGCCTTCGGCAAGGCCTCGGTGTTCAAGTACATCGCCAACGACTACCCGCAGAACATGGGCGCGGTGTCCGGCATTGTCGGCCTGGCCGGCGGCCTGGGCGGCTTCATTCTGCCGATCCTGTTCGGCGCGCTGGTCGACCTCACCGGCGTGCGCTCCTCCTGCTTCATGTTGATGTACGGCGTGGTCTGGGTCTCGCTCACCTGGATGTACTTCAGCGAAATCCGCAAGCGCCCGCTGCTGGGCAGACAGCCCGCAGCCGTAACGCCCCCGTTTTCCAGCATTGCCCAAGGAGAAGACCATGTCGGTTCTTAAACAGCCTGACCAAGGCCCGGTGATTCACGACTGGCGCCCGGAAGACCCCGCGTTCTGGGGGCAAAGCGGCAAGCAGACCGCCACCCGCAACCTGTGGATCTCGATCCCCGCACTGCTGCTGGCCTTTGCCGTGTGGATGGTGTGGAGCACGGTGATCGTGCGCCTGAATGCCATCGGCTTTACTTTCAGCACTGACCAGTTGTTCTGGCTGGCCGCCTTGCCCGGGCTCTCGGGGGCGACCTTGCGGGTGTTCTACTCGTTCATGGTGCCGATCTTTGGCGGCCGGCGCTGGACTGCCCTGAGCACCGCCTCGCTGCTGGCACCGTCGCTGTGGATGGGCTTTGCCGTGCAAGACCCGAACACCCCCTACAGCGTGTTCGTGATCATCGCGCTGCTGTGCGGCTTTGGCGGCGGCAACTTCGCTTCGAGCATGTCCAATATCAGCTTTTTCTACCCCAAGTCGCAGCAGGGCACCGCCCTGGGCCTGAACGCCGGGCTGGGTAACCTCGGCGTTTCGGTGATGCAGTTCTGTGTGCCGCTGGTGATCACCTTCGGCCTGTTCGGCGCCCTCGGTGGCCAGCCGCAGGCACTCGCCGACGGCGGCCAGCTGTGGCTGCAGAACGCAGGTTTCATCTGGGTGCCGTTCATTGTCCTGGTCACGGTGCTGGCCTGGTTCGGCATGAACGATCTGTCCAGCGCCAAGGCTTCGTTCAGCGAGCAGGCGGTGATCTTCAAGCGCAAGCACAACTGGCTGATGTGCTGGTTGTACCTGGCCACCTTCGGCTCGTTCATCGGTTTTTCCGCAGCCTTTCCGCTGCTGATCAAGACCGCCTTCCCGCAGGTCAACGCCCTGACCTTCGCCTTCCTCGGCCCGTTGGTTGGCGCCCTGGTGCGCCCGCTGGGCGGCTGGCTGGCCGACAAGCTCGGCGGCGCACGGGTGACCCTGTGGAACTTCGTGCTGATGATCGTCATGGTCTTCGGCGTGCTGGCGTTCATCCCCGCCCAGGGCGAGAGCAGCAACTTCTACGGCTTTCTCGGCATGTTCATGCTGCTGTTCATCACCACCGGCATCGGCAACGGATCGACCTTCCGCATGATCCCGGTGATCTTTCGCACCCTGCACGAACAGGCCGCCAGCGGCAAAGGCGCCGCCGCCCGCGAACAGGCGCTGAAGAACGCCGGCAAGGAATCGGCCGCAGTGCTGGGCTTCAGCTCGGCGATGGGCGCCTTCGGCGCGTTCTTCATCCCCAAGACCTTCGGCACCTCCATGGCCCTGACCGGTGGCCCGCAGATGGCCTTCTACCTGTTCGTCGGCTTTTACCTGAGCTGCATCGTCGTGACCTGGTGGTGGTACGCACGCAAAGGCGCTGCGACCCCCTGCTGACAGAACCCCGAATTCACACCTTGCCCGGGCGGGGCGCAGAACCCCGCAGCCGCAAGCCTGAGAGGAAAGCACCATGAGTCATTTACTGGATCAACTGCGGTTCTTCAATCGCAAGCAGGGCGAATTCGCCGACGGTCATGGCGAAACCCGCAAAGAGTCGCGCGACTGGGAGAACGTCTACCGTTCGCGCTGGCAGTACGACAAGATCGTGCGCTCCACCCACGGGGTCAACTGCACCGGTTCCTGCTCGTGGAAGATTTATGTGAAGAACGGCCTGATCACCTGGGAAACCCAGCAGACCGACTACCCGCGTACCCGCAACGACCTGCCCAATCACGAGCCGCGCGGCTGCCCGCGGGGGGCCAGCTACAGCTGGTACATCTACAGCGCCAACCGCCTGAAGTACCCGAAGATCCGCAAGCCGCTGCTCAAATTGTGGCGTGAGGCGCGCCAGAGCCTGGCGCCGGTCGAAGCCTGGGCCAGCATCGTCGAGAACCAGGCCAAGGCCGACAGCTACAAGAGCAAGCGCGGCATGGGCGGCTTCATTCGCTCCAGCTGGGATGAAGTCACCGAGATCATCGCCGCCGCCAACGTCTACACCATCAAGCAATACGGCCCCGACCGGGTGGTGGGCTTCTCGCCGATCCCGGCGATGTCGATGGTCAGCTACGCCGCCGGTGCCCGCTACCTGTCGCTGCTGGGCGGCACCTGCCTGAGCTTCTACGACTGGTACTGCGACCTGCCGCCGGCCTCGCCGATGGTCTGGGGCGAGCAGACCGACGTGCCGGAATCGGCCGACTGGTACAACTCCAACTACATCATCGCCTGGGGCTCCAACGTTCCGCAGACCCGCACCCCGGATGCGCACTTTTTCACCGAGGTGCGCTACAAGGGCACCAAGACCGTGGCCATCACCCCCGACTATTCGGAAGTGGCCAAGCTCACCGACCTGTGGCTCAACCCCAAGCAGGGTACCGACGCCGCCCTGGCCCAGGCCTTCAACCATGTGATCTTCAAGGAATTTCACCTCGACCGGCCCAGCGCCTACTTTACCGAGTACGCCAAGCGCTACACCGACCTGCCGGTGCTGGTGCTGCTCAAGCCGATGCTCGGCACGGCGCCGGGCAACGGCTATCAGCCGGACCGCTTCCTGCGCGCCTCGGACCTGGCAAACAACCTTGGCCAGGACAACAACCCCGAGTGGAAAACCATTGCCCTGGACGCCGACGGCGAACTGGTCTCGCCCCAGGGTTCGATTGGCTACCGCTGGGGCGAGCAGGGCAAGTGGAACATCCTTGCCCGTGAAGGCGGCGAAGGCCGCGAGATCGACCTGACCCTGAGCCTGATCGGTGGCGACGTCGCCGAAGTGGCCTTCCCGTACTTTGCCGGCGAGAGCCACGAGCACTTCCAGCATGTCGCCGGCGACGCCGTGCAGTACCGCCGCGTGCCGGTGCGCAGCCTGACCCTGGCCGACGGTAGCCAGGTCAAGGTCGCCACGGTGTTCGACCTGTCTGCGGCCAACCTTGCCATCGACCGTGGCCTGGGCGGCGCCAATGTGGCCCGTGACTACGACGACGCCAGCGTGCCCGGCACCCCGGCCTGGCAGGAGCAGATCACCGGCGTCAGCCGCGAGAAAGCCATCCAGATCGCCCGCGAGTTTGCCGACAACGCCGACAAGACCTGTGGCCGCTCGATGATTATCGTCGGCGCGGCGATGAACCACTGGTACCACATGGACATGAACTACCGCGGGCTGATCAACATGCTCATGCTCTGCGGTTGCGTCGGCCAGACCGGTGGCGGCTGGGCCCACTACGTCGGCCAGGAAAAACTGCGCCCGCAGTGTGGCTGGCTGCCGCTGGCCTTTGGCCTGGACTGGAGCCGGCCGCCACGGCAGATGAACGGCACCAGCTTCTTCTACGCCCACAGCTCGCAATGGCGCCACGAGAAGATGAGCATGCACGACGTGCTCTCGCCGCTGGCCGACAAGCGCGAGTTTCCCGAACACGCCCTGGACTACAACATCCGCGCCGAACGCGCCGGCTGGCTGCCCAGTGCGCCGCAGCTCAACACCAACCCGCTGCACATCTGCCGCGACGCCGCCGCGGCCGGCATGGCGCCCAAGGACTACGTGGTCAAGGGCCTGCACGAAGGCAGCCTACGCTTTGCCTGCGAGCAGCCGGACAACCCGGTGAACTTCCCGCGCAACATGTTCATCTGGCGTTCCAACTTGCTCGGCTCGTCCGGCAAGGGCCACGAGTACATGCTCAAGTACCTGCTCGGCACCCGTAACGGGGTGATGAACGAAGACATCGGCCAGGTCGGCGACTGCAAGCCGCAAGAGGCCGAATGGGTCGACGACGGCGCCATCGGCAAGCTCGACCTGGTGACTACCCTGGATTTCCGCATGTCTTCGACCTGCGTGTATTCCGACATCGTCCTGCCGACCGCGACCTGGTACGAGAAGGACGACATGAACACCTCGGACATGCACCCGTTCATCCACCCGCTGTCGGCGGCCATTGACCCGGCCTGGGAATCGCGCTCGGACTGGGAGATCTACAAGGGTATCGCCAAGGCCTTCTCGGCCATGGCCGAAGGGCACCTGGGCGTCGAGCAGGACCTGGTCACCGTGCCGCTGATGCATGACAGCGTCGGCGAGCTGGCCCAGCCGTTTGGCGGCACCGACTGGAAAACCGCCGGCGTCGCCCCGCAGCCGGGCAAGAACGCACCGAACCTGCAGGTGGTCGAGCGCGACTACCCGAACATCTACAAGCAGTTCACCTCGCTCGGCCCGCTGCTGGAAAAACTCGGCAATGGCGGCAAGGGCATCAACTGGAACACCGATGAAGAAGTGAAGTTTCTCGGTGAGCTGAACTACCGCGAAGTCGAGGCAGGCATCAGCCTGGGCCGACCGAAGATCGATACCGCGATCGATGCGGCGGAAGTCATCCTCTCGCTGGCCCCGGAAACCAATGGCCACGTGGCGGTCAAGGCCTGGGCGGCGCTGTCGCAGTTCACCGGCATCGACCACAGCCACCTGGCGCTGTCCAAGGCCCACGAAGCGATCCGCTTTCGCGACATTCAGGCGCAGCCGCGCAAGATCATCTCCAGCCCGACCTGGTCGGGGCTCGAGGACGATCACGTCAGCTATAACGCCGGCTACACCAACGTCCACGAGAACATCCCGTGGCGGACCATCACCGGCCGCCAGCAGTTCTACCAGGATCACCCGTGGATGCAGGCGTTCGGCGAGCAGTTGATGAGCTACCGGCCACCGGTCAACACCCGCACCATCGCCGGGGTAAAAGACAAGCGCAGCAACGGCGAGACCGAGATCGTCCTGAACTGGATCACCCCGCACCAGAAGTGGGGCATCCACAGCACCTACAGCGACAACCTGCTGATGCTCACCCTGAGCCGTGGCGGGCCGATCGTCTGGCTCTCGGAGATTGATGCGAAGAAGGCCGGCATCGAGGACAACGACTGGATCGAGTGCTTCAACGCCAACGGCGCGCTGACTGCGCGGGCGGTGGTCAGCCAACGGGTCAAGGAGGGCATGGTGATGATGTACCACGCCCAGGAACGGATCGTGAACGTGCCCGGCGCCGAGACCACCAAAACCCGCGGCGGCCACCACAACTCGGTCACCCGCGTGGTGCTCAAGCCGACCCACATGATCGGCGGCTACGCGCAACAGGCCTATGGCTTCAACTATTACGGCACGGTCGGCTGCAACCGCGATGAATTCGTCGTGGTGCGCAAGATGGCCAAGGTCGACTGGCTCGACGGCTCGCGCGGCGATGAGCTGCCCCGTCCGCTGCCGACCGAGATGGAATAAGGAGCACTGTCATGAAGATCCGTTCACAAATCGGCATGGTCCTCAACCTGGACAAATGCATCGGCTGCCACACCTGTTCGATCACCTGCAAGAACGTCTGGACCAGCCGCGAAGGCATGGAATACGCCTGGTTCAACAACGTTGAATCCAAGCCCGGGGTCGGCTACCCGAAAGAGTGGGAAAACCAGGACAAGTGGAAGGGCGGCTGGCTGCGCAACGCCAACGGCTCGATCAACCCGCGCATCGGCGGCAAGTTCCGGGTGCTGGCGAACATCTTCGCCAACCCCGATCTGCCGAGCCTGGACGACTACTACGAGCCGTTCGACTTCGACTACCAGCACCTGCACACCGCGCCCCTGGGCGAGCACCAGCCGACCGCGCGGCCGCGCTCGGTGGTGTCCGGCAAGCGCATGGAAAAGATCGAATGGGGGCCGAACTGGGAGGAGATCCTCGGCACCGAGTTCGCCAAGCGGCGCAAGGACAAGAACTTCGACCAGATCCAGGCCGACATCTACGGTGAGTACGAAAACACCTTCATGATGTACCTGCCGCGCCTGTGCGAGCACTGCCTCAATCCTGCGTGCGCGGCGTCCTGCCCGAGCGGGGCGATCTACAAGCGCGAAGAGGACGGCATCGTCCTTATCGACCAGGAAAAATGCCGCGGCTGGCGCATGTGCATCAGTGGCTGCCCGTACAAGAAGATCTACTTCAACTGGAAGAGCGGCAAATCCGAGAAGTGCATCTTCTGCTACCCGCGCATCGAAGCCGGCATGCCCACCGTGTGTGCCGAAACCTGCGTCGGGCGCATCCGCTACCTCGGCGTGCTGCTGTATGACGCCGACCGCATTGCCGAGGTGGCCAGCACCGCCAACGAGCACGACCTGTACGAGAAGCAGCTGGAAATCTTCCTTGACCCCAACGACCCGGCGGTGATCCGCCAGGCCCTGGAGGACGGCGTACCGCAGTCGGTGATCGATGCCGCGCAACGCTCGCCGGTGTACAAGATGGCCGTCGACTGGCAGCTGGCGCTGCCGCTGCACCCGGAATACCGCACCTTGCCGATGGTCTGGTACGTACCGCCGCTGTCGCCGATCCAGAACGCCGCAGCTGCCGGCACCGTGGGCATGAACGGGGTAATCCCGGACGTCGACAGCCTGCGTATCCCATTGCGCTACCTGGCCAACCTGCTCACCGCCGGTGACGAAAAGCCGGTCAAACGCGCCCTCAAGCGCCTGCTGGCCATGCGCGCTTACAAGCGCGCCGAGCAGGTCGAAGGCGTGCAGGACCTCAAGGTGCTGGAGGACGTCGGCTTGAGCGTCAACCAGGTCGAGGAGATGTACCGCTACCTGGCCATCGCCAACTACGAAGACCGTTACGTGGTACCGAGTGCCCACCGCGAAGAGGCCATGAGCGACGCCTTCGCCGAGCGCTCCGGTTGCGGCTTCAGCTTCGGCAGCGGTTGCAGCGGCAGCTCCGACACCAACCTGTTCGGGGCGAAGAAGGCCAACCGCCGCGACATCCTCAAAACCGTACAGCTGTGGGAGGAATGAGCATGCGCATCCTCAAAGTGATTTCGCTGCTGCTCGATTACCCGAACGAAGCCCTGGTGGCCGGCCGCGACGAGTTGGAGCAGGCGATCATCCAGGCGCGGGAAATTAGCCCGCGCCAGCGCGGCGCGCTGTTCGAGCTGCTGGAGCTGATCTGCAACAACGACCTGATGGATGGACAGGAGCATTACGGCGCGTTGTTTGGCCGTGGCCGTTCGTTGTCGCTGCTGTTGTTCGAGCATGTGCATGGCGAGTCCCGCGACCGTGGCCAGGCCATGGTCGACATGCTCGCCCAGTACCAAGCGGCGGGCTTTGCCATTGGCGTCAAGGAGCTGCCGGACTACATCCCGCTGTACCTGGAGTACCTGTCGACCCGCGAAGACCTCGAGGCCCGTGAGGGCCTGGCCGATGTCGCGCACCTGCTGGCGCTGCTTGCCGCACGCCTGGAGGAGCGCGAGAGCGCCTACGCCAGTTGCTTCCGGGCGTTGCTGCAGATTGCCGGCGCCGAGCCGCACCAGGCGGTGGCTGATTTGCGCGAGCAAGTCGCCGCCGAGCAACGCGATGATTCTCTCGAAGCCCTGGACAAGATCTGGGAAGAGGAGGCGGTGGACTTTCTCAAGGCCGAGCAGCAGGAGCGTTGCAGCTCACTGCCAAGCGCGCCGGGCAAGGCCCGGGAAGAAAGCGCGGTACCGCTGCACTGGGTCGATTTTCAGCATCAAGGCCAGGCCGCTGCGCCGGCCGGGGAGGTGGGTAATGTCTAAGTGGAACCTGTTGATGTTCGGGGTCTATCCCTATGTCGCCCTGGCGATCTGCTTGCTCGGCAGTTGGGCACGGTTTGACCTTTCGCAGTACAGCTGGAAGGCCGGCTCCAGCCAGATGCTCGACAAGCGCGGCATGCGCGTGGCGAGCAACCTGTTCCATGTCGGCGTGCTGTTCGTGTTGGCCGGGCACTTCGTCGGCCTGCTGACCCCAGCGTCGGTCTATCACCATGTGCTCAGCACCGAGCACAAGCAGCTGCTGGCGATGGTCTCTGGTGGGTTCTTCGGCCTGCTGTGCCTGATCGGCCTGATCATGCTGCTGCACCGGCGCCTGACCGAGCCACGGGTGCGGGCGACTTCCAGCACCTCGGACATTCTCATCTTGCTGGTATTGCTCGCGCAACTGGTACTCGGCCTGCTGACCATCGTCGCCTCCACCGGCCATATGGACGGCGCGGTGATGGTCATGCTCGCCGACTGGGCGCAGAACACCGTGCTGCTGCGCCCGGTGGATGCGGCGGCGGCAATCGCCCCGGTGAGCCTGGTGTACAAGCTGCACGTGCTGCTGGGCCTGACCTTGTTCGTGCTGTTCCCCTTCACCCGCCTGGTGCACATCGTCAGCGCGCCGGTGTGGTACCTGGGCCGGCGTTATCAAATTGTCCGGCAGAAAGCCTGAGGAGGTTGCCATGACGCACGCAAGCGAAGCGCAACTGATTGCCAGCAGCGAACAGCAGTGGCCGGTCATCAGTGTCAATGACGTGGTCATCAGCCAGCAGGCCCTGGCCCAGGAGCTGCAATACCACCCGGCCAGCGATCGCGAGGAGGCCGTGTACATGGCCGCCCGCGCCCTGGTGATCCGCGAGCTGATGCAGCAACGCATCGCCGAACTGGGGCTGGCGCTGCAGGTGGGCGCCGGCGAGAACCCGGAGGAAGCGGCCACGCGGTTGCTGCTGGAGCGCGAAGTGCAGGTGCCCAGCTGTGACGAAGCCACCTGCCTGCGCTACTACCACAGCAACCGCGGGCGCTTTCACAGCGCGCCGCTGCTCGCGGTGCGGCACATCCTGCTCGAATGCGCGCCGGACGATGTCGAGGCGCGCAGCCTGGCCCTGGTGCAGGCCGAGATCCTCCACGAGCGGCTGTTGCAGTTCCCCGAGCAGTTCGCCGAGCTTGCGCAAAAGTACTCGGCCTGCCCGTCGAAGGCCCAAGGGGGTGAGCTGGGGCAGATCAGCAAGGGCCAGACCGTGCCGGAGCTTGAGCGCCAGCTGTTTACCCTGGCGCCGGGCCTCGCGCTCAAGCCGCTGGAAAGCCGCTACGGCTGGCACCTGGTCAGTGTCGACCAGCGCATCGAAGGCCAGGCCTTGCCCTACGAGGCAGTGGCCACGGCGATCCGCACCCAGTTGCAGCAGGGCGTGTGGCAAAAGGCGCTGGTGCAGTACCTGCAAACCCTGATCGGCGCCGCCGATATTCGCGGCATCCGCCTGCAGGGCGCCGATTCACCGCTGGTGCAATAAGGGGACGCTGATGAGCACTGTGATGCAGGACGGCTTCGGGCGGCAGATCGATTACCTGCGCATGTCGGTGACCGATCGTTGTGATTTTCGCTGTGTGTACTGCATGGCCAAACACATGACCTTCTTGCCGCGCCAGCAAGTGCTGACCCTCGAGGAATTGCGGCGCCTGGCCACACTGTTCGTCGGCCAGGGCGTGGGCAAGATCCGCCTGACCGGCGGCGAGCCGCTGATTCGCCCCGGCATCGTCGAGCTGTGCCGTGACATTGCCGCCGTGCCCGGCCTGCGTGAGCTGGTGATGACCAGCAATGGCTCGCAGCTGCAGCGCCTGGCCCGGCCGCTGGTAGAGGCCGGGGTCAAGCGCATCAACATCAGCCTCGACAGCCTCGATGGCCAGCGCTTTCGGGCAATTACCCGCACGGGCGATCTGGATCAGGTGCTGCGCGGCATCGAGGCGGCGCGCGAGGCCGGTTTCGAAGGCATCAAGCTCAATTGCGTGGTGATGAAGGGGCGCAACTTCGATGAGGTGTTGGCGCTGCTGCAGTACGCCATCGAGCAGCGCATCGACATCACCTTCATCGAAGAAATGCCCTTGGGCGAAGTCGGCCGTTCGCGTGGCGAGTCGTTCTGTTCCAGTGACGAGGTACGGGCGCTGATTGCCAGCCGCCACGCCTTGCTCGACAGCGCCGAAAACAGCGGCGGGCCGGCGCGCTATGTGCGCCTGGCCCGGCATCCGGCGACGCGCATCGGTTTTATCTCGCCCAACAGCCACAACTTCTGCGCCAGCTGCAACCGGCTGCGGATGACTGTGGAAGGGCGCTTGCTGCTGTGCCTGGGGCAAGAGGATTCGCTGGATCTGCGCGGCTTGTTGCGGCGCTATCCGCTGGATGACCAGCCGATTGTCAGCGCGCTGCAACAGGCGTTGCGCCGCAAGCCGTTGCGCCATGAGTTCGATGCGCAGGGTGAGGTGCAGATGTTGCGCTTCATGAATATGAGCGGCGGGTGAGGCTGGCTGTTCTGGCCTCATCGCTGGCAANCCAGCTCCCACAGGGACTGTGTACACCGAACTTTGTGGGAGCTGGCTTGCCAGCGATGGCTGCGCAGCAGCCCAGGTTGATTGCACAACCTGGCAACCTTGATATCGATCAATTTCTTCCACCCGCTTTACCCGTAGCCTGCACTGCATATTGTGTTTTCAAATCAATAAACATCTATATGTAGTGTCCGGAGGGAAAATGCACAGCACGCTGATCAGGGTAGGGCACAACCGGTTGCACAAGCGCGATGGCAGCCTGGTGGCCTTTGACGCCGACAAGATCCGCCAGGCGTTGATCGCCGCCGGCAAGGCCACTGGCGAATATGCCGAAGCCGAGGCGGACGGTTTGCTTGAAGCAGTCCTTGCCCACCTTGAGGGCTACTTCAAGCTGCACGTCGAGCAGATCCAGGACCGGGTCGAACGGGTGCTGATGGACGCCGGGCACTTCCTTTCGCTGCGTGCCTATATCGTCTATCGCGAACAGCACGGACGCCTGCGCCGTGACCGCAAGACCCTGGTCGAAGTCGCCACCTCGATGAACGAATACCTCAACCGCGAAGACTGGCGGGTGCAGGCCAACGCCAACCAGGGTTACTCCCTTGGCGGCCTGGTGCTCAACGTTTCCGGCAAGGTCACTGCCAACTACTGGCTCGACGAGGTCTACAGCGAAGCCATCGGCCGCGCCCATCGCGAGGCCGACCTGCATATCCACGACCTCGACATGCTCGCCGGCTACTGCGCCGGCTGGTCGCTGCGCAGCCTGCTGCACGAGGGCCTCAATGGCGTGCCCGGGCGGGTCGAGGCCGGCCCGCCCCAACACCTGAGCAGCGCCCTGGGGCAGATGGTCAACTTTCTCGGCACCCTGCAGAACGAGTGGGCCGGGGCCCAGGCTTTCAGCTCCTTCGACACCTACCTGGCGCCCTACGTGCGCAAGGACCGGCTGAATTATGAAGAGGTGCGCCAGGCCCTCCAGGAGTTCATCTACAACCTCAACGTGCCGTCGCGCTGGGGCACGCAAACGCCGTTTACCAACCTGACCTTCGACTGGGTCTGCCCGCAGGACCTGCGCGAGCAGATCCCGGTGATCGGCGGCGAAGAAATGCCCTTTGCCTACGGCGAGCTGCAAGCGGAGATGGACCTGCTCAACCGTGCCTACATCGAAGTGATGCAGGCCGGCGACGCCAAGGGCCGGGTATTCACTTTCCCGATCCCGACCTACAACATCACCCACGACTTTCCCTGGGACAGCGACAACGCCGAGCGCCTGTTCGCCATGACCGCGCGCTATGGCCTGCCGTACTTCCAGAACTTCCTCAACTCGGACATGCAGCCCAACCAGGTGCGCTCGATGTGCTGTCGCCTGCAACTGGATGTGCGCGAACTGCTCAAACGTGGCGGCGGCCTGTTCGGCTCGGCCGAGCAGACCGGCTCGCTGGGGGTGGTGACCATCAACTGCGCGCGCCTGGGCTACCTGTACAAGGGCGACATCAGCGGCCTGTTGCAGCGCCTGGATGCATTGATGGAGCTGGCCATGGAGAGCCTGGAGGTCAAGCGCAAGGTGATCCAGCACCACATGGATGCCGGGCTCTATCCGTACACCAAGCGCTACCTGGGCACCCTGCGTAATCACTTCTCGACCATCGGCGTCAACGGCCTGCACGAAATGCTGCGCAACTTCAGCGACGAGCAGATGGGTCTGCACACCGCCCAGGGCCGGCGCTTCGCCCTGAACCTGCTGGACCACGTGCGCGCCACCCTGGTGCGTTTCCAGGAAGAAACCGGCCACCTGTACAACCTCGAAGCCACCCCGGCCGAGGGCACCACCTACCGCTTCGCCAAGGAAGACCTCAAGCGCTTCCCCGACATCCTCCAGGCCGGCTGCAGCCAGGCGCCGTACTACACCAACTCCTCGCAACTACCGGTGGGCTATACCGACGATCCGTTCGAGGCCCTGGAACTGCAGGACGAGCTGCAATGCAAGTACACCGGCGGCACTGTGCTGCACCTGTACATGGCCGAGCGGATCTCCTCGGCCCAGGCCTGCAAGCAATTGGTGCGCAGGGCCCTGGAGCGCTTCCGCCTGCCATACCTGACCATCACTCCGACGTTTTCCATCTGCCCGGTACACGGCTACCTGGATGGCGAACACGAGTTCTGCCCCAAGTGCGACGAGGCGCTGTTGCTGGCTCAGCAACAGGGCAGCGTGCATTGACTGCGTTTTACCCTCAACAGCAAGGAGCTTCATCATGACTGCACAGCAAACCCTGCCGACGGCGCAACGCCAACGGTGCGAAGTCTGGACCCGGGTCATGGGCTATCACCGCCCGGTGTCGGCGTTCAACCCCGGCAAACAGTCCGAGCACCACGAGCGGCTGCACTTCAATGAGGGCGCGGCAACGGCCGGGCATCCATGAGCCGAGCGCTGCGGGTCGGGGGCATGGTGCCCCTGACCACCCTCGATTACCCCGGCAAGCTCGCCTGTGTGCTGTTCTGCCAGGGCTGCGCCTGGCGCTGCCGTTACTGCCACAACCCGCAACTGATCCCGCCCCGGGGCCGTGATGAACTGCCCTGGGCGCAGGTACTGGCGTTTTTGCAGCGTCGCCGCGGCCTGCTCGATGCCGTGGTGTTCAGCGGCGGTGAGGCAACCCTGCAGGTCAGCCTGCCAGAGGCCATGGCCCAGGTGCGGGCCATGGGCTTTGCCATCGGCCTGCACAGTGCCGGGATCAAGCCCGAGGCGTTTGCCAGGGCATTGCCTGGGGCCGACTGGGTCGGCTTTGACGTCAAGGCGCTGGCCGAAGACTGCCAGTTGGTTACCGGCGTGCGCGGCAGTGGCCAGGCCAACTGGCGCAGTCTTGAATACCTGCTGGCCAGCGGCGTCGACTACGAATGCCGCACCACGGTGCACTGGCACCTGATCGATCCACCGCGACTCCTCACCCTGGCCCGGCGCTTGAATGCGCTTGGGGTCCAACGCTTCGTCGTGCAGCGGGTACGCACGGCACGCATGCTCGACCCGCAGCTGCCCGGTGCTTCGGCACACAGATTGCTACCCGAGCTGTGGGACACCCTCCACACGCTGTTTCCCGCGTTTGAAGTACGCGACTAGTAAGGCTTTGAAATGACCAGATTGACCACAGCACAACGTATCCTCATTGGTTTTGCCATCGCGCCCCTGGCGCTTCTGGGCCTGGCCTTTTATGCATTGCATGACCTGGCCACGCTTAAAGAGCAGGCGGTGGTGATCGTCAAACAGGACTGGCCGAAGATCGAACCGATCATGGTCATCGCCACCGGGGTGCGCGACAACGCACGCAACACCCGCGACCTGTTGCTCGACAAGGACAACCTGCAGGTGCAGCAGGCCATCGACACCACCAAGCAGCGCATCAGCCAGGCCCTGGCAATGCTTGAGCCGCTGTTCTACCTGCCCGAGGGCAAGGCCGCCTACGCGGCGCTGAAAGCCAGCCGCGAAACCTATGTCGCGGCGTTTACCCAGGTACAGACACTGATCCGCCAGGGTGACGCGCAGGCGGCAATGACCCAGCTCAAGCAAAACGTGGTACCCGCCGAGCACGAGGTATACCAGCACCTGGAAAGCCTGATGGCCTTGCAGGGGCAGATCTTCGTCGAGCGCGAACAGGCTGCCCAGGCCCTGTACAACGACGCCCGGCTGAACATGCTCGGCCTGGTCGTGCTGTGCCTGTTGGCGGTGATCGCCGCTGCGCTGCTGGTGACCCGCAGCGTCACCCGGCCGCTGGGCGGCGAGCCGGATACCGCCGCACGGGTGCTCAGCCGGATCGCCGAGGGCGACCTGACCATCGCCGTGCCGACCCATGGCAGTGCCGACGGCAGCGTGATGCTTAACATGCAGCAGATGCAGCAGAGCCTGAACAGCATGGTCAAGCACATCGCAGCTTCGGTGGAGCGCGTCGCCAGTTCTTCCGAGGAACTCAGCGCGGTCAGCAGCCAGACCAGCAGCAGCCTGCAGCTGCAGGGCCTGGAAATCGAACAGGCAGCAGCCGCGGTCAACGAGATGACCGCCGCGGTGGACGAAGTAGCGCGCAATGCGGTGAGTACCAGCGAAGCCTCGAAGGTCTCCGAACAAACCGCCCAGCGTGGCCGTGAACAGGTACGCGAGACGGTCGCCTCGATCAGCACCCTGGCCGACGGCGTCAGCGATACCTCCGCGCGCATCCAGCAACTGGCCGGGCGTGTGCAGGACATCAGCACGGTGCTGGATGTGATCCGCAGCATCGCCGAACAGACCAACCTGCTGGCGCTCAACGCCGCCATCGAAGCAGCCCGCGCCGGTGATGCCGGGCGCGGCTTTGCCGTGGTCGCCGACGAGGTGCGGGCCCTGGCCCATCGTACCCAGGTGTCGACCCAGGAGATCGAGCAGATGATCGGCAACATCCGGCAGGACACCAGCGAAGCGGTGACCGCCATGCTCAGCAGCAGCGAGTTGGTGCACACCACCCTGGATGTGGCCCAGCGTGCCGGCGAAGCACTGGAGGCGATCACCCAGTCGATTTCGCAGATCAACGAGCGCAACCTGATGATCGCCAGCGCCACCGAAGAGCAGGCCCTGGTAGCCCGCGAGGTGGACCGCAACCTGGTGGGCATTCGCAACCTGTCCGAACAGGTGCTGCTGGGGGCGCAACACACCGACAGCGCCGGCCAGGACCTGGCGCAGATGGCCGGCAGCCTGAGCCAGACCGTGGCGCGCTTCAAGGTTTGATGCCCGTCTGGATCAGCGCCCTTGATCTGTATCAAGGGCAAGCCCGGCACTGGGCGCTAGCGTGAACGCTCGCCCATTGCCGCCTGAGGCACTTCATGGCCAAGCCCTTTCCTGTCAGCCCCAAGCACCCCGAGCGCATCTGCTGGGGCTGTGACCGCTATTGTGCGGCCAACGCCCTGGCTTGCGGCAATGGCGCCGACCGTACCATGCACCCGGTGGAGATGTTCGGTGAGGACTGGAACGAGCAGGGTGACTACGGGTTGGCGTCGCCGGCCGGCAACGAAGGCGCAACGCAGCGGGCCGCACTACTTAAATAGCACCTGCGCAGACCATGGCTAATGTCTGCTGCTGACTTTTCCAACACCAGGAAGTCAGCATGAACGACCACGACGATGCCTCGATCGACAGCTTTATCGCCCAGCGCCTGCCAGGCTGGTTACGGGATGCGCCGTTGGCCGCGGTGCAAGCCTTGCAGCAGAGCATCGGCGACAGTCAGCGCGCCCAGGTGCCGATGCAGGCACTGCTGGACTCGCTGCAGTCTCCTGAAGATTTTGCCGCGCCACTGTTGAGCGCAGCGCTGAGTGCGCGCTTTGCCCAACGGGTAGATGTGCGCACCTGGCGCTTGCGCCTGGTTCGGCGTGTCCTCGAAGGATTGCCGCAAGCGTCACTGCCGCCGGTTTTTCGCGTGCAGACCACTTACCAGAGCCTGTTGCATGCCGCGCTGCACAATTTTGCGGCTGAAGAAACGGTGGAGGGTAGCCATGACGAACTGACCGCGATCATCGACGAAAAGGGCGTAGTGCAGCCGCTGTCGGTGGCAGCGTTCGCCAGCCTGTGCCGGGAACTGGACCTGGGTGGCCAGTACCAGGCTCACCTCAAGGCGCTGCTAAGCCCTGCTGGCGAGGTGGCCAGGCAGGTAAGCAAGACCCTGGAGCAGGCTACCCGCAGCGGCCTGGCCGTCGCCCTCAACCAGGCCTGGATCAAGGGCGACCTCGACGCCGCCAGCCATGACTGTCTGTTGCGCGTCCTGGCGCTCAGGCCGCTGGTGCCCAATGCCACCTTGAGCAGTTTTCCCCACCACCTCAATCTGCTGGGCAAGCGTCTGGTCGGGGTGGTGGCGTTTGAGATGCGCGAGCAACTGTTCGATCCCAATGGCTATTCCGATGTTCTGGGGGTGGTCTTGTATGTGCCGGATGATCCGCTGCACCCGGTCAAACACTACAACTCGTGGAGTGCGGCGTATTCGGCGCTTGCCACACGCTTTGCGCAAGCAGGGTACGGGAAGTTCTTTCAACGCTTTGTCAGCGAACGCGATCGTGCGACATTCGTGATCACCCTGACGCGGCTGCTCAGGCAAGCCACGGCGGGCTCGGCGATCGAGCTTGATGGTCGTCACTTTGCCTTTGCCGGGCCACTGCTGGCCACGCTGTCTGCTGCGCGCATCGCAAAAATCGAGGATGACGCCCGAGTACTGGCAGTGCCCACCGATGATGAAGACCGCACAGAGCGCAGCCAGCGCCTGCAGGAGTACCAGGAGATTGGCCTGACCCTGGCCAACCTGGCAGCCTTTTTTGTCCCCGGGCTCGGGGAAGTGATGCTCGGGGTTGCCGTCGCGCAGCTGCTGGGCGAGGTTTATCACGGCTATGAAGACTGGCAGCAGGGCGACCGTGAAGGCGCCATGAACCACATGCTCGGGGTGGCGGAAAACCTGGCGGCCAACGCCTTGCTGCTGGCGGGCGGCAAGGTGCTGGTCAAGGCGCTGCAGCGGTCGGGTTTTGTCGATGGCCTGGTGCCGGTCGAACTGGCCGACCAGCGTCAGCGCCTGTGGAACCCCGACCTGCAGACGTACCGGGACAATGCCTTCGCCCATCGCTTTGAGACGGTCGGCGCCACGGGCTGGCGGCCAGCCTGGGACAGCCCGCAGCACTGGCAGGGCAGTGAGGCAATGCTCAAGCGCTTCGGCGGGCAATGGCAGCAGGCCTCGGACGCGCAACTGCAGCGGGTGCTGGCAATCACCGGCACCCAGCAAGCACAGATCAGGCAGTGGCAGGTGCACGGTGAAGCGCCACCGGCGACCCTGGTCGATGCCCTTGAGCGAGTTCGGCTCGATCATCAGCTTGCTTCAACGCTCAGTAGCCTGAGCGTGGGTAACGTCGGCCAGCCGGCGCCTGTGCTGCTGCGGGCGTTGACCACCCTTGACGGCTGGCCAGAACAACTGCTGGTGACCCTGGGCGAGGAGCGCTTCGGCCAGGCAACGCCGACGTTGCCGCGGACCATCGAATTGAGCCCTGTGCCTTCGGCCAGTGGCGACTGGCTGGACCAGGTTCTGCTGGCGCTGGAGGAGACTGACAAGGTGACGTTGCTGACAAGCCCGGGCGAGGGCCTGAGCGAGCGCCAGCAACTGCTCGCGCACCTGTCCAGGCACCTTGAACAACGCCGTGCCGACGCCTTCGACTTCCTCTATGCCCATTCGCGCCAGGAGCCGAGCGCCGGGGCGCAGATCCTCCAGCGCAACTTTCCCGGGCTACCGCTGGTGGTCGCTGAAGAGATCTGCAGCCACGCCCGGGCCGATCACCTGCAGAGCCTGCTGGACACCTCGAAAGTGCCCTTGGCGATGCTCGAAGAGGCTCGCCTGCTGATGCGCGAAGTGCGCATCAACCGCGCCCTGGAAGCTGTCCACCTGCAGAGCCCGGGCCGGGCCAGCAGCGCTACGCTGGCGGCCCTGAGCGGTGCGCGACGCGAGGAGGTGGCTGGCATTATCGGCCTGAGCGAGCCGGGGCAGTGGTTTCACCCGCCGCAGCGCCTGGCCGACGGGCGCATTGGTTACCCCTTGAGCGGGCGTGGGGTGGGCGGGCGGCAGGCAGTCAATCGCGCCGTGCGTGAGTTGTACCCCACGTTCAGCGACGCCGAGATTGGCGAGTTCCTCACCGAGTTGCGGGTGTCTGGCCGCGAGTTGTGGAGCGGCTTGCAGGCGCTGCATCAGGAGCTGGCAACCCTCAACGAAACCCTCTACAGCTGGCAAGCGGCCGACCCGATCCGCGGCGCGGCCCGCGAACGGGTCGCCGCGCGCTTGCGTCGTTGCTGGCGCCGGCAGACGGCGCGGGTGCGCAATCGCGGCGCCGACTATCGCCTGCTGCTCGAGCACGAGCCGATAGGTGCATTGCCGCAGCTTCCCGAGAGCATCAGCTTCGCTCATGTGGCGGAGATTACCCTCAATGACTTGCAGATCACCGAGTTGCCGCCAGGCTTTCTCCAGCGCTTTAGTGCATTGCGCTGGCTGGATGTGGTGCACGTTGATCTCGCCCGAGTGCCTGAAGGCATTGACGGGTTGAATCATCTGACCTGGCTGAACCTCAGTCACAACCGGATTGCCTGGACCCCTGCCGACAATCGTCTGCTGGCATCGCTGGGCCGCCTGGAGGTGCTCGACCTGGATCACAATCCGCTGGCGTCCCCGCCGGATGTGACCGCCTTGTCGCGCTTGCGCTTGTTGCGCCTGCGCAATACTGCCATCACCACGGTCCCGGCCGGCTTGCTCAGCCGCCCGGCGCTGGAGAGCGCCGACCTGCGCGAGAACCCCATTGTGGTGTTGCAGGAGGGCCTGTTCAACGCGCCGCGGCGCATCCTCGAACGCATCAACTTCCACGACAACCCGCTCAACGCCGAGAGCCGTGAACGCTTGCTGGCGTTCGAACGCGCCGGGTTGCTGCCGGCGGTCGCCGGCTTCAGTCATGCGCGGTTCGACAACCTGCAGGAGGAGTGGCTGACTGGGTCGCAAGATGAGGTACGCGTGCAGCGCGCCGAGCAATGGCGGGTACTGCAGGGCGAGGAAGGCTCGGCTGACCTGTTTCGCCTGCTCGGTGACCTGCGTGAGACGGCTGACTTCAGGCGTCGGCGCCAGGACCTCACGCGTCGCGTCTGGGAGGTGCTCGATTGCTGCTATCGGCACACCCGCTTGCGCAGAGCACTGTTCGCCCTGGCCCGCGCGCCGCGAAGCTGCTCGGACAGCGTCGCCCTGAACTTCAGCACCCTGGAGGTGCGCGCCCATGAACTCACCGCGACCCGCGGCCTTAGCGGGGCCAGTCGCCAGCAACCGTTGCTGATCCTGGCCCGTTCGCTGTTTCGCCTGGATGAAGTGGATCGCTTGAGCGCCGAGGAAATCCAGCTGCGTCGCTCGATGGGCATGGCCCCGGACGAAATCGAAGTCCTGCTGGCTTTTCGCACCGGGCTTGCCGACGAGCTGGAACTGGTCGGGCAGCCACGGAGCATGGCTTATCGCTTTGTCGCTGGCGTCGATCGGCATGCCTTGAACACCATGCGCGACCAGGTCCGCCTGGCCGAGCGCTCGCCACGCCTGGCGGCTTCGGTAGCAGCGCGAGACTTCTGGGTCAGGTTTTTGAAGCAACATGAGCAGCACGCGTTAGAGGCGGTAGACCAGCCATTTTTCCAGCAACTGGAGGATCTGGCGGCGATGCAGGGCGAACTCACCGACCAGCAATACCTGCAGCGCAGCAACGACATTGGCGCCGCACGCGAAGCGGCGCGTGCCGAGCTGATCCTGCAACTGACCCGCCGTGCCCTGGCGCAGGAGGCGCAGCAATGATCGCGTCTAACCATCAGGGACAGGCGCCCGGCATTGACAGCCAGGTGCACGACTATCTGCCCACTTGGCTGCAACAGGCGCCGGCACAGCGTTTGCGGGCCCTGAGCCGGGCGCTGCAACTAAGCCAGCAGCAACGCACCAGGGTTGCTGCGGTGCTCTCGACCATTGAGCCGCTCGACGGCTTTGCCCGTAGCTTGCTGCGCCAGCAACTGCGGACACACACCGGTGCCAACCTGGATGTCGAGCTCAACCATTTTGTCCATACTCGGCACCTGAGCCTGACCTCCACCTTGCTCTCTTTACCGCGTCAGGGCTCGACGGCAGTGGTCTCCAGTCACAGCCTGCTGCAGGCTGCGCTACAGAACTTCAGCGCCGCCGAGGCGGCCAGCGGTGGGCTTGCCGGCAAAGCGCGGCTGCAGTTTGCACAACCGCTGGCCGCCTCGACGCAATTGACTCCCGAGTCTTTCGCCGCACTGTGCCGCACACTCGACCTGGGTGGCCGCTACCAGCTGCATCTGGATCAGGTGCTGACCGACGAGTTCACGCAAATGCTGCGGCGCAGTTACTACCACGACCTGGAAGTCGCCGCGTTGCTCGCGGTACTCAGTGGCGCGCTCGATGAGTACGGCTTCACGGCACTCCTGCAGCATATTCATGCAGATTTTCTGCAGCCGGGCGATGACCCGGTCATCCGCCCCCTGCAGGTGCGTTTGGGTGGGGTGAGGCTCAATGGCATGGTGGTCTTCGAGCTACTGCCGGAGTCGGCCTTCAATACATCGCCGGGTGTGGTGCGCCTTGGCCAACTGAACTGGCTATTGTACATCCCCGGTGACCCACAACGTCCGTTGGTTCAGTTCAGTGCCCGGGAAGATATGCTGGGTGAGTTGGGAGTGCGCTTGAAATCGCCCGGCTACGCGCGCTGGTTCACGCGCTTCGTGCCCCAGGCCGAGCAACTGGCATTTGCCGCGACCCTGGGTGAGCAGCGCCAGCGCGCTGCGGCGGGAGCGCCGCTGGCAATAAGCATGGGCTTGTCAGCCTTCGCCGGGCCGTTGTTCAGTACCCTTGCCAGCCAACAGCTGGCGAAGATCCGCAACGATGCGCGCACCCTGGCCGTGCCTACCGATGACGAAGATGAAAAACAGCGGGTGGAACGCCTGCATGCCTACGAGAACGCCGGCCTGTTGTTGCTCAATGTTGCCGGTTTGTTTGTGCCGGTACTGGGCGCGGTAATGCTCGGCGTGGCTGCAGCGCAGTTGACCTCGCAACTGTTCGAGGGGGTTGAGGACTGGCTGCAGGGCGACAGCGACAAGGCCCTCGAACACCTGACCGACGTGGTCGAGAACCTGGCGTTGTTTGCGGCCGCTGGCGCCGGCGTGCACCTGGTGAGCAAGGCGCTGCGCCACGCAGCCTTCATCGAGGCGTTGGTACCGGTCAGTAACCGGCAAGGCCA
This sequence comes from Pseudomonas sp. 2(2015), assembly GCF_000955865.1. Classification (NCBI taxonomy): domain Bacteria; kingdom Pseudomonadati; phylum Pseudomonadota; class Gammaproteobacteria; order Pseudomonadales; family Pseudomonadaceae; genus Pseudomonas; species Pseudomonas sp. 2(2015). The sequence continues at coordinate 52,796 of NZ_JYOF01000010.1, forward strand.
GGCGCGTTTGTGGAAGCCCGACCTGGCGGGTTACCAGGCCCGGATCGAACCGGACACGGCTGATGCCCAAGGGCTCATTGGCGGCGACCCGGGCCCTTATCTCACGCTGGACGACCGGGTTTACGCAGTGCAGCACGACAGCGCTCTGGGGCAATGGCGCATCGTCCATCCCGAGGGGGGCGAACGCTATTCGCCGGTCCTGCAGGGCAATGCTCGGGGAGGGTGGCGCCATAGCGGGGAGAACCCGCTGCAGTGGCAAGACACGCGGTTCATGCTCAAGCGCCTGCTACCTGAGCTGGCAACCTTGGTGGAGCCGGCGCAAGAACAGATTCTGACCACGAGCGGCCTTGATGGCGGGCAGTTACGCCGCTTGCACCTTGACAACCTGGCGGCTCCAGGCCTGCTGCGCGACTGCCTGTTGCGCTGGCGTCTGGATCAGGACATCGAGCGCTTTATCGAGCAACTTGCGGCAGGGGCTCCGCTGGACACCACAGAGGCGCAGATGCGTGACTACCTGGTGTCGCGCCTGCCCGCTGACACTACCGCCAGCACTGCGCCGGGGGTGCTGGCCCGGCACGCAAGGATGCTGCGCCAGGCGCTGTTCAGCCATTGCTATGGCCTGCGTACGCGCCTGGCGGGCATCGCCGAATCCGTGGTGCAGGTGGATTTTCCCGAGCTGCCCAGCAGCCTCGTCGGTGATCTGCTCGAGGCGGCCAGTGACGCTGAACTAGGTCGCCTGGTGGAGCAATGGCGGGTGCCTCTGGCGATGGCCAACCGCATACGGGCGCCGTTGCACGATGTACGGATCAGCCGCGCCGTCGAAGGGCTGTACTTGCAATCGGTGCGCAGCCGCGACAGCGACAGGTTGATCCTGGCCTTGCTTGGGCAACTGCCCGGCTGGCCGCAGGCGTTGGCTATCGAGGTGTTCGAAGGCAGCCTGTCAGGGCCCAGACTCGTCCCGGCCGCGGCAGCGACCGGCAGCCGTCGCGTACAGATCGTCAGGCTGGAGTCGGGATATCAGCTGTATCGTCAGGCTGGGGAGCACGCTGGCGAGTTTTATGCTGATCTGTTCAGTGCCTTGAGCAACGCGCTGTCTGCCTCTGAACAGGCGGCGCTGGACACGCCGCTGCGCAGCCGCCTTGGCGAGCTGTTGCATCTGCACCGCGGCAAGGTTGGGCAGTGGCTGCAATCGACGCCCAGGCAACGCCCCTGGTTCAACCCGCCACAGCGCTTGGCCGATGGGCGTATCGGCTATCCCTTGAGTGGTCGCGGCCTGTTCGGTGGGCGCCGCGCGGCCCAGGTGCGGGATATCCGCCAGCTGTACCCGGGGCTCTCGGATACCGACGCCGATGCCTTTGTCGACGCACTGCAGCGCAGAGGTGTCGACGTCGCGGCGCGCATCAAAGCCTATCAGCGTGAATACCAGATGCTCGACGGCACCTTGCGGGCCTGGAGCCAGTCAGTAGCCGCCGATGAAGCGGGCCAGGCCCTGCGCCGCAGCCGTCAGCAGGCGGCGCTGCTGATCTGCCGTGCCTGGCGCAAGCTGTCGCCCAAACGTTGGTCCAACCACAGCGTCATCGGTTACAGCCTGAGCCTTGAAGGGCTGTACACCGGCGACTTGCCTGGCTGGCCGGCCGAGGTCAATTTCGACCATGTGGTCGATCTACAGTTGCACAACATGGGCCTGGGCGACGCCTCGGCGGCTTTCCTGCTGCCCTTCAAGCGCTTGCGCGAGCTGAACCTGGGCAATAACGCCCTGACCCGTTTACCCGACGCCCTGAGGGGTATGCCGGCACTGGCGCGGTTGCTGGTGCCGGGTAACCATATCGAACTCGACCAGCAGGCGGCCCGGCAACTGGCCGGGCTGTCGCAACTGCGCATCCTCAACCTCAATGACAATCCTGTGGGACCCTTGCTGGACCTTGAACGTTTGTCGCGCCTGGAGGAGGTGCAACTGCGCAACACCGGGCTGCAAGCCTGGCCGCACGGGCTGTTGAACCGCTATCACGGCTACCGCCTGGACCTGCGCAACAACCAGATCGACAGCCTGCCGCAAGCGGTGCTCGACGCCCCGGGCTGGATCAACCGCGGGTTGGCGCTGCATGACAACCCGCTGTCGCAGGCAACCTTTGAACAGCTTGAGCAGTACCAGCAGCGCACCGGTATTCGCCTGGCCAGCCGCCGTAGTCATCAGTCGCCAGTGAGCAAGGCGCGGCGCCTGTGGCTGCAAGCGGCGCCGGCCGGCGACAGCGCCCAGGCACTGACTACCTGGCAGGCATTGGCCGACGAACCGCAGGCGACAGGTTTGTTCAGGCTGCTCGCAGACCTAAGCGCCACTGCCGAGTTTCAGCGCACGCCTGCTGACCTGGGGGAACGAGTATGGGTTTTGCTCGATGCTGCCAGCAAAGCGCCCGAACTGCGCGAGTCGCTGTTCGAGCTTGCGGCCTCACCGATCACCTGCGGTGACAGCGTCACCCTCAGTTTTGCCACCCTGGAAATCCGCGCTTTGGTATACATCGCCTCGCACCTCGTGACCGACCAGCCTCTGGCACAGCAGCTATTGAGCCTGGGCCGGCGGCTGTTTCGCCAGGAGCAACTGGACCTGCTGGTTGCCGAGCAGGCGCAGGCGCGAGCAAACGCGGGTGCAGTTGTCGATGTCGTCGAGCTGAGCCTGGCCTACCGCATTGCCCTGGGCGAGGCCCTGGACTTGCCGAGCAAGCCGCAGAGCATGTTGTCTGCGGCTCTGGCGCCGCTTGACGAGGGCGAGATCGCCAGCGCCCGCCAGCGCATCGAGGGTCTTGAACAGACGCAGGCGTTGCAGCAGTTCATCAGTACCCGGGACTTCTGGCTCGACTACCTCAAGGCGCAACACAAGGCGCAGTTCGAAGCCCTCGACCTGCCTTATCGCAACCAGCTGGAGGCGATCATGGACAGCCAGGGCGAGCTGCGCGATGACGATTATCTTCAGCGCATGCGGGCATTGGCCAGTGCCCGCGAGCAAGCAGAAGCGAACCTGGCGTTGGGTTTGACCGAAGAGGCCTGGGCCGCCTTCGTGGCCCAGGCGGCCGAACCGTGAAGGTGCCTCAGAACCGCTGCTGGCGCCTGTCCAGTTGCTGATCGACCAGCCACTTGCCGTGGGCCAGCGCCGCATGCTGGGCGTTTTCCAGGTCGGCCAGGTAGGCCATCTTCACCGGCAATGACAAGCGCCGGCTGGTGTGGCCTTCCGGATCGGTGATCAGGCAGCCGGCGTTATAGGGCGTGGGGATGCCGGGGTGGGTTTCGACGCTGGCGGTGATGGTGTGGTTGCGATGCTCGCATTGAAGGGTTTTCATCGTCCTTACCTCGCTGCTGTGGTATCGAAAGCGCCTCAGTCAGGGTGCTTTTTCGGGTATACCACAGCAGCGGCGCGGTTGGATCCGGGCCGACGAACGTCAGCTTCAGCGAAACGCCGGCAGCAATCCGTTGATGGGGCGTGATCCTCGCAAGCTAGACCGTAATACGTGATTTGCAGGTGTAATAGTTGGCTGCGAGCGCTGCGCGCTCGATCGCCGGCAAGTCCGGCTCCCACAGCTCTGGCGCACACCGTGGGAACCGGCGAGAAGGATCAGAACTCGGTCGGCTGGATGATCTCGACCCAGTAGTCATCCGGGTCCTTGATGAATGCCAGGTGCTTCATGCGGCCGTCGCTCAGGCGCTTCTGGAAGGTGACGCCCAGTTGCTCGAAACGCTCGCAGGCAGCACGGATGTCCGGCACCGAGATGCAGATATGACCGAAGCCACGCGGGTCGGTGTTGCCGTTGTGGTAGGCAAACCCGGCGTCGTTTTCGGTGCCGTGGTTATGGGTCAGCTCGAGAATGCCCGGGATCGATTTCATCCACTCGGTGCGCTTGGCAGCATCAGCCGGGATCTGCGCCTTGTCGACCAGGGCGAGGAAGTACAGGCTGAACTCGGCCTCGGGGAAGTCGCGCTTCTCGACCAGGCTGAAGCCCAGCACGCGGGTGTAGAAGTCCAGGGACTTGGCAACGTCCTTGACCCGCAGCATGGTGTGGTTGAAAACGAAATTGTGGGTCGCGGCATCCGGTTGCGCGGTGACACCAGGGAGGGTGTCGAGATGGTTCAGGCTCATGGGCTCTCCGCATTTGAGGCTGGCAACAGCGCTGCCAGCAAAACAGTCAGGGCGTCATGATACGGAACTGAAGCGATTGCGCAAACGATTTGCGCCCCGCCTTTGTGGGGCGGGGCGCAGGAATTAGAAGCCCGCCGAAGCGGGCGTATGGGGCGCTAGTCCGTTAGCAGTCTTCATCCTGAGCCAGTCGATGTGAAAAAAGTGTGAAGGGTTTTTTCACCTGCGCAACCAGCTGTCGACAGTCTTGGCCCCGTACTGCTCCTTCCAGGCCTTGAGGCCGCGGTGGTTGCCACCCTTGGTTTCGATCAACTCGCCGGTGTGCGGGTTTTCATAAACCTTTACCACCCGCGCACGGCGTTGTTTCGGTGCACTGGGCGAGGCTTTGTGGGTAGCCTTCGGGTCGAGGATCGCGACAATATCGCGCAGGCCCTTGTCGTAGTGTTTCATCAGGTCGACAAGTTTCTTCTCGAACTCGATTTCACGCTTCAGGCCGGCGTCCTTTTTCAGCGCCTCCAATTGCGCCATTTGTTCCTGAAGGGCCTTTTCGGCGGCGCGGAACTCTGCAAGTCTGGACACTGTCATCACTCCTTTAAGTCTGCAGTGGCCCGGCATGCGTGTAGATAGCAACATTCTGTATAACGCAGCCGCCACCGGGTTGGGCACAACATCGCACTAATAAAGAGTGTAGTAGTCGTCGCGCAGTGGGTAAACATTAAACTTTTATATTGTGTGTTATGGAACTTTCTTAATTGCCACCGGACCTTGACCAAAGAACTAGTCAATATTCCGCCAGCGGCCTTAGACCATGGTCCAATGGCCCGCAATAGAGCGGTTGCGAGATCATGATCGGTCACCGTCGACTGCCATCGACGCTGGGAGCATTGTCGGCGCCGGGATCGGCGCCGGTTGTTTTTTGCCTTTCTTTCGGATTTCGCTTCTCATGTTTGCCCCATACCCTCTCGCGCCCGGGCGCAGCCTTGTCGGCCTGCTCGCGATGTTTGCTGCTGTCTCGACACAGGCCGCTGGTTTTCTTCAAGACAGCAGCGCCAAAGTCGAAGCACGCAACGTCTACTTCAATCGTGACTTTCGCGATGGTCATACCAGTTCCGACCAGGGCGCGTCGAAACGCGAAGAGTGGGCCCAGGGCTTTATTCTCAATGTGCAGTCTGGTTATACCGAAGGCACTGTAGGATTTGGTGTAGATGCCATCGGCATGCTCGGCTTCAAACTCGACTCCAGTCCGGCCGATAGCAACAGTGGTCTGTTGCCCTCCAGCGGACATGATCCGCGTGGTTCGGTAGACCAGTACGCGAAGATGGGCGTAGCCGGCAAGATGCGTTATTCGCAGACTGTGCTCAAGGTCGGTTCGATGATGCCGGACATGCCGCTGCTCAAGTACAACGACGGCCGCCTGTTGCCGACGATGTTCCAGGGCGCGATGCTGAGTTCCGAAGAATTCAAGGACCTGAAGTTCACCGTGGCGCGCCTGGACAAGTACACCGCGCGGGACTCGACCGACCGCGAGGACATTCGCGTTCACTGCAAGAACAAGCGCTACGCCTGTGGTACCACGGCCGATCATTTCGACATGGCCGGGATCGACTACAAGTTCAATGACCGCCTCAGTGCGCAATACCAGGTAGGCAAACTTGAAAATATCTACCGCCAGCACTTTTTCGGCCTGGTGGCCAGCCAGCCGCTGAGCGTCGGCAGCCTGTCGGCCGACCTGCGCCTGATAAAAAGCGATGACATTGGCCGTGCCCGCGCCGGTGAAATCGATCACCGCGCCTTCAGCGGTATGCTCGGCTACAGCCTTGGTGGTCACAAGGTCAGTGCCGGCTGGCAGCGCATGTATGGCGAGAACGCCATGCCGTACCTGGATGGCAGCAACCCGTACCTGGTCAACTACGCCCAGGTCAACGACTTCGCGGCGGCCCAGGAGCGTTCCTGGCAACTGCGCTACGACTACGACTTCAAGGCCATGGGTGTGCCGGGCCTGAGCTTCTTTACCCGCTACATCAACGGCGACCATATCAAGGTTCCGGGCAGCCTGGCCGAGGGCAAGGAGTGGGAGCGCGACAGCGAACTCAAGTACCAGGTCCAGAGCGGCACTTTCAAGGATGTCAGCGTGCGCCTGCGTAACTCCACCTACCGCAGCAACTATGAGAAGTATGCCCGCGACATGGACGAAACCCGGGTGATCGTCAGCTACAACTTCTCGATTTTCTAACGCGCAGTACGTTGCCATTGTGCTTCGGCCAGCCGACTATGAAGGCTGGCCGAATCATGGAAGCGACGTGCAATGAAACAACTGCTGTTGATCGGCATCGGGCCGGGCAATCCGCGCCAGATCACCTTGCAAGCCATCGACGGGCTGAACCGGGCCCAGGTGTTTTTCGTGCTCGACAAGGGTGCGGTCAAGGACGAATTGCTGCAACTGCGCAAGCACATTCTCGAGTGTTACATCGATAAGCCCGGCTATCGCCTGGTGCAGGTCGAAGACCCCCTGCGCGATGGCGCTGCCAGCGATTACGTTGGCGCCGTCGAGGACTGGCACCAGCAGCGTGCGGCGTTGTACGCCAACCTGATCGAAAACGAACTGGCTGACGGCGAATGCGGCGCTTTCCTGCTCTGGGGCGAGCCGACCCTGTACGACAGTACCCTGCGTATTCTCGACCTGGTCCAGGCCCGTGGCGTGGCTTTGGCGCTGGAAGTGATCCCCGGCATCAGTAGCGTCCAGGCCCTGGCCGCCGCTCACCGTATTCCCTTGAACCGTATCGGCGAGCCGCTGACCGTGCTGCCTGGCCGGCGCCTGGCTGAACAGCCGTGCATCGACAACCTGGTGGTGATGCTCGACGGCCAGTGCGCCTTTGCCGCGCTGGACGATCCGCAGTTGCATATCTACTGGGGCGCTTACCTGGGTAGCGCCGATCAGGTCCTGATCGCCGGGCCGCTACTGGAGGTCAAGGCGCAGATCCTCGCCGCCCGTGAACAGGCACGGGCGCGCAAGGGCTGGATCATGGACACTTATCTGCTGCGTCGGCCGCTGTAGCCAGGCGGTTCTTGGCCTCGATCCACTGCGACATGTACTGGGTACTCTTGTGCTGGTGGTGACGGAGCATGGCGCCGGTGAAGTTGAACAGCCGGTGCTGGTCGAGGTCGGCCAGGGCGTACTCGATACGCTCGACCAGGGCGCTGGCGTGCTGGCGCCGGTCGTAGCGTGCGCCGAGCAAGCGCAGCGCGTCCTGCTGGGCGCGGTTCCAGCGTGCTTCATCGCTGTACAGGGCGGCGGCGGCTTCGGCCAGGCCTTCGGCGGTTTCGGCGATTGCCCCGGGCCAGGGCAGGGCGCCGTGCATGGCTTCGGCGCCGATGGGGGTGGTGACGCTGGGGGTACCGCACTGCATGGCGTCGGTGAGCTTGCCCTTGATCCCGGCGCCAAAGCGCAGCGGCGCCAGGCAAATGCGCGCGTTGCTCATCACTTCAAGGGCGTCTTCGGCCCAGTTCATGATGTGAAAGCCCTCGGCGGGTTTGTGCAGCGCCGTGGCCTTGGGCGGGGTGTAGGCGCCGTAGATGTGCAGCTGCGCCTGGGGCAGGCGCCGGCGGATCATCGGCCACAGGCTGTTCTTCATCCACAGCACCGCGTCCCAGTTCGGCGCATGGCGAAAGTTGCCGATGCTGAGAAAATGTGCGCGCTCGGCAAATGGCTTGAACGGCTCGCTGGGGGCGTCGAGCATCAGCGGGCACCAGTGCAGCAAGTGCTCGGGCACGCCGAAGCCGTTGATCAGCAGGTCGATCTCGACATCGGAAATCATCAGGCTCAAGTCGCTGCGGTAAATGGCGGCGAGTTCGCGCAGGGTCAGGTCGGCGCTGGCCATCTGCCGATAGAGGTCGGGGCCGGAAGTGTTGAACAGCGCGCGAAAGTCATTCGGGTCCAGGCCTTCGATCAGGCGCCGGCGCAGCAGTTGCTGGCGGGCATCGCGCAGGCTTTGCAGGTCGGAGGTTTCCAGCACGCGCAGGGCGTTGGGGCAATGTTTTTCGACGCGCCAGCCGAACTGCTCTTCCATCATGAAACGGTCGAACAGCACCACGTCCGGGGCCAGTTCGCTGACAAACGCGTCAAAGCTGCTGTCGTTGAGGGCAATGGCCTGTTCGCCGATGCCCAGGCTCGCCAGGTCGGCCTTGTGCTCGCCAATGGCTGCGGGGCTGCTGAAGGTGACGCGCCAACCGCGCTGCACGAAGCTTTCAAGGATCTGCATCATGTGCGAGCCGGCGGCTGAGGAGCGCGGCTCGGGCCACACGTAGCCGATGACCAGGACGTTGAGGGCAGGGGCGGGCATGGGCATCGGGGACCTTGGCAAAAAAGGTGCGTATTAAAGCAGATTCCGGGCGGGCCGGTAGGTGCCCTAAATGGCCTGGAGAATACCCTGCACCTTGTCACGCAACTGGTCGATGCTGAACGGCTTGGTTATCTGGTGCATGCCGAGCGGTATGTCAACGTCGCCATAGCCGCTGGCAAACAGCACCGGCAGCTCCGGCCGCAGTTCCCGGGCTTTGACGGCCAGGTCCTTGCCGTTCATGTCCGGCAGGCCGACATCGGTGAGCATCAAGGCCAGGGATTGTTGCGGGTCTTTCAAAACCTTCAGCGCCGCTTCTGCATCGGCAGCCTGCAGTACCTGATAGCCCAGCTCTACAAGCACCTCGACCGTCAGCATGCGCACAATATCGTCGTCTTCAACGACGAGCAGGGGCTGGGATGTCTGCGGCATGGCGGTATTCCTGTACAAAAGTCTGTTCATTATCTGTAAGCCGGGCACGCCCTGAAGTTCCCTCTGCGCTGAAAAAAGCCTCCCGAATGAACAGCATAGCGGTCATTGAAAAAGCAGGGAACGTTTGCGCGCGAGACCTCTCAAATGCTGGCTAAATGCCCTGCCAGAATGGCCAAAGGCGTTTAGACTCGGAGTAGGGAAGGCTGGCAGAATGGCCGTTCCCGCGGAAAATAGAACGATTACTCGAAAAATCCGCCACACTCTTTCGTTTGCTTCCTTAGCTCGGGCGTCTTGAGATGATTCAACCAGCCTCAATCGATCAGCGCAGCTTTCGCAAGCTGCTGACCCGCAACATCGGCCTGCCTCTGGGGGTAGGGCTGCTCAGTGCGGTGGTGTTCGTGACGATCATCAGCTACCTGCTGTCGGCCATTCAATGGGTCGAACACACCGACCGGGTGATCAACAACGCCAACGAGACGGTGAAACTGTCGATCGACATGGAAACCGGCATGCGCGGCTTCCTGATCACCGGCGAGGAGCGCTTTCTCGACCCCTATGAGGTGGCCAAGCCGCAGGTGATTGCCGGCATCAAGGGCCTGGAACAACTGGTGGCCGACAACCCGCAGCAGGTTGACCGCCTGCAGCGCCTGCTGGGCCTGCAGGATGAGTGGAACACCTTCGCCGCAAACATGATCAGCCTGCGCCGCGACAACGGTAATTTCCGCGAGGCCGTCGGCTCCGGACGGGGCAAGCGCCTGACCGACGAAATCCGCAAGGAATTCGACGCGTTCATTGCCATGGAGCATCAGTTACGGGTGGCCCGTAACGACACGGTGAATACCACCACCATCGTATCGATTTCGGCATACCTGGTGTTTGTCATCCTGCTCAGCGGCCTGCTGGCCTACCTGGGGCGCCGCGACCTGCTGGCGCTGTCGGGCAGCTACGCCAGCAGCCTTGAGTCGCAGCAACGGGCCAACCAGCGCCTGGAACGCCAGGCCTGGCTGCGTACCGGGCAGACCGAGCTGGCCGGCCAGGTATTGGGGCAACTGACCCTGCCGATGCTCGGCAACAACATCCTGCGCTTTTTTGCCGGTTACCTGGGCAGTGCTGTCGGCGCCATGTACGCCCGCGACGAGCACGGCGGCCTGCGCCGGGTGGCCACTTACGGCATGTCGGCCGAGCAGGCCGGGCAAGAGCAACGGGTCGCCAGCCACGAAGGCATCCTGGCCCAGGCGGTGATGCAGGAGCGCCTGTTGCGCCTGGACGAGCTGCCGGCTGACTACTTCAAGGTCAGCAGCGGCCTGGGCCAGGGCTTGCCGCGCAGCGTGCTGGTGATGCCGACCAGCAACGACGGGCAGATCAACGGCGTGGTCGAACTGGGCTTCTTGCGCAGCCTGGATGAACGCGACATCGAATTCCTCGAGCTGGTGGCCGGCAACATGGGCACTTCGATCGAGAGCGCCCGCTACCGCCAGCGCCTGCAGGAAGTGCTGGCCGAAACCCAGCAGCTCAACGAAGAGCTGCAGGTGCAGCAGGAAGAGCTGAAAACCGCCAACGAAGAGCTCGAAGAGCAATCGCGGGTACTCAAGGAGTCCCAGGCGCACCTGGAAACCCAGCAGGCCGAGCTTGAGCAGACCAACGAGCAACTGGCCGAGCGCACCGAAGCCCTGGCCGAGCAGCGCGATGTGCTGGACCGCAAGAACGGTGAACTGAACCAGGCCCAGGTCGAGCTGCAGGAGCGCGCCGAAGAGCTGCAGCGCTCGAGCAAGTACAAGTCCGAGTTCCTCGCCAACATGTCCCACGAGCTGCGCACGCCGCTCAACAGCTCGCTGATCCTGGCCAAGCTGCTGGCCGAGAACGGCGAAGAGAACCTCACCGGCGAGCAGGTCAAGTTTGCCGAGTCGATCTACTCGGCGGGCAACGACCTGCTCAACCTGATCAACGATATTCTCGACATCGCCAAGGTCGAGGCCGGCAAGCTTGAAGTGCGCCCGGAAACCACCCACGTGGCGCGCCTGAGCGAAGGCCTGCGCAACTTGTTCGAGCCGCTGGCCAGCGAAAAGCAGCTGAGCTTCACGGTGTCGGTCGAGCCGCAGGTGCCGGCGACCCTGTACACCGATCGCCAGCGCCTGGAGCAGATCCTCAAGAACCTGTTGTCCAACGCGGTGAAGTTCACCGAACGCGGCGAAGTCAGCCTCACTATCGGCTGGCAGCCCGGCGCCGGCATTGTTTTCTCGGTGCGCGACAGCGGCATCGGCATCGCCGCCGACCAGCAGCAGAGCATCTTCGAAGCCTTCCACCAGGCCGATGGCACCACCAACCGCCGGTATGGCGGCACCGGCCTGGGCCTGTCGATCTCGCGTGACCTGGCGCAGTTGCTGGGCGGGCAGATCAGTGTCGACAGCAGCCTGGGCCAGGGCAGTGTGTTCAGCCTGGTCCTGCCGGAGCGCTACGAGCCGATTGTCGATCAGAGCCCGGTGCAGATCGTTCATCAGCCAGCGCGCCTGGTCAGCGCGCCGTTGCCCGCACCCGTTGCGCCTGCGCCGCTAGCACGCCCGGCGCCGAGCTTTGCCGACGACCGCGACAAGGCGCCGTTCAGCAACCGCTTGATCCTGGTGATCGAAGACGAGCCGAATTTTGCCCGTATCCTCTTCGACCTGGCCCACGAACTGGGCTACAGCTGCCTGGTGGCCCAGGCTGCCGACGAGGGCTTTGAACTGGCGGCGAGCTTCATTCCCGATGCGGTGCTGCTGGACATGCGCCTGCCGGACCATTCCGGTCTCACCGTGCTGCAGCGCCTTAAAGAGCAGGCCAGCACCCGGCACATTCCGGTGCATGTGATCTCGGTCGAGGACCGGGTCGAGGCGGCGCTGCACATGGGCGCCATCGGCTACGCGGTCAAACCTGCCACCCGCGAAGAACTCAAGCAGGTGTTCGCGCGCCTGGAAGCCAAGCTGACCCAGAAGCTCAAGCACATCCTGCTGGTCGAGGACGATGACCTGCAGCGCGAAAGCATTGCCCGCCTGATCGGCGACGAAGACATCGAGATCACCGCGGTGGGCATGGCCCAGCAGGCCCTGGACCTGCTGCGCGAGAATATCTACGACTGCATGATCATCGACCTCAAGCTGCCGGACATGCTCGGCAATGAGCTGCTCAAGCGCATGTCCGACGACGACATCCGCGCGTTCCCGCCGGTGATCGTCTACACCGGGCGCAACCTGACCCGCGAAGAAGAAGCCGACCTGCTCAAGTACTCGCGCTCGATCATCATCAAGGGCGCGCGCTCGCCCGAGCGGCTGCTCGATGAAGTGACGCTTTTTCTGCACAAAGTCGAATCCAAGCTGTCCCATGAAAGACAGCGCATGCTCAAGACCGCGCGCAGCCGCGACAAGGTCTTCGAGGGCCGCAAGCTGCTGCTGGTGGATGACGATGTGCGCAATATCTTTGCCCTGACCAGTGCCCTGGAACACAAGGGCGCGATTGTCGAGATCGGGCGCAATGGCCGCGAAGCCATCGAGCGCCTGGAGCAGCACGAGGACATCGACCTGGTGCTGATGGACGTGATGATGCCGGAGATGGACGGCTACGAAGCCACCCGCCTGATCCGCAAGGACCCGCGCTGGCGCAAACTGCCGATCATCGCCGTCACCGCCAAGGCGATGAAGGATGACCAGGAGCGTTGCCTGCAGGCCGGGGCCAATGACTACCTGGCCAAGCCCATCGACCTTGACCGGTTGTTCTCGCTGATCCGTGTCTGGCTGCCGCAACTGGAGCGAATTTGAGTATCGAACGCAACACCGACATTGAAATACGGCTGCTGATCGAGGCGATCTACCTCAAGTACAGCTATGACTTTCGCGATTACTCCGGCGCCTCGATCAAGCGCCGGATCCAGCACGCATTGCGCCAGTTCGACTGCAAGACCGTCTCGGCCCTGCAGGAGCGGGTGCTGCACGACCCGGGCATGTTCATGCAGTTGCTGCAGTTCCTGACCATCCCGGTCAGCGAGATGTTCCGCGACCCCGAGCACTTTCTGGCAGTGCGCCAGGAAGTGGTGCCGCTGCTGCGTACCTGGCCGTCGATCAAGATCTGGATCGCCGGTTGCAGCACCGGCGAGGAGGTCTATTCGATGGCCATCCTGCTGCGTGAAGAAGGCTTGCTGGAGCGCACCATCATCTATGCCACCGACATCAACCCCAGCTCCCTGGAGAAGGCCAAGCAGGGCATCTACAGCATGCACAACATGCGCCTGTACGGTGACAACTACCGCAAAGCCGGCGGGCGCGGTGAGCTCAGCGACTACTACACCTCGGCCTATGGCAACGCCATCGTCGACAGCAGCCTGCGCGACAACGTGACCTTCGCCGACCACAGTCTGGCCACCGACAGCGTGTTCTCCGAAACCCAGTTGATCTCCTGCCGCAACGTGCTGATCTACTTCAACAAGACCCTGCAGGACCGCGCGTTTGGCCTGTTTCACGAGTCATTGTGCCATCGCGGCTTCCTGGTGCTGGGCAGCAAGGAAACCCTGGACTTTTCGGCCTATGCCGACAAGTTCGAGGCGCTGGTCAAGCCCGAACGGATCTACCGCAAATCATGAATGGCGTTCAGGCGATTACCCTGGGCGCTTCGGCGGGCGGCGTCAGCGCCTTGCTCACGGTGTTTCATGCCTTGCCGCCGGCGTTTCGCATTCCGCTGCTGTGCGTGCTGCACTTGCCGGATGACCGGCGCAGCCACCTGGCCGAGGTCCTTGCCCGCAGGCTCAAGCGCCCGGTGCGCGAAGCGCGCGACAAGGAAGACATCGCCCCCGGCACCATTTATGTGGCCGGACCCGGTTATCACCTGTCGGTGGAGCGCGACCACAGCCTGTCGTTGAGCCAGGAAGAGCGCGTGCATTTTTCCCGGCCTTCAATTGATTTTCTTTTCGAGTCGGCCGCCGATGCCTACGGCGCGAGCCTGCTTGGCGTGCTGCTGACCGGTGCCAACGAGGACGGTGCCCGCGGCCTTGCCAGCATCAAGCGCCAAGGCGGCCGGACCATTGTCCAGGACCCGCTTGAAGCGCAAGTGTCGACCATGCCGCGTGCGGCGCTGGCCCTGCATCGGCCCGACTACATACTCCCTTTGAATGGCATCGGGCAACTGCTCGCCAGCCTGGAAGCCCCAGAATGCTAAGGCACATACAAGCAAAACTGCTGATCGTCGACGACCTGCCGGAGAACCTCCTGGCCCTGGAGGCGTTGATCAAAGGCGAAGACCGCGAAGTGCACCAGGCCCAGTCCGCCGACCAGGCCCTGGCGCTGCTGCTCGAGCACGAATTCGCCCTGGCCATTCTTGACGTGCAGATGCCCGGCATGAACGGCTTCGAGCTGGCCGAACTGATGCGCGGCACCGAGAAGACCAAGAACATCCCCATCGTCTTTGTCAGCGCCGCCGGGCGCGAAATGAATTATGCCTTCAAAGGTTATGAAAGCGGCGCGGTGGACTTCCTGCACAAGCCGCTGGACAGCCTGGCGGTGAAAAGCAAGGTGGCGGTGTTCGTCGACCTGTTCCGCCAGCGCAAGGCCCTCGGCCAGCAACTGGAAGCCCTGGAGCGCAGCCGCGAAGAGCAGGAACTGCTGCTGGCCCAGTTGCAGGTGACCCGCCGGGAGCTTGAGCACGCGGTGCGCATGCGCGATGACTTCATGTCGATCGTCTCCCATGAGGTGCGCACGCCGCTCAACGGCCTGATTCTGGAAACCCAGTTGCGCAAGCTGCACCTGGCCAAGGACAACGCCGATGCCTTTACCCTGGACAAGATGCGCGCCATGGTCGAGCGCGACGAGCGGCAGATCAACAGCCTGATCCGCTTGATCGAAGACATGCTCGACGTGTCGCGGATCCGCACTGGCAAGCTGTCGATCCGCCCAAGCCAGTTCGACCTCGGGCAACTGGTCGGCGGCTTGATCGAGAACTTCCAGGCCCAGGCCGCAGCTGCCGAGTCGCATATCGAGTTCAACGCCGGCGTGCCGCTGGCCGGCGTATGGGACGAGTTTCGCATCGAGCAGGTGGTCGCCAATCTGCTGACCAACGCCCTGCGCTATGGGGCGAAAAGCCCGGTGCAGGTGCGCACCTTCGAGGAAGGCGGCATGGCCTGCGTCGAAGTGCGCGACCACGGCATCGGCATCAGCGAGCACAACCAGCAGCGGATTTTCCAGCAGTTCGAGCGGGTTGCCTCCAGCCAGAGCAGCGCCGGCCTGGGCCTTGGCCTGTATATCTCCGAGCAGATTGTGCTGGCCCATGGCGGCAGCATCAGCGTGCACAGCATTGAGGGTGCGGGCGCGACCTTTACCGTGCGTCTGCCGCTGCCGCAATCGCTGCGGGAAAATGACCGGCACCAGGCAACCTCTGCCTGAGGCCGGGGTCGTATAGCCAAACAGCTGAATATTTTATCGAACAAGGCATTGGCATGAGTGAAGATGCGCAAGACGTAGTACTGGTGGTCGAAGACGAGCCAGTGATTCGCATGATTCTCCAGGACTACCTCAAGGGCGAGGGATACCACGTGCTGGTGGCGGAGAACGGTGAGCAAGCTTTCAAGATTCTCGCGAGCAAGCCGCACCTGGACCTGATCGTCACCGATTTTCGTTTGCCGGGAGGAATCACCGGGGTGCAGATCGCCGAACCTGCGGTGAAGATGCGCCCGGACCTGAAGGTGATCTTCATCAGTGGCTACCCGGCGGAAATTCGCGAATCAGGCAGCCCGATCGCCTTCAAGGCGCCGATCCTGGCCAAGCCGTTCGACCTGAACAGCTTGCGCGAGCAGATTCAGGAGCAATTGCGCTAGGAGCCTGCTGACTCTTCCCACGCCATCCAGCATGGGTGGCTGATATTCCCCGCCGAGTAAAAAAGCGTCCGATAGCACCCTTGTAAGTCGCCACAGGGAGTCGGCGCATGCGCTTTATTGTTCGCAAGGGAGACGCCACCAGCACCGGTGGTGAAGTACGCAATGGCTGCGCAAACAGGGGATAACACGCAAGTTGATGGCCTATGCCCTAGGTGAAACCAGCAGCCCTGAACTTGTCTGGGAGGAAGAGAAGTTACTTCGGACCAAGTACATTCACTTGTCGGCCCATTGGAATCCCGCAGGCTATCCCATCAGCGACAGTGCTGATGTGATGTTTATCCATCGGCCTAATGACAGCGGCGAACGTAGCGTATACCCCAATGAATAGAGGGCTTCGAACCGCGCTACTTTGTGTTTTTTTGATTTTGACCGGCTGTGCCAAGCGAGGTGTATCCAGCCTGCCGTATGACGCCTGGTACCTGGGTTTTGTAGCACCCACCCATATGGCCGTCTGGATCGAGGCCGCCGACGTACTGGACATTCGCGATCGGGGGTTCTGGAGGGTCATGGGCGGCGGCGCCAGGATGGACTTTTCGCACAGGCCTGAAGACGGCTGGTCTGAACGTACCGGTGTCGGCTCGGGCAAATACATAAGCGGCAGTGATCTGCCCAAGATGATTCGTGTTCGATGGCAGTCGCTGGCTGAAATGAAAACCTATGACGTGGTCGTCGAGATACCGCAATCCGCTCGTAACACCATGTTGACAGCGGAAAGGGTCTATTGCCGATTGGACGGCAAAGTGGTTCCTCAGTACCGCAACTACCTTACCATCGGCCTGGCCCCAGGCGGCATCGCCCAGGCCTGGCTACGGGGTGTGTGTCTGGACCGCATCCAGGTCACCCGCGCGTTCGGTCGCAGCGTGCCATCGGAGGACGGCTACCTACCCCTGGAACCCGAATCCCAAGCCTACATCGACGCCCACGGTATCCCCTATGGCGCCTGGTAAGTCAGGCCATCGAGTTCAGGCTTTCACCGCGCAGGGTCCGCTCGATTCCGCCCAGCAGCATGCTTTCCATCAGCGCCAGGCCCTGGGCCTGGGGCAGTTGCGAGGCTTGCAGCCAGCCGGGCAGGCTGTTGAGCAGGTTGGCGATGACATGGGCGGTGGCTTGCAGTGCCTTGCCGTGCAGAGTTGCCTTGGGCGCCAGCAGGCGCAGCAGGGCGCTTTCATACTGTTGACGCAGTTGGCCGATGCGCGCTTGCTGCTCGACACTCAAACAGCACAGGTCACGCTCGGCCAGGCGAAACTGCAGCGGCCGCTCGGCATGCAGGCTCCAGTGCGCGGCAATCACCTCGCCCAGGGTCTGCTGCTGGCTGCGCCGCCCCGGGTTAAGGGTGGCCAGCAGCTCCTCGAACAACTCCTCGATGAGGTCGAACAGCAAGTGCTGCTTGCTCGGGAAGTGGTGGTACAAGGAACCTGCGGTCAGGCCCAGGTGGGCGGCCAGTTCGCGCATGCTGACCTGGCCGAAACCCTTCTCGGCGAACAGCTCCAGGGCCTTGTCACGCCGCTCTTCAAAGTTCGCACAACGCAAAGCGGCGTCCATGGCAGGGCTCCCTAGTAGGTGAAAAAGCCGCGACCGCTTTTACGCCCCAGGTAGCCGGCGGCAACCATTTCCTTGAGCAGCGGAGCAGGGCGGTACTTGCTGTCGTTGTAACCTTCGTGGAAGGCTTCGATGATCGCCAGCAGGGTGTCGAGGCCGATCAGGTCGGCCAGGGCCAGCGGGCCGATCGGCTGGTTGCAGCCAAGGCGCATGCCGGTGTCGATGTCTTCGGCGCTGGCCAGACCTTCCTGGAGCACGAAGATCGCCTCGTTGATCATTGGCACCAGGATGCGGTTGACCACAAAGCCGGGGCGATTGCCGGCGCTGATCGGGGTCTTGCCGACCTTTTCGGTCAGGGCCAGGGCCTTGGCGTAAGTGGCGTCACTGGTTTGCAGGCCGCGGATGATCTCGACCAGGGCCATCATCGGCACCGGGTTGAAGAAGTGCACGCCAACAAAGCGCTCCGGCTGGCTGACCGCCGCGCCCAACTGGGTGATCGACAGCGACGAGGTGTTGGTGGCGATCACGCACTGCTCGCTGACGCTGGCGGCGATCTGCTTGAGGATGCGCAGCTTGAGCTCGAGGTTCTCGGTGGCCGCCTCGATCACCAGTTCGGCCTGTTGCAGTTGCGCGTAGTCGGTGCTGGTGCGGATGCGTGCCACGGCGGCTTCGGCATCTTCGGCGGCCAGGGTCTGCTTGCTGACCTGGCGCTCGAGGTTCTTGCGCAGGGTGGCCAGGCCGCGCTCCAGGGCGGCGTCGGAAACGTCGATCAAGGTGACCTGGTAACCGGCAACCGCACAGACCTGGGCAATGCCATTGCCCATGGTGCCGGCGCCAATCACTGCAATGTTCTGAATACTCACTTTTAAATCCTTGCTCAGACGCGTTCGAAGACGATGGCGATACCCTGGCCGCCGCCGATGCACATGGTTGCCAGGGCGTAGCGGCCCTGGATGCGCTGCAGTTCATGAATGGCCTTGGTGGCGATGATCGCCCCGGTGGCGCCGACCGGATGGCCGAGGGAGATGCCCGAGCCGTTGGGGTTGACCTTTTCCGGGTCGAAGCCCAGTTCACCGGCAACCGCGCAGGCCTGGGCGGCAAAGGCTTCGTTGGATTCGATCACGTCGAGGTCGGCAACGCTCAGGCCGGCCTTGTCGAGTACCTTGCGGGTCGCCGGTACCGGGCCCAGGCCCATCAGCTCCGGCTCGACGCCGGCGTGTGCGTAGGCCACCAGGCGCGCCAGCGGCTGCAGGTTGTGGCGCTTGACGAAGTCACCTGTGGCCAGCACCAGGGCGCCGGCGCCGTCGTTCAGGCCGCTGGCATTACCGGCGGTGACCGTACCGTCCTTCTTGAACACGGCCTTCATGCCGGCCAGTTGCTCTGCGGTGACTTCGCCGCGCACATGTTCATCCACCTCGAAACGCACCGGGCCTTTGCGGCTGGGGATCTCGATCGGCACGATCTGGCTGGCGAAGCGGCCCTCGGCGATGGCGCGGGCGGCGCGGCGCTGGCTGGTCAGGGCCAGTTCGTCCTGCATCTGGCGGGTGATGCCATTGCGTTCGGCGACGTTTTCCGCGGTGATACCCATATGAAAACCGGCGAACGGGTCGTGAAGGATGCCGAGCATATAGTCGATGCCCTGCAGGTCACCCATGCGCGCGCCCCAACGGGCTTGCGGGAGCAGGTAAGGGCCGCGGCTCATGGATTCGGCACCGGCGGCGACCACTGCTTCAGCGTCGCCCAGCAGCAGGCTTTGCGCTGCCGAGACAATGGCCTGCAGGCCCGAGCCACACAGGCGGTTGACGTTGAACGCCGGGGTTTCCTTGGGAATGCCGGCGTTCATGGCCGCTACCCGCGCCAGGTAGGCGTCGCGCGCCTCGGTCGGAATCACGTTGCCCATGACCACATGGCCAATCTGCTCGGGGGCAACGCCTGCACGTTCGATGGCGGCACGGGTCACGCTGCTGGCCAGGTCCGCCAGTGGCAGGTCCTTGAGGGCGCCGCCGAAGCTGCCGATGGCCGAGCGTACTGCGCTGACTACATAGATGTCCGGGGTATTCATGATCGACTCCAGTGTGCGAAAGCGTGGCGGGGCAGGCCCGGCGTCTGCCAGAATGCTGCCCGCAGCCACCTTCAGGTTGGCTTCGAGTCTAGGCAAAGCCTGCGTACGGGCCTATGCCATAACTGTCCAGTGACACTGGTATTTTTTGCCACACCCTTGCGGAATCCGCCATGCGGGAAAACGATACAGTCGCCGTCTATTTCGTCCATACCATGCTCCATGCCCTGCGCGCGCAACCGGCGCGGGCGGCGGCGCTGCTGGTCGAAGCCGGAATCGACCCGGTGGTGCTCCAAGCGCCTGGTGCACGGGTGCCGGCGCCCGCGTTTGCACGCCTGTGGTTGCTGCTGATCGAAACCCTTGATGACGAATTCTTCAACCTCGACAGCCATGGCATGCCGTTGGGCAGCTTTGCCCTGATCTGCCGCGGGCTGATCCAGGAACCGAACCTGGAAAGGGCGCTGCGCCAGTGCCTGAACAACTTTGCGTTGTTCCTGCGTGATATCCGCGGGCAGTTGACGATCAAGGGTGGGCGCGCAGTGATCAGCCTGCGCACTGGCATCGAAGATCCGCTGACCCGGGTCTACGCCGAGGAAACCTTTCTCGCCCTGGTGATCAGCCTGGCGTGCTGGCTGGTCGGGCGACGCGTGGTCATCGATCGAACGGCGCTGGCCGACACACGCCCGGCCCAGGACGATGACCCGTTGCTGTGGGGCGCCAACGTGCAGATGGGCGGTGGCCGTACCGAGATCGAGTTTGCCGCCGATTACCTGCGCTTGCCGGTGGTCCAGGACCTGGCGGCGCTGAAGACCTTCCTGCGCAGCGCACCGCAGTGGCTGGTGATTCGCTACCGCAACCAGAATGGCCAGGTGGCCCAGGTGTACCGTTACCTGCGCGCTCGCCAATACGGCCAGTGGCCGACCCTGTTGGCCATGGCCGAACGCCAGGGCCTGAGCCCCAGCAGCTTTCGCCGCCAGTTGGAGCGCGAAGGCCGTTCGTACCAGCAGATCAAGGACGAAGTGCGTCGGGCCATGGCTTTCGAGTGCCTGCGCCAGACGCACCTGAGTATTGCCGAAGTCGCCGAGCATACCGGCTTCCAGGAGCCCAGTGCGTTCCACCGGGCGTTCAAGAAGTGGACCGGCGAAAGCCCGGGCAGTTACCGCCAGCGCATGCTCAGTCCCGCAGCTGCGCCGCCAGTTGCTTGACCCTGACCAGGTCGCCACCGGCAACCTTGGCCACGCCCTTGCCATAGGCAGGGTCGGCCTTGTACAGGTACGCGAGGATGAGGTGCTTGCTTTCGTCGTCGCTGCTGGCCAATGAGCCACCGAAGCTATTGATCAGGTCGCGGCGGTCGTTGGCGCTATAGGAGCGGAACAGCTCGCCGGCCTGCTTGAAGTTCTGCTGACGCTCGATGCCTTGCTGCTGGGTGCTGCCGCTCAAGGGTTGCTGGCTGTAACGTGCCGACTCGGTCGGGGGGCGTGGCATCAGGCGGCTGGGCTCGTAGTTGACCCCGCTGACACTACGCGCGCTGTTGAGGGCACCATCCTGATTGGCGTTATTGATCCTGACCCTGGGCTGATTGATTGGCAAACCGGCGGCATTGGCGCCGACCCGGTACATCTGGGTGTCGGCATAGGAGAACAGCCGGCCTTGCAGCAGGCGGTCCTCCGAGGGCTCGATGCCCGGCACCAGGTTGGACGGCGCCAGGGCCACCTGTTCGGTTTCCTGGAAGAAGTTGCTGACGTTGCGATTGAGCACCATCTGCCCGACTTTTTGCTCAGGCACATCTGGCCAGATCTTGGTCGGGTCCAGTGGGTCGAAGTCAAAACCGGCGAGCTGCTCGGGCTTGAGCGTCTGGATGTACAGGTCCCACTTCGGATGATCACCACGATTGATCGAATTGACCAGGTCGTTGGTCATGTGGCTGAAATCATGCCCCTGAATCTTGGCCACTTCGCCAGGGGTCAGGTTTTTCTGCCCTTGCAGGGTTTTCCAGCGAAACTTCACGTAGGTGATTTCGCCGTCGCGGTTGACGAACTTGTAGGCATGCACGCTGTTGCCATCCATGTGCCGGTAGCTCAGCGGCGTGCCTTCGTTGGAGTAGAGCAACGTCAGGGTGCGGGTGGCTTCGGGCATGTGCGAGAGCAGGTCGAAGCGGCGCGCGTCGTTGCCAAGGTTGGTGCGCGGGTCGGGCTTGAAGGCGTGAACCATGTCCGGGAACTTGATGGCATCACGAATGAAGAAGGTCGGGAAGTTATTGCCGACCAGGTCCCAGTTGCCATCAGTGGTGTAGAAACGTGTGGCAAAGCCGCGCGGGTCGCGCAGGGTTTCCGGGGAATGAAGGCCGTGCACCACCGAGGAGAAGCGCACGAACACCGGGGTTCGCTCCCCCGGGGTAAATACCTTGGCCTGGGTCAGTGCGGAAATATCGGCGCTGGCGGTGAACTCGCCATGGGCACCGGTACCGCGGGCATGCACCACACGCTCAGGCACCCGCTCGCGATCAAAACGCTGCAGCTTCTGGATCAACTGCACGTCCTGCAGCAGGGTGGGGCCGGTACTGCCAGCGGTCTGCGAGTTTTGGTTGTCGCCCACCGGGGCGCCATTGTCGCGAGTTAGCGGGGCGGCGAATGCCGTGCTGGCAATCAATACGGCCGAGGCGAATACGCCCAGCGTAAAGCCTGAAAAACGTCGGGTGCTCATGGTGACTGTCCTGTCATGGGTTAGAGCAGCCGATGATAGAAACGGCAGGACAACAGCCCCAGATGGGCTTTCTTCAAGCAGTGTCGGACTTCTCCGGAACTGCTGGGTGACTCTGCACCGGTCCCCGGCACTGTTGCAGTGCCGGGTTGTTACGGTCGTCCTACAGCATTTGTTTGAGCAGTTGTTGCAAGTGCGCCTGACCTGCGTTGTCGAGGGCAAACACCGGCCGCCGCGGCTCACCCACCGGCAAACCGGTCATGCCCAGACCGGCCTTGATGGTTGCCGGCAGGCCACCTTTGAGGATGAACTCCAGCAGCGGCAATTGACGGTAGAACACCGCCTTGGCTGTGCCCAGGTCGTTGGCCTGGACGGCCTGGTAAAGCTGCTGGTTGAGGGCCGGGATCAGGTTCGCAGCGGCGGTGCACCAGCCGCTGGCGCCAGCCACGAAGGCTTCCAGGGCCAGCGGGTTGCAGCCGTTGTAGAACGGCACCTTGCCTTCACCCAGTAGCTGCAGCTTGTGCATGCGCTGGATGTCGCCGGTGCTCTCCTTGACCATGGTGACGTTTTCGACCTCGCGCACGATGCGCAGGATCAGCTCCACCGACATGTCGGTACCGCTGGTGGCCGGGTTGTTGTAGAGCATGATCGGCAGCTCGATGCTGGCGCCAATGGCCCGGTAGTGCTCGAGTATCTCCTCCTCGGTAAGCTTCCAGTAGGCGGCCGGCAGCACCATCACCGCATCGGCGCCGTGTTCCTGGGCAAAGCGCGCGCGGCGAATGGCACCGGCGGTGGTCAGGTCGGAGACGCTGACGATGGTCGGTACCCGCCCGGCGATCTGGCGCAGGCTGAAGGCGGCTACCTGCTGCCATTCCAGATCGCTCAGGTAGGCGCCTTCGCCGGTGCTGCCCAGTGGCGCAATGGCGTGAACGCCACCCTCGATCAGGCGCTCGATCGAGCGGCCCAGGGCCTCGAGGTCAAGCTGTTCGCCGTCGGCGCTGAACGGGGTGATGGTGTAGCCGATGATGCCGTGAAAAGTCTTGGACATGAAATTTACTCCGCAAGGTCAGTGACAGGCTTGGTTCAGTTCAGGCAGTCGCCATGTACCCGCAGGCATTGGCGCGCATAGTAGTTGAAGGCGGCGCTGTGGCGCTTGGGCCGGGAGATCCAGTCATGGGCTTCGCGGCCCAGTTGCGGGGCAATCGGTTTGATGCTGCCGGCGGCCATGGCCAGCAGTTGCAGCTTGGCGGCGCGCTCGATCAACTGGGCGATCACGCAGGCCTCCTCGATGCTGGCACCGGTCGACAACTGGCCGTGGTGCGACAGCAGGATGGCGCGCTTGTCGCCCAGGGCGGCGCTGATGATCTCGCCTTCTTCGTTGCCTACCGGCACGCCGGGCCAGGCCTCGAGGAACGCGCAATCGTCGTACAGCGGGCAGAGGTCCATGTGCGAGACCTCAAGTGGCACTTCCAGCATCGACAGGGCGGCGACGTGGGTCGGGTGGGTGTGGATGATGCAGTGCACATCCGGGCGGGCACGGTACACCCAGCTGTGGAAGCGGTTGGCCGGGTTGGGCATGCCCTGGCCTTCGAGCACGTCCAGGTCTTCGTTGACCAGCAACAGGTTGCTGGCGGTGATTTCGTCGAAACCCAGGCCCAGTTGCTGGGTGTAGAAGGTGCCTGGCTGCGGGCCGCGGGCGCTGATCTGCCCGGCCAGGCCGGAGTCGTGGCCGTTGTCGAACAGAATCCGGCAGGTCAGTGCCAGCTTTTCGCGCACAGTCCACGTATTATCGGCAAGCGAGCCTTGCATCTGCTTAAGGGCCTGCTGGATCAGTTGGTCCTTGGGGAGTGCCATTGTCTTGGCCATGGGGCTATCCTCGGTGGCGTGATGGAGTGTCACGGCTGGCCCACCCCGGTTGCTTGGAAGGTGACGGGGTGGTCAACTGCATGACACAATCAAGGCTATATGACACAAGGTGTCATTAGCAAGAAAATACTTGCCCATGGCATTGGGAAAATCGCGTCACATGTCTATCCGATTGAAACTGTTGAGAAAAAAACTGGGTATTACCCTGGAGGCGCTGGCTGAAACGGCTGGCATGACCAAGAGTTACCTGTCCAAGGTCGAGCGCGGCTTGAATACGCCCTCCATCGCTGCAGCGTTGAAGCTGGCGCGTGCCTTGAACGTCAATGTCGAGGAGCTGTTTGCCGAAGACCAGCCAGGCCAGGCCCGTTACAGCCTGGTGCGCAGCCATGAACGCCAGGCGGTGTCGGGGCAGGGGCCGGGTTATTCGGTGCTGGCCAAGCAGATCGGCAGCCGCAGCCTGCTGCCGTTCATCATCAGCCCGCCGCCGGAGTTCAGCGATGCCTCGTTCAAGGAGCACCTTGGCGAGGAGTTTCTGTTCGTCCATGAAGGCCAGGTCGAGGTCGACTTCATGAACGAGCGGGTGATCCTCGAGCGTGGCGATGCCCTGTATTTCAACGCCCAGACCCCGCACCGCCTGCGTTCGTTGGGGCCGGTGCAGGCCCAGTTGCTGGTGGTGGTTCACGACGCCGAGGGCTGAAGCCTATGCACGCAAATTCGCGATTCTGGCGTGACCCGGCGCTGCCCTTCGTTGAAGTGCGCAGCGTCGCCGATGGTCGCAAGGTCTGTTACGCGGCGCATTCGCACGAGAGTTTCTCGATTGGTGCGATTACCGCAGGGCGCAGTACCTACATCAGTGGCGACCGCCAGCAGCAAGTGGCTGCCGGCACCGTGGTGCTGATGAACCCCGGAGTGGTGCACACCTGCAATCCCATCGCGGGCGAGCCCTGGTCCTACTTGATGCTGTTCATCGACTGGGCCTGGTTGCAGGGCCTGGGTTTCTCGCCGCTGGCGGCTGTCAGCAGCACCGAGGCGGGGCTGTTCGATGATTTGCTGCAGCTGTTTGCCGTGCTGCTGGATGAGCAGCAGCCGCCAGTTGGTAAAGAGGCGGCACTGCGAGTGTTTTGCAGCGCACTGAGCCTGCGCCTGGGCGAAAGCGCAAGCGCGCTGGGCCAGGGCGACCCGCGCCTGCTGGCCGCAGCTGAATTCATCCGCGCGCACTGCACCGAGCCTTTGCGCCTTGAAGACATCAGCCGCGCTGCAGGCTTGTCCGCGTCCTACCTGATCCGTGCGTTCAAGCAGCAGTTCGGCTTGACGCCCCATGGCTACCTGCTCGATCAACGGGTGCAGTATGCCCGTGCCCAGTTGCGCCGCGGGCGGTTGATTGCCGAGGTGGCACTGGAGGCAGGTTTTGCCGACCAAGCGCACTTGCAGCGAGCCTTCAAGCGCCACCTGGCGGCGACGCCTGGGCACTATCGTTCAGCCCACTAGCAGGTACAGCGCGCTGGCCAGCAACAGCAGCGCCAGGCAGCGGTTGAACCGGCGCATACGCTGGGCATTGCTCAGGGAGTGGCTGATTGCACTGCCGGCCCAGGCCCAGCTGGCAATCGACAGAAAACAGATTACCAGGTAGATCGCGCTGAACTGCCACAACCGGCGGCTATCGCCCTCGCCGACATAGGCGCCGATGCCGGCCACACAGGCCAGCCAGGCCTTGGGGTTGAGCCATTGCAGGGTGGCGCCGGCGAGCACCGAGGGCGCGGCCGTGTTGCCGCCAGCGCCCAGCTCGCCGTTGTCGCTGGCCAGTTTCCAGGCCATGTACAGCAAGAACACCACGCCGGCCCAGTGCAACACTTGGGTCATGGCCGGCCAATGGCGCAACAACTCGTGCAAGCCAAGGCCGATCAGCACCAGCAGCAGGACAAAGCCGAGGGTTGCGCCGCTGACATGCCGCAAGCTGGCGCGAAAGCCGTGGCGGGCGCCGGCGCTGAGGGCGACGATATTGACCGGGCCGGGGGAGATTGAGGCGGCCAGGGCGAAGGCGGCCATTGATAACATCAGGCTCATGAGGGGTATCCAGCAGTGGAAGACCGACACAGCCTAAGGCGCGGCGAATGGCCGGGTATTGAAGAAAATTACCCTGGATATCTTCAAGCAATGGTTACAGGTGCATGGCGTGCAGCCTGGTTTTTCCCTGATTGCTCGCAGAGCAAGATGTAATCACTTTCAAGCACAGGCAGTGATCATCATGTACAACGCTCATCAATCCTTGTTGCACCAGACCGTGCTGGTGCTCGGCGGCGCCAGCGGTATCGGCGCGGCGGTAGCGCGCCAGGCCAGGGCACGTGGTGCACGGGTCATCGTTGCCAGCCGCCAGGCGGTAAGCCCGGGCGAGGGGATCGAGGCATGTGTTGCCGATATAACCGATACCCGGGCGCTGCAGGCGCTGTTTTCCGGCGTTGGCACCGTCGATCATCTGGTGATCAGCGCTGGCCCCGCCGTGCAGGCCAGGCCCCTGGCGCAGAGCGACTTGCAACTGGCGCGCGAGGCTTTCGAGGTGAAGTTCTGGGGCGCCTTGCAGGCGATCCAGCTGGCGTTGCCGCACCTTTCTGCGCACGCCAGCATCAGCCTGACCTCGGGGTTGCTGTCACGCAAGTTCGTCGCCGGGCAGATGATCAAGACCACCCTCAATGCGGCGCTCGAAGCCCTGGCCAGGCAACTGGCCAAGGAGCTGGCGCCACTCCGGGTCAATGTTGTCAGCCCGGGGCTGACCGAAACCGAAGCCTACGCCGGGATGGACGCCGAGTCGCGGCAGGCGATGTTCGCCCGCGCCGGCGCGGGCCTGCCGGTCGGACGGGTGGGGGCGGCGGATGAAGTGGCGGCGGGGTATCTGCTGGCCATGGAGAACGGCTTCATGACCGCCAGCGTCATTGATATCGATGGTGGTGGGTTGATTTAGGCAGTTGTGGGAACGGGCGGGTACAGAATTTGAAATAGTTTCGCGCTGTGAGAAAAGCCTGCTGCAATTGTAGGATCACATCCCCAGTTGATTTCAGGTTGATATGACTTCGTTCTCGGAGCCTCCCAGTACCCGGCCGTCCCGGCCATTCTCCCGTCCTTGCGACGTTTCCCGCCCGTTCTCGCACATGAGTAATCGCCCATGGAATGGCTAGCCGACCCCACGGCCTGGCTGGGCCTTGCCACGCTGATTGTGCTGGAACTGGTACTGGGTATCGACAACCTGGTGTTCATCGCCATCCTCGCCGACAAACTGCCGCCCCATCAGCGCGACCGTGCGCGGGTGATCGGCCTGTCGCTGGCGCTGATCATGCGCCTGGGCCTGCTGGCCAGTATCTCGTGGATGGTGACCCTCACCGCGCCGCTGTTCGAGGTGTTCGGCAAGAGCTTCTCCGGGCGCGATCTGATCATGCTCTTCGGTGGTGTGTTCCTGTTGTTCAAGGCCACCATGGAGTTGCACGAGCGCCTCGAAGGCCACGTTGCGCAGAACACCGGCAGTGTGCGCCATGCCGCGTTCTGGCCGATCGTCGCGCAGATCGTGGTGCTCGATGCAGTGTTCTCCCTCGACGCGGTGATCACCGCCGTGGGCATGGTCGAAGAGTTGTCGATCATGATGATCGCGGTGATCTTCTCCATCGGCATCATGATCGTTGCCAGCAAGCCGTTGACCCGCTTCGTCAACAATCACCCGACGGTGATCATGCTGTGCCTGGGCTTCTTGATGATGATCGGCTTCAGCCTCACCGCCGAGGGCCTGGGCTTTCATATTCCCAAAGGCTACCTGTACGCGGCCATTGGCTTCTCGATTCTGATCGAGCTGTTCAACCAGCTGGCCCGGGCGCGGCGCAAGCGCAGCCTGCAGCAACACCGGCCGCTGCGTGAGCGCACCGCCCACGCGGTCCTGCGCCTTTTGGGCGGGCGCCGGGTCGGGGCCGATGATGTCGGCGAGGAAATTGCCGATCTGGTCGAAGGTGGCGAAGAACAGGTGCTGTTCGACCGCCGCGAACGGGTGATGATCAGCGGCGTGCTGAACCTGGCCGAACGGCCGATCAAGACGCTGATGACGGTGCGCGCCGAGGTCGATGCCATCGACCTGGCGCAGCCGGCCGAGGCGATTCGTACCGCACTGATGCATTCGTCCTACTCGCGCCTGCCGTTGATTCGAGACGGGCGTATTGAAGAACCGCTGGGCTTCGTGCACAAGAAGGAGCTGCTCAAGGAACTGCTGGCCGGTAATCAGCCTGACCTCGAGAGCCTGGCCCGGGCGCCGGTGAACCTGCTGGAGAGTTTCAGCATCCTCAACGCCCTGGAGCAGATGCGCAGCCAGTCGACGCACATCGCCTTCGTGGTCAACGAGTTCGGTGATTTCACCGGGGTGCTGACCATGACCGACATCCTTGAGTCCATTGCCGGTGAACTGCCCGATGCCAGTGAGGTGGAAGGCCCGGGCATCGTCGAGGACGGCCACGGCTTTGTCGTCAGCGGCGCCCTGAACCTCAGCCAGATCCAGGCACGCACCGGTTTTGCCGCCAAGCCCACCGAGGACTACCAGACCCTCGCCGGCCTGGTCATGAGCCTGCTCGATCGCTTGCCGATGGTCGGCGACAGCCTGGTGTGGAACAACTGGCAAATGACCGTGGTCGCGGTGGAGGAGCGCCGCGTGCGCCAGGTGCGCCTTACACCGAACGCCGCCGTTGACGCAGCAGGTGCCTGACGCCTTCGGCGATCAATACCAGCACCGCCAGCCAGATCGGCAGGTAGGTCAGCCACTGGTCGGGGCCGATGGTCTCGCCCAGCAGCAGGGCGACGGCCACCAGCAGCACCGGCTCGACATAGCTGAGCAGGCCGAACAGGCTGAAGGCCAGCAGGCGGCTGGCCAGCACATAGCAGATCAGCGCCAGGGCGCTGATCACCCCAAGCAGCGGGATCAGGCCGTACAGCCCCGGATGCGCGGCCAGGTCCTGGGCTGACAGCGGCCCCTGGATGACAAAGTACAGCGCCGCCGGCAGCAGCAGGCACATGTCGGCCCACAAGCCGCCGAGGTGGTCGGTCGCGCATTTGCGCCGCAGCACGAAGTACAGCGGGTAGCCTGCGGCGACCAGCAAGGTCTCCCAGGCAAAGCTGCCGTGCTGGTAGAGCTCATGGCCGACACCGGTCATCGCGCAGGCTACCGCGACTTTCTGCAGCCGCGACAATTGTTCGCCATACACCAGGCGGCCGGTCAGGACCATGGTCAGCGGCAACAGGAAGTAGCCCAGCGACACTTCCAGGCTGCGTCCGTGCAACGGCGCCCAGAGGAACAGCCAGAGCTGTACGCCCATCAATGATGAAGTACCCAGCAGGCCGAGCAACAGCAGCGGCGTGCGCCTAACCCGCGCGAGCAAGCCGGTGACCAGCGGCCAGTCGCGGGTAAACAGCATGAACAGGGTAACGCAGGGCAAGGTCAGGAGCATGCGCCAGCCGAACACCTCCTCGCCATCGAGCGGGGTGAGCAGCGAGGTGTAGTAGTACATCACGGCAAACAGGAACGAGGCCGTGACCGATGTAATGATGCCTTTTGACACAAATGCCTCGGTTACAGAAGAAAACAGAGCGGGGAACCCGCCATGATCTCAGGGCGCAGGCCTAACCGGCAACCTTCGCGACCTGCGGCGCGGTTTCGGCCTGGGCTGCCAGGGCGGCGACAAAGTCCTCGATCGGCATCGGCCGGGCAAACAGGTAACCCTGCTGGAAATCGACATTGTGGCGCGCCAGGTAATCGCGCTGGGTTTCGTTCTCGACGCCTTCGGCGACGATGCCCAGCTCAAGCTTGGCCGACAGTTCGATAATGCTGTCGAGAATGTGCAGCGACAACGCATCGACCCCGATCAGGGCGACGAAGCTTTGGTCAATCTTCAGGTAATCGACCTTGAACTGGCGCAAGTAGCTGAGGCTGGACTGGCCGGTGCCAAAGTCGTCGATGGCGATCATCACCCCCAGTTCGTGGAGTTTGCCGAACAGCGTCTGGGTAACTTCGCTGGGGGCAATAAGCTTGCGTTCGGTCAGCTCCAGGGTCAGCAATACCCGGCCAGGCGGGAAGGCGCCGAGAAAGGCCCGGCAGTCGTCGTACAGGGCCAGGTCCTGGCAATGATCGGCGGTGATGTTGATGCCGACATGAAAACCCTCGCCCATCAATGCGGCATGCGGCGCCAGCAATTGCGCAGTGCGCTGCATGAGCATGCGCGTCATCGGTACGATCTGGCCGCTGTGCTCGGCGTAGGGAATGAACAGGTCGGGGCGCACCAGACCGTCGCGCGGGTGCTGCCAGCGCATCAGCACTTCGGCGCCGGCCCAGCGGTAGTCGCCCTTGCGCACCACCGGCTGGAAGTACGGCAAGAACTCGTTGGCTTCTATGGCCCGCTGCAACTCGGCCCGTGGTGAGCTGGCACGGCGCAGCATCCAGCGGCATACGGTACCGGCAATCACCCCGAGAAACACCAGCAGGCCGAACAGGGCAGGGTATTCATCGCGCATTACCTGGCCGACCTTGCCTGGCGCATAACCGCTGTGGATCGAGAACGGGTAGTGGCTGGAGGTCAGGCGCACTGGCGCGACCTCAGCGGCGGGGGCGATCCCTTCATGCACCACGCCGTCCTTGCCCATCCAGTAACGGCCCACCTGTAGCAGCAACTGGGTCTGCGGGCCGATCAGGCGCAGGGCGGTCAGCAGGTGGTCACCATCGACGGTAGTGATGGCGCCGCGCTCGCCTTCATAGACCCGATACACCAGCAATGGGTGGCCAGGAGTCACCGAGTTGCCGTTCATCAGCCAGAGCTTGCCGTCGACATAGTCGCTGGCATTGACCGGTTCGCTGTAGGGGCCGAACAGCGAGCTGCAATACAGCTCGTTGCGGTACACCAGGTTGGTCGAGCGTACGAACGAGCGGCGGGTGACCTGGTCGCGCAGGGCCAGTTTCTCTTCCATGCACGGCATTCCGGCCAAGGGCAGCAACGACCTGGCCGCGCTAGAAATGTTGTCGAGGATCAGCTCTACCTGGGCCACCACTTGCTGCGCGGTGGCGCGGCTGCGGGCGTCCAGCTCACGCTGAGCCTGCAGGTGCATGATCAGCAGCCCGCACAGCACCGGTAGGGCGCCAACCGCCCAGGGCAGCAGGGCACGCAGGGTCCAGCGTCCGGGGCGTTTTACCGTGAGCGGCATGGCGGCTAACCTGTACAAGCGAGGGAAAGAAAACGGCTGTGTGCCTAGGATAGCCGTTCGTCGCCGCTCGGGCGTCAACTAAAGTGCGGACAAAACGGTTTACGCACTGTAGAATCTCGTTACGCATACAATAATAAGGTTCTCCACCTTCGGGGAATCAACCCGCCGAGAATGGGTCCATATGAAGTGTCATGGGTTCAAGCTGATCTATGGTGACTACCTCGCCAGAAGTGTGAGGGGCATCTCTTGCGCGCCACCACGCCTGCTCGACATCGATAGCAATTAACGACCGTTATTTACCCGCTTTGATGATGAGGAAACGAGCATGGCTGATATCTTTGAAAACCCGATGGGCCTGATGGGCTTTGAATTCATCGAGTTCGCATCGCCGACCCCGGGCGCCCTGGAACCGATCTTCCAGATCATGGGCTTCACCAAGGTGGCTACCCACCGTTCCAAGGACGTGCACCTGTACCGCCAGGGCGGTATCAACCTGATCCTGAACAACGAACCGAAAAGCGTCGCCTCGTACTTTGCCGCCGAGCATGGTCCGTCGGTGTGCGGCATGGCCTTCCGTGTGCGTAACGCCCACGAAGCCTACGCCCGCGCCCTGGAGCTGGGTGCCCAGCCGGTCGAGATCGAAACCGGGCCGATGGAGCTGCGTTTGCCGGCGATCAAGGGCATTGGCGGTGCGCCGCTGTACCTGATCGACCGTTTCGAGGAAGGCAGTTCGATCTATGACATCGACTTCAACTTCATCGAAGGTGTCGATCGTCACCCGGTCGGTGCGGGCCTGAAGATCATCGATCACCTGACCCATAACGTTTACCGCGGGCGCATGGCCTACTGGGCCGGCTTCTACGAGAAGCTGTTCAACTTCCGCGAAATCCGTTACTTCGACATCAAGGGCGAATACACCGGCCTGACCTCCAAGGCCATGACCGCGCCGGATGGCATGATCCGTATCCCGCTGAACGAAGAGTCGTCCAAGGGCGCCGGGCAGATCGAAGAGTTCCTCATGCAGTTCAACGGCGAGGGCATCCAGCACGTGGCCTTCCTCAGCGACAACCTGCTCGAGAGCTGGGATGCCCTGAAAAAGCTCGGCATGCGCTTCATGACCGCGCCGCCAGACACCTACTACGAGATGCTCGAAGGGCGTCTGCCGGGCCATGGCGAGCCGGTCGGCGAACTGCAGGCCCGTGGCATCCTGCTTGACGGCTCTTCCGATGCCGGCGACAAGCGCCTGCTGCTGCAGATCTTCTCTGAAACCCTGATGGGCCCGGTGTTCTTCGAGTTCATCCAGCGCAAGGGTGACGATGGCTTCGGCGAAGGCAACTTCAAGGCCCTGTTCGAGTCGATCGAGCGTGACCAGGTCCGTCGTGGTGTACTCAGTACCGACTGATCTGCCCTGCCACTGAAAAAGGCCATTGAGCAAACGCTCAATGGCCTTTTTTCATGATGGAGCTCACGCCGGTTTCCGTCGTTGCCTGAACAGCCCCCAGTAGGCCACGGCGGAGGTGATAATGCCGACCAAAAGCAATGACGGCGCGGTAGAGCTCATGGCCTGGCTGAGCATCTTGCGGGTATGGCCATTGGGGTAGCCGGCGTGCACGGTGTAGCCGTACTTCTCCGAGACCATGCGCTGGCTGTCTTCTTCATGGTTGGGTACCTGCTCGGCGCTGCCACTGCCGGTTGCCCAGACAAAATCGCTGCCGAACTGCAGGGCCAGGACAATGGCGTTCTTGAAGCCCTGCAGTTCTGTTTGCAGGGAGCGCGCATCGCTGATGGCGATGACGCCCGTGGGATATTCCTGCAGGCGGTAGTGCAGCACCGGCATGTCCGGGGTGATTTCGTTGCGCGAGTCCAGGCGCAGGCGCTGGTTGAAGTAGCTGCCCGGGTCGATTGCCGTGTCGATGCTGCCGAGCAGGGTGCTGCAGTAGGCACGGTTTTCCCGGGTCAGCACCAGCGAGCGCACGCTTGGCTGCCTCAGCGCTTCCTGGCGCAGAGTCGGGAGGATTTTCTCGCAGGGTTGCCCGACCAACCCGAGCACAGCATTGCTGGAGCCGTGCATGGCATCGAAGACCCGGTCGATAGCATAGATAGCCTCGACCACAGACACCTCGGCGGTTTCTTCCTGCTTGCGCTCGACCTGCAGGGCCAACACCAGAAGGCCACAGGCCACGGGCGCCAGGCCGATCAGCAGGGTTATCAGAAACTCGAGCAGGCTGCGGCCGGCAAGACGGGTTGGAGCCATGAGTGCACCTCTATGCTGAACAAGAGCCCGACCTTCCTGGTCGGGTGACACTCGTCAGCATAAAGAGCGCAATCAGCGGCGGATGTAGGCCGCGTTTACCCTCGGCGAAGTACCTATCGGCAAGCCAAGTAGGCGCCTCAGCGCTTTTTCAGTGCGGCCACCACCAGGTCAGCCACCGCGCCCCCGGAGGCGGGATTCTGTCCGGTAATCAAGCGTCCGTCTTTCTGGTCGGCGATGGCGAAGGCCTGCCACGGCTCTTCTGCCTTGCGGTACAAACCGCCGCGGGCCTTGAGCTCGGTTTCGGTGAGGTAAGGCACCACTTTGTCCAGTTCGGCCAGTTTCTCTTCAGTATCGGAAAAACCGGTGACCTCGCGGTCCTTGACCAGCAAGGTGTTATCACTGAGCTTGATATTGAGCAGGCCAACCGCGCCATGGCACACCGAGGCCACTACGCCGCCGGCCTCGAAGATGCGCCGGGCCAGGTCCTGCAGCTCGCTGTTGTCTGGAAAGTCCCAGATCACCCCATGGCCGCCGGCGTAGTAGATGGCGCTGTAGTCCTGGGACTTGACCTCCCCGGGGTTGAGGGTTTTGCCCAAACGGTTCATGAACGCCTTGTCCTGGTACCACTGCCAGTCGATATCCGCGGCCATCTGCAGGCTGTGCGGGTCCACCGGCACGTAGCCGCCGGCGGGGCTCAGGTAATCGACCTTGTAGCCGGCCTTTTCGACCTTGTCGACAAAGTGTACCGCCTCGCCCAGCCACAATCCGGTGGCGCGCTTAAGCGTCGGGTATTTGGCCGTATTGGTCAGCACCACCAGTATTTTCTTGCTCATCGCAACGCTCCCTATACTGGAACGGACCCGGACTGCCCAGGTCGCAGAGGAGAAACCTGTTCAGCATAGTAGCGACTGGCATGGATGCCATTCCCTGCTGGCGGTATGCTAGCCTGCGAGGAAAACCAGTATCGCTACAGGAGTCGACCAACGGATGAGCACTTTGAACCAGGACGTAGATGCGTTCATGCAGGCTGCTATCGATGAGGCCCAACTGGGCCGCAAAGAAGGCGGCATACCGATCGGTTCGGTGCTGGTCCACAACAACCAGATCATCGGCCGTGGCCACAACCGCCGGGTCCAGGAGGGCAGCGCGATCCTGCACGGCGAAATGGACGCTCTGGAAAACGCCGGCCGCCAGCCGGCCAGGGTTTATCGCGAGGCGACCCTGTACACCACCTTGTCGCCATGCCCGATGTGCAGCGGGGCGATCCTGCTGTATGGCATCAAGCGCGTGATTGTTGGTGAAAACCAGACTTTCATGGGCGAGGAAGCGCTGCTCAAGGCCCGCGGCGTCGATGTGCAGGTGCTGCACAATGATAACTGCGTCAAGATGATGCGCGCTTTTATCAAGGACAGCCCCGAACTCTGGAACGAAGATATCGGCGTTTAGGTCCGATTGTTCAGGCCCCCACCGTCAGCCGAGCTTGCCCATGCCAGGATCAATGAGTGTAAAGGTGCGTAACCACGACTGGGCCAGTACCGCCCTGGGGCCTTTGTACCTGTGGCCGGCGCCCTTGCGCATTGCCGTGGACATGCTGCTGGCGTCCAAATTCCCCGGTTGCCTGGTCTGGGGGCCGCAGTTGGTGACCATTTACAACGATGCCTTCAAGCCGATCCTCGGGGCCAAGCCCGAGGCACTGGGACGCGGGTTTGACGAGGTGTGGAGCGAGGCCTGGGAGAACATCGGCGCGCTGGTCTTCCGTACCCTGTCGGGGGAGGCGATCTTCATCGAGAACTTCCCGTTGATGATCAATCGCAACGGCAGCCTCGAGCAAGCCTATTTCACCTTCTGCTACAGCCCCATTCGAGACGAGCGCGGGGCGGTGGCCGGCTTTCTCGACACGGTGATCGAAACCACCGCCAGCGTCGAATCGGCGCAGCAGTGGCGTCACCTGGCCAATACCTTCGAGCGCCAGGTGCAGGAGCGCACCTCTGATCGAAACCATTTCTGGGACTTGTCCGGCGACATCATGGTGATTGTCCTGCCGGATTTGCGCATCAGTGCGGTCAACCCGGCCTGGAGCCAGATCCTTGGCTGGGCTGCAGACGAGGTGCTGGACACCTCGATCATGGACTTGCTGCATGCCGACGACCAACCGCAAGTCGCCTCGCTGGTCGAGCGCCTGCGCGCCGGCCAGCGCACCGAGAACACCATCAGCCGCTTGCGCCACAAGGATGGGCACTACCGCTGGTTCAACTGGGCAGCGGTACCCTCGCAGCTTGGTTTTACCGCCGTGGGCACCGACATCAGCCAGGAACGCGAGCGCGAAGAGGCGCTGCGCCATGCTGAAGAACTGTTGCGCCAGAGCCAGAAGATGGAAGCCATCGGGCAACTGTCCGGCGGCATGGCCCATGACTTCAATAACCTGTTGACCGGCATCAGCGGCAGCCTGGAGTTGCTCGAGCGACGTATTGCCCAGGGTAATGTGGATAATCTGCAGGTCTACCTTGATGCCGCTCGGGGTGCGGCCAAGCGCGCCGCCACGCTCACCCACCGCTTGCTGGCCTTCTCCCGGCGCCAGGCGCTCGACCCCAAGCCCGCCTGCGTCAACCAACTGGTGCAGGACATCGAACACCTGATCCAGCAAACCGTGGGTAGCCATATCGATCTGCAGGTCCAGGTGGAGCCGGCGCCCTGGTGGGTACTGATTGATGCCAATCAGCTGGAAAATGCCCTGATCAACCTGTGCATCAATGCCCGCGATGCCATGGGCGCCGGTGGCTGCCTGCGCATCACCACCGCTAACGAACGTCACGAGCTGGCCCTGGAGGGCGAAGACAGCCTGGGGCCGGGCGATTACTTTGCCTTGCAGGTGCAGGACAACGGCCACGGCATGAACGCCGATATCGTCGCACGGGCCTTTGACCCGTTCTTTACCACCAAGCCGGTCGGCCAGGGCACCGGGCTTGGCTTGTCGATGGTCTATGGCTTTGTCCGTCAGTCAGGGGGCCGGGTGTGGATCGATTCGAGCCCTGGCCAGGGCACCCGGGTTAAGGTCCTCCTGCCGCGCTATGTGGGCGAGCTGCCGCAGCCGCTGGCCGGCGAGCCGGGGCGCAAGTGCTACCCACGCGCCAATGGCGAACGCATCCTGCTGGTCGACGACGAGAGTACCTTGCGCTTGCTGATCAAGGAGGCGCTGGAGGAGGAGGGCTTCGAGGTGTTTACCGCCGCTGACGCCAACAGCGCGCTGCAGCAGTATCGCCAGTTGGGCACAGTTGACTTGCTGATCACCGATATCGGCCTGCCGGGCGGCTTCAGTGGCCGTCAGGTGGCCAATGCCCTGCGCATGCTGCAGGCGCAGCAGAAGGTGCTGTTGATCACCGGCTTCGCCGAACAGGAAGTGACCGACCAGGAGGTGCTGGAGCCCGGCATCGCCCTGATGACCAAGCCCTTCGCCTTGCAAGACCTGGTGTACCAGGTACACCAGATGCTCGAGCCGGTTCAGCCGGTGGTTTGCGAACTTTCCCCGCTGGCGCGCTGACTGGCCAGGCGCTCGAGCATCAGGTAGGTCAGCGTGGCTACCAGCAACGGCAACAGAAAGTAGATCGCCCGGTAGCCAATCAGCGCCGCGAGCAGCGTGCCCTTGCCGTAGGTGCCTTGCAGCAGGGTCAAAAACACCGTCTCGAGTACCCCAAGCCCGGCCGGAATATGAGTAATGACCCCGGCAATGCTGCTGATCATCAGTACCGCCAGCACGGTCGGGTAGCTAGCCCCCTTGGGCAACAGGATGAACACCACCAGCGCCATCAACGACCAGTTCAGAGCGCCCATCACCACTTGCAACGCTGCCAGGCGAATGCCTGGCAGGGTGATCTGCTGCTTGCGAAAGTGCCAGGTGCGGCGAGTCGCGAAGGCGCAGGCCAGCAGGTAAGCGATGACCGCTAATAACAACGCTGCACCGATCAGGCGCAGGCCGGTATTGCCGATCTCCATGCCCGCTGGCAACTTCGGCAGCCCGCAGACGAACAAGCTGCCGGCCACCGCGAAATAGCCTGCCCAGTTGGTCAACAGCCCCAGGCTGAGGATCCGGGTGATGGTCGCGACCTTGAGGCCGAGGCGGCTGTACAAGCGGTAGCGCAGGGCGATGCCGCCGACCCAGGCGCTGAGGTTGAGGTTGAAGGCGTAGCACACGAACGCCAGCGGCAACACCTGGCGCGCCGGCAAATGATGCCCGGTGTAGTAGCGCCCGAGCAGGTCGAAGCTGCTGAACAGGGCAAAGCTGCACAGGGTTACGCCTGCAGCCATTGCCAGGGTGCGCCAGCGATAGGAGGCCAGGGCCTGGTACACCTCTTGCCAGTCGAGGTTTTTCAGCACGCTGAACAGCAGCACCGGCACCAGAATGAAGAACGCCAGGGTCAGCGCCTGGCGGGCACGGCGCCAGTGCTTGTGCTGCTTGCTCATGTCGGCTTGCCCGCAGGTTGCTCGCCGTCATACAGCGGCTTGAGCCGTGGTACATGGGCCGGCAGCCAGCCGATCACGGCCGGAAATCGGCGGATGAAGTGAAAGGTCAAAAAGATCAGCGGCGCCCGCCACCAGTAGCCACGCAGTGCCCGCTGCAGGCTCACCGGTTTGCAGCGGTGGGCGGTAAGCTCCTGCAGGTGTTCATGCAGGCGGCTGTTGAAGGTCTGGTCGCGGATGACCAGGTTGGCCTCAAGGTTCAGGGCCAGGCTCAAAGGGTCGAGATTGCTTGAGCCGACCGTCGACCAGTGCCGGTCCACCAGTGCCACCTTGCCGTGCAAGGGCCGTTCGCAGTACTCGAAAATGCGCACGCCGTCGCGGATCAGGTAGTTGTACAGCAAGCGCGAGCACAAACGCACCCAGGGCATGTCGGGCATACCCTGCAGCACCAGGGTAACCTTCACGCCCCGGCGCGCGGCGTTGCGGATCGCCCGCAGCAGGCGGTAGCCGGGAAAGAAGTAGGCATTGGCAATGGTGATCCGCTCGCGGGCGCCGTTCAGCGCCCGCAAGTAGTGCTGTTCGATGTCGTTGGGGTGATCCTGGTTATCGCGGATGCACAGGGTCATGCTCGCCTGTTCGCTGTCGGCGGCGATCGGCACCCGGCGTTGCCACCAGCGCCGGGTTCCGGGCTTGAGCGCGCTCTGTTGCTCCAGCAGGGTCAAGGTGGCGCGCTGCAGGTCGGCGACGATCGGCCCGCGCACTTGTACCGCGTAGTCCTGCTTGGCCATCGGTCCGAAATCGGCCAGGTGATCGGCGCAATAATTGATGCCGCCAACAAAGCCGACCTCGCCATCGACCACCAGGATCTTGCGGTGCAGGCGGCGAAACAGATTGGTGCGCATGCCCAGGCGTTTCGGGCTCGGGTCGAAGGCCTGCAAATGCACGCCGGCGTCGCTGAGCTCGCGCAGGTAGTCAAGGCTCAGGTCTGCGGTGCCATAACCGTCGACCAGCATCTCGACCTTTACCCCGCGCCGGGCGGCGGCGATCAACAGTTGCTGCAACTGCTTGCCGACCTTGTCTTCAAAGATGATGAAGGTTTCCAGGAGGATTTCCGCCCGGGCCTGCTCGATCGCGGCAAAGGCGCTGGCGAAATAGTCCTCGCCGTTGATCAGCAGTTGCACCTGGTTGTCAGGTCGCCATTGGCTGTTCACAAGAGCACCTCCACTGCCAATGGCAGGTGATCGGACAGGTGGGTCCAGGGCTTGCGCGCCATGACCTTGGGCGCCTGTGCGCGGGCATTGCGCAGGTAGATGCGGTCCAGGCGCAACAGCGGCCAGCGTGCCGGAAAACTGCGTGCCGGGCGACCATGGGCCTGGCTGAACACTTCATTCAGGCCGCATTCGGCCAGTACTGCATCGGCGCGCTGGCGCCAGTCATTGAAGTCGCCGGCGACGATCACCGGCGCGTCGATCGGCAGGCTGTGCAGTAATTCGCAGAGCAGGTGCAACTGCTGCTGGCGCTGGCGCTCGTCCAGGCCCAGGTGCACACAGACGGTATGCAGCTCGCACTCGGCGGGCAAGGCCAGTACCGAATGCAGCAAGCCGCGCTGCTCGGTGCCATGGACGCTGACATCGAGGTTGGCGTGGCGCCGGATCGGGTATTTCGACAGCAGGGCATTGCCGTGTTCGCCGTCCGGATACACCGCATTGCGGCCGTAGGCGAATTCTGGCCAGAGGCAGTCGGCAAGAAACTCATATTGCGGCACATCCGACCAGTTGCGGTGGCGCAGAGCGTGCTGGCGGTGGCTGCCGAGCACTTCCTGGAGGAACACCAGGTCGGCGTTTTCGCTGCGTACCGCCTCACGCAGTTCTGGCAGCACGTAGTAACGGTTAAGCGCGCTGAAGCCCTTGTGCGCATTGACTGTCAGCACCCGCACCCGCTGCACGGCCGGCGCCGCCGCCAGGGCGGCGCTGGGTTGCAGCGGGCTCATGAGGTGCTGCCCTTGCCGAGCATCTGCGCGACCTTGGCGGTCAACTGGGCGAATTCGAAAGGTTTGCAGATCATCTGCATGCCCGGGTCGAGAAAACCGCCGCGAGCCACCGCGGTTTCGGCGTAGCCGGTGATGAACAGCACCTTGAGTTGCGGGCGCAGTTGCCGGCCGATTTCCGCCAGTTGCCGACCGTTCATGCCTGGCAGCCCGACGTCGCTGACCAGCAGGTCGACTGCTTCTCCGGCCTGCAGAATGGCCAGGGCGACATTGGCATCCTCGGCCACCTTGCACGGGTAACCCTGGTCACTCAGCGCCTGATGCACCAACTGACGCACCGCGGGGTCGTCCTCGACGATCAGCACCGTCTGGGTATTGCTGCAAGGCAGCGCCGGCGTTGCTGGCTCTTCGCTTTCACGGTTGGGAGCGGCGTGGCGCGGCAGGTAGACATCGACCCGGGTGCCGTGGCCGATGCGGCTTTGCAACGCCACATGGCCCTGGGACTGCTTGCTGAAGCCATACACCATCGACAGCCCCAGGCCCGTGCCCTGGCCGATTGGCTTGGTGGTGAAGAACGGGTCGAAAGCGCGGTCCAGGGTGCTTTGCGGCATGCCACAGCCATTGTCGTTGAAGCTGATCAGCACATAGTCGCCAGCGGCCAGCGAGTGGCCACCGAACAGGCTGCCGTCCTGGCGCTGATTGCTGGCGCTGACGGTCAGGCGCCCGCCGTTGGGCATGGCGTCGTGGGCGTTGCTGAGCAAGTTGCCGAGGGCTTCCTGCAGCTGCGCCGGGTCGGCTTCCACGGCCCACAGATCCGCCTCGATATGCAGTTGCAGCTTGATCTGCGGGTCAAGCAACGGCTGCAAGCGCTCGGCCGTGAGCAGGGTGGCAACTTCCACGGGCTGGGCATCGAGCGATTGCCGGCTGGAAAACGCCAGCAGGCGGTGGGTCATGCTGGCGGCGCGTTTGACCGCCGCCTGGCTGAGGCTGAGCAGGGCGGGCAGGGCGTCGTGGCGACCCTGCTGCAGGCGTTTGCCGATCATTTCCAGGCTGCCGCCGATGCCAGTCAGCAGGTTGTTGAAGTCATGGGCGACGCCGCCTGCGAGCTGGCCGATGGCTTCCATTTTCTGCGCCTGGCGCAGGTACTGTTCTTCTTCGCGCAACTGGCGCAATTGCTCTTCGACCCGTTGGCTCTGGCGCTCCAGTTCCTGGCCCTGGTTGCGTGCCTGGTACTGGCGCCGCCGCGCGCGCAACGAGGAATGGGTCAGGGCCAGCAGGTTGTCGGGTTCGAATGGATACTGCAGCAGGAACAGGTTGCCGAGCGCGGCGTGCTGGCTTTGCGGCGGGCTCTGGCCCTGGACTGGCGGCCCCGTCAGAAGCACCACCGGCAAGTCCGACCAAACCGGCTGCTTGCCAAGGTAAAGGTGCAAAGGCGAGCGTACGCTGCCGTCCAGGCAAGTGTCGGCAATGATCGCCAGGCCCACGCCTTGCTCCAGGGCAAGGCCCAGGTCTTCCATGCTGGCCGCTTGCAGCGCCTGGATGCCGGCCTGGTCGAGCAGGCGCTGGGCCAGCTGGCTAAGCTGGGCCGGGGCCAGGATCAGCGCTCGTTCGGCATTGGCTAACGCGTCGCCCACGGGTGTTCTCCTTTGATAACGCTCAGGCAAGCACCGCCGGTGCCTGCCGTGTTCGCACTATCTCTGGACCACAGGCTGGGTTGAGGGGTTCAACCGGGTTGTCAGACGGTCGTTTGCAAACCTACAGGCCTTGCTGCACCAACGGATCGTCGGGGTTCTGCTGCTCCAGCTGGGCCAGCAGCACCTGCACATTCTGCAACTGGCCGGTCTCTTTCCAATACTCGATCAGCAGCACCCGGGCCTTGCGGTTGGCCGGTTGCCGGGCAAGGATGGTTTCCAGTTGCTTTTGCGCGGCGTCGACCTGCTCCAACTGATGCAGGCTGGTGGCCAGGGTGTAGCGGTAGTCATTGTTGTCCGGCTCCAGCTCCAGGGCCCGGGCAAAGGCCAGCAGGGCGTATTCGTCCTGGCCGTGGCGCAGCAGCCAGCGGCCCAGTTCATGTTGTAGAAAGGCCGAGTCGGGACGTTGTTGCAGGGCCTTGGCCAGCACCTGGCGCGAGGCGTCGGTCTGGTTCTGGCGCTCCAGCAACTGCACCTGCGCGGCCAGTGCCTCGAGGTTGTCCGGCGCCAGCTGCAAGGTGCGCTCAAGCGCCTGCGCGGCCTCCTGGTAGCTGTTTTCATGCAGGTACAGCTGCGCCAGGTGCAACTGCGCGCTGGCATCGTCGTCGCGCTGCGCCAGCACCTGCTGATACTGCTCCAGCACCTCTTGCAGCGGGCCGAAGTACAGGCCGATGTCATCGGCGCTGAGCCCCAGCAGGGCATCGACCACGGCAAAGCGTACGCTTTGCTCCTCATCATCGAGCAACGGCCCGAGCACCAGGCTGCGCTGGGCGCCGGGCAGCATCGTCTGGATACTGGCGATGGCCGCGCGACGCACCAGCGGCTCGTCATGCTGCAGGTCGCGGCTGGCCAGTTTCAATGCCAGCGGCGAGGGGTAGTTGGGCAGTTCTGCATACAGGCTGGCGCGGCGGATCGGCGACAGGTCATTGCGCCCCAGTTGCTGGTAGAGCACCCGGGCGGCGCCGGGCTGGCCGTCATGGGCCATGGTCAGGGCCTTGGTGTAGCTGTGCTTGAGGGCAGGCGTCGGCGCCGGGCTGTCGTCACGCCAGAAATAGCCACCCAGGCCGAGGATGATGAGCAGGGTCAGACTGATAAGCGTGTACTGGCGCTGTTTCGACATGGTGAATCCGAAGCGTGTCGCGGCTGCAAAGGCTTGAGCTTGGGTCACGAGGGCCGGTGGCGTCAAATGTAAAAGGGGGGTGGGTCCCTATCGCGGGGCAAGCCCGCTCCTACAGATATCGCAGCGATGCCAAACCTGTAGGCGCGGGCTTGCCCCGCGATCGGCCATAAAAAAGCCCCGCAAGCGGGGCAAAAGGCCGGTCAGAAACCAACCAAAGGAGCCGTTGAATCAGTTCGCCGCAGCCACGCTTTCGGCCTGCCAGCCGCCACCGAGGGCCTTGTAGATGGCGACGATGCCGCGGTACAGGTCGACTTCGCCCTGGGCCTGGGCATCTTCGGCGCTCAGGCGTTCGCGTTCGGCGTCGAGCAGCACCAGGTAGTCGACCGTGCCTTCGCGGTAGCGAATCGAGGCGAGGTCGGCCGCCTTGCGACTGGCTTCGCTCTGGCGCAGCAGGGCCAGCAGCCGTTGCTGGCGTTTGCTGTAGTCGCTGAAGGCGTTTT
This sequence comes from Pseudomonas sp. 2(2015), assembly GCF_000955865.1. NCBI lineage: Bacteria > Pseudomonadati > Pseudomonadota > Gammaproteobacteria > Pseudomonadales > Pseudomonadaceae > Pseudomonas > Pseudomonas sp. 2(2015). Next base: position 95,960 of record NZ_JYOF01000010.1, read on the forward strand.
CCGACTCTTCCAGGGCCAGCAATACCTGCTGCTCATAGTTGGCCAGGGCGCCCTCGGCATCGGCGTTGGCGCCGCGCAGGCGGGCGCGCACGCTGCCCAGGTCGAAGGCCGCCCAGGTAATGCTCGGGCCCAGGGCCCAGGCCTTGGCGGCCGAGGAGCCCAGTTGCGAGCCGCGCCCGGCGGTAAAGCCGAGAAAGCCGCTGAGGCTGACCCGGGGGAACAGGTCGGCGGTGGCCACGCCGATGTTGGCGGTAGCCGCTGCCAACTGGCGCTCGGCGCTGCGGATATCCGGGCGGCGCTTGAGCAGCTCGCCGGGGTCGCCCACCGGCAGCGCCTTGGCGATGGCCGGCAGTTGCGCCGGCGACAGGTCAACCGCCAGGGCATCCGGGCGCTGGCCGAGCAGAGTGGCGATGCGGTTGCGCGCCCGTACCTGTTCGGCCTGCAGTTGCGGCACACTGGCCTCGACCGCCGCCAGGCGGGCATCGGCCCGCACCACATCAAGGTCGTTACCGACCCCGGCGTCACGCAAGGTTTCGGTGATACCCCGCGAATCCTGCTGGGTCTTGAGGTTGGCCAGGGCGATCTTCTCGCGCAATTGCGCACCGCGCAGCTGGCCATAGGCATCGACCAGTTCGGCGATCAGGCTCACCTGCAGTTGCTGCAGGTCGGCCTGGGCGGCGTCCTGCTCGGCTTCGCTGGCTTCAAGTTGACGCTGGATGCGGCCGAACAGGTCCAGCTCCCAGGCCATGTCCAGGCCCAGGTCATAGCGTTCGCTGTTGACCCGGTCCTCGCTCTGGCCAGGCACCTGGCCCTTGCCCAGGTCGGCGCTGGCACGGCTGGTGACGGTGGGCAGGGCGTCGTTGCTGACATCGTCGCGAATCGCCCGCGCCGCTTTCAGGCGGGCGAAGGCCACGCGCAGTTCGCGGTTGCCGTCCAGCGACTGGCTGACCAGTTTGTTCAGTACCGGGTCGTCGAACTGCTTCCACCAGATGCTTTCAAAACGGCTGCGGTCGAAGGCGACCTTGGCGCTCGGTTCGTTGGCCGCGCTCAATTGCGCCGCCGCGGTGTCCGGGGCCTTGTAGTCCGGGCCCACCGCACAAGCGGCCAGGGCCAGCACCAGCAGGCTGGGCATAAAGAATTTCACACTGCGGTTCATGCATGAGTCTCCAGCTTCAGCGCACGCGCCGCTTTGCGGGCCTGGCTGCGTTCCACGTAACGGCGGATCAGAACAAAGAACACCGGCGTCAGCAGCAGACCGAAGAAGGTCACCCCGATCATCCCGGAGAACACCGCCACACCCATGGCATGACGCATTTCAGCACCGGCGCCGGAGGAGAACACCAGCGGCACCACACCCATGATGAAGGCGATCGAGGTCATCAGGATCGGCCGCAGGCGCAGGCGGCAGGCTTCCAGTACCGCGGCCAGCGGGTCGAGGCCTTCGGCCTGTTTGTCCTTGGCGAACTCGACGATCAGGATGGCGTTCTTGCACGCCAGCCCCACCAGTACGATCAAGCCGATCTGGGTGAAGATGTTGTTGTCGCCACCGGACAGAATCACCCCGGTAATCGCCGACAGCAGGGTCATCGGCACGATCAGGATCACCGCCAGCGGCAGGCTCCAGCTTTCGTACTGGGCGGCCAGCACCAGGAAGGCCAGCAGTACGCAGAGCGGGAAGACGAACAGCGCGGTGTTACCGGCCAGGATCTGCTGGTAGGTAAGCTCCGTCCATTCGAAAGTCATGCCGTTGGGCAGTTCTTCCTTGAGCAGTTTCTCGATGGCCTTTTCCGCTTGCCCGGAGCTGTAGCCCGGTGCTGCGGCACCGTTGATCTCGGCGGTGATGAAGCCGTTGTAGTGCATGACGCGGTCCGGCCCCGAGGTGTCGCTGACCTTGATGAAGGTCGCCAGCGGGATCATCTCGCCCTGGTTGTTGCGCACCTTGAGCTGGCCGATCTGCTCGGCTTCAAGGCGGAACTGCTGCTCGGCCTGGACGTTGACCTGGTAGGTGCGGCCAAAGCGGTTGAAGTCGTTGGCGTACAACGAACCCAGGTAGATCTGCAGGGTGTCGAAGATATCGCTGATCGCTACACCGTGGGTCTTGGCCTTCTCGCGGTCGATGGCAGCATCGACCTGCGGCACGTTGACCTGGTAGCTGGTGAACAGCCCGGCCAGCTCCGGCACGTTGTGGCTCTTGGCGATGATGTTCTGGGTTTCCTTGTACAGCGCTTCATAACCCAGGTTGCCACGGTCTTCGATCTGCAGGCGGAAACCACCGATGGTGCCCAGTCCCTGTACCGGCGGCGGCGGGAAGATCGCGATGTAGGCGTCTTCGATATCGGCGAACTGCGCGTTCAGCGCGGCAGCAATCGCGGCGGCCGACTGGCTCGGGTCCTTGCGCTCGTCGAAGGGCTTGAGCGGGGTGAAGACGATGCCGCTGTTCGGGCTGTTGGTGAAGCCGTTGATCGACAGGCCCGGGAAGGCCACCGAGTCAGCCACGCCCGGTTGCTTGAGGGCGATCTCGCTCATCTTCTTGATCACCGCCTCGGTGCGGTCAAGGCTGGCGGCATCCGGCAGCTGCGCGAAGGCGACCAGGTACTGCTTGTCTTGCGCCGGTACAAAGCCGGTAGGCGTCGACGAGAAGCCCAGCCAGGTCATGATGATCAGGCCGCCATAGACGAACAGGGCGATGCCGCTGCTGCGGATGACCCGGCCGACAGCGCCGACATAGCCATGGCTGGCACGGTCGAAGAAGCGGTTGAACGGGCCGAACAGCCAGCCACCGAGCAGGCGTTCGAGCACTTTCGAGAAGCGGTCTTTGGGTGCGTGGTGCTCCTTGAGCAGTACCGCGGCCAGGGCCGGCGACAGGGTCAGGGAGTTGAAGGCCGAGATCACCGTGGAGATGGCGATGGTCAGCGCGAACTGCTTGTAGAACTGCCCGGTAAGGCCGGAAATGAACGCCGCCGGCACGAACACCGCGCACAGCACCAGCGCCGTGGCGATGATTGGCCCGGTCACTTCGCCCATGGCCTTTTGCGTGGCTTCCAGAGGCTTGAGGCCCAGGCCGATATTACGCTCGACGTTCTCCACCACGACGATGGCGTCGTCCACCACGATACCGATGGCCAGTACCAGGCCGAACAGCGACAGGGCGTTGAGCGAGAAGCCGAACAGGTGCATCACTGCGAAGGTACCGATCAAGGAAACCGGAACCGCCACCAGCGGGATGATCGAGGCGCGCCAGGTCTGCAGGAACAGGATGACCACCAGCACCACCAGGATCAGCGCTTCGAACAGGGTGTGGACCACCGCCTCGATCGAACCGCGAACGAATACCGTTGGGTCATAGACAATGCTGTAGTCCATGCCTTCAGGGAAGTCCTTCTTCAGCTCGGCCATTTTCGCTCGGACCTCGTCGGAGATCTCGATGGCGTTGGAGCCTGGGCGCTGGAAGATCGGGATGGCCACGGCCGGCTGGTTGTTCAGCAGCGAGCGCAGGGCGTACTGGCTGGAGCCGAGCTCAACGCGGGCGATGTCCTTCAGGCGGGTGATCTCACCATCGGCGCCGGAGCGGATGATGATGTTCTCGAACTCTTCTTCACTGACCAGGCGGCCCTGGGTGTTGACCGACAGCTGGAAGCTGGTGGCCCCGGGTGCGGGTGGCGCGCCAAGTTGACCGGCGGCTACCTGACGGTTCTGCTCGCGAATGGCGGCGACCACGTCGCTGGCGGTGAGGTTGCGCGAAGCGGTCTTGTTCGGGTCGAGCCAGACCCGCAGCGAGTAGTCGCCCATGCCGAACAGTTGCACGTCACCGACACCGCCCAGGCGCGCCAGCTCATCCTTGATGTTGAGGATGGCGTAGTTGGACAGGTAGAGCATGTCGTAACGGTTGTCCGGCGAGGTCAGGTGCACAACCATGGTCAGGTCGGGCGAAGCCTTGTCGACGGTAATACCGATACGCGTGACTTCCTCGGGCAGCTTGGGCTGGGTGCGGGTCACGCGGTTCTGCACCTGAACCTGGGCGTTGTCCAGGTCGGTACCGAGGGCGAAGGTGACGGTCAGGGTGACCTTGCCGTCGGCGGTGGACTGCGAGGACATGTAGAGCATGTTCTCGACCCCGGTAATCGCCTGCTCAAGCGGCGCGGCGACGGTTTCGCCGATCACTTTCGGGTTGGCGCCGGGGAAGTTGGCACGCACCACCACGGTGGGCGGTACCACTTCCGGGTATTCGCTGATCGGCAGCTGGAACAGCGAGATGCTGCCGGCGATCAGAATCAGCAGCGACAGCACCGCGGCGAAGATCGGCCGGGTGATAAAAAACTTGGAAAAATTCATCGGACTGATCCCTTAACCGCGCGGTGCCGAGGCACTGGCGAGTTTTACGCTGGGGGTGGCCACTGTTTTGCCCTGGATACTGGCTTCGAGCGCCTGACGTTGTTGGGCGAGGGCGGCGATGGTCGCGTCACTGGCCATTGGCGTGTCCTGCGGGTCGACTGGCGAGCCCGGGCGTACCCGTTGCAGGCCCTTGACGACAATGCGGTCATCCTTGCTCAGGCCGTTGCGCACGATGCGCAGGCCTTCGAGTTTCGGCCCCAGCTCGACGGCGCGGTAGGCGGCCTTGTTGTCCTTGTCCATGACCAGCACGAACTTCTTGCCAAGGTCGGTACCGACCGCTTCGTCGTTGATCAGCACCGCCGAGTAGGTGGCGCTGCCGACCAGTTTCAGGCGTGCGTACAGGCCCGGGGTGAACTGCCCGTCGCGGTTGTCGAACACCGCGCGGCCACGGATGGTGCCGGTCTTGGGGTTGACCTGGTTGTCGACGAAGTTCATCTGGCCCAGGTGCGGGTTGCCGTTTTCGTTGGACAGGCCCAGGTACACCGGGGTGCTCTGGCCGCGTTGGCCGTCGCGCGCCAGCTGGGTGTACTTGAGGTACACGCGCTCGTCGGCGTCGAAGTAGGCGTAGACCTTGTCGGTAGAGACCACGCTGGTCAGCGGCGTGACGTCAGCCGTGACGATGTTACCGGCGGTGAACTGCGCGCGGCTGACCCGGCCGCTGATCGGCGCGGTGACGCGGGTGAAGCTTAAGTTCAGGCGCGCCAGGTCCAGTTGCGCCTGGATCGCGGCAACGCCGGCGCGGGCTTCGGCAGCGGCACTGGTGCGCGACTCGGCAAGCTCGGCGGAAATCGCGTTGCTGCTGCGCAGGCGCTCGCCGCGCTGGGCTTCGTTTTCGCTGCGGATGGCGGTGGCGCGGGCTTGTTGCAGTTGGGCTTCGAGGCGGCGGACCTCAGCCTGGAACGGACGCGGGTCGATCTGGAACAGCAGATCGCCTTTTTTCACCTGGGCGCCTTCGGTGAAGGCCACCTGGTCGATCTGCCCGGAGACGCGCGGACGCACCTCGACGGTTTCCGGCGCCTCCAGGCGGCCGGTGAACTCGTCCCATTCGTTGATTGGTTGTTCCAGCACCTTGGCCACGCTGACCTTGGCCGCCGTCGGCGCCTGCACGGCCTCCGGGGTGCGACCGCAGGCACTCATCACCAATACAGCCAATAGAGCAAGGGGGTAACGCAAAGGTTTGAGTGACTGTTCCATGGGGAGTCCGCCAATTTATTGATAGTGGGCGGATTCTGCGATTTGAAACTATCAACGACGAATCGAATGGGGCGAAGGTTATTATCATTGGGAATGATATGAGGAGTGTAAGGGCAGCGTTTCGGGGGTATGCTCCTGGCGATTGATGGCTAGAGGCCATGCAGGGATAGGAGTAGCAATGCCAACGCGTGAAGTACAAGGTGCAGTTGAAGGCCACGACAGAGCCGCGCAACGGCGCGAAGACGATTTGCTCGATCGCTGGAGCATCGCCCGATCGGTACTGCGCGCCGCCAGCGCAACACCCGCATGGTCGACACGAATTGCTTTGTGCGGCAGGTGGGGTAGTGGCAAGACCAGCGTGCTGAATTTCATTGAGCGCCAGGCTGGGCAAGAGAATCGCCGACGCTGTCAGGCAGATAGGCAATGGGTAATTGTGCGATTTTCAGCGTGGAATGCCACCGAGCAAGGCGGGATCGGCAGTTTTTACCAGGCATTGCTTGGCCAGCTGGGTAAACAGCGGATCAAAGTACCCAGGCTGGCCCGATGGGCCAAAGACGCCGCTGCGAAACTGGGCGGTATGGCCGATGTCGTGAAGGTCGTTATCGACGCGGGGGTGAAGCTCCTGCCTGGCGCAGAGGTCACAACGGCCGCAGTCGGGGGAGTGCACAAGTTGCTCGCCAGGCTACCAAAATGTCTGCAACCAGGTGCCGAGGATTTGCGTGCTTTGCAGGCTGAACTGCATTCGGTTCAGGTGCTGGTATTTATCGACGACCTCGACCGCATCGACCCCAAATTGATCCCCAGCGTACTGATGAGCTTGAAAGAGCTGCTGGACTGGCCAAGGTTCGTCTTTGTCCTGGCGTTTGACCTGGAGGTTGTCAGCAAAGCGCTCAAGGATCATTCGCAAGCCTTCGGCCCTGATGCCCAGCGGTTTCTGGAAAAAATCATTGATATTCGCTTCCATTTGCCGGAACCAGAGGCCGAGCAGGCAGCCAGCCTGGCCTGGTCATTGTATGAGCAGAACTTGGCGTCGTTCATACCCAGGCCGGCCTTTGCCAGGGTCGTTGACTGTATGCCGGGTAACCCGCGGTTGGCGAAAGCGATTGTCCGGGAACTCTGTTTGTACCGGGAGGTGGCAGGAAGGCACGCCAGCCACGAGCTACGCTGGGAAGTCATTGTTTTACAAACCATCTTGCGCCATGAAGCGCCGGCAACCGAACGTGCACTTGCGAGGGCTTTGCAATCTGCAGAGAGTGGCTTGAAAGCAAAAAAAGACAGTTTTGCAGCTGAATCCATCAAGGCAGACGAGGTGGGTTTCGAGGCATTGCAGCGCAAGGTTCAAGAGTTCCTCTTGCTGTGTGAGCGCGTGCCCGCAACGTTGCTGGCAAAACAGGCAAAGTTGCTGATCAGCGAGCCCGTTTTCACTGACAAGGAATATCAGGACTTTCTTCGGCGATGGAACGCACAAGAAGAGGCCGAGCAGGTGTCTGCATTTATCAGACAGTGCGTTGACATTGCCTTCAAGCGGCCAGGTGATGTGGCCCGTGAATTTCTCGAAAAGGTTCTGGCTGACTACGGGGATGCTTCACGCAAAATGGTCGATCAGCACAGTGAAGGGTTGCGTCGGTCCTTTACCGATGCGGCTCATAAGCAGCTTTCGTTACTTGAAACCAGCTGGCGCATGAGTGATCCGGCGATCCAGGAAAGTTGCCAGAGCCTCGATGCCTTCACGCGCCTATGGGGTAATACGTTGTTGAGCAGAACGTCCTTCATGTCAGCATCGGCGCCTCTGGACTTTGTGCAACGCGAAGAGCAGTTGCTCGAACGTGCGCTGGAGGGGTGTCGTAACAAGATCGAGCTGTTCGAGTGGATGCAGGAGATGCTCTATCGGCATTCGCTGGAAAAAAGGACGAGCCAGCGCCAACTTCAGTTCATCGATAAACTGGCGCGGTCATTAGATTCTGAGGTAATCGACAGCACCCTGCAGGCGTTTATCCAAGCCAGGGGAGTGGCCCGTGCGCAGGTGCAGTCAGGCAATCCACACGGTTCGTTGTACTGGCGGTTAACCTCTGAGGATTCACCACTCTACACTCCGGCGGGATGCCGCCGGCTGTGCCAACTGTTCGAGGACGTGCCATCGGCGGTTACGGCGCGGGCTGATTTCACGGAGAACGTAGTTGATTATCTGGTTATGTTGGCAAGTCGCATCATGCCCACCCAGAAAATGGAAACCTACACTGCGCAGCAGGTACGGCAAATGCAGGACATCGCTGCGACGGCTTGGCGTACCTTGCTCTTGACCGCTCAGGATTATAAAGACCCGGTGAGGTTGATGGATAACCACAAGTACCTGTCCTCTTATCTTGATAGCGCGCTCATCCCGGTACCTGAATGGCTATCGCAATGGCATGAGCGTACGCGGATGAGCAGGGTCGAAAATTAGCAGCAATAATAATCGGGCCATGCCCAGCATGGCGCGCAGGATATGGGAATGGAAACGGTAGAATCAAACCTGAACCGATGAGCCTGAGAAATTTTCTTTCCATCAGTGTGTTGATGCCCAATGTTATGAACACCTGTGTCGGGGCCGAGACCGGCTTAATTTTCTCCGGGTGAGGCGAGGGCTCTCAAGGGCACTGCACCTCTACAGTGAACGCAGGAATTCCAGTAACTCCTGGCGCTCCTGCCGCGAATAGCCTGCAAAGCGCTCCCGCGCCACTGCCGCCTCCCCACCATGCCACAACACCGCCTCCTCAAGCGTACGCGCCCGGCCATCATGCAGGTAGCCGGCGCCGAGGTTGATCCGTTCGAGCAAGCCCAGGCCCCACAGCGGCGGGGTACGCCACTCGTGGCCGGTGGCCAGGTAATCGTCACGGCCATCGGCCAGGCCCGGGCCCATGTCATGCAACAACAGGTCGCTGTAAGGCTCGATCTGCCGCGCAGGCAACAGCGGGTAGAGCGGATGCTGGCCCGTGCTCAGGTGCGGACGGTGGCATTGGGCGCAGCCAGCCTGGCTGAACAACTGCTCGCCACGTTGCACCTCGGGTTTGCTCCGGTCGCGGCGCGGCGGTGGCGCCAGGTGGGCCAGGTAGAAGTGCAGGTCGCCCAGTTGCACAGCATCGAGCTCCGGTTCGCCGCCGCTGGCGGCCTGGCGACAGGCCGTTTGCAACGGCGTGCAGTTCTGTTCGGAATACAGCGGCGAAGTAATCCCCAGATCACCGTGCATGGCACCGGCAATCTGCTGACGCAGGTCCGGCTGGTTGGCCTTGAGGCCAAAGCGCCCGGGCTCAAGGCGCTGGCGTTCGACGCTCCATACCTGGTTGACGCGGCCCTTGACGCCATCGGGCTTGGGCGCGTCGGCCAGTGCCTGCAGGGTGCTGGCCTCGATGGCTTCGAGCAGGCCCAGGCCGAATACCGGCGAGCCGACCCGCATCGAGGTGCGCACGTTACCCAACGGGCCGTAGGCCAGTTCGCTGAAGCTCAGGCGCGGCGAACGCAGGCCGATGCGTTCGCCATCGGTCAGGGTGACCCACTGCTCTTGCCAGCGCACTTGCGCCCGACCTTCAGCGGCCACGCCGGGAACAGCCGATTCGCTGAGCTGATCACCATAGACCGGATGTGGCAGCGGCCCGCCGTGGGCATCGTGCCCGGGTAGCGACAGGCGCACCAGCATCGTGCGCAGCGGTTGCTGTTCACTGGCAGGTGCCTGCCCGCGACCATTCTTGGGGTGGCAGGCAATGCAACTGATGCGGTTGTACAGCGGCCCCAGGCCATCGACCGCTTCGTCCCGCGAAGGCGCCACCACCCAGGCCTGGCGGAACAGGCTGCGGCCGTGAAAGAAACGCTCCAGCTGCTGCGCATCGTCCAGCCCCGGCAAGGGCTGGGCGAAGGCTTCACGGCTGACGGCGGCGCTGGCGGGCGTGCTCAGCAGCGTGGCGAGCAGCAAGCAGATACCGCGCTTCACAGGCCCATGGCCGACAGCAGGCGCTCGGCTTGCGCCTGTTGCCGGGCGCTATGGAACTGCCAGGCGATTTCCTCGCGGCCGAGGGCATCCTGGTCGCTCGCCGGCTGGCGCTGCATGCCATGGTCCTGGCGCTGGGCAAACAGTGCCAGCAACGGCGCGGACGCCGCTTGCTCTTCGTCGATAGGCGGCACGCTGAGAAACTCGCGCACCGCGGTCAGGTCGCGGCCCTGGGCTTCACCGGCATGCACCCGCGCCCACAACACGGCGAGGCGTTCATGGGGTTGGCCGAGCCATTGCTCGAACAGCGAGGTGATCAGCGCCAGGCGTTCGCGCGAGCTGTCGTCGGTGTAGGCATAGGCGCCCTGGCGGGCGGCGGCGAAGGGGTCGTGATAGCCCGCCGGCAAGTCGGCATAAATGCTGGGGCGCACCGGCAACTTGCGAATGTCCGGGTCGGCCAGCAGGCGTTGCCCTTCAGGCGACAACACGAAGCGCACGAAGGCCCGCGCTCCCTCGACCTGCCTGGCCTGGCGAGGGATGGCGATATGCGCCGGGTTGAGCCCGCCGTGGGCCGGGTAGACAAACTCGACCGCTTCGCCGTTACTCACCGCCGAAGCCACGAAAAAGTCGATCGACACACCCACTGCCGAACGCCCGCTGGCGACCTCGTCACTGACCAGGGTGCCACCGCGGCTGACCAGCCGCGATTGCCCGGCGAGCTCGCTCCACAGCGCCCAGCCTTGATCCCAGCCGTAGGCCTGCAAAACGATATCCAGCAGCACTGGGGCAAAGCCGACGTGCGCAGGGTCGGGCAAGGCGACGCGCCCGCGCAGGCGGGAATCGAGCAGGTCCGGCCAGTCTTGCGGGGCAGGCATGTTCAGCTTGGCCAGTTCTTCCGGGTTAATGGCAAAGCCGTAACCGGCAAGCTCCGTGGCCTGGTAGCGCGCCGCGCGATCGCGCAGGGCGATGCCGCCAATGCGCGGCGGCAAACCGTCCAGCTCGACCCCTAGCGGCTGCCAGCCGGCGTCCTGGGCCAGCCGCTTGAAGTTGCCCGGCGACGGCGCCCAGTAGACATCGACCCCGCCCTGGTCGGCCTGGCGCAGATAGGGCAGGGCATCGAAGCCCTGGCGCCAGAGGATCTGCAGGCGATAATCAGGGTTGGCGCGCTCGAAGGCCTCTTCGAAGCGCGTCATCATCTCCTCGGGGTAGCTGGTCAGCACCACCACCGGCTGCGGCGCGCCCGCCTGGACACTGGCTGCGCCCAGCAGCAGCGCCAGCAGCCAGGCCTTAGAGCGGCACATTGAACTGTACGAAGTAGCTGCGGCCAATTTCCGGGTACCCCTCGCTGTATTCATAAAGGCGATCGAACAGGTTGCGGATGCCCGCTTCGATGCGCACGTCATTGCTCAAGCGATAGCCGCTTTTGAGGTTGTACAGCGCATAGCCGCCGCTCATCTGGCTGCCATCGGACATGTTGTAACGCCGCGAAGCGGCTTCGACGCTGGCGGTGTGGCGCCAGGCGTCGAGGTTCAGGTTGGCCGAGGCGAACAGGTTGTGGCGCGGTGTATCGATCGGGCGCAGCTCGGGATTGCTGCGGTTTTCACGATCGAGGTAGGTGTAGCTGGTGTTGAATTCCCAGTTGCCCAGATCGCCGCGCAGGCCCAGTTCGACACCCTGGTTACGCGCCTTGGCGATGTTCTGGTATTGGCCGCAGGGCGCTGCGCAACCGGCGACCGGGGCGACGGTGACCTGCTGGATGGAATCTTCGATGTTGCTGACGAACAGCGCCGTGTCGAGGGTCCATTGGCGGCTGATCGCGCCGCTGTAGCCCAGCTCGTAGTGGGTGGCGCGTTCGGACTTCAGATCGGGGCTGGGGATCACCGTGCCAAAGCGGGTCGAGTAGCGGTCCTTGATGGTTGCAAAGCGGCTCTTGCGCGCCACGGTCAGGCGCACCTGGCCGTTGTGGTCGATGTCCAGCAAGGGGCCTGTGTTGATGAACAGGCCCAACTGGCTGTTGACCGCATCGTCGCTGCCGGTCGGCTCGTCATACAGGGTCTTGACCCGGGGCGAGGCGGCGCTGGTGCCGAAGTTCTCGGCCTCAAGGCTCTTGCGGTAGTTGTACGACACCCCGCCGACCACGCTGAAGATGTCGTTCAGGCGCAGGGTATCTTCCAGGGCGATGGACTGGGTCTGGTCGCGAAAGTGGGTTTGCGGGTCGCTGCCATCGCGCGAGCGGTGCACATCTTCCTTGAAGTGATAAGCGATGCCCAGGCGGTTGCCGGTGCTCAGGGCCAGGTCGCCCTCGACCGAGAAACCGGTGGACTCATCATCGTATTTGCTCGGGAACCCCGGCTGCATCGCGCCATGGATACCGTTGTTATAGACAAAGCTTTCCAGTGAGTTCTTGAAGGTGTCGCGGTACACCCGGGTTTTCAGGCCGTGCTCGCCGAAGCGTGTATTGGTGGCCAGGAACAGGCTGGTCTTGTCCCACTGCGGCCACTCCCACCAGCGCTTGCGCTGGCCGCTGGCGGGCAGGTCGCCGGCGTAGGGCGGCTGGCCTTTGCGACCTTCCTGCTGGACATAACCGAGCACGTATTCGTCGGTGTCGTTGGGGGTGAAGCCGAGCTTGAAGCTGAACTTGCCGTCGCGCTTGTTGCTGTTTTCCCGGCGGCCCTTGCCTTGCTGGTTGTTGGTTGGCTCGAAGTCGTCGGGCAGCATCGTGTAGTCATAGTCGACATACGATACGCCACCCTGCATCCACCAGTTGCCCTGGTTGGAACCCAGGTTGGCGTAGCTGCGATAGGCGTTGACGTTGCCGTGGTCGGTCAGTTCCAGGCCGCCACCGACTTCACCTTCGAAGGTTTCGGTGGGCCGCCGGGTGATCAGGTTGATCGCCCCGCCCAGGGTATTGGGGCCGTACAGCAGCGAGGCGAAACCCTTGGCCACTTCGATGCGCGACAGGTCGTAGGTGGTGAAACGTCCCAGGTCGATGTTGCCGTCATAGGGCACATAGGTGGGAATGCCGTCGATATACACCGGCACCTGCAGGCGGTCAAAACCGCGCACGTACACCACCTGCTCGGCGCGCCCGCCCATGTAGGCGAGGTTGACCCCAGGCGCCAGGGCCAGGGCGCGGTCGACGGTCTCGCGGTCATGCAGGCGCATGTCTTCGAGCTCGACGACGCTGCTGCCGGTGGCGAGCGCCTCATCCTGCGGGGCCCAAATCTGGATTTCACCGAGGCTGAAGGTTTTCTTCTGCTCGGCCACGGCAGCCTCGGCGCTGATGGCGGCCAGGGCGAGCAGCAGGGTACGGGGGGCGAACGGGGTCATGACGCTCCTTGGTCGGTATCGTTATATATTATTTTATATAGCGCGTGGCGCAAAACGACCGACAGCTCCCTCCCCGGAGCCGTCTGATCGCATCGATCAAGCGGGTACGCGCAACGGCAGAACGCCGCAGATACTAGAGCCAGGCGAGCAAATTGACAACGCTATATAAGAATTTATATAGCGTATGGCTTACATGCGGATCAGCGTTTGCACTCGGCCAGCACCACCTTGCAGGTCCTGGGCAGGCCGCCGGAGCGCCCGGCGTAGCGGATGCAGTTGTTCATCGATTTCTGCCGGGCGATCTGCAAGGTCGGGCCCCACGCCAGGCCACCTTCGCCGGCTGTGGGCACGGCTTTGGCGTGGCAGTTGGAACCGGCATTGGCGGCCAGGTATTTGGCCTTGGGTTTGCTCGAGCAACCGGCCGTGAGTGCCAGGCACAGGGCGAGCAGGCAGGTGGTGAAGAGGGTAGTGTTCATGTCAGAGGCAGTCCGGATCGCCGAAGGGGGCTGTGCCCGGGTTGGCTACCGGTCTAGCTAATTATAGGTTCTTAGTGCAAACGGTGGAAATTGGTCCTTGGGTCTGTAAGTTGGGGCAGCGAGCTTATCCATTCGCTGTGGCGCTGCTGCTGGCCCCTTCCGCCTTTACGGCGGCCTACTTTTCTCTTGGGAAAAGGTAGGCAAAACCGCTCGCTCCAGCATACGGCCCTACGCTGCGCTTCGGGTCCCCTCGCTACGGCGCCTTCCGGGGCATCGCGGCCTACGACTTGCTACGCCAAGTCTACGTCTCGCGTCTTCGGCTGACGCCGAAGGTGCTGCGCACTGCCCCTACAGGCACCTACGCTCGGCCTCCTGAAGTCGCGAAGTTACGGGCGGTGCCTGTGCTGGCGTATCTACGAAATTGGATATCGGCAGAGCTTAGCGCCACGTCGAATGGATAAGCCCATCATTACCCCATTCACGCCTGCAACGCCAACTGCATCCCCGCAAGCTTGATGCAGGTCTCCTCGTATTCACTGGCCGGGTCCGAGCAGGGCACGATGCCGCAACCGGCGAACAGACGGGCCTGCTCGCCGTTCAACAGCGCCGAGCGCAGGCCGACGATGAATTCGCCGTTGCCCCGCGCGTCCAGCCAGCCCAGGGGCGCGGCGTACCAGCCGCGGTCAAAACCTTCGCAGTGGCGAATATGCGCCATGGCCTGCTGGCGCTCGTGGCCGCCCACGGCGGGTGTCGGGTGCAGGGCTTCGACCACTTGCAGCAGGCTTGTTTGCGGGCGCAGGCGACCTTCGATCACTGTACTCAGGTGCTGGACCCGACTCAGGCGTTGCACCGACGGGGTCGCCGGTACCTGCAACTGGCTTGCCCACGGCGCCAGGCCGCTTTCGATGATCTGCACCACCAGTGCATGTTCGTGGCGGTTTTTCTCGCAGTCCAGCAGCGCCTGTGCCAGTTGCGCGTCTTGTTGCGGGTCGGGGTCGCGGCGGCTGGTGCCGGCCAGCGCCAGGGTCTGCAGGCGGCCGCCGTCGAGCTTGACCAGGCGTTCCGGCGAGGCGCCGATAAAGCAGCTTTGCTGGCGGCGAAAGGCGAACAGGTAGGCCGCCGGATCGTTGCTGGCCAGGCGCGCCAGGGTGCGTCCCGGGCTGACGGCCCGGGAAAACTCGCTGAGCACTTCGCGCGCCAGCACCACCTTTTTCATCGAGGTATCGCGCAGCGCGTCCAGGGCCTGGGCGATTTTGCTCTCCCAGCAGGCGCGCGGCAGGCTCTGGTCGCGGCGGTGCTGCGCGGGCGGCGTGACAACCGGCGCCGACAGGTAGCGATCCATCAGCCCGTGCCACTCATTGAGCACCTGCTCGCAGCGGCTTTGGGCAGTGTCCGCAGGGCCGACCAACTGCTGGCACAGCAGCCAGCAGGCGTCGGCGTCGCGTATCAGCAGCAAGGTCATCAGTCGCATCGAGGCGTCGCCAAACCCCTGCCAGGCGCTGCTGGCCTGGACCTGGTGGTCGAAGCGAAACCCCCCGCACAGCAGCGGCGGCTGCGGGCCGTGGATCACCGCGCTGCGCAGCCAGTGCTGCCACTGCTGGTCAACGCTGGCGAAACGCTGCTCGCCAGCACCGCACAGCTCTGCAGCCACGCCCCAGCCGAACAGGCTCCTGCCGCCATCGGCGGCGCGCCAGAACACGGCCTCGGCGCAGGGCTGGTCGACCCGGCAAAACAGCTCCAGCAGGTCCACCGCATCGATCGCCAGGGCGTAACTGGCCAGCACCGGCTCAGCTTGCAGCACCGCGCGCTGGCGGGCCTGCTCGAACACCTGGGTCAGCTCGCCGAGGTGCTCTTCCAGTCGGGTCAGGGCTTTCATGCGGGCACCCTCATGCTGCGCCAGTGCACGACTTGCTGGGCGATGTACCAATGAATGATCTGGGCAAACAGGGTTTCGACAAAGTGTGCATCGAGCCCGGCGTCCTCGGCCCACTGGCGCCGTTGCGGGAGCATCTGGGCGACGCGCTCGGGCGCGGCGATGCTGTTTTCGGTCGGTTTGAAGCGGGCGGCGGCTTTGACGTAAGCCATGCGTTGGCGCATGAGTTCGATGATCTGGTGGTCCAGTGAATCGATGGCGATCCGGATGTCCGGCAGGCCTTCACAAGCGTCTGGGGATTTCATCAGAGGGCTTCCTCAAGGGCAGGTGATGTCAGCGGGCGACGGCCGAGCAGGCTGGCCGCCAGGGCATCGAGCAGCGCCTGGCGCTGCTCGATGAGGTAGAAGTGCTCGCCCTGCCAGCGCTGCAGGTGCAGTGGCTGGAGGCTGGCGGCTTGCCAGGCCAGGGCTTCGTCAAGGTCGATCTCCGGGTCCTGCTCGGGGTAGAACACGGTGATGCGGCTGTTGAGCGGCTGCGGCGCGGCGCGGCTGTAGGTTTCGACGATCTGGTAGTCATGGCGCAGGCTGGGCAGGAACATCTGGCACAGGGCCGGATCTTCGAGCAGCGGGTTGGGCCGGCTCGACAGCCGCCGCACATCGTCGAGCAACGCTTGGTCGGGGCCGCTGTGCAACTGCCCGCCACGCTGGCACTGCGGCGCCGGGTGGGCGGAGACGAACAACTGCTCGACGGCGATTGTCTGCTGCGCCAGGCGCACCGCCACTTCATAGGCGACCACCGCGCCGAGGCTGTGGCCGAACAGCGCCAGCGGCCGGTCGGCATAGCCACGCAGCGCAACGCTCGCGGCCTCGGCCAGGCTGGGCATGTCGCTCAGGCAGGCTTCGCCGAAGCGGTCTTCACGGCCCGGGTACTGGATGGCCAACAGGTCGATATCGGCGGGCAGGGCGCTGGCCCAGTCGCGGAAAAAACTCGCACTGCCGCCAGCATGGGCAAAGCACACCAGGCGCCAGCGCGGCATCGGCGTCAATCGATAGGGGCGCACCCAGCGCTCGCCCTGGGACAACAGCCCGGCCATCACGAGGCGACGCTCCCACAGTTGGCATCGAGCCAGGCCTGGCGCAGGGTTGCGCGCAGGTCCTTGCGGCTGACCTTGCCGACCCCGGTCTGCGGGAACTGCGCCACGAACTCGATGCGGTCTGGCACCTTGAACGCGGCCAGGCCCTGGCTGCGCAGGTGCTGCTTGAGGCCAAACGCCGAGGGCGCCGGATCGCGGGCGACGATAAAGGCGCAGGTGGACTCGCCCAGCACCGCGTCGGGCATCGCCACCAGCGCCGCGTCATGCACCTGGGGATGGTTGATCAGCAGGTTTTCCACTTCTTCGGCGGCGACCTTTTCGCCGCCGCGGTTGATCTGGTCCTTGTCCCGCCCCTCGACCACCAGGTAACCCTCGGCGGTGCGCCGCACGCGGTCGCCGCTGCAATAGAAACCATCAGCAGTGAAGGCCTTGGCGTTGTGTTCGGGCAGCCGGTAGTAGCCGCGAATGGTGTAGGGGCCGCGCACTTGCAGCTCGCCGACTACACCGTCGGGTACAGGCTGGCCCTGTTCGTCGACGATGCGCAGCTCGTCATCGGCGCACAGTGGCCGGCCCTGGGTGTGCAGAAGCAATTCCTCGCGATCGTCCAGGCGGGTGTAGCAGAGCAGCCCCTCGGCCATGCCCAGCACTTGTTGCAAGGTGCAGCCGAGCACCGGTTTGACCCGCGCCGCAGCAGTGCTGAGCAGCTTCGCGCCGCCGACCTGGAGCAGTCGCAAGCTCGACAGATCGGCCTGGCGCTGGGCCTGGGCGTCGAGCCAGAGCATGGCCAGCGGCGGCACCAGGGCGGTGACGGTGACCCGCTCGGCGCTGATCAGGGCGAAGCAGGTGTCCGGATCGGGGCGGCGGCTGCACACCACCCGGCCACCGGCGAGCAAGGTGCCGATCACCCCGGGGCAGCAGAGGGTGAAGTTGTGCGCCATGGGCAGCGCGGCAAGGTACACGGTCTGCGCGTCGAGCCCGCAGACCGCGCTGCTGGCGCGCACGTTGTAGAGATATTCGGCGTGCCGGCGCGGAATCAGCTTGGGCGTGCCGGTGGTCCCCCCCGACAACTGGAAGCAGGCCACCGCCTCGGGATCGCCGGCGTCCTGCTCCATTGCTTCGCCGCCGTACAGCGTGCTGAGGGCAATGAACTCTTCGGCGTCACCGTCGATCAGCACATGCCGCAGGTGCGGGTTGGCAGTGCGCAACTGGCGCGCCATCTGCCGGCAGTCGAAACCTTCGAGCTGATCGCAGCCGATGTAGGCCGTGGCCTGGGCGAAGCTGCAGAAGCCGCCGATCTCGTGCTGACGATGAGCGGGCAGGGCCAGGATCGGCCGCGCGCCGAGGCGAAACAGGGCAAAGCACACTTCGACAAAGGCGCTGCCATTGGGCAGGTGCACCACCACGTTGTCACCGGCGTTGAGGCCAAGGGCACGCAAGCCGCCGGCCAGGCGCTGGCAGCGTTCTGCCAGGCTGGCGTAGCTCAAATGCAGGGCGCCGTCGCTGATGGCGATCGCAGCCGGGTTGCGGGCCGCGGCGGTGTCGAGGGCCTGGGCAAAGGTCTGCGCCTGCCAGTAGCCGGCCTGGCGGTAGCGCTGGGCAAAGGCCGGCGGCCAGTCGGGAGCGTCGCCTACGGCATCTGGCAGGGGCGTCGAAGTGTTCAAGGACATGAAATCTCCTATTTGTAGAAATAATTGGCTACAAATGGCTTAATGAGATCTATTATCATTATCCTTCGCCGAGCGCTTCTCAACGCCAAGGCTTTCGGTGCCGCGACTTTTTCATTAGATGAAATACGCAGTGGCTTCAAACAGGGAGGTTGAGGGTTTACAAACCTCCCGTTATTTCAGGTCAGGCCCCACGTAATGGCCTCAGGAAAAGGGAAAACCCAATGACTATTACGATCATCGCCCCCACTCACCCAGAGAAGCAGGCCGAAC
Source organism: Pseudomonas sp. 2(2015) (assembly GCF_000955865.1). Lineage (NCBI taxonomy): Bacteria > Pseudomonadati > Pseudomonadota > Gammaproteobacteria > Pseudomonadales > Pseudomonadaceae > Pseudomonas > Pseudomonas sp. 2(2015). The sequence continues at coordinate 114,216 of NZ_JYOF01000010.1, forward strand.
CCAAGGGCAACCAGCCCGGCACGGTCTACCTGGAACCGCACATGACCCTGGTTACCGGCACCCTCTGGTCCGAGAGCGAGGCCTGGGTCGAAGACCCGCTGGAGCGCGGTCTGAAGCTGATCCTGGTGCAGAGCGGCGAGTTGTCCTGCCGGATCCCCGGGCACGCCGAGCAATCGATCCGTGGCCCGAGCCTGTGCACCATCGTCAATGACGGCGAGTTCACCTCGTCGCAGATCTACGGCACCTCGACGCCGCTGCGCTACACCATCGTCCAGCTCGACCTGGAGTCGCTCGACCGCCACCTGGGCATGGCCCCGCGCAAGCTGCTGGCGGCCAGGGGCGGCGACCCCTACATGATGGTGCGCCCGGCGCCGCGGGCAATGCAGGCCCTGGCCACGCAGATCGCCACCTGCCCGATGCAGGGCCCGAGCCGCTCGCTGTACCTGGGTGGCAAGGCCCTCGAGCTGACCGCGCTCAGTGCCCAGTTTTTACTGGATGAACGCGCCCAGCCAGAGCAGAAACTGCGCATCACCGCCTCGGATGTCGAGCGCGTGCACGCCGCCCGTGACCTGCTGGTGCGCTCGCTGCTCGAGCCGCCGAGCCTCAATGCCCTGGCCGCCCATGTCGGCATGAGCCCGCGCAAGCTCACCGCAGGCTTTCGCAAGGTGTTTGGCACCAGTGTGTTCGGCTACCTGCACGAGCATCGCCTGAGCGAAGCGCACCGCATGCTCAGTGATGAAGAGAGCAACGTTTCGACCGTCGCCTATGGCGTGGGCTACAGCCCGGCGCATTTTTCCATTGCCTTTCGCAAACGCTACGGCGTATCGCCCAGCGAGATCCGCTGACGCGCGCTGACTCTGAATCGAATAAAAAGGCCTGTGCATCTAAAGCCTTGAGCGCTTCCTGAAAAGCCGCCTGCGATAAAGTCTCATTTGATAATGGCTTGCATCTTGGTGAGCCACGCAGACTTTATTCTTACGGGCTACAGGAAGCTTTTCATGCGCGAGCTGACCACAGCAGACACCCCCTCGGCCAACCCGTTGCGCCTCTGGCTGATCGAACACCTCGCCCAGTTGCTGGGCGCCTCGGTGGCTGAAATCGACAGCCTGGGCGACGAGCAGAACCTGCTCGGCTGCGGGCTTGATTCGATCCGCCTGATGTACCTGCAAGAGCGCCTGCGCAGCCACGGCCTGCAGGTCGAGTTTGCCCAGCTGAGCGCTGAACCGAGCCTGGCCGCCTGGCTGGCGCTGCTGCACGGGCAAACCTTGCAAGCTGCGCGGGCGCCTGGCGTTGCACCAGCATCGGCTGGCGCGCAGAGCTTCGGCCTCAGCGCCGTGCAGCAAGCCTATTGGCTGGGCCGGGACGCCGCCGAAGTGCTGGGCAATATCAGTTGTCACGCCTGGCTCGAGTTCGACTGCCAGGGCATTGACCCGCAGCGCCTTGAAGCAGCGGTGAACCTGGTACAAAGCCGCCACCCGATGCTGCGCGCGCGTTTCCACGACGGCCAGCAACAGATCCTGGCGGCGCCGACCGCGCAGGTCTTCGACCACCAGGACTGGCGTCAGCAGTCGCCCCTGGGCGCGCAGCAGGCCTGGGCCGAACTGCGCCGCTGGCGCTCGCACCAGTGCCTGGCGGTGGAGGCGGGGCAGGTGATGCTGGTGGGCCTGGTGCAACTGCCGGGTGGCCGCGACCGGGTCTGGCTGAGTGTCGACCTGCTCGCCGCCGACGTAGAAAGCCTGCGCCTGCTGATGGCCGAACTGGGCCAGGCTTACCAAGCGCCGGCGTTGCTGCCGGCGCCGCCGACCCTGCACTTTGCCGACTACCTGAGCCGGCGCCAGCAACGGCGCGCCGAGGCTTACGGCCGCGACCGCGAGTACTGGTGCCAGCGCCTGGCGCAATTGCCCGATGGCCCGGCGCTGCCGCTGGCCTGCGCCCCTGAGTCAATCCGCGAACCGCGTTTCAGTCGCCAGGCGTTTGTCTTAAGCGCCGCTGAAGCCGAGCGTTTGCAGCGCCAGGCCAGCGACCATGGCCTGACCTTGTCCTGCGTGTTCGCCACTGCCTTCAACGCAGTGCTGGCGCGCTGGAGCGGGCAGTCGAAGTTCTTGCTCAACGTGCCGTTGTTCGACCGCCATGATGACCATCCGGACATCGACCGGGCGATCGCCGACTTCACCACCTTGCTGCTGGTGGAATGCCAGGACGCGCCGCAGTTGCCCTTCGCCGAGGCGGTGCGCGAGTTTCAGCGCAGCCTGCACGGCGCCATCGACCGTTCGGCCTTTGCGGCCCTGGAAGTGTTGCGCGAAGGCCGTCGCCAGGGCCATCCGCGCTCGGCGCCGGTGGTGTTTTCCAGCAACCTCAACGAGACGGGGTTTGTTCCGGCAAGCTTTCGCCAGGTGTTTGGCGACCTCGACGACATGCTTTCGCAAACCCCGCAGGTATGGCTCGACCACCAGCTGTACCGGGTTGACGACGGCCTGTTGCTGGCCTGGGACAGCATCAGCGAACTGTTCGCCGAGGGTGTGCTGGCGGCGATGTTCCAGGCCTACATCGAATTGCTGCAGCGCCTTGCCGACAGTGACTGGAGCCTGCCGCAACCGGTGCTCCTGCCGCTGGCGCAACAGGCCCGGCGCGAGCGCCAGAACAGCGTACCGGCGCTGGCCCCGGGGCGCGGCCTGCTGGACGACTTTTTCCGCCACGCCAGCCAGCGCCCGGATGACCTGGCGCTGATCTGTGGCGCCCAGCGTTGCAGCTACGGCGAACTGGCCACGCGCGCGCTGCGGGTGGCTGCCGGCTTGCTGGAGGCCGGCATGCGCCAGGGCGAGGCGGTGGAAGTCTGCCTGCCGCGCGGGCTCGGGCAGATCGTCGCGGTGTTCGGCGTGCTCGCGGCAGGTGGCTGCTATGTACCGGTCGACACTGCGCAACCGCCGGCGCGCCGTAGCCTGATCGAATCGGCGGCGGGCATCAGCCTGGTGATTGCCGAGCAAGCACCAACGCCCACGGCGCATAGCCCGTCATTGCGCTGGCTCAACCTGGCGCAGCTGGAACAGTGCGCAGCATTGGCAGCGCCGCGGGCGGTGGCGGCGCAGGCCAGTGCCTATGTGATCTACACCTCCGGCTCCACCGGCGTGCCCAAGGGTGTCGAGGTCAGCCATGGCGCGGCGATCAATACCATCGACGCGCTGCAGGCCGAACTTGGCATCGACCGAGACGACTGCCTGCTGGCAGTGTCGGCGCTGGATTTCGACCTGTCGGTGTTCGACCTGTTCGGAGTGCTGGGGCAGGGCGCGCGCCTGGTGTTGCTGGAGCCCGAAGAAACCCGCGATGCGGCGCGCTGGGCGCAGTTGATTGCCGAGCACCGGGTGAGCCTGTGGAACTCGGCGCCGGCGTTGCTGGAAATGGCCCTGGGCATTGCCGCCAGCGACTGCCACTACCAGAGCCTGCGGGCGGTGTTGCTGTCCGGCGACTGGATCGCCCTGGACCTTGCCGCGCGCCTGCGCCGACAGGCCACGGCGCAGTGCCGGGTGTATGGCCTGGGCGGGGCCACCGAGGCCGGGATCTGGTCGAACCTGCACAGCATCGACGAGGTGCCGGGTCATTGGACCTCGATCCCCTATGGCAAACCTCTGGCCGGCCAGGCCTATCGGGTGGTCGACGACAGCGGCCGCGATGTGCCCGAGCAGGTGGTCGGGCAATTGCTAATTGGTGGCGCCAGCCTTGCCCGTGGTTATCGCAACGACCCACAGTTGACTGCCCAGCGTTTTCGCAGCGACGAGCGCGGGCGTTGGTACCACACCGGCGATCGCGGGCGTTTCTGGGGCGACGGCACCATTGAGTTTCTCGGCCGTATCGACCAGCAGGTCAAGGTGCGCGGGCAACGCATCGAACTGGGCGAGATCGAGGCGGCGCTGAGTGCCCATCCTTTGATCGACAACGCCTGCGCGGCGGTGCTGCCAGGCACTGTCGCCAGCCTTGGCGCGGTGCTGGTGAGCAGCCCGGCGCCGGTGACTGTGGCCACGGATGCCCTGCAAGGCGGCTCAATACTGGACGACACCCTGCAAGCTGAAGCACGGGTTAGCGCCGAGCTGCTGCAACGCCTGCTCAATGGCCAAGCGTTGCCGGCGCCGGCGCTGCTGGACACCTGGCGCCAGTGGTTGGGCGAACAACCCAGCCAAGCCATGAGCCTCGGTGATGCCCTGGCGCAACTGGGCTGGCGCGAGGCCGACCTGCAGGCCATGGTCGCTTCGCTGCAGTCGCTGTTGGCGGTCGAGGGTGGCGCTGCCCAGGTGCTGTTCGATCCGCTGCTGGCGCCCCAGGCCATGGCCCTTAACCTGCCGGCCGGGCGCCAGTTGCTCGATGCCATGAGCCAGGCGCTGCAGCAGCAGTGCAGCGCCCAGGCCGGGCCGTTGAGGGTCGCGGTGCTGGACGTGCGCGGTGGCCAGTTGCTCGAACAATGGCTCGATCACCTGAGCCACTCTGACTTGCAATTGACCTTGTTCGAGACCAGCCCCGGCCTCTTGGCCGCCTCTGCCGGCAAGCGCCCGGGCGTTGCCAGCCAACTGCTGGTGGATGGCCTGCTGCCCGTCGAGCAGTGCGCGCAGTACGACCTGGTGATCAGCTTCGCCGCCTTGCACAGCTATGCGCAGCCGGCTGACTGCCTGAACCTGGCCCAGGCGCTGCTCAAGCCGGGCGGGCGCCTGCTGCTCGCCGAGCTGTTGCGTGACTCGCCGCTGAGGCTGGTCAGCGCAGCGCTGCTCGACAGCCGCAGGCCAGTGCTGCCTGACCCTGCGCAGATCGCCCAGCTGCTTGGCCGCAGTGGCTTTGCCGAGCTGCACAGCCTGTGGCAGAACCCGGCGATGCTGCTGGTCAGTGCCACCGCCGCGCTTGATGCCTTGAGCGCCGACAGCCTGCAGCACTGGCTGCAACAACGCCTGCCGCAAGCGATGCGCCCTGAACACCTCTGGTGCCTGCCGCGCCTGGAGCTCAACGCCAACGGCAAGATCGACCGCAAGCGCCTGCAAGCCTGCATGACGCAAGCGTTGCAGCGTCAACAACCGGCCAGCGGCGAGGAGGGCGAGCTCAATCCTGCGCTACAACCCCTGGCCGGGTGCTGGGAGGCGGTGCTCGGACGCCCGGTGCGCAGCGCCCAGGGCAGTTTTTTCAGCCTCGGCGGCGACAGCCTGCTGGCGACACGGCTGCTGGCCAGCGTGCGCGAGCAACTGGGCGTGAGCCTGCGCATGAGTGACTTCTACCTGCAGCCAACCTTGGCCGGCATGGCCGCGCTGCTGGCCAGCAGTGCCGCAGTAGAGGAGGGCGTGCTATGAGCCTGAATGACCTGTTGCACATCTGCCGTGAGCGCCAGATCGAACTCTGGGCTACTGAAGGCCAGTTGCATTTTCGTGCGCCGCAAGGGGCGCTGGACCCGGCCCTGGCCGAACGTATCCGCGCCCAGCGCGAGGCGTTGATGGACCATCTGTTGCCACGTTCGCAATGGCGCTCGCAACCCGATCAGGCGCTGCAACCTTTTGCCCTGAGCGCGGTACAGGGCGCCTACGTGCTGGGGCGCAATCCGGCCTTCGACTATGGCGGCAATGCCTGCCACTTGTATGTTGAATACCCCTGGCCGGCTACTGTCGACAGCGAGCAACTGAACCAGGCCTGGAACGCCCTGGTGCAGCGCCACCCGATGCTGCGCGCGGTGGTGCAAGACAGCAGCCGTCAGTGCGTGCAGGCCCAGGTGCCTTGGCAATGCCTGCCTTTGCATGACCTGCGCCAGGCCTCGGCGCAAGCCTTCGATGCACACCTGCAGCAGGTACGCGAGCGCCTCGATCATGCCTGTCATGCCCTCGACCAGTGGCCGGTCCTGCTGCCGGAACTGAGCCTGGGCGCCGATCGCGCGGTTCTGCATTGCTCGGTGGATTTCACCCTCATCGACTACGCCAGCTTGCAACTGCTGCTGGTAGAGCTGAGCCAGCGCTACCTGGAGCCAAACCGGCACTGGCCGGTGCTGGAGGCGACCTTTCGCGACTACCTGCAGCATGAACAACAGAGCCGTGAAAGCGCTGCCTGGCAGAGCGACAAGGCCTGGTGGCTGGCGCGCCTGGAGAGCCTGCCGGGGCGTCCGGACCTGCCCTTGAGCGATGACGCCGGGATCACCTCGCGGCGCTTTCAGCACCACCATGCCAGCTTGAGCGTGGCCCAGTGGAATGCGCTCTGCGCCCTGGCCAGCGCCCAGGGTTTGAGTGCGGCCGGGGTGACCCTGGCGGCGTTCGCCGAGGTCATCGGGCGCTGGAGCCAGAGCGCTGACTTTTGCCTCAACCTCACCGTCCTCAACCGCCCGGACCTGCACCCGCAACTGGGCCAGGTGCTGGGCGACTTCACCGCTTTGAGCCTGTTGCAGGTCAATGGCGCCAGTGGCGCCAACTTCGTCCAGCGGGCACGGCGCATCGGCGCGCAGCTGTTCGACGACCTCGACCACAGCCGCTTTACCGGGGTCGAGGTGTTGCGCGAACTGGCACGGGTCCAGGGCCGTGGCGCCGACCTGATGCCGGTGGTGTTCACCAGCGGCATCGGCAGCGTCGAGCGCCTGCTGGGGGATAGCGGGCGCTTGTTGCAGCCGCCGAGCTACATGATCAGCCAGACCCCCCAGGTGTGGATCGATTGCCAGGTCAGCGACCAGTACGGCGGTTTGCAGATTGGCTGGGACGTACGCGTCGGCGTCCTGCCAGACGGCATGGCGGCGCAGATGTTCGAGGCCTATGTCGCGTTGCTGCAGCGCCTGTCTGCGGATGCACAGCTTTGGCAGCAGCGCGGCGACATCGTCCTGGCGCAGCAGCGGGTCACGCATCTGTCGGCGGTGAAAGCCGAGGACCGCAACATCGCCAGCGGCTTTGCCGGTCAGGCGTTGCGCAGCCCGGATGCGCCGGTGATCAGCGATCGCGACGGCGTTTACAGCTATCGTCAGGTCGCCCAGCACGCCGACGCCGTGCGCGCGGCGCTGGAGGCCCTTGATGTTGCCCCCGGGGCGCGGGTGGCGGTGATGCTGCCCAAGAGCGCCTGGCAACTGATGGCCGTGCTCGGCATCAACCAGATGGGCGCAGCCTATGTGCCCATCGATATCCGCCAACCGGCCCTGCGCCGCGAAGCCATTTTGCGCGATGCCGAAATTGCTGCGCTCATCTGCCTGGAAACCGAAGCCTTGCCTGCAGGTCTTGCGCTGCCGCGCATTGCCATCGACAGCCTCACCGCCGCCAGCCACTGGCCGCCGCGCGAACCGCTGGCGGTGCAGGCTGGCGACCTGGCCTACATCATCTACACCTCCGGCTCCACCGGCACGCCCAAGGGCGTGATGCTCAGCCATGGCGCGGTGGTCAACACCCTCGACGACATCAACCAGCGCTACGGCGTCAATGCCCGGGACCGGGTGCTGGGGCTGGCGGAGCTGAGTTTCGACCTGTCGGTGTACGACTTCTTCGGTGCCACCGCGGTGGGTGCGCAGGTGGTACTGCCAGACCCCGAGCGTGGCGCCGATCCTTCGCACTGGGCGCAACTGATGGCCGAGCACGGTGTGACCCTGTGGAACTCGGTGCCGGCCCAGGGGCAGATGCTGATCGATTACCTGGAAAGCGAACCGGCAGCCATTCCCGGGCCGCGTTGCGTGATGTGGTCTGGCGACTGGATTCCCACCACCTTGCCAACCCGCTGGTGGCAGCGCTGGCCCGACAGCCAGCTGTTCAGCCTCGGCGGTGCGACCGAGGCGGCGATCTGGTCGGTGGAGCACCCGATTCGCCCCGCCGACACGGCCTTGCCGAGCATCCCCTACGGCCTCGCCCTCAACGGCCAGACCCTGGAAGTGCTCGACAGCCTTGGCAGGCAATGCCCGCCGGGGGTGCGCGGCGAGATTCATATCGGCGGCCTGGGCCTGGCATTGGGCTACGCCGAAGACCCGCAACGTACCGCCGAGCGCTTCATCACCCATGCCAGCGGCCGGCGCTTGTACCGCACCGGCGACCTCGGCCGCTACCTGGACGAGGACGGCCTGATCGAGTTCCTCGGGCGCCAGGACGATCAGGTGAAAATCCGCGGCCATCGCATCGAGCTTGCGGAGATCGACGCTGCCTGGCTCGCTCATCCACAGATCGCCGCCAGCACCACGGTACTGGTGGGCGAGCGTCACGAGCGTTCGCTGTGCAGCTTTGTCACTGCACAAACTTCGGCTAACGATCCACAACGGCTTGGCGAGGAATTGGCCGAGGTTATGGCCAAGGCGCGTGACACCCTGGAACAGGCCGATTTCGGCCCGCGTGAAGAAATTCAGGCCGCCCTGGCGGCGCTGGACCGGGCGGCCGATGCTTCGCTGCTGCACTGGCTGGCCAGCAGCGGCTTGCTCGCAGCGGGCGAGGAGGTGGCTTTTGCCCCGCTGTGCCAGGCGCTCAAGCTTGAAACCGGTCAGCAGCGGCTGCTGCAGCATTGGCTGATGCTGTTGACCGACAGCGGCTATCTGCAACGTGCGGGTGCAGGCTGGCGCTGCCTGGTAGACCCCGGCGCGTTCGATCAGGCCCAGGCCTGGGCGCATTTCGCCCAATTGGCCCCGGCGCCGTTGTGGCCGGTGGAACTGGTCGACTACCTGCGTGGCAGCGCCATGCGCCTGGCCGAGCAACTGGATGGGCGGCTGAGCCCGGCCAGCCTGATGTTCCCCGAGGGCTCGGCGCATATTGCCGAGGCCATGTACAGCCGTGGCCTGCATGCCCAGGTGCTGCACCAGGCCATGGCCGAGGCGGTCAGGGCGATTGTTGCCCGTGAAGGCCAGCGCAACTGGCGCATTCTTGAAGTCGGCGCCGGCACCGCTGCCGCCAGTGCCTCGGTCATTGCCGCGCTGGCGCCTTTGGCGGCAGCCGGGGTGCAGATTGACTACCTGTTCTCGGATGTCTCCAGCTACTTCCTCAATGCTGCCCGGGAGCGTTTTGCCGAGTACCCGTGGGTGCGCTTCATGCACTTCGACATGAACAAACCCGCCTGCGAGCAAGGCCTGCAGCCAGGCTCGGTGGACCTGCTGCTCAGTTCCGGGGCCTTGAACAATGCCCTCGACACCCCGCGCTTGCTGGCCGGGCTGCGTCAGCTGTTGCAGGCCGATGCCTGGCTGGTGATCCAGGAGCTGACCCGCGAGCACCGGGAAATCAGCATCAGCCAGAGCCTGATGATGGAAACGCCGCAAGACCTGCGGGCGAGCACCGGGCAATTGTTCGTGCACCGCCAGCAGTGGCTGGACTGGCTCAACGCTCAGGCCGGCGACCATGCCCAGGCCCTGGGGTCAGCGGACAGCGTATTGTCGTTGCTGGGCTATGACCTGCTGGTGGCACGGATGAAAACCGACCGCCCCGTGCTCGCCAGCAACGACCTGCTGGCGTTTATCGCCGAGCGTGTGCCGCGCTACATGGTGCCGGCCCAGGTGCGGGTGCTGGACGCGCTGCCGGTGACCGCCAACGGCAAGATCGACCGCCGCGCCCTGAGCCATCAGGCCCAGCAGCGCCAGCTGGAGCCGGTGCGCCAGGTGCGCAGCGAGGTCAGCGATGAGTTGGTCCAGCGCCTGATCGGGCACTGGCAGCGGGTGCTCGACTGCAACGAGCTGTCGGCCGATCAGGACTTCTTCGCCGCCGGTGGCGACTCGCTGCTGATCGCCCAGTTGATCGCCGGCCTGCGCGAGCAGGAAGCGCTGGCCCGTGTACACCCCTTCGATCGCCTGTTGCGCTGGGCCCTGAGCCAGCCGACTCCGGCCGGCCTGGCCCAGCGCTTGCGTAGTGAGTCAGGGGCTGAGGCGCCGGCCGCTGAACAGCCGGCAACGGCTGTTTTGCAAGCCACCCGCGCGCCGCTGGCCGGGCGCGTAGGCGGCGACGCCTTGAGTGAGCTGGCCGCAGGCGAGGGCATTGCCCGGGTGCTGGTGCATGAAGGCCTCGGCACACTGTTGCCGTATCGCCGGCTGATTGCCGAGCTTGCCGGCAGCGGCCCGTTGCTGGGGCTGGCGGTGCACGACAGCGAAGCCTACCTGCGCCTGGCGCCGGAGCATGTCAACGCCACCCTCGGCAAGCGTTATGCCCAGGCCCTGTGGGACAGCGGCCGGCGCAGCTTCGACCTGCTGGGCTACTGCTCCGGCGGGCTGGTGACCCTGGAACTGGCCAAGGCGCTGCTGCAACTGGGCGCCGAGGTGCGCCGGGTGGACATTGTCTCCAGCTACCGCATCCCGTACCGGCTGGATGACGAGCTGCTGATCCTCTACAGCTTTGCCGCCACCCTCGGCCTGGACCCGCAGGCACTCGGCTTGCCGTCGGCCGAGCAGTTGCAGGCGGCCCTGGCGCCGCTGCTGCAGGCCTCCGTGCAACACCTGCCGGCGGGCAGCTTGAGCGCGGCCTTGCCGGCCTTCGACGTTGCCCAGCTCAAGGCCCGGGTGCTGAGCGCCGCCAGCGGCATCGCCGACGAACAGCTATACCGGGTGTTCGCCCATTCGGTACGGGCCAGCCACTACAGCGACAGTGCGCCGTACATCGGTGCCGTGCGCCTGTTCGTGCCCAGTGTCGGCAACCCCTTGATCGCCAATCACCAGGCCAGCCTGCAGGCCTGGTGGCAGGCCGCGTCGCTGGCGCCGCTCAGTGTCCAGACCCTGCGCGGCAATCACTTCGATTGCCTGAACGCCGGGCTCAGTCGTTACTTGCTGGAGGAACAGCGCCCATGAACACTCCCGTCAAAACCCTGGTAGTGGGTTCCCGATTCGGCCAGTTCTACGCCGCCGGTGTCGCCGCTGCCGAGCACCTACAGTTGGTCGGCGTGCTGGGCCAGGGCAGTCGCCGTTCACAGGCCCTGGCCCGGCATCTTCGTGTACCGTGTTTCGCGGCCCTCGAACAGCTGCCCGACGACACCCGCCTGGCCTGCGTGGCGGTGGGCGGCGCGGCGCGCGGCGAGCAGGGCCCGGCCCTGGCGCAAGCGTTGATGGCGCGCGGTATCGATGTGTTGATCGAACACCCGCTGTTGCCTCAGGAGCTGCACGAGCTGTTGCGCTGCGCGGCACGCTTGCAGCGCCGTTGCCTGCTCAACAGTTTTTACCCGCAGTTGCCGTGGGTGGCGCGCTTCATCGAGCTGGGCCGGCAGTTGCATCGTCAGCAGGGCATCCGCCATATCGAGGCCAGTTGTGCGGTGCAGGTCAGCTACGCCACCCTCGACATCCTGGCGGCGTTGTTGGAGTCGGTGGGGCCGTGGTCGCTGGACAACCTGGCACCGGCGCTGTCGCCGTGGCGCGATGTCAGCCTGGTGATGGCCGAGGTGCCGGTGTCGTTACGGGTGCTCAATGAACTGGCGGCGGCCGATGACGGGCGCATGCAGATGCTCCAGCGCATCAGCCTGGCCACCGACAGCGGCACCTTGCTGCTGGCCTCACCGCACGGGCCGCTGCTGTGGATGCCAGCGGTGCGCGCGCCGCGCGAGGACGAGGACGGCTTGTTTGTGCTGAGCGGCGGCGCCTTGCCGTGTGCCGAAGTGCTGATGGACGCCGCCACGGACTGGGGCCAGGTCTATCGGCAGCTCTGGCCACTGGCTGCGGCCAGGGCCTTGGAGCCGTTGCTCGACGGTGCAGGGCTGGTGCGCCGGCAACAGCGCAGCCTGGAAGTGGTCGCGCTGTGGCAGCAGGTGACAGCCGCCATCGGTTTTCCGCAAACGCCCGCACAGGCCTTGCCGGCAGCCACCCTGGCGCAGGCGCTGGAGGGGTGCCAATGAACCTGTTGGGGCCTGAACTGCAGGCACTGCTGCGCCCGTTCCGGGTGCGTTTGTGCCTGGCGGTGGTGGTGCAGGCCATATCCGGGGTCAGCTCGCTGTTGCCGCTGATTGCCCTGGCGCACCTGGCCGACAGCCTGCAACAGGAGCCGCCGCTGGCGCCCGGGGTGATGAACTGGGTGCTGCTGGCGGTGCTCGGCTCGGCCCTGTGGCTGTGTGGCCAGACCCTGGCCCTGCACCTCACCCACGGTGTCGATGCCGACCTGTGCGAGCGTTTGCGCGTGCGCCTGGCCGAGCACCTGCAACGCTTGCCGCTAGGCTGGTTCGCCCGGCTCGGGCCCGAGGGCGTGACCCGCTATGCCGAGCAGGACGTACGTGCATTGCACCAGTTGGTCGGCCATGCGCCGACCGATCTAGTCAACCTGCTGCTGATCCCCCTGGCCACCTTCGGCTACCTGCTGTGGAGCGACAGCGCCCTGGCGCTGTGGTGCCTGCTGCCATTGGCACTGGGGGGGCTGGGGTACTGGCGGCTGGGCTCGGCGCACTACCGCGAAGATGTCGAGCAGCGCAATGCGGCGGTGCAGCAGTTGTTCAGCGACTACAGCCAGTTCGCCGCCAACTTGCGCCTGGTGCGCCAGTTCCCGGGGGCCGGCGTGCAGCGCAGCCTGCAACAGGCGGTGCAGCGCTTTGATCAGCGTTTCAGCCACTGGGTGAGCCGCGCCGGTCAACTGGCGGCGTTGGTCCAGGTGCTGCTCAGTGCGCCCTGGCTGCTGGCCTGGGTGGTGCTTGGCGCGTTGCTGCCGGGGCTGAGCGAAATCGGCGCGGCGCAGTTGTGCGCCTTTCTGTTGCTGGTCCGGGCCATGGCCGCGCCGGTGCTGGCCATGGGGCACGGCCTCGATGCCCTCAATAGCGCGCGGGTCAGTGCGCAGCGCTTGCAGGCAGTGTTGAGCACGCCGCCGCTGGCCGAGCCCGACGCGCCGCAAGCGCCCAGGGACGCCAGCGTGGAAATGCGCGAGGTGTCCTTCGCCCATGGCGAGGTGCCGGTATTGTCAGCGATCAACCTGCGCCTGGAGCCGGGCACCACCACGGCCCTGGTGGGGCCGTCGGGGGCGGGCAAAAGTACCCTGGCCGGCTTGATTGCGCGGTTCATGGACGTCGACAGCGGCCAGGTGCTGGTCGGCGGGGTGGATGTTCGGCAGATCGCCAGCGCGCAACTGCAACGGCATCTGGCGCTGGTGTTCCAGCACGCCGGAGTACTGCGCCTGTCGCTGGCGCAGAACATCGCCCTGTACCAGCCCGACGCCAGCCTCGAGCAGATTCGCGAGGCTGCACGGGCGGCCTGCCTCGACAGCCGGATCATGGCGCTGGCCAAGGGCTACGCGAGCATAGCCGGTGACGATGTGCAGCTATCGGGCGGCGAACTGCAGCGCCTGGCCATTGCCCGGGCGCTGCTTTCGAGTGCGCCGATCATGCTCCTCGACGAGCCGACCTCGGCCACCGATCCGCACACCGAGCGGGCCTTGCGCATGGCCCTGCACGAGGGGGCGGCCGGGCGTACGCGGTTGATCGTTGCCCACCGCTTGCAGAGCATCTGCCATGCCGAGCAGATCCTGGTGTTGAACCAGGGCCGGATTGTTCAGCGTGGCAGTCATCAGCAGTTGCTGGCCATGGACGGCCTTTACCGTCAGTTGTGGCGTGAACAAATGTCCGATGCCGAGCAAATGGAGCCTGTGTCATGAGTGTTTTTTCGTCCTTGCGCCAGTTGCCGCCGCGCACCTGGCAAGCCCTGCGCGCGGCGCTGATATGGATGGTGCTGGCCGCGGTGCTTGATGGTCTGGCGGGGCTGGCACTGGTGCCGCTGGTGCTGGCCTGGTTCGACCGCGCAGGCGCCGATGTGCTGCAGCCGGTGGGGCTGCTGCTGGGCCTGACGCTGCTGCAGGCCCTGGTCAGCTATATCGCCCAGCGGCGTGGTTACCTCGCTGGGGCAGGGCTGGCAGCGGGGCTGGTGTCGCGCTTGCTGGAGCATTTGCCCCGGCTGGCGCGGGGCCGCCAGCGCCATCTCGACGACCTGGTGCGCGGGCCGGTGTTCAGCAGCATGAGTATCCCGGCGCACCTGTTGGCGCCGTTGATTACCGCGTTGGTGACGCCAACGGTGGTGGTCCTCGGCTTGTTCGCCCTGGCGCCATCCGTGGCGCTGGCGCTGGCCGTGGCCTACCTGCCGTTGTTCGGCCTGCTGCGCTGGGCCGGGCGGCGCAGCCTGGACCTTGAGCAACAGCGCCAGGCGGTTGATCGGCATGCCGGGCAACTGCTGCAAACTTTCGCCGAACAACAGGCGCTGATGCGCAGCAGCGCCGTTGCCAGCCAGGGCCAGGTGGCCCTGCGCGAGGCCCTGCAGCAGCAACATCAGGCGACCCGTTCGCTCAACCGCCAGGCATTGCCCGCCAGCCTGGGCTTTGCCAGCGCAGTGCAACTGGTGTTTTCGGCGCTGCTGGTCGGCGGCGTGCTGGCGGTCGCCGCCGGGCATTTGCCGGGGGCGCTGTTGGTGGCGGTGCTGGTATTGCTGGTGCGCTTTGTCGAGCCGCTGTCACAACTGGCGCAACTGGACCAGGCCCTGCGCATGGCCTGGCAGGCCTTGGCACAGGTGCTGGGGGTATTGGCGCAACCGATCCTGCACAGCCCGCAACCCGGCTTGCAACCCCTGGACGCCAGCCTGCAGGGCCAGGGCCTGAGCAGCTACGGCGAACATGGCGAGCACCTGCTCAAGGACCTCGACCTGTACTGCGCGTCTGGTACCTTCACGGCCATTGTCGGGCCGTCGGGCGCCGGTAAAAGTACGCTGCTGGCGTTGCTGGGGCGGGGCATGGATGCCCAGGCCGGCGAAGTGCGTCTGGGCCAGGTGGACATCCGCCAGTTGAGCGAGCAAACCCTTGCCGCGCACTTGACCCAGGTGTTCCAGGACAGCGGCCTGTTCGCCGGCAGCCTGCTATGGAATGTCAGCATGGCGCGGCCACAGGCAACGCCTGGGCAATTGCAGCAGGCCGCTGAAGCAGCGGCGCTGGATGAGGTGATCGCCAGCCTGGCCGAGGGCTGGCACAGCGAGGTCGGCCCGGGCGGCGCCTTGCTCTCCGGTGGCCAGCGCCAGCGCGTAGGGCTGGCGCGAGCGCTGCTGTCGCCGGCGCCGATCCTGTTGCTCGACGAGCCCACTGCCAGCCTCGATGCGCGCAGCGAGGCGCGGGTCAATCGCAGCCTGCGGGCATTGCGCGGCCGGCGCACGCTGGTGTTGGTGTCGCACAACCCGGCGCTGGTGCGCGACGCCGATCAGATCCTGGTGCTGGAGGCCGGGCGCCTGAGCGGCAGCGGCAGTCATGAGCAACTGCTGGCCACCCACCCGTGGTATGCGCAGTTCGTCGAGCAGCACGGTGTCGTCGATTGAATGCACCGGTGCCGGGCATCAATTGAAAAAGTCCCTAAATCGAAAAGTTCGCCCACTCGTTTGAAGGATACTAATGAGAATTATTATCGAAATTGGGGCGGGGCAATGTTACATCAGGGAGTCAAAAAGGCAGGACGGAGTGGGCAACGCAGCCGGGCGCACTTGGCGATGGTCCTGGTACTGGGCCTGAATCCGCTGGCGCTGGCGATTGCTGCAGAGAACGGCAACGGCACGCTGCAACTGGGCAACATCGAGATCACCGGCAAGGACAGCGCCAGCAGCGTGACCGCACCCGGGGTCACCACCATCGGCAAGATGCCGCTCAAGCTGCGCGAGACGCCGCAGTCGGTGAGTGTGATCGACCATGAACGCATCGAGCAGCAGAACCTGTTCAGTCTCGACGAGGTGATGCAGCAAGCCACTGGCGTCACCGTGCAGCCGTTCCAGCTGCTGACCACCGCTTATTACGTACGTGGCTTCAAGGTCAACTCGTTCGAACTCGACGGCGTGCCGGCCTTGCTCGGCGACACCGCCAGCTCACCGCAGGACATGGCGGTGTACGAACGGGTCGAGATCCTGCGGGGCTCCAACGGCTTGCTGCACGGCAGTGGCAACCCGGCAGCCACGGTCAACCTGGTGCGCAAGCGCCCGCAAAAAGAGTTTGCCGCCAGCACCACCTTGAGCGGCGGCAGTTGGGACCGTTACCGCGGCGAGGTCGATGTCGGCGGGCCGTTGACCGAGTCTGGCAATGTGCGCGGGCGCATGGTCGCCGCCTACGAGGACCGCGACTATTTCTACGACATCGGCAAGCAAGACACTCAGCTGCTGTACGGCATCAGCGAGTTCGACCTGAGCCCGGACACCCTGCTGACCCTGGGCGCGCAGTACCAGACCATCGACTCGGTGACCAACATGGCTGGTGTGCCGATGGCCAAGGACGGCTCGAGCCTGAACCTGCCGCGCTCCACTTACCTGGATGTCGACTGGGACCGCTTCAAGTGGACCACGCGGCGGATGTTCGGCTCGCTCGAGCAGCAACTGGACTACGGCTGGAAAGCCAAGATCGCCGCCGAATACCAGGACGCCGACTCCAGCCTGCGTTATGCCGGCGCCTACGGTGCGATTGACCCCGTCACCGGTGACGGCGGCCGTCTGATGGGCGCGGCGTACAAGTTCGAAAGCACCCAGAAGAGCGTCGATGCCTCGGTCAACGGGCCGTTCTCGCTGTTCGGCCGCAGCCATGAACTGCTGCTGGGCAGCAACTACAGCCAGGGGCAAACCGAGCAGCGCACGGCAGACTTCACCACGCCGTTGAACGTGCCGGTCAACGTCTATCGCTGGGACCCGCACAGCGTGCCCAAGCCGGGTATCGGCGCCTACACATCGCCGGGTTCGACCACCACCACCTCCAAGGGTGTCTACGCGCTGACCCGCTTCAAGCTGCTCGATCCGCTGACCCTGGTGGTCGGTGCCCGGGCCAGCTGGTGGGACCAGGATGCACCGAGCGATCACTTCAAGCCCGGGCGTGAGATCACCCCGTACGGCGGGCTGATCTGGGACTTCGCCCAGGACTGGTCGTGGTACGCCAGTTACGCCGAGGTGTTCCAGCCGCAAACCGGGCAGACCTGGAGCGGCGACCTGCTCAAGCCGGTGGAAGGCAAGACCTACGAGACCGGGGTCAAGGGCGAGTTGCTGGAGGGCCGCCTGAACGTGTCGCTGGCGGCGTTTCGCATCGACCTGGAGAACAATCCGCAGGTCGACCCGGAACACCCCGGCGCCGGCCCCAACACCTACTACATCAGCGGCGGCAAGGTGCGTAGCCAGGGCTTCGAGCTGGAAAGCACCGGCTATATCACCCCGGACTGGAGCCTGTTCGCCGGCTACACCTACACCACCACCGAATACCTCAAGGACACCCGCAGCAACTCCGGCGAGCGCTATGCCGAGTTCACCCCGCGGCACATGCTGCGGTTGTGGAGCCAGTACGAGCTGCCTTGGCAGGAGCGGCGCTGGAGCGTCGGTGCCGGGGTGCAGGCGCAGAGTGATTTCTCTGCGCAGTCGGGCGCCGTATCGATGCAGCAGGGCGGCTATGCGTTGCTCAATGCACGGGTTGCCTATCGCATTGACGAGCACTGGACGGCCTCGCTCAACGGCAACAACCTGGCCGACCGCAAGTATTACCAGAGCCTTTCCAACCCCAGCTGGAACAACCGCTACGGGGAGCCGCGCAGCCTCAACATGACCTTGCGAGGCACGTTCTGATGGCAGCCCCAGGCCTTGGGCCATGGCCGCTGCGCATCAGCCTGGCGCTAGCTGGCAGCGTGCTCAGCAGCCTGCAACTGGCGGTGCTGCTGGCCCGCCACTACCCCTTGGGCGACGGGCTTGAGCGGCTCTATGCGGCGATCTTTATCGGCCTGGGGTTTCTCGTCACGGTGCTGTTGTGGGCGCTGCTGGCGCCGGACTGCAAGCGCGTGGTCTACCGCTCCAGCGCCTGGTTGCTGCTGTTCAGCCCTTGCCTGGCATGGGCAGGAGCCGGGTCATGATGGGCGCACCGCGGGCGCTGGTGCAGCGCGTGCATGCCGGTGCCGGCGGGGTGTTCGGCGTGCTGCTGTTGGTGATTCTGCTCAGCGGCGCCTGGAGCATGGCCCATGAGGACCTGCGCAGCTGGTTTCGCGGCCCGGCAGCCTTGGCGCCAGGGCCGCTGTTGCCCTTGGCGCAATGGCTGCCGGTGGCCAGCCGCCACGGCCTGGCGCCCGAGGCGTTGCAGATTCGTCTGCCCGACGGCGAGCGCGCGGTGGTCGAGCTGTGCGCGCCTGCCAAGCCGTGCAATCTGGCCCTGGACCCGGCCACTGGCCGGGCGCTGGAAACGGAGAACGCCGCCGATATCCTCTTCAACCTGCACAAAAGCCTGTTTGCCGGCTTCCCCGGGCGGGTGCTGATCAGCCTGCTGGGGGTGGTGCTGTTGCTGATGATCTGGGCCGGCAGCGCGCTGCACAGCGGCCGCTTGCAGGACCTTACGCGCTTGCGCCGTGACCGTGGCCCGCGGCTGCTGGCCCACGACCTGCACAGCCTGATCGGCCGCTGGGCCGGGCCGTGGCTGCTGTTGTTCGGGGTTACCGGGGCGATCTCCGGCCTTGGCGCCCTGGGTACCCTGACCCTGGCCGGGCAGGCGTTTCCCGGGGCCCCGCAACAGGCGTTCATGCAGCTGCTGGGCGCACCACCGCAGGTCGATCCGCAGGCGGCGCCGGCCCAGCCGTTCGATCTCGATCAACTGCTGAGCAACGACGCGGCGGCGCACCCGGGCTTCACCGCCCAGAGCGTCACCCTGCATCACTGGGGCGAGCCCGGAGCCTGGCTGGAAGTGGCCGGCATCGAGTCCGGCCTGCCCAGCACCGCAGTGTTCGAGCGCCATGCCTACCGCGGCGATGACGGTAAGCCGCTGGCCACCAGCAGTGCCAGTGGCCGAGGCTTCTGGCTGCAGGCGTTTATCGCGGTGCAGCCGCTGCACTTTGCCGATTATCGCTGGCTGCCCCACGCCGGGCCGCTGTTGCGCGTCGTGCATTTCAGCATGGCCCTGGGCGCCGCAGTGCTGGTGCTCAGCGGCCTGTACCTGTGGCTGGAGCGCCGGCGGCTGAAGGGCGGGGCAGGCTGGCAAGTGCTGCTGCGCCTGGTGGTCGGTGGCGGCGGCGGGTTGCTGGCGGCCAGCGCCGTGCTGCTGTGCGCCGGGGCGCTGGCCAACCTCGGGCTGTTGCCGCGCAGTTCACTGACGGCGTGGTTCTGGGGCTGCTGGATCGCCAGCCTGCTGCTGGCCGCGCTGATGCCGCCGCAGCGCCAACCGCTACGCCTGCTGTTGAGCGTGGCCGGCCTGGCCTTCCTGAGTGCTGGCGCCTTGCACCTGGCTGGCAGCCTGGAACACGCCAACCTGAGCGTCTGGCCGATTGACCTGGTGCTGTTGCTCGCCGGTGCCAGTGCCCTGTGGGCGGTGCGCCGCCTGACTGTTTTTTCGCGTACGGCAAGGGCTGCCGACGCCAACGCTATCTGAATGGAGACTCGCATGCTGGATCTGTTGAAACACTGGCGCATGGTGCTGACCTTCGCCCTGTTGTACCTGTCCCAGGGCATTTGCTTCGGCATCGCCATGGACGCCTTGCCAACCCTGTTGCGCCACGACGGCGCGGCCCTCGATGCCCTGGCCTTCCTGCCATTGGTGGGCCTGCCGTGGGTGGTGAAATTCATCTGGGCGCCGCAGGTCGACAACCACTGGAGCCCGCGCCTGGGGCGGCGGCGCAGCTGGATCATACCGATGCAGATCCTTGTGCTGCTGTGCCTGGTGACCCTGGCGAGCATCGGCCTGAGTGTCGATACCGCCGGCTGGGCCGTGGGCCTGCTGATCCTCGCTTCGTTCGCCAGCGCCACCCAGGACATCGCCACCGACGGCATGGCCGCCGAGTATTTCAGCGACAACATGCTCGCGCGGATCAACGCCATCCAGGTCGGCGGCACCATGTTCGGCTTCTTCGTCGGCGGCGCCGGGGCGCTGCTGCTCAGTGGCCACTTCGGGCAAACCACGGCCTTCGACCTGTTGGCCCTGGTGCCCTTGGCGAGCCTGTGCTGCGTAGCCTGGCTGCACGTGGCACCGGCTAAAGAGAAACAACCCGACGTCGCCCACGCCAGCCTGTTGCGCTTCATCAAGCGGCCCGGGGCGCTGTCGCTGGTGGTGCTGGCATTGCTCTCGGCGATGACCGCGGTGTCTGGCTTTGGCCTGTCGAAACTGTTCCTCAACGATGCTGGCTGGTCGTTGCAGGCCATCGGCCAACTGGGCATGAGCGGCGGCGTGGTGACCATCGTGCTCGGTTGCGGCGGCGGTGCCTGGCTGATCCGTGTGCTGGGCTTGTGGCCGGCGTTCATGCTGGCGGTGGCCATGGCCGGGGTGGCGGCGCTGGTCTGGCTGCTGCAGGCAAGCGGGCTAGTGGCGCCCCGGGTCGAGTTGATCTGGCTGGCGGTAGGGCTTGGCTCGTTTGCCACCGGCGCGACCTCGGTGGCAATCATGACCGCCTCGATGGCGTTTTCCGGGCAAAGCGACCAGGCCGGCACCGACATGACCGCCGTGCAAAGCACCCGCGACCTCGGCGAAATGCTGTCGTCCTCGCTGTTGCTGGGGCTGACCGCGCAGGTCGGTTACAGCGGCGGGTTCCTCACCGGGGCGCTGATGGCGGTGGTGGCGTTGCTGGTGGCGCTGAATCTGGCGCGGTATCGGGTTATTGCGCAGTAGGGGAATCGTCCGCTCGAACGGCGATTAGACGGTGGGAGCGGGCTTGCCCCGCGATAGGGGCATGGCCGCGTGATAGACAATGCCCATGGCCCGGATCGCGGGGCAAGCCCGCTCCCACTTGACCGTCATGCATCGGCGGCAAGCGCGGCTCCCACAGGTACAACGCATGCCTGAAGGCTGGCGATATTCCTGTGGGAGCCGGCTTGCCGGCGATGAGGTCGGTACTGACAACAGAGCTTTAGATCGCTGCCTGCCATGGGTCGAAAACGGCCTTTCGCGAGAGCCAGCAAACAGCTGTGGCTTCAACCGCAGGTGCCTTCGAAACTTGCTTCGATTCTCCGACCGGCCTTGATTCCGCACACCGCCAAAGCCTTGCACGCCTTAGAGCGCTGCACGCTATTTACCCTGTTTGTTGCCAGATTGCTTAGCCGGCACCGAGGATTGCCCCGCGATTCGCTTGACCAGCGTCGCATGACTGCTGGCTTGGTCGCTGCGGGAAATGACCTGGATGACCGCCATGCGCTCGCCGGAGCCTGCGATAAAGGTGCTGTTCAAGGTTTTGCCGCCGCCCAGGGTCGCCGTGCTGTCGATTTGTCGCACGCCAAGGCCGTTGCGGTTCAGGCGTGCTTCGCCGGTTTGTCGAAAGTCCGGCAGCCCGGCACTCTGGCGTTCGACGAAACCGCTGACGGCGCCGTCGAGGAAGGCGTCGTCGTTGTCACCTGGGCGCGACGCTTCGGGGAGCGGTTTTTCGACCACCATGACCACGCGCTTTTCCTGCGCATTGGCATACAGGGTGCCCACGGCGCCGGCGCCTTCGCTGCTCTGTTCGTCGGCGCTCAAGGGGCTAGCGATGAAGCCTGCCGGCAGGGTGAAGCTGAACTTGCCGCCGAGCACCGCGACCTTTACTTCAGCTTTCGCCTGGCTGCCGGCTTTGCTCGCGGCATGCAGATTCGGTAGCGCCAACAGGCCGACAACGGCCAGGGTCAGCGTCAGGGCGGTTTTGTGGAAAATCGTCATACAGCCTCTCGTGGGGCGCGGGGCAGGGCGGGGTGGATATGCTCACATAAACCTGCATGCTCGGTAAGCCCCGGCTTTGCCGTCGGCCAGACGGTCATGGCAGATCGCCTTGCGGGGGCTATCGTTGCTTGTCTAAACAGCAACTACCGACCGAGGGCGGTGCTATGAACACCAGCGATCTACTCGAACAGCTGCTTCGCGCCGGGCAGGGTTCGCAAGCGCAACAAGGGAGCAGCGGCAGGTCCGTGCAAGACGGCCTGGGCGGTCTGGGCGGCTTGCTGGGCGGGCTGCTTGGCGGCGGCAGTGCATCGGCGGGCGGTGCTGGCCTGGGTGGTCTACTGGGCGGGCTGTTGGGGGGCAGCGCGGGTGGCGCTAGCCAGGGGCGCTCCGCCGGAGGCACCCATTACGCGGCCCTGGCGTCGTTGGGCATGATGGCGTTCCAGGCCTATCAAAGCTGGCAGCGCAGCCAGGCGGCGGCCCCGCAACAGGCGCTGCGTACGGTCGATCAATTGTCCGGCGCCGAGGCCGAGGGCCACAGTCATGCAATCTTGCGCGCGCTGATTGCGGCAGCCAAGGCTGACGGTCGTATCGATGAGCAAGAACAAGCGTTGATTTACGCTGAAATCAAACGTCACACCAACGACCCGCAACTGCAGCAATGGCTGGATGAGGAAGTCAGCAAGCCACTGGATGCTGGCGAGGTGGCGCAGTCGGCCCAGGACCCAGGCATGGCAGCGGAAATGTACCTGGCCAGCGTAATGCTGGTGGATGACCAGCAGGACGCAGAGCGGGCCTACCTTGACGAACTGGCCGGCGCGCTGCAGATCGATCCGGCCTTGCAGGTGCACCTGGAACAGCAGGCCAAGGGAAACGCCTGACGCCGCTCAACTGATGAAGATGATCTTCGACACCAGCTCTGCGCTGTTCTTGGCCTGAAGCTTCTTCATCAGCCGGGCGCGGTGGACTTCCACGGTGCGGTGGGAGATACCCAGCTTGCGCGCCACCTCCTTGCAGGTCAGGCCGTTGACGATATGCAGCGAGATCTCGCGTTCGCGCGGGGTCAGCTGGATGGTCGGCGCCGGCTGGCGGTCCAGGCGCTCGAAATGCCAGACCATCAGTTTGAACGGGTCCTCGACCGTCAGCGAAAAGCCGTGGGCCCTGGCCCAGAACACCTCGCCATTACGATGCTGCATGAAACGCTCGTCGGAGTAAAAGGCACCGGGGCCGTTGCGCAGCCAGTGCTCGCTGCGTTCGCCGATGCTCTGGTAGTCGGCGTGGGAGGGGTACAGCAACAGGGTCAGGTTGCCTTGCAGATGCTCGCGCTCGTAGCCGAACAGGCGCTCAAAGGCCTGGTTGCAGTCGAGCATGCGCCGATGGCCGGTAATCATCTGCGGCGCGGGGGAAACCTGGAAGGCCAGGCGCTCAAGGTCCTGGAAGTGCGGGGCGTCTTCGGTCATCGGGCGTCCTGCCTCGGGTTTGTCGGTGTGCACCGGGTTGGCGGGCACTACTTACTGGCGTAAGTAGTTGCCCCAACTAGCGTGGGATTCGGGCGCTGAATCATTGTATGGAATACGCGCTTCAAGGACAGAAGAAAATCACCATGACACACGATTCCGTATCCATCGTCGCGGCTGCCCACAGCCCTTTTGGTCGCCTGGATGGCCTCAACCTCGAAGACCTGATCGTCAAGGTCACCCGCGAAGCCCTGGCAGACGCCGAGATCGACGCCGGCGAGATCGACGCGCTGTTTCTCGGGCACTTCAACTCAGGCCTGGTGGCCGACGGCTTTCCTGCCTCGCTGATGCTTCAAGCCGACCCGCAACTGCGCTTCAAGCCCGCCACCCGCTGCGAGAACGCCTGTGCCTCGGGCTCGGCGGCGATCCAGGCCGGCATCAACGCGATTCGTAGCGGCGCCGCCGACCTGGTGCTGGTGGTCGGCGCCGAGAAAATGACCGGCAACAGCACCGTCGAAGTCACCCGCGCCCTGGCCGGTGCCGGCTACCAGAACGCCATGCAGGAGGCCGGCCTGAGCTTCGCCCAGCTGTTTGGCCAGGTGGCCCAGCAGTATGCCGAACGCTACCACAGCCCGTTGGCCTCGATGGCCGCGATTGCGGTAAAGAACCACGCCAATGCCATGGCCAACCCGTTGGCGCAGATGCACCGGCTGATGGATTTCGAACACTGCAACAATGTTTCCTCGGGCAACCCGCTGATCGCACCGCCCCTGCGCCTGACCGACTGCTCGCTGATCAGTGACGGCGCGGCGGCGATCATCCTCGCCTCGCCGCAGCGTGCGCGCTCGATGCGCCGCCAGGTGGCGATTCGCGCCATGGTCCAGGTCAACGACTTCCTGCCGCTGTCGCGCCGCGATGTGCTGGCCTTCGAGGGACCGCAGCGGGCGATTCAGGGTGCCTTGCGCGAAGCCGGGGTGACCCTTGGCGACCTGAACTTTGCCGAGGTCCACGACTGCTTCACCATCGCCGAGTTGCTGATCTACGAAGCCATGGGCCTGGTCCCCCGCGGTGAAGGCCATCGCGCCCTCGACGACGGTATCGTGCGTCAGGGCGGGCGCCTGCCGGTCAATCTGTCCGGTGGGCTCAAGGCCAAGGGCCATCCTGTGGGGGCCACCGGCGTGTCGATGCATGCCCTGGGCTTTGCCCAGCTGACCGGCGAACCCATCGGCCTGGGCGTGCCCGGTGCCGAGTTCGGCTTGCTGTTCAACATGGGCGGCATGGCCGTGGCCAACTACGCCAGTGTCCTGCAAGCGGTCAAGGCCTGAGGATGAACATCGCCCATTGGCTGCGCGATGCGGCCCAGCGCTGGCCGCAGCGCCCGGCGTTGTTCGAGGGGCAGCGCCAGGTTGCCGACTACCAGGCGTTCGCCGCCCAGGCCCGGGCCCGCGCCGTGCAACTGCGCGAGCAGTACGGCATTGCGCCCGGAGAGCGGGTGGCGCTGTTGATGAAAAACAGCTGCCGCTATCTCGAACTGCTGTACGCCATCTGGTGGAGCGGCGCGGTGGCGGTGCCGATCAACAGCAAGCTGCACGCCCTGGAAGCCGCCTGGGTTGCCGGCAATGCCGGCGCCCGGCTGGTCTACACAGATGACGGCCGGGTGTTCGCCAGCGGCGCCTTGCCGAGCGGCTGCCAAGAACTGGCGACGCACACGCCGAGCCCGCAAGGCCCCTTGGCGGATGAGCAACTGCCCGAGCCGTACCCGCGCCAGGACAGCGACCTGGCCTGGCTGTTCTACACCTCCGGCACCACCGGGCGCTCCAAGGGCGTGATGCTGTCCCATGGCAATTTGATCGCCATGTCCCTGTGCTATCCACTGGACGTCGATGCGGTGGCCGCTGGTGACGCGGTGGTGTACGCCGCGCCGATGTCCCATGGCGCCGGCCTGTACAACTTCATTCATGTGCGCTGTGGCGCCCGCCATGTGGTGCCGGCCTCGCGCGGCTTCCAGGCGGCGGAGCTGTTTGAGCTTGCGCAGCAACTGGGCCAGGTCAGCCTGTTTGCCGCGCCGACCATGGTCAAGCGCATGGTCGACCAGGCGCGCCTGCAGGGGTATGCCGGCGAAGGCATCAAGACCATCGTCTACGGTGGCGGGCCAATGTACCTGGCCGATCTTGCCCAGGCCCTGGACACCTTTGGCCCGCGGCTGGTGCAGATCTACGGCCAGGGCGAATGCCCGATGACCATCAGCGCGCTGTCGCGCCAGGCCATCGCCGATCGCGGGCACGCCGACTGGGCGCAGATCGCCGCCTCGGTGGGGCGTGCCCACGCCTGCGTCGAGGTGCGCGTGGTGGATGCCCAAGGCCAGCCGGTGGCCGCGGGCGAGCCGGGGCAGATCGTGGTGCGCGGGCCAGTAGTGATGCTGGGCTACTGGGACAACCCGCAAGCCACCCAAGAGGCCCTGGTAAACGGCTGGCTGCTGACCGGCGACATTGGCTTTTTCAACCAGCAGGGCTACCTGACCCTCACCGATCGCTGCAAGGATGTGATCATCTCCGGCGGCAGCAACATCTACCCACGCGAAGTCGAGGAAGTGCTGATGCAGCACCCCGAAGTGTTCGAGGTGTGCGTGGTCGGCGAGGCCGATGCCGAATGGGGCGAATCGGTGGTAGCCTTCGTGGCCTTGCGTTCACCCGATAGCCTCGATGCGCAGGCCCTCAACCAGTGGTTTCTGGCGCGCATGGCCTCGTTCAAAAAACCGAAAAAGTTCGTCTTTTGCCCCGAGCTGCCGAAGAACAGCTATGGCAAGATTCTCAAGACCCGCTTGCGCCAGTGGTTACAGGAGCCTTCGCAGCCTCTGATCAACCTCTGACGCGCGGTATTTCATGGATAGCACTACGACAGGAGTCCCCACTATGGGTGTGCCAGCTTCCAACCCCCAGCGCCAGCGGCGCCGGGCCTTTATCGGCGCCACCTCCGGCCACTTGATCGAGTGGTACGACTATGGCGTCTACGGCTTTCTCGCCGTGTACATCGGCAAGGCGTTTTTTGTTTCTGACGACCCCACCAGCAGCCTGCTGGCAAGTTTTGCCGCCTTTGCCCTGAGCTTCTTCATCCGGCCCCTGGGCGGGCTGTTCTTCGGCCCCCTGGCCGACAAGATCGGCCGGCGCAAAACCCTGATCACCGTGCTGGTGATGATGGCCGGCTCGACCTTCCTGCTCGGCCTGTTGCCAACCTACGCCAGCATTGGCATTGCCGCGCCGATAATCCTCGTGTTGATCCGCTGCGTGCAGGGCTTCTCGGCCGGTGGCGAGATCGGCACCATCACCAGCTTCATTTCCGAATACGCCGGCCCCGGCCGCCGCGGCTTTGCCACCTGCTGGCTGATGGTCACCGCGGTGCTCGGCCTGCTGCTGGGCGGCGCCGTGGCCAATGGCATGACCTGGGCCCTGGGCGCCGAGCTGATGCAGGAGTGGGGCTGGCGTATTCCGTTCCTGGTGGCCGGCCCACTGGGCTTCATCTCGATGTACATCCGCCTCAAGCTTGAAGACAGCCCGGAGTTCCTCGCCCTGGTCGAGGCCGGGCAGACCTCCAAGGCGCCACTGCGCGAGGTCTGGCAGTGGAAGCGGGCGATCGCCCTGGTGTTCTTCATCATCACCCTGCACAGCTCGATCTTCTACCTGGTGCTGACCTTCGCCTCGACCTACATGTCCAACACCCTCAAGTTCGACAGCGGCACCACCTTGCTCTACGTCTTCGTCGCCAGCCTCTCGGCGGCGCTGGTGATGCCGCTGGGCGGCGCCTTCACCGACCGTTACGGGCGCAAGCCGTTCTTGCTGGTGATCGGCACCCTGGCAACCCTGGCCATGTACTGGTTCTTCAAGACCGCGCCGGGCGCCACGCCTGCGACCCTGTTCTGGCCGCTGATGGCCGTGGCGATTTTGTTCGGTTTGTACGCGTCCTCGACCTACGCCTTGATGAGCGAGTTGCTGCCCACCCGCATCCGCTCCACCGGCATCGCCGTGGCCTATAACATTCCGGTGGCGGTGTTCGGCGGCAGTGCGCCGCTGATTTCTACCTGGCTGATCAAGGTGACCGGCGACATCACTGCGCCCTGGTATTTCTATGTCGGCACCGGGGTGGCGTCGCTGCTGGCGTTGGTGGTGTTGCGCAAGGAAGATTTTGTCGCGGCTGGCCATGCGGTTGGCAAGGAGGCGGCAGTTCAGGAGTTTTCTGCCTCGGGCGCACGCAACGCCTTGCTGTAGTAGCCGGATGAATCGAAACAGCACACCTGCTTCTTGCCGGATGCAAGCATATCGCAGGCATCGCTTATGCGTTTCGCCCGGGTCTTGAGTTGCTTGGCTGACGTGATCCAGTGGATCCAGTCGACGCGTGCGAGGGTTGTCGTACTGTTCCAGACTTCACGCGCCTCGCCAGCGTTGGCCAGGGCCTGCTGAAAGTCGGCCGGGATGTCGGGCTCGGGCTCCTTCTTCACCGGGGTCAGCTCCAGTGTAACGACATCCCCCACGGCCGCGCCTGCGGCTTCGAGCAAGGCGCTGTTTACCTGCAGCCAATGGCTCAGTTGGCCATCGGGCTCAAGCGTTGCCTGGAAAGGCTGCCCGTTGATGGTGCCTTCAACACTGGTCCGGCCGCGCCGGGGAAGCTGTTCGCTCGCCTCTCTTGGCAGGACGACGAACGCCCACGAGGCATCGTCGCCAGGCTTTGCCGGGCGCAGAAGCTTTGCTTTGAAGCGGGATTTAGCAGCGATTGTTGTCATTGCCACGCCTTCCTGTCCACTCACTGTCGCGTGCAAACGCGACAGTGAGAATAGATTCAGTACAGAAGGTCTAGCTATTGGCCACGGGTCTGTCCAGCGGCTAGGCGGGTTGGGCTACCAGGCGATTGCTGACGTTACGCCCCAGCACCAGCACCGTGACGAAACCGCAGCCCACCAGGGCCGTGGCCAGGCTCAGCAGCACCGAGCTGCCCAGCTGGTCGACGATCTGCCCGCCGAAGAACGAGCCCAATGCGATGATCACCTGGAACATGGCGACAAACAGGGGCATGCCGCGTTCGACATCCTTGGGTGCGACCACAAACATCCAGATGCTGGCGCAGGCCGGGAAGGCGCCGAAGGCGAAGCCCCAGAGCGCGATCAGCAGCGCTGCGCCGGTCATGCCGGTGGCGAAGTAGGGGAACAGCGCGGTGCTGATGGCGATCATCAGGGCGACCAGCATCAGGGTGTGACGCACGCTGCGGTTGGCGGCGAAACCGGCAAAGATATTGCCCGCCACCCCGGCCACGCCATACAGCAGCAACAGTGAGCCAATGGTCGGCCCATCGAAGCCGGCACTCTGTTTGAAGAACGGAGCGACATAGGTGTAAGCGGCAAAGTGCGCCAGGCCAATCAGCAATACCGCAATCAAGCCAACCCGGGCCTGTGGATTGATGAACAGGGCCGGCAGGTCACTGATGCGAATGGCCTTGTCGGGATTGAGCCGCGGCAGCAGGAAGACCTGCGCCAGCAGCACCGGCACGCCGACCAGCGCAGTGACCAGGAAGGTCATGCGCCAGCCCATCAAGCCACTCAGCCAGGTGCCGACGGGCACGCCCAGCACGGTGGCCAGGGTCACACCGACCATGATGATCGAAGTGGCCTGGGCCACGCCCACGCCCTTGGGCGCCAGGCGGCCGCTGAGGGCAATGGCCGTCGCCCAGAAACCGCCGATACTCACGCCCAGCAGAACGCGGCCGAACAGCAGCAGACTGAAGTCGCTGGCGTAGGCCACCACAGCGTTGGCGATGATCATGATCAGCGTCAGGCCGATCAGCAGATAACGCCGGTCCAGCGCGCCAATACCCACCGACAGCAAAGGCGCGGCGAGGGCGGCCATTATGCCGGGCAGGGTAACCATCAGGCCGGCCTGGCCGGCACTGATGCCCAGGTCGCTGGCGACATCGTTGAGCACGCCCACCGGCAGAAACTCACTGGTAACCAGGGCGAAGGCACCCACGGCGACCGAGAGAATCGCCAGCCACTGCTGCTTGACGCTCTGTTGATTATGTTCGGGAAGGCCGTGACGGCCTTGGCTTGCGCTTGGCATGGTGCGGGGTTCCAAGGGGGGATATCGCCTGGGGCAGGCGGGGGGAGCGGGGGAAATCTGCAGGCGATTATAGGGGGTGGTTGTGGCAAGCAGACAGGTGGGGTACTCGATAGTAATCATTAGTGTGATTGATGAGGGCGTTGTTCAGGCAAAGCTTGGCCTTGTACTCACTCGGGTTGCGAGTGCGTTGAACAGCTGGCGCAGGTTCTGAAGTGCTTTCAGAGGCTGTCCGGATCGCCAAAAAACATTTGAATCCGCGACCGCAACCACCGCTCCCCCGGATCATTATCCTGCGACCCGCGCCAGGCCATGTGCAGCTCGAATGTCTGCACATCGAGCGGCGGGTCTTCGGCGCGCAGGCCGCCGGCGGCGGTCAGCACTTCGGCGGTGTAGTCGGGGACGGTGGCGATGATGTCGGTACCGGTCAGCAGGCTGCCCAGGCCGTTGAATTGCGGCACGGCAAGGACTACGTGGCGCTTGCGCCCGACCTTTTCCAGGGTTTCGTCCATGAACCCGCCCAGGTCGCCGGCAAACGACACCAGGGCGTGGGGGCGGGCGCAGAAGTCGTCGAGGCTCAGGCTCCCGGGCATGCTGTCGGCACGCAGGACCTTGGGCTTGCTGCGCCGCAGCACCTTGCGCTTGGCGTTGGCCGGCAGGTCGTTGGTCCAGCTCACGCCGACCGAGATTTCTCCCGAGGCCAGCAGCGCCGGCATCAGCAGGTAGTTGACCCGGCGCACCACCAGGACGATACCCGGGGCTTCGGCGCGTACGCGCTTGAGCAGTTGCGGCAGCAGGGCGAATTCGGCATCGTCCGACAGGCCGATGCGAAACACCGCAGTGCTGGTCGCCGGGTCAAAATCCGCTGCGCGGCTGACTGCGGTGGAGATCGAGTCCAGCGCCGGCGACAGCAGGGCGAAGATCTCCACCGCCCGCGCCGAGGGTTCCATGCTGCGCCCGGTGCGCACGAACAACGGGTCGTCGAACAGGTTGCGCAGGCGCGACAGGGCGGCGCTGATGGCCGGCTGGCCGAGGAAGAGTTTTTCCGCCGCGCGGGTCACGCTACGCTCGTGCATCAGGGTCTCGAAGACGATCAGCAGGTTCAGGTCGACGCGGCGCAAGTCGTTACGGTTCATCGGCTCGGCTTCACAAGGCGGATGGGGCAGGGGTGAATCTTACGGGTAAAGGCTGCTACCCTGCACCGCATAATTTGATGGACGCTGCATTACCATCAATCAATGACAAGCATGTTGACTATTAATGGCCACTGATGGTCTAACCGTCAAAGCCCGGATAGAGTTCAGGGCATTAGAGGTTCAATTGGCGAGGTTTGCGATGTCCCGCATGATCCGTTTCCACAAGTTCGGCCCGGCCGAGGTGCTCAAGATCGAAGAGCAGGCCCCGGCGCAACCGGCGGCTGGCGAGGTGCAGATTCGCGTTGAAGCGATCGGCATCAGCTGGTACGACGTGCTCTGGCGGCAGAACCTGGCGCCGTCCCAGGCGCGCCTGCCTGCCGGTATCGGACACGAGATGGCGGGTGTGGTTACAGCCGTGGGCGAAGGTGTCGATGACCTGGCCATTGGCGACAAGGTTGCCAGCTTTCCGGCCAGCAGTGCCAACGAGCACCCGGTGTACGGCGAAGTCATCGTCATGCCGCGCAATGCCCTGACCCGTTACCCCGAGATTCTCTCGCCGGTCGAGGCCAGCGTGCACTACACGCCGCTGCTGATCGCCTACTTTGCCTTCGTCGACCTGGCGCGGGCCAAGGCCGGGCAAACCGCGCTGATTACCGACGCCAGCCACTGCGCCGGCCCAGCCTTCGTGCAACTGGGCAAGGCCCTGGGCCTTAAGGTGTTTGCCGCGACCAAAGAGGCCGAGCAGCGCGACTACCTGATCAAGCTCGGTGCCGACAAGGTGATCGTCACCGAAGAGCAGGACCTGCTCATGCAGATCAACAAGTACACCGACAACCGCGGTGTCGATATGGTCCTCGACGGCCTTGGCGGGCCGCAGATGGCCTTGCTCGGTGATGCCCTGGCACCGCGTGGCAGCCTGGTGCTGTATGGCCTGCAAGGCGGCAACCAGACGCCGTTCCCGGCCTGTGCGGCGTTCCAGAAGAACATCCAGTTCTTCGTGCATTGCATCGGCAACTTCACCGGCAAGCCGGAGCTGGGCATCAGCCAGGACCAGGTAGCGCTGCAGCGCGCCCTGCGCGATATCAACCAGTTCACCGCCGACAAGCTGCTGACGCCGCTGATCATCAAGACCTACCCGTTCGAGAAGGTGGTCGAGGCGCACCGCTACATGGACGAATGCCCGTGCGGCGGCCGGCTGGTGCTGGACTTGTCGCAGGCGGAGTAAACGCAGCACGACTGTCCATCACGGCAAAAGCCCGAGCATTGACTCGGGCTTTTTTGTGGGTATTTCCCAGGGTTGTTTAGGATGTTTCCGAGGTAACTTTGCCTGCTGGCGCTTGCCTGCTTGCGCTATGTTTGTGCAATAGGAAAAAGCACAGGCAGCCTGTCTGATTATCGGTATTGTCGAAGATGAATCTGAATGGTTTTTTTACCGTGATCTGTATCTTTTATTCGCGGGGCAACGCCCGATAATAGTTCTTCAATAGTCGTCTCACGGAGCGAGGCATGATGGGTCGTAAGCCAGGGGTTAAAGGCGCTGTGCTGCCGGACTGGGGGAGGGAAGAACGATGGTGAGCAAGAGCTTCTGAAGTTATTTCCGTAGGAAGTTGTAGGAAGTTTCTGAGGATAAACTTATTTATCCTTCTTTGCTGATTGAAAGTTCTTCGATGGAATCTTTTTCTTTCAGGTGGCCGTTTATTGAAATCGGGTAGGCGTTATGAGCAGCATTCACGATCAAGCCATGCAGTATATCTACCAGCAAGTATTGGCGCGCTTGCTGGAGCATTTGTCCCAGGCCCAGCGGGCCTCTTTGCAGTTATTGATTCAACGCTTGATTGTCGCGGCGGGCGGCGCCGAGCGCATCAACGGCTTCAGGCTGATGTTCGCCCATGATGGCAGCCAGAATGCCAGCCATGCCCTGGCCTGCCTGCGCGCGGCGCAACTGAGCATTGCCGCGCGCTCGCCGGGCACCTTCGAGCTGCGTATCGCCGTGGTGCGCCAGGCCGGCATGAGTACTACGGCCTTGAACAATATCGAGCAGGGCTTCTCGGCGCTGTTTTTGCACGATGATCCGCGGGTCGAGCTGCTGATGCTCGATGACCAGCAGTTGCTGCCATTCGACCGCCGCCACGCTATTTCCCAGAGCCAGCAACTGGCCGAGCGTCACGAATTGCTGTTGTTCGGGCATTTGCTCGCTGGCGGGCCACGGGCCGGTTTCGGTAGCCATGGCACCCTGCGCCTTGCCGAGCTGTGCCGCCAGGCCATCGGCTGGCGCGGCGGTGTCGATGCCATCATCACCGCCCAGCCGCTGCCCGAGCGCAGGCGCCTGCTGGCCTGGAGCCGCCGCGCCCTGCGCGAGGAAGACCTGCTGTGCATCCGGCCGATTCACAGTTGTGCCACGTCGCTGTGCGAGGGCATGAGCGAGTTGCGCCAGCGTTACCTGCAGCAGCTGTACGGCCAGGCCCGGCCCATGGCTACCGGGCCCAACGGCGATTACTGTGCGCCGGCTATGCGCTTCATCATCATCGATGACCTGGTGCATGACCCCGACCTGCCGTATGACGAGCGCCTGAACCGCTTTCTGGGCTGTCGCTTCGACGAGCAGTACTTTGCCTGCGCGCAGGCGGGCACCGCCAACCCGCTGTTGCTGGCGCACCTGAGCGGGCTGCACGGGCAGTTCATCGAAGACAGCGACTACCGCGAAGGCGTCGATGCCTACCTGCGCCAGGCGCGCCAGCGCATGCAGCGCAAGGGCCTGCCGCGCACGTTGCAGGTGCGCCTGCTGGGCCGCTGGCAGCACGCCGAGCAGTTACAGCAACGCCGTAGCCAGGCCAGCGACTTCGCCTTGCAGGCCTACGGCTTGAGCGAAGCGCAGCTGGTCTGCCAGTTGTTTGCGCCGTTTGTTTCCCGGGGCCTGCGCCTTGAGGTGTTTTTGCGCCGCTGTCACCCCGGCATGCTGGTGGCCTTGCCTTACCTGCACAAGGCCCTGCAACGATTGCCGGCGCCGGAGCCGGTGGTGCAGTGGATGGTCGACATCAGTGGCCTGGACCTGCCACTGCTGCAGATGCTCTATCTGCGTGAACCGGAAAGCTGGGCCCGGCCGCGTTCGTTGCTGGCGCGAATCCAGGGCCGCGGCGCCGACCTGCGCCACCTGCGCGTGCAGCCGCCGTCCTGGGCCTGGCTCAAGGCAGAGCAGCCAGGCCGGTACTGATGAAAGCCCCGCACAGTAGCGAGTTCGCCTACCGGGCGGTGTATCGCTACCTGGTTGAGCTGATCGAGCAGATGGCGCCGGGCAGCTACAGCCGGATGCCGTCGTTGCGCGACCTGGCCCAGCGCCTGAACGTGTCGATTTCGACGGTCCAGTACGCCTATTCGCTGCTTGAGCACGAAGGGCGGGTGCAGCCGGTGCCCAAGTCGGGCTACTACGCCAGGGGGCCGGCCCTTGAGCCGGCACGGCCCAGCGCTGGCGATCTGCTCCAGGATTTGCAGCAGCACGCCAACTCGGCGCGCATGCTGGTGCTCAGCGGCGGCCAGGAGCAGGCGCCGCAGTCACTGGAGGCAACCTTGCTGGGCATCGAGCGCCAGTTGCTGCGCCAGTACCCGCGCCTGGGCGGCGCCCCCCAGCCCTGTGGCGAGCTGGAACTGCGCACCGCCCTGGCGGCGCGCTATACCCGCTCGGCGCAGTTGTACTGGAGCGCCGAGGATGTCTACCTGGCGCTGGACCTGCGCTCGTTGCTGGAGACCACCCTGGCCGCCCTTGAACTGCACAACAGCGCCGTGGTGGTGACCACGCCCTGTTCCTGGCGTTTGCTGCGGGTGTTTCAGGCGGCGCGGATACGGGTGCTCGAAGTGCCCTTGCAGGCCGACGGCGGCCTTGATCTCGAGCGCTTTGCCCGGCTGCTGCGCGACGAGCCGGTACGCCTGGCGATGCTGGCCTCGCGCCTGAGCCTGCCCCATGGCAGCATCATGCCCGAGGCCGCGCGCCAGGCCGTGGCCAGGTTGCTCAACCAGCACGGCGTGTGGCTGCTGGAAAACGACCTGGACAGCGAATTGTGCCTCAGCCCAGGCTCTGGCGCTGACCTGCGCGAACTGGTCGACCCGCAGCGCCTGCTGGTGTTCTCGTCGCTGGAGCGCAGCGTTGGCGCCGAAGCGCCTTACGCCTTCCTGCTGTCGCGCCAGTGGCACGGGCCCTTGCTGCGCCAGTTCCTGCTGCGCGGGTTTCGCCTGCCGCCGTTGCGCCAGCAAGCCGTGGCCAGGCTGTACAGCAAGGGCCGTGTCGATGTGCACCTGGAGCAACTGCGGGCGCGTCTGCACGAGCGCCTGGGCCTCCTGTACCGGCAGATGCAGCTGTACCTGGGCTCGCAGCTGGAGTTCCAGATGCCCGCCGGCGGTGGCTGCATCTGGGCCCGGGTATGCGCCCCGGTAGAGACCCGGCCGTTGTTCCATCGCCTGCTGCAGCAGGGCCTGGTGATTGCCCCGGGCGAGCTGTTCAGCCTGCAGGGCGATTTTCGCCAGCACCTGCGCCTGGGCTGGCCAGCCGGGCCGCAAGGGGACTTGCCCTACGGCTTGAGTGTGCTCAGTGATGAGTTGCGGCGCAGCAACGGTTTAAATTAGTATTGAAAATCGTTATCAATTACAAAAAAACCGCCACCCCATGAGCGATGTGCTGCCTTCTGCCGACTCCCACCTGCGTACTGTCGAGGCGCTGTACAGTGGCCATCACGGCTGGCTGTACGCCAGGCTGCGCAAGGGCCTGGGCAATGCGCTGGATGCAGCAGACCTGGCGCAGGATACCTTCACCCGCATCCTCGCTTCGAAGGTGGCGGTGTTCGACAACCCGCGGGCGTATCTGAACTGCGTCGCCGGCGGCATTCTCGCCAACTGGTGCCAGCGCAAATCGCTGGAGCGCGCCTACCTGACGGCGCTGGCGCAACTGCCGGTGCCCGAGGCGCCGTCCCCAGAGCAGCGCCTGCTGGTGCTTGAGACCCTGCACGAAATCGATGCCATGCTCGATGCCCTGCCAGCGGTGGTCCGGCGCACCTTTTTGCTGTCGCAACTGAATGGCATGAAGTACGCCGAGATTGCCGAACAGCTCGGCGTTTCGCTGATCAGCGTCAAACGCTACATGAAACAGGCCTTCTTGCAGTGCCTGACGCTGGTGGAGTGATGACGTCAACCGCGATTGACCCGCAAGCGCTCGATGAAGCGGCGCAATGGCTGATGTGCCTGAGCGAAGGCGAGGCCTCTGAGGCCGAGCAGGCGGCGTGGGCGGCCTGGCGCACCAGCAGCGTCGAACGTGAGCGCGCCTGGCAGCGCGCCGAATTGTTGCTGGGCAAACTCGGCGGCTTGCCGCCGGCGCTGGCCATGTCGGCGCTCGATCGCCCGGCAGACCCGCGCCGGCGCGCCGCCATCGCCCGCCTGGCGTTGATGCTCGCGGCAGTGCCAGCCGCCTGGGCCGGCTGGAAGGTCAGCGACGAGCAAGCGTGGATGGCCGACTACCGCTCTGCGCTGGGCGAGTGCCGCGAGTTGACCCTGGCCGACGGCACCCGGGTGTTCCTCAACACCGACTCGGCCATCGATGTGCGCTATGACGCGCAGCAGCGCTTCATCCAGTTGCGGCGTGGCGAAATCCTCGTGCACACCGCCACCGACCGCCAGCAGCCGCCACGGCCGTTGCGGGTTGGCACCCGCGAAGGCCGCATGCAAGCGCTGGGCACGCGGTTTTGCGTGCGCGAGCAGGGCGGGCGGACTTACCTGGCGGTGCTCGAAGGGGCCGTCCGCATCGAACCGGCCAATGCACGCCCTGGCGCGGTGCAGGTTGTCCGCGCCGGAGAAAAGACCGACTTCGATGCCCACAGCAGCCGTGCACCACAGGCGGTCGACGCCAGCATCAGCGCCTGGACCCAGGGCATGCTGCTTGCCGACCGCATGCGCCTGGAAGATTTTGCCGCTGAGCTTGGCCGTTATCGGCGCGGTTTCATCCGCTGCGACCCGCAGATCGCCGACCTGCGCGTATCGGGCGCATTCCCGCTCAACGACAGCCAGCGCAGCTTGAACATGCTGGCAGCGACCTACCCGCTGGCGGTCAAGGCGCACCTGAACGGCTATTGGCTGTTGCTCACGCCGGCCTGAGTCAGGCGCAGGAAAATAAACCTGGCTGGCGCTGATACTTTTTTGCGTTTCGACTGGCAAGGGGAGTGCACCCCTCATTTATCCAGTCCAAAGGATCCCTCAGTCATGTCTGTTGCAAGTCGCCCTCGCGCTCAACGTCCCCTGGCCCTGGCCGTGCGTAGCGCCATGCTCGGTCTTACCCTGGTCGCAGGCAGTGGCGCCTCGTGGCTTGCCGCCGCGCAGCCATTGGATGCCGTCGCCGCCCAGGCCTACGACATTGCGCCAGGGCCGCTGGGGCGCGTGCTGTCGAGCTTTGCCATGGCCTCTGGTATGGCCTTGTCGTTCGAACCGGCACTGACCGAAGGGCAGCACAGCCAGGGCCTGCGCGGCAGCTACACAGCGCACGACGGCGCGGCGCGGCTGTTGGCCGGCAGCGGCCTGCAATTGCTTGAGCGCGCCGACGGCAGTTTCACCCTCGCCAGGCTGCCTGCCGGCGGCGACGGCCTGACTCTGGACGCCACCACCATCGAGGCCACCAGTACCCGCGCAGGTGGCCTGCCCGAGGCCTATGCCGGTGGCCAGGTGGCCCGTGGCGGGCGCGTGGGCATGCTCGGCAACAAGGACGTGATGGACACGCCGTTCAGCGTCACCAGCTACACCGCCAAGACCCTGGCCGACCTGCAGACGGTCACCGTCGCCGATGCCCTGGAACGCGACCCGTCGGTGCGCTCGACCGGGCAGACCGGCGGGATCGTCGACTCGTTCTTCATTCGCGGCTTTGCTGTGGGCGAAGGCAACCTCGGTGAGCTGGCCTTCGACGGCGTGTATGGCGTGGCGCCCAACTACCGGGTGTTTACCGAATACGCCGAACGGGTCGAGGTACTCAAGGGGCCCGGGGCGCTGATGTATGGCATTTCCCCCAACAGCGGCGTCGGCGGGGTGATCAACATCGTGCCCAAGCGCCCGCTGGCCGAAGACCTGACCCGTTTTACCGCCAGCTACAGTTCCGACACCCAGGTGGGCGGGCACCTGGACATCAGCCGCCGCTTCGGTAGCGAGAAAGCGTGGGGCGTACGTTTCAACGGCAGTGTCGCCCAGGGCGATACGGCCATTGACGATCAGCAACGCGCCCTGGATATCGGCGCCATTGCCCTGGATTACCAGGGCGAGCGCTTGCGCCTGAACCTTGACTTCATCAGCCAGAAAGAAAAATGGGACGCCTCCTCGCGGCCCTTTACCGTCGCCCCGGGCATCGACGTGCCCTCGGCGCCGAACGGGCGCAGCAACCTGCCGCAGGACTGGGGCTGGTCCAATACCCGCGAGCAATCGGCACTGCTCGGCGGCGAGTATGACCTGAACGACTCCGTCACGGTGTTTGCCCACGCAGGCGGCGGCAAGGCGGACGTCAAGCGGATGTCCGACCAGGTACCGCGAATCCTCAACGAGGCGGGCGACACCAGCAACATTCCCGGCTACTACAAGTTCAACGTCGACCGTTCGACGGCGGACGTGGGCATGCGCGCGCTGTTCGACACCGGCCCGGTCACCCATACGGCCACGCTGATGGCGACCCGTTATCAGGACGAATTGTCCCGGGGCATCAACAACGGCAGCGAAATCCTCTCCAACATCTACCACCCGATCGATGTGCCCAAGCAGTACATCAGTGCGCCGAAGGTGCTGCGCATCTCCGAGTCGGAACTCTCCGGCGTGGCGTTGACCGACACCTTGTCGGTGCTCGAAGACCGCCTGCAACTGACCCTGGGTGTGCGTCGCCAGGAAATCGAGTCGCGCAACTACAGCGCCACCGGGGTAGTGAGCTCACGCTACAAGGACAGCGCCACCACGCCGGTGGTCGGCCTGGTGGTCAAGCCCTGGGACGACGTCTCGTTCTACTACAACTACGTCGAAGGCCTGAGCAAGGGCGATATCGCCCCGGCCACGGCGGCCAACGCCGGTGAGGCCTTTGCGCCCTACGAGTCAAAGCAGCATGAACTGGGGGTCAAGTACGAGCACGGCACTTTCATGACCACCCTGGCGCTGTTCCAGATCGAGAAACCCAGTGGCGAACTGGCAAGCGGCAATGTCTTCTCGGTGCAGGCAGAACAGCGCAACCGCGGGATCGAACTGAGCATGTTCGGTGAAGTTGCGCCTGGCACCCGCTTGCTCGGCGGGGTGACGCTGCTCGACGGCGAGCTGACCGACTCGGCCACCGCTGCCAACCGGGGCAATGAGCCGGTGGGGGTGCCGGATGTCCAGGCCAACCTCTGGGCCGAGTGGGACACCCCCTGGGCCGAGGGCTTCACCCTGACCGGTGGGGCGATCTACACCGGTAGCCAGTACATCAACCAGGCCAATACCCAGGAGCTGGACGCCTGGACCCGCGTTGATGCCGGTGCCCGCTACAGCACCCGCATCGACGGGCGCCCGACCACCTTCCGGGCCACGCTGCAGAACGTCTTCGACCGCGAATACTGGTCGGGCGTAGCCTCTTATGGCGCCATCTCGCCGGGCTATCCGCGAACCTTGCAGCTGTCGGCGACGGTGGACTTCTGATGCGCTAGGCAGCGCGTTGGTCGCCCGCAGGTTGCCAGAGGGCGGCGTCTGTATGTATAACCAGTACTCCAGCCGCCAGCCCGTACCGCGCCGTGATCGCCCATTCCGTCGACGACCCGTTCTACTACCTGCACAACTTCCAGCAAGTGCTCGACTGGATCGAGCTGCGCTATGCCGACCTGCTCGACGACCAGGAGCAGGCCTTCATCAGCCAGTTTCGCCAGCAGCCGCAGGCGGCCCGGGCCTTGCTGGTGCGCATGGTGATGCGCAAGGGTCAGCTGTTTCGCCCGAGCAAGCTCGACTACGCCGAAATCGGCTCGACCCAGGCTGCCCTGGCGCCATTGCTGGCCCTGGGCTGGGTGGTCGATGACGGCGTGCTGAGCCTTGAGCAGCTGTTCCAGCTGCTGCGCAAGGACGAGTTGGCCCAGGGCTTTGCCGACCGGCTCGAACGGCCACGGGCAGCCAAGGGCGAACTGCTGGCCCAGTTGCAGGCCCTTGAGCTGCCGCCGCAGCCGTTGCAGCAATGGCTGCCGGGCTTTGCCGAGCCGATCATCGAACTACGCCTGCAGGCCTTGTGCGACCGTCTGCGCCTGCTGTTCTTCGGCAACCTGTACCAGGACTGGTCGGAGTTCGTGCTGGCCGACCTGGGCCTGCTGCGCTACGAGCAGGTGGCCTTCAGCGCCGACTCGCGGGCCTTGCGCCAGCGCAGCGACATCGATGTGGCGCTGGCCTTGCACCAGTGCGCCGAGCTGCTCGAGCAGGGCGTGGCGCTTGAACAGGTGGTCGGGCACATCGAGTGCCTGGACAGCGACAACCCCTGGCTGCTGCGCCGTCGCTCGCGGCTGCTGTACCAGCTTGGCCAGCACAGTGAGCGCCTCGGTGACTGGCCGCTGGCCCTGCGCATCTACCCGCGCAGCCAGCATCCGCAGGCGCGCATCCGTCATGTGCGGGTACTGGAGCGTAGCGAGCAGTGGGCGCAGGCGTTCGAACTGGCCTCACAGATTGCCCGGCAACCGGCCAACAGCCTTGAGCTCCAGGCCCTGGCGCGGATGCTGCCGCGTTTGCAGCGCAAGCTGGGCGGGCCGCCGCAGCCACGGCGGGCCAAGCCCCAGGTCAGCCTGGTCGAGCTGCAACTGCCGGCCGAACTGGCGGCGCTGGGCGTCGAGCAGGCCGTGCAGTTGCACCTGGGGCAGGGCGGCGGGCAGGTGCATTACGTCGAGAACAGCCTGTTCAACAGCCTGTTCGGCCTGTTGTGCTGGGAGGCGATCTTCGCGCCGTTGCCGGGGGCGTTCTTCCACCCGTTCCAGAGCGCCCCGCAGGACTTGCACGACGCCGAGTTCCAAAGCCGGCGCAGCGAGCTGTTCGCCCGCTGCCTGGGGCAACTGGACGACGGCAGCTACCGGCAGACCATCCGCCGTCATTTTGTCAGCAAGCAGGGGCTGCAATCGCCCTTCGTCTATTGGCAGGTGCTCAGCGAAGAACTGCTTGAGCAAGCCCTGGCCTGCCTGCCCCCGGCACACCTGAAAAGCTGTTTCGAGCGCCTGCTCGAAGACATCCAGGCCAACCGTTCGGGCATGCCTGATTTGATCCAGTTCTGGCCCGAGCAGCAACGCTACCGCATGGTCGAGGTCAAGGGCCCGGGTGACCGCCTGCAGGACAGCCAGCTGCGCTGGATCGAATTCTGCGCCGGGCACGGCCTGCCGGTGGAAGTCTGTCACGTGCACTGGGCGCCATGAGCTACAGCGTGGCGGTGCGGGCGTTGTGCGAGTTTACCGCCAAGGTCGGCGACCTCGACCTGCGATTCACCCCGTCGCCCACGGCCCAGGAGGGCATCAGCGGCCACCGGCGGGTGGTGGCCGGGCGCGGCGAGGGCTACGAGGCCGAGGTCAGCCTCGAAGGCCAGTATGCGGCCTTGCAGGTGCGCGGCCGCGCCGACGGCTACGACCCGCGGCTCAACCGCCTCGAAGAAATCAAGACCTATCGCGGCGACCTGGCGCGCCAGCCCGACAACCATCGCCAGTTGCACTGGGCTCAGGCCCGGGTCTACGGCTGGTTGTTGTGCCAGCAGCGCCAGTTGCCGGCATTGCGCCTGGCGCTGGTGTACCTGAATGTCGACAACGATGAACAGACCCTGGTCGAAGAGCAGCGCAGTGCCCAGGAGCTTGAACAGTTCTTCAACGCCCAGTGTGCGATCTTCCTGCACTGGGCCGAGCAGCAGCTGCAGCGCCAGGCCTTGCGCAATCAGGGCCTGCAGGCCCTGGCATTCCCCCACGGGCAGTTTCGCCATGGCCAGCGTGAACTGGCCGAAACCGTCTACAAGGCGGTCAGCACCGGCCGCTGCCTGATGGCCCAGGCCACCACCGGCATCGGCAAGACCTTGGGCACGCTGTTTCCGCTGCTCAAGGCCATGGTCCCGCAGCAACTGGACAAAATCCTCTTCCTCAGCGCCAAGACCCCCGGCCGCGCCCTGGGGCTGGAGGCGCTGCGCCAGGTGATGGCCAGCGCCACCCAGCCGGCCCTGCGCAGCCTGGAGCTGGTTGCCCGCGACAAGTCCTGCGAATACCCCGGCACGGCTTGCCATGGTGATGCCTGCCCGTTGGCCAAGGGCTTCTACGACCGCCTGCCAGCGGCGCGCCAGGCCGCCCAGGCCGTGGCGGTGCTGGACAAGGCCGCCCTGCGTGAGGTGGCCCTGGCCCATCAGGTGTGCCCCTATTACCTGGGCCAGGAGATGGCCCGCTGGGTCGATGTGCTGGTGGCCGACTACAACTATTACTTTGACCAGAGCGCCTTGTTGTTCGGCCTGGCCCAGGCCAACCAGTGGCGTCTGGCACTGCTGGTGGACGAGGCGCACAACCTGGTCGAGCGGGCCCGGCAGATGTACAGCGCAAGCCTCGACCAGGGCCAGTTGCTGACCCTGCGCAAGCTTAAGCCGGCCGGGCTGGGCAGCGCCCTGGAGCGCCTCAATCGCCAGTGGAATGCCCTGCACAAGGCGCAGCTGGCGCCTTACCGGGTGGTCGACGGCCTGCCCGACGCCCTGCTCAAGGCCTTGCAACAGTGCATCGGGCTGATCCAGGAGCAACTCAACCAGACGCCGACTGGTATTGACCCTGCGGTGTTACAGTTCTTCTTTCAGGCGCTGCAGTTCAGCCGCGTCAGCGAGTTGTTCGACGAGCACTTCCTGTTCGATATCAGCAAGCGCCCGGGCCCGGGCAAGCGCGCCTTGTCGACCCTGTGCCTGCGCAACGTGGTGCCGGCGGCGCTGATCGGCCCGCGGCTGACTGCAGCGCGCAGTGCCACCCTGTTTTCCGCCACCTTGAGCCCGCGCCATTACTACGCCGACCTGCTCGGCATGCCGGCCGATTGCGCCTGGCTCGAGGTCGCCTCACCGTTTGCCGCCGAGCAACTGCAGGTGCGGGTGATCAGCAGCGTCTCGACCCGTTACCAGCACCGCGAGGCGTCGCTGGCGCCAATCGTCGAGCTGATCGCCGAGCAGTATGCCCAGGCGCCGGGCAACTACCTGGCGTTCTTCAGCAGTTTCGACTACCTGCAGCAGGTCTCGAGCCTGTTGGCCGCGCGCTACCCGGCCATCAGCCAATGGAGCCAGGCGCCGGGCATGGACGAGCAGCAGCGCCAGGGTTTTCTTGAGCGTTTTGTTCCCCAGGGCCAGGGCGTCGGCTTTGCCGTGCT
Organism: Pseudomonas sp. 2(2015); assembly: GCF_000955865.1. Lineage (NCBI taxonomy): Bacteria > Pseudomonadati > Pseudomonadota > Gammaproteobacteria > Pseudomonadales > Pseudomonadaceae > Pseudomonas > Pseudomonas sp. 2(2015). Next base: position 156,734 of record NZ_JYOF01000010.1, read on the forward strand.
CGGCGGCGCCTTTGCCGAAGGTGTCGACCTGCCGGGCACGCGCCTGATCGGCGCGTTTGTCGCCACTCTCGGGCTGCCCCAGGTCAACCCGGTCAACGAACAGATCAAGCAGCGCATGGCCCGGCTGTTCAGCGCAGGCTTCGACTACACCTACCTGTATCCCGGGGTGCAGAAGGTCATCCAGGCGGCCGGCCGGGTGATTCGCGGCAGCGACGACCGTGGCACGCTGTTGCTGATCGATGACCGCTTCGCCGAAGCCCGCGTACAGCGCATGTTTCCGGCCTGGTGGGCGCCTGAGCAGAAATAATCGCCGGCGCGGGGATAGTCACGGTCGCTTGCTGGTCAAAGTGCCAGTAAACTGCGTGTTTTCATCACCCTGAACATCCTTTCTTGAGGTTTTGCATGAAGCTCAGTCCTTTGGCGGGCAAACCGGCCCCGGCCTCCGTGCTGGTGGATATCCCGCAACTGTTGACCGCCTACTACACCGGCCAGCCCGATGCCAGCATCGCTACCCAGCGCGTGGCCTTCGGCACCTCCGGGCACCGTGGCAGCTCCCTGGACCTGAGCTTCAACGAAAACCACGTGCTGGCCATCAGTCAGGCCATTTGCCTGTACCGCCAGACCAAGGGCATCGACGGTCCGCTGTTCATCGGCGCCGACACCCATGCGCTGTCGACCCCGGCCGCAGCCAGCGCCCTGCAGGTACTGGCGGCCAACGGCGTTGAGGTGATGTTGTCCAAGGACGACGAGTACACCCCGACCCCGGCGGTGTCCCACGCCATCATCTGCTACAACCGCGGGCGCAGTAGCGGCCTTGCCGACGGCATTGTCATCACCCCGTCGCACAACCCGCCGCAAAGCGGTGGCTTCAAGTACAACCCGCCCAACGGCGGCCCGGCCGACAGCGATGTCACCAAGTGGATCGAGGCCAAGGCCAACGACCTGCTGGCAGCGGGCCTCGACGGCGTCAAGCGCATGGCCCATGAGCAGGCGCTGGCGGCCAGCACCACCCACCGTCATGACTATGTCGCCAGCTACGTCGCCGACCTGGAAAACGTCATCGACTTCGACGTGATCCGCGGCGCCAACCTGCGCCTGGGCGTCGACCCGCTGGGCGGGGCAGGGGTGCGCTACTGGTCGGCGATTGCCGAGCACTACAAGCTCAACCTGGAAGTGGTCAACACCGAGGTCGACCCGACTTTCCGCTTCATGTCGGTCGACTGGGACGGGCAGATCCGCATGGACCCATCCTCGCCGTACGCCATGCAGGGCCTGATCGGCCTGCGCGAGCGCTTCGACGTGGCCTTTGCCTGCGACCCGGACCACGACCGCCACGGGATCGTTACCAAAAATGGCCTGCTTGCCCCGAACAACTACCTGGCGGTGGCTATCGACTACCTGTTCCAGCACCGTCCCCAGTGGCGCAGCGACGCCGCCGTGGGCAAGACCGTGGTTAGCAGCGGCCTGATTGACCGCGTCACCGCGCGCCTGGGCCGTCGCCTGTTCGAGGTGCCGGTGGGCTTCAAGTTCTTTGCCGACGGCCTGTTCGATGGCTCCCTGGGCTTTGGTGGCGAGGAGAGCGCTGGCGCCTCGTTCCTGCGCAAGGACGGCAGCGTCTGGACCACCGACAAGGACGGCCTGATCCCGGCCTTGCTGGCGGCGGAAATCACCGCGCGCACCGGCCGCGACCCGAGCCAGGCCTATGCCGAGCTTACCGCTGCGCTGGGCGAGCCGTTTGCCACCCGCGTCGAGGCCAAGGCCAACCCGCAGCAAAAGGCCCTGCTGAGCAAGCTGGCACCCGAACAGGTCAAGTCGACCATGCTCGCCGGTGAGCCGATCGAGCAGATCCTCAGCCATGCGCCGGGCAACAACCAGGCCATTGGCGGCCTCAAGGTGATGACCGCCAACGGCTGGTTCGCCGCGCGGCCGTCGGGTACCGAGGACATCTACAAGATCTACGCCGAAAGCTTCATCGATCAAGCGCACCTGCAGCGCCTGGTGGCCGAAGCCCAGGAACTGGTGGACGCGGCGATTGCCTGATCGCTAAAAGCATCGCTGGCAAGCCAGCTCCCACAGGTGTTGCAAATATCTGAGAGATATCACCTGACCTGTGGGAGCTGGTCTTGCCAGCGATGGGCCGCATAGCGGCCCTAGGCGACATCAACCAGCACTATCTCGCTGTCCTGCACCGCCATCACCCTGAGCACCTGCTCATCCTCGATCGCCAGCCCGTCACGGGCTTCGACGCTCACGCCGTTGACTTCAACCAGGCCCTTGGCCGGCACCAGGTAGCCTCGACGCCCGGCTTCGAAGCGGTATTCGGCGCTTTCCCCGGCGCGCAAGGTCGCCGCCACCAGGCGTGCATCGGCACGAATCTGCAGCGCCTGCTCATCGCCTTCACGGCCGCTGGCCAGGGTCACGAAGCCTTCGCCGCGCTCGCCTTTGGGGAACGGCCGGGTGCCCCAGGACGGCGCCTGGCCGACGCGCTGCGGGATGATCCAGATCTGGAAGATGCGCGCATCGACCTGCTCCAGGTTGTACTCGCTGTGGGTGATGCCGGTGCCGGCACTCATCACCTGCACGTCACCGGCTTCGGTCCGGCCCTTGTTGCCCAGGTTGTCCTGGTGGCTGATGGCGCCTTCACGTACATAAGTGATGATTTCCATGTCCCGGTGCGGGTGCGGCGGGAAGCCGCTGCCGGCGGCGATCAGGTCGTCGTTCCAGACCCGCAGGGTACCCCAGTGCATGCGCGCCGGGTCGTGGTACTCGGCGAACGAGAAGTGGTGATGGGCGTCGAGCCAACCATGGTTGGCATGGCCAAGGCTCTTGAACGGGCGCAGTTGCAGCATGATGGTTGTCCTCGAAAGTGAGTGGATGGGACAAATGATCCATCAATCAATGATCGAAAATAAGCGTAAATTTCGGCTGATAATAATCATGCTTGTCGATATATAGAGCTGCGGTAATTTGTACGCTTCATCGCCTAATTCACTGATCTACAAGTAATCGGCTGGTGATTTTTGCCCGATGGAGCGAACATGGCCGCTGGTTTTCATTCTGTTGGAGTCGGTGTGTCTGAAGAGCGTCCCAAGCTACCCCTGGAGTTGATTGCGCCGGCGCAGTTGCCTTGGCTGCGGCGCCTCGCTGCGCGCCTGCTGGGTCGAGGCCTGAGCCGTTTGCAGGCGCAGCACCGCGACTCCTGGTTCCAGGGCCATGCCAATGGTCAGCGCACCGGTCACGCCGATGGCTTGCGCGAAGGCTACGAAGAAGGGCGGATTGATGGCTACGAAGCCGGGCGCCAGGTTTTGGTGATCCGTGACACCCGCCCCGACGGCCATGGCGTGCCCGGGCTCGACGACGCCCTGTTCGACGACTGGCGCCTGGCGCTGACTGCCGAGCTCAAGAAGCGCTTCAAGGCCGACGTCGCCCAGCGCCTGCCAGCCCACGCCCAGCCGAGCGCGGCGCAGTGGAAGATGATCTTCAGCGACACGCCGTCGACCTGCGTTATCGCCGGTGCCGGCGCCGGCAAGTCGACTTCGCTGGTACTGCGCATCCTGCTGTTGCGCCATTACCTGGGCTACGAGCTGGACGCCATGACCGTGGTGACCTTCACCCGCGAATCGCGCAAGGACTTCATCAACCGCCTGGTCCAGGTCTTTGCCCTGTGGCAACTGGAACTCAGCCAGGTGCAGGCGCGCGAGCTGGTGCGCACCTTCCATTCGCGCATCCTGCCGCTGGTGCGCAGCCTGCCGGGTTTCAGCCAGGTGCGCGCGTTCGAGACCCTGGGCAGCGAAATGCCCGGCGGCAGCGAAGCCAATGCTGACAGCAATCCGTTCGACCTGCGTATCAACGATGCCCAGCGCCAGCAACTCAACCTCTGTTACCGCGACCTGCTGGGCAGCAGCCCGCGCTTTGCCGAGCTGATCGCCGGCCTGCGCCGCGAGGCCCTGCAGCTCAAGGCGCTGGACCGCGACCACCCCGATGTGCAAAAGCGTGTGGCGGTGACCCAGCTGTCGGCCAGCCGCGATGAAGAGCTGTGCGACACCCTCGAAGACCTGTGGTTTGCTGCCGGTGCCTGGCCGATCAAGGGCATCGAGCCGAGCCGCGAAACCGTCGAAATCAACGGTAGCCGCTTTCATTTCCATGGCCATATCGCTGAGCTGGACGCTTACGTAGTGCTCGGTTTCGACCCCAAGGAAAACCAGCAGTACAAGCGCCCCGGGGCCAAGCTGCCGGTGTGGGCGGAGTGGGTGATCAAGCGCACTCTGTTTCAAGCTTTCTGCGATAAGCCTGTGATCTGGCTGGAAAACTACGCTGCGGCCAAGCGCCTGACATCGTCCCTGGCCGGTGATGCCGTGGCCGGGCCGGGCTTTGATTACAAGGTCAAGGGCGAGCTGGGCGCGGCGCCGCTGCTGGATGCCTTTGTTGGCGCTGCCGGCTTTATCGAGAACCTCGGGCTTGAGGTCAATAAGGCGGTCGGTGCCATGAGCTTCCCGGCCGGCGACACCGACGCCCTGTTCTTTGAAGCCCTGGGCCTGTACTGGAAAGCCCTGGAGGCGCACCTGCTGGGCCAGTCGCCGCCGATCATGAGCTACAACCGCATGTTCGCCCTGTTCGGCGAGAACAACCCGCAGAACCTGCAACTGTTGCCCGACCCGCTGTTGCGGCCGTTGGCACACCTGATGATCGACGAGTTCCAGGACGTCTCGCCGCAGATCGTGTCCTGGCTGCGCGCCTGCCTGCGCGAGATCCGCCGCCGTGGCCCGGCCATGCAGGTCGGGCGGGTGGCGCAGCATTCGTCGCTCTTGTGCGTGGGTGATGACTGGCAGTCGATCTACGGCTGGCGTGGCAGTTCGCCCAAGTACTTCATGGAGTTTGCCAAGGAGTTCCCGGCGCCGAGCAGCACGCGGGTGATGCTCGCCGACAACTACCGCAGCCACCAGCACATCATCGATGCGGCCGAGCATATCGTCAAATCGGCGCCGGCCATCAGCGGCAAGAAGGCCAGGGCTTGCGGCCCGGCGGCCGAGACGCCGCTGCCGGTCAAGGTGCTCGAGCGTGACGAGGCGAGCCTGGCCGAAACCCTGCTGGAGCACTACCGCAACGGCGAATCGGTCATGCTGCTGTACCGCAAGAGCAGCGACAAGGCGGCGATTGCCGAGCACCTGCAGGCACTGGTCAACCACGAAGGCGGTTTGCCGGCGGCGCAACGGCGCCTGCGCCAGCTGACCTATCACAGCGCCAAGGGCCTGCAGGCCGACGCGGTGTTCATGCTCGGCGACTGCCAGCACCTGACCCATTCGCCGTACAAGAACCAGGTCTATCGTCAGGCGGGCCTGGGCCGCAGCGGCGATGCCCAGGCGTTCGACAACGCGCAAAAGGACGAAGTCCTGCGCCTGGCCTACGTGGCCATTACCCGCGCGGCGAAACACTGCTACTGGTATGTCGAGAAGCCCACGGCAGAGGCGGCCAACCTGCCTCGCGCCTCCAGCCAGGTGGATGGGCGCAAGGCCTTTTTTGCCGACGAGCGCGTGCCTGGCTAAGGCCGCTTGACCCGGCACCAGGCGGCGTACAGTGCCGGCAGGAACAACAGGGTGAGGGCGGTGGCGACGATCAGGCCGCCCATGATGGCCACCGCCATGGGCCCGAAGAAAATGCTGCGCGACAGCGGAATCATCGCCAGCACCGCCGCCAGGGCGGTCAGCACGATGGGCCGAAAGCGCCGTACCGTGGCCTCGATGATCGCCTGCCAGCGGTCCATGCCGGCCTTGATGTCCTGTTCGATCTGATCGACCAGGATCACCGAGTTGCGCATGATCATGCCCGACAGGGCGATGGTGCCCAGCAGCGCGACAAAGCCGAACGGCTGCTGGAACATCAGCAGAAACAGGGTGACGCCGATCAGCCCCAGCGGGGCGGTGAGGAACACCATGATCGAGCGCGAGAAACTGCGCAACTGGACCATCAACAGGGTCAGCACCACCACGACGAACAGCGGCAAGCCAGCCTTCACCGACTGCTGGCCGCGCGCCGAGTTCTCTACCGTGCCGCCGACTTCCAGCAGGTAGCCGTCAGGCAGGCTGGCGCGGATCGGCTCCAGGGTCGGCTGGATCTGCTTGACCAGGCTCACCGGTTGCTGGTCGCCCTGGATATCGGCGCGAATGGTCACTGTCGGCAGGCGGTTGCGGTGCCAGATCACCCCCTCTTCAAAGCCGTATTCAAGAATCGCGATCTGCGCCAGGCTGACGCTATGGCCCTGGGCGGTCGGCATCGACAGGCTGGACAGTTGCGACAGTTGCTGGCGCTCCTGCTCGCTGCCGCGCACAAGAATCTCGATCAGTTCGTTGTCTTCGCGGTACTGGCTGACCGCAGCGCCGGTCAGCGAGCCCTGGAGGAACCGCGACAGGTCGGCGGTGCTGGCCCCCAGCGCCCGGGCGCGGTCCTGGTCGATGTTCAAGCGCACCACCTTGCTTGGCTCTTCCCAGTCGAGGTGGACGTTGAGCACATGGGGGTTCTCGCGAATTTTGTCGGCCACCTGGCGGGCCAGGGCGCGAACCTCCTGAATGTGTTCACCCGATACCCGAAACTGCACCGGGTAGCCCACCGGCGGCCCGTTCTCCAGGCGTGAGACCCGTGTGCGCAGGGCCGGGAATTGTTCATTGAGGGTCGCGACCAGCCACTGGCGCAGCGCTTCGCGGTCCTCGATGGTTTTCGCCAGCACCACGAACTGGGCAAAGCTTGCCGCCGCCAGTTGCTGGTCCAGGGGCAGATAGAAGCGCGGCGAACCGGTGCCGACATAGGCCACGTAGTTGTCGATGCCGTCATGCTCGGCCAGCAGGCGCTCCAGGCGATGGACCTGTTGTTCGGTCGCGGTCAGCGATGCACCCTCGGCCAGCTTGATATCTACCATCAGCTCCAGGCGCCCCGAGGCCGGAAAGAACTGCTGCGGGACGAAGCGAAACAGCAGGATCGAGGCGACGAACAACCCCAGGGTCAAGGCGATCACGGTTTTGCGATGGTCCACGCACCAGGCCACCAGTGCCCGCACCCGGCGGTAGAAGGGCGTGTCGTAAGTGGCCTGGGCGCCGTGCGCCTGGGCTTGCGCGCCGGTGTGGCTGCGCTGTGGCAGCAGCCGTGCGCCCAGGTAGGGGACGAACACCACCGCGGCGATCCACGACATCAACAGCGCCAGGGTCACCACCTGGAAGATCGAGCGGGTGTATTCGCCGGTGTCCGACTGCGCGGTGGCAATCGGCAGAAAACCTGCGGCGGTGATCAGGGTGCCGGTGAGCATCGGAAAGGCCGTGCTGGTCCAGGCGTAACTGGCCGCGGCCAATCGGTCGAGGCCTTGCTCCATCTTGATCGCCATCATTTCCACGGCAATGATCGCGTCGTCGACCATCAATCCCAGCGCCAGCACCAGTGCCCCCAGGGAGATCTTGTGCAGGCCGATGCCCAGGTAGTACATGGCGGTAAAGGTCATGGCCAGCACCAACGGGATCGACAGGGCCACGACCAGGCCGGTGCGCAGCCCCAGCGACAGGAAGCTGACCACCAGCACGATCACCAGGGCTTCGCTCAGCACCCGGACAAACTCGCCGACGCCGGTCTTTACCGCCGCCGGCTGGTCAGAGACCTTGTGCAATTGCATGCCCGCCGGCAAGTGCTGCTGCAGGCGGGCAAACTCGCCTTGCAGAGCCTGGCCGAGGACCAGGATGTCGCCGCCGGCCTTCATCGACACGGCAAGACCGATCGCCGGTTCGCCCATGAAGCGCATGCGCGGCGCCGGCGGGTCGTTGAAGCCGCGCTTGACCTCGGCAACGTCACCCAGGCGAAAGGTATTGCCGGCTACCTGCAGGGGGAAATTGCGGATCTGCTCGACGGTCTCGAAGCGCCCGCTGACCCGCAATTGCACGCGGTCGGTCGGGGTCTCGACGAAACCGCTGGCGGCCACCGCGTTCTGTTCCTCAAGGGCCTGGCGCACCGCGCCGAGGCTCAGGCCGAGGTTGACCAGCTTGGTGTTCAACAACTCGATCCAGATCTTTTCATCCTGCAGGCCCAGCAGCTCGACCTTGCCGACGTCCTTGACCCGTTGCAGCTGCAACTGGATGCGGTCGGCGTAGTCTTTGAGCACGGCATAGTCGTAGCCCTGGCCGGTCAAAGCATAGATGTTGCCGAAGGTGGTACCGAACTCATCGTTGAAGAACGGCCCGAGCGTGCCCTGGGGCAGGGTGTGGCGGATATCGCTGACCTTCTTGCGGACCTGGTACCACAGCTCGGGCAGTTTCGCCGAGTTCAGGGTCTGGCTGGCAGTGAAGATCACCTGCGATTCCCCCGGGCGCGAGAACGAGGTGATGCGTTCATACTCGCCGGTTTCCATCAGCTTCTTTTCGATCCGTTCGGTGACCTGGCGCGCCACCTCTTCGGCGCTCGCCCCGGGCCACAGGGTACGGATGACCATGGCCTTGAAGGTGAAGGGCGGGTCTTCGCTCTGGCCCAGCTTGGTGTAGGCCAGGGCGCCGGTCACGGCCATCAGCAACATCACATAGAGGACGATCTGGCGATTGCGCAGCGCCCAGGCAGACAGGTTGAAATTCATCCGGGCTACTCCTTGCCGGCCAAGACAACCTGACGGTTCTGGTTATCGACCGGCTGGACCTTCTGCCCCTCGCGCAGCACCTGAACCCCGGCGCTGACCACCCAGTCGTCCGGCGCCAGCCCCTGCAGCACCGCGACCTGCTGTTCGCCATAGCTGCCGATGCTGACGAAGGCACGGCGCAGGGTCGATTGCTGCGGGTCGACCACCCACACAAACGGCCGGTTGGCTTCAGCGCTGAGCGCCGACAGCGGCACTGCCAGGGTCGCGCTGGCTTCATGGGCGATGAACACTCGCGCGCTTTGCCCCAGCTCCACCGGCACTGCGTTGTCGGTGAAGGTCACCCGGGCGGCAAAGGTCCGTGAGCGCGGGTCGGCCGACGGTGACATCTCGCGGATCTGGCCGTTGAAGCGCCGTTGTGGTTGCGACCACAGCTCGATCGATACCGGCTGGCCAATGCGAAAACGCTCGAAGGCTTGCTCCGGCAAGTTGATCAGCACTTCACGCTCGCCGTCGGCGGCCAGGCTGAACACCGTGCGCCCGGCGCTGACCACCTGCCCGACTTCGAGCATGCGCCGGGCAATCACCCCGCTTTGAGTGGCGCGCAGCACGGCATAGTCGGCCTGGTTGCGGGCACTGTTGAATTGCGCGGTGGCCTGCCTGAGCTGGGCTTCGCCTGCGCGGTAGGCGTTGTCGACATTCTCGAATTGCGAATGGCTGACCATATTGCGCTGCAACAGCCGTTGGTAGCGATCACGCTCGGCCTGCACCAGGCGCAGGTTGGCCTGGGCGGCGGCCACCTGGGCGCGGCGGGCGTCGAGCTGAAAATGCAGGTCTTGCGGGTCGAGTTGCGCCAGTGGCTGGCCCTCGCGAACCTTCTGGCCAACCTCGACCAGGCGCTTGCTGACCTTGCCATCGATGCGAAAGGCCAGCTCCGGCTCGAAGCGTGCGCGCACTTCCCCCGGGTAGGCATCGGCCAGGTCGGTCGCCGCCTGCGGGTGGACGATCAGCACGGCGAGGGGAGGGGGCGAAGGCGGGGCAGGGGCGTCGCAGGCCGCGAGCAGAGCAATGAGGCTGACAGGCAATACCATAGACAACACGGGGCTGTGCATGCGGATAAACCTTCCCTGGGCGTTGTAATTGTTATGGGCAGCGAAAAGATCCTAGGTCTGCTACCCCCCAGCGTCCAGTAATGAAATGTAAATCCGGGCAACGCTGAAACTGCAATTTCAACGGGAAAATAGCGTGACCGTTTGGTCACTGTAAGACCGATAGTTATTTATTAAAAAATATCAACTCATTTGAATATCCGTTATCGCCAATCCCTCTTTATGGCGTGATGCCCGGTCTAGACTTGTTACTCGATGCTGGTGTGACAACATCTTTACAGGTAAACAGCGCAAGTGCCCGGCGAAGGGATCCAAAAGCGATGAGCGGTGTTTTTTTTCGCTTGACGCTCGAAAAGAACCGTGCAACTTTTGGAAACAGTTAAGCGAGGAGCGCGAATATGTCGAACGGAGTCGACCACGTCATTCGGGTTGCAGTTAAACCCATCACCACACGGCTTTTGTCGTCTCGGTCCTGCTCAGATTGCTGGCGTAACCGCTGCTGCTACATGCAGTAGACACGGTCTCGGGCAATCGCTGTCAATGCTGCCGAAGTAGCCTGAATAGTCACAACTGTTTGGGATGTTTCTTACGCTGTATTACGCCACCGTATAGTAGTCGGTCTGTTATCGTCGATTTGGCCTTGAACCCAGGGCCAACTGTTCAGCCTGCGCGCCGGTGTAGTGGCGGGCGAGCGGCTGGGCATCGGAAAGTTGTAGAAAACCAACAATAAGAAGGTGTGTGCAATGAATCAAGGTCTGATGTTTTATCCGGCGCTGGCAATGATCCTGCTGACCGTCGTGGTGCTGTATCTGATGTTTCGTGGACGGCAAAGTGCCGTGAAGTCCGGAGCGCTGAGTGCCGCTTACTTCAAGACCTATGACACCGGCGAGAAGCTGCCGCGGGCAGTACGCCAGACCGAGCGCTGCTTTCACAACCTGTTGGAGTCAACGCCACCGTTCTACTTCCTGTGTGTCGCCCTGATCAGCCTGGCCAAGGTTGACTGGGTGTTCATCGGCCTGGCCTGGGCCTACGTCGCCTGCCGGGTGCTGCAGAGCCTGGTGCACGTCACCAACAACAAGGTCGGGCCACGCTCCAAGCTGTTCATGCTGAGCTGGCTGGTGCTCCTGGCGATGTGCGTGCGCCTGGGCTTTCTGATCCTCTGACAGTACGTTTGTTTGTTTCTAATGATAGACCGCGGCGACTACTGGCAATCACCGGAGACCGTTCGAGATGAGCACAACAATAACAACAACAGCGCGTGGCAGTAAAAGCAGGCGAATGTTTATAACCGGGGTGTTGTCGGCGATCCTCTACGGCGGCTGGGCCTATTATGTAAACGCCGGGCTGGAAACCGCCATGGCCTCGGCCATGGTACAGGCGCTGGGCAGCTTTATTGGCGGCTACCTGGTTGCCGGCCTGGTAGAGTTTGCCTTTAGCGTCACGCCCAAACCCTGGCGCTTTCCAATTGCTGCATTTGTCCCCTATGGCTTGACCCTGCTGACCTATGCCGCTGCGCATCGATTGGTCGGTACGCCGGAAATTCTTAAAACCATCATGCTCAATATTATTGTCGGCACACCCTACTTTGTTCTTTATTGCGTGAAACTTGAACGCAATGAAGCGCAGCGTTTGATAGTGAGCAGTTGAGTCTCTTACGTCACAGCTAATAACACTGTTTCAATAACACGTCGGTCGCGCGCAAGTGCGCGCGAGTCAGGGCTGTGCGCTGTATAAAAATAATAACGAACCAGAGCCGTTAATCATGAATATGAACGTTGAGCGGAGCACCTCGCTGGTGAAACCGTCGGCCGCTGCATCGGTAGTTGCAACGCTGGTGGATCTCGCCCGTCATCATGCCCGGGTACAACCCGATAAACAGTACTTGTTGTGGCTCGATAAGGGCCGCGAAGAGGGCAAGACCTATACCTTCGCCGAGCTGGATTACGCCGCCAGGGCACTGGCGGTCGAACTTCAACAGCAACTGGCCCTGAAGGCCGGCGCCGAGCGGCAACCACCGGCGGCGATCATCGCCACGCAACCCGGGCCGCAGTTTGTATTGGCGTTTTTCGCCTGCCTGTATGCCGGCATTGCCGCAGTGCCGGTCTACCCGCAGAAAAAAAATGAAAGCAGTGAACGCTTGTGCCGGGTCATCAGCGATGCCGGGGCGCAGTTGCTGATCACTGACCGGCTGTCGCTGGCGGCGCTGCTCGCGCATGAGGCCATCACCGGCCTGGTGCAGGTGGTCGACGTCGACCAGGCCGACCCCGCGCTTGCCGGGCAATGGCAGGCGCCGGCCATCGATGCAGACTCAGTTGCCTTCATCCAGTACACCTCGGGCTCCACCGGCATTCCCAAGGGCGTGGTGGTCACTCACGCCAACCTGATGAGCAACGAGCAGATGATTGCCGAGTCGCTCAATCACGACCACAACACCGTGTATGTCAGCTGGCTGCCGGTGTTCCACGACCTGGGCCTGATCGGCCTGCTGCAGGCGTTCTACCTGGGCGTGCGCTGCATCCTTATGTCGCCGCTGGCTTTTGTCGCCAACCCGCTGCGCTGGCTGGAGGCGATCTCCCGCTACCGCGCAACCACCAGCGGCGCGCCGAACTTTGCCTACGACCTGTGCCTGCAGCGCACCACGCCAGAGCAACGCCAGCAGCTGGACCTGAGCAGCTGGACGGTCGCCTACAGCGGCGCCGAACCGGTGCGCAAGGGCACCCTCGAGCGCTTTGCCGAAGCCTTTGCCGACAGTGGCTTCCGGGCGCAGGCGTATTGCCCCTGCTATGGCATGGCCGAAAGCACGCTGTTCGTCACCGGCGTGCCGCAAGGCATCACGCCGCTGACCCTGACCCTGGACAAAGCGCAGCTCAACCTCGACCGCGCGGTGCTGGTCGACGCACAGCACGCCGGGCCACAGAGCATTCACTTCGTCAGCTCCGGGGTACCGGCGCAAAGCTGCCAGGTACGCGTGGTCGACCCGCAGCGCTGCGTGGCGCTGGCGGACGATCTGGTCGGTGAAATCTGGGTCAGCAGCCCGAGCGTCAGTGGCGGCTATCGCAACCGCCCGCAACTGTCCCAGGAGGTGCTGCAGGCAACCCTTGAAGGCGAGCCGCAGCGGCGCTTCCTGCGCACCGGCGACCTGGGCTTCATGCACCAGGGCGAGCTGTTCGTCACCGGCCGGCGCAAGGATCTGATCATCATCGATGGCAAAAATCACTACCCCCACGACCTTGAACAGACCATCGAAAGCACCCTCGCCGAGCTGAGCATCAGCATCGCCAATGCCTTTTCCATCGCGGCGTTTTCCGTCGATCGCGACGAGCGCGAGCAACTGGTGGTGGTGATCTCGCTGCACAAGAGCCAGGCGCAGATCTTCTCGGTCGAGCAGACCAGCCGGGCGATCAGCGCAGCAGTGGCGCGTGCCCATGGTGTGGCCCTGGATGAGCTGTTGTTCGTCAGCAGCCGCTTGCCCTTGACCTCCAGTGGCAAGTTGCAGCGCGCGCAGTGCCGCAGCCTGTACCTGGACGGGCAGTTGCAGGCGGTGGTCTCGCCGTTCGAGCTCAACCACCAGGGCACCAGGGAGGTGACGTCATGAGCCAGCAACAGATCGCCCAATGGCTGCGCGAACACCTGGCAAGCCTGCTCAAGCTCGACCTGGCCCAGGTCGACAGCGCCCTGGCGTTCGATGAGTACGGGGTCGCCTCGCGCGATGCCGTGGGCATGATCGGTGAGCTCGGTGAATGGCTTGAGCGCGAGCTCGATCCTGCCCTGGTCTACGACTACCCGTCGATCGACGAACTCAGCAACCACCTTTCCACGCTCACGAGGGCTGAACCATGAACCCAGTACCGCAGCACGGCGCGCGCGTCGATTGCGAGGACGAGTTTCGCCGCCTGATGACCCGCCCGCGCTTCGCCTGGCCGACCATCATCCTGTTCGTGGTGATCATGCTGGCCTTCATCCTGTCCACGGCGCTGGCGGTCAGCGACCGCCTGGCCATGGGCTGGGCATTCGTCATCAACACCTTGTGTTCGTACCTGGCCTACACCGTGTTGCACGAAGCGTCCCACGGGCTGATCTGCGCCAACCGCTTTGCCAATGACGTCATTGGCCGCCTGGGGTTCCTGCTGGTGACCCTGACGCCGTTCTTGCGCACTTACCGCTTCCTGCACATGGCCCACCACCATCACACCAATGATCCGCGCCTGGACCCGGATTATTCCTGCGGTGGCGGTCGCGCCTGGACCCTGCCGCTGCGCTGGCTGATGATGGACAGCGCCTACATCACCACCTACTTTCGCAACGGCTCTTATCAGTCCCGGCCGACCGCCGAGAAGGTCGAGTTCTGGCTGGCCTGGCTATTTGCCGTGGCGGTGGTGGTGACCGTCTGCCTGATGGGCTGGATCGTACCGTTCCTGGTGCTGTACCTGCTGCCGACCCGGGTCGCGCAGTTCTTCCTGGCGATCACCTTCGACTACCTGCCGCACTTTCCCCACGCCACCAAGGCGCACGACAACAAGTACCAGGCGACCAACAACCGGGTCGGCATGGACTGGCTGTTCTTCCCGTTGTTCGTCGGCCAGAACTATCACCTGTCGCACCACCTGTACCCCGGCGCGCCGTTCTATCGCTACAAGAAAGTCTGGCTGTCGAGAAAGACCCGCCATGAAGCCCAGGCGCCGGCACTGGTGCCCGGGCACCGGCTGGCACCGATCAAGCAACCCCTTTCTCTGGCTGAGTAACTGAAGGCAGGTGATGGACATGAACCATTCGATTTCCAGTGTTGCCGACCCGGCCCAGGTGCGCCCTGTGTCCTTGAGTGATCAGCCACAGGCGCCAGCCTCGGCGCTGCAGGCGATTTTCGAGCAACAGACGGCAGCCTTTCTCGAACAGCCGATGCCCAGCCTTGAGGAGCGCTTGCGCGCGCTGGACGACCTCGAGCAACTGGTGCGCAGCCACATCCCGCAGATCCAGGCGGCGCTGGACAAGGACTTTGGCCACCGCTGCGAAGAAGAAACGCTGATGGCCGAGATCGTCGGCAGCCTCAAGGCCTGCACCTACGCCAAGCGTCATCTGAAGCGCTGGATGAAACGCCGGCGCTGCGCGGTGGACATCAACTTCAAGCCCGCCCGCGCCTGGGTGATGCCGCAGCCGCTGGGGGTAGTGGGAGTCATGTCGCCGTGGAACTACCCGTTTGGCCTGGTGATCAAGCCGCTGATCGCCGCATTGGCCGCCGGCAACCGGGTAATGATCAAGCCCAGCGAAATGGCCCCGGCAGTCGGCCGCCTGCTGCAGGTGATGCTGGCCAAGGCGTTCAAGCCGTCGCACGTGTGCGTGGTCGAAGGCGACCAGCAACTGGCCCGGCAGTTTACTGAACTTGCCTTCAACCACCTGCTGTTTACCGGCAGCACTTCGGTCGGCAAGCAGGTGATGGCGGCCGCGGCGGCCAACCTCACGCCGCTGACCCTGGAGCTGGGCGGCAAGTCGCCGGTGATCATCGACGAGCACTTCGACATGCGGCGCGCAGTCAAGTCGATCGTGACCGGCAAGCTGCTCAATGCCGGGCAAACCTGTACCGCACCGGACTACGTGATGGTGCCCAAGGCGCGCCAGGCCGAGTTCGTCGAGGCGTTCAGCGCGCAGGTCCGGCACATGTACCCCGACCCGCTGCACAGCCCGGATTACACCAGCATCATCAACAGCCGCCACTTCGAGCGCCTGCAGGGTTACTGCGACGATGCCATTGGCCGTGGGGCGCAGCAGCACCCGGTGTACCCGCAGCAGCTGTCTTGCGCGCAGAGCCGCAGGTTGTTGCCGACGCTGTTGATCGACCCGCCCGAGGATGCGCGGATCATGCAGGACGAGATCTTCGGCCCGCTGCTGATTGTCGTGCCTTACGAGCAGCTTTCCAGCGCCGTTGGCTACATCAACCAGCGCCCGCGGCCACTGGCCCTGTATGTGTTCACCGACGACCATAACGTCGAGGACTACGTGCTCAAAAGCACAGTGGCCGGTGGCGTGACCATCAATGACACGCTGCTGCACTACACCCAGGAATCGCTGCCGTTCGGCGGCGTCGGCAACAGCGGTTTCGGTGCCTATCACGGCGAACGCGGGTTCCAGGCCTTCAGCCATTTCAAGCCGGTGTTCCGCCAGTCGCGCATCAACTTCCTTGATGCGGTGCGCGCGCCCTATACCAGCAGTTCACGCTGGTTCCTGAAGAAAATGATCGGGATGGCCTGACCATGAACGCACCCCTGCACACTTCTAACCCGGCGCGCGTGCCTGACTGGTACGTCGAGCACATGCGCCCGGCTTGCGAGTTCGTCGCAAGCCTCGACCCGTTCCCGTTCTGCCAGCCGAGCGACCTGAGCGGCTACATCGCCTTGCACCAGAACGACTACCTGCGCCTGGGCAATCACCCGGCCGTGAGTGCCGCCCGCGCCGGGGCCAATGCCCAGTTGCGCGACGAGTCGTTCATGTCGAGCATCTTTGGCGGCAGCGCCGATGAGTGCGAAGCGTTCCGCGCGCAGATGGCCCGCTGCATGCGCGCCGACGACGCGATTCTGACCACCTCCGGCTGGGCCGCCAACGTCGGCCTGCTCGAGGCGATCACGCCGCTGTTCAAGCCGGTGTACATCGACAGGCATGCCCATGCGTCGCTGTATGACGGCATCAAGTTGTCGCTGGGCAAGAAGATCGTCATCGAACACAACGACACCGACGATCTGCTGCGCCGGCTGGAGAAGAACGGCCCGGGCATCGTCGTCATCGATGCGGTGTACAGCACCGACGGCTCGATCGGCGACATCCGCCGCTACCTGGAAATCTGCGAAGCCCACGAGTGCCTGCTGGTGCTCGACGAGGCGCATTCCTTCGGCATGTTCGGCAACGGCGGCGGGCTGGCGGTGGAACTGGGCCTGGCCGAACGCGTGCACTTTCGCACGGTGAGCCTGAACAAGGCGCTGGGCGGGCACGGCGGGCTGATTGCCGGCAATGCCCAAGCCATGCAGCTGGTGCGCGCCGGCTGTCGCTCGGTGATTTTCAGCTCGGCCACCTCCAGCGTCTCGGCGGCGGGGCACCTGGCTGCGCTGAACATCATCATGCACCAACCCGAGCGCGCCCGGCGCTGCCTGGACAACGCCAGCGAGTTTCGCCGCCAGTTGCAGGAGGCCGGGGTGGCGGTGGGCGACAGCCAGTGCCAGATCGTCTCGCTGTTTTTCGACGACGAACAGCAAGCCTGTGTGTTCTACGGCAAGTTGCAGCAGCGCGGGGTGCTCACCTCGGTGTTCCTGCAACCGGCGATCCCGGCGGGCATGGGCGTGGTGCGCTATTCGATCCACTCCCAGCTCAGCGCCGCGGAGCTGGACAAGGCGGTCGCCGCCACCCTGCAAACCCTGATGGAAATGGACCTGCTCGATGCACCGCAGGCCAGCGCGCAACAGCGCGAAGGCTGAGCGTGTCTGCGCATAACTATAAAAACAAGGGAGTCATCATGAGCGATAAGAAACAAGGCAAGCTGTCGGTGCATCCGTACATCGGCGGCAGTGCCAGCAACCTGATCCGCAATGTCATCAAGCATGGCGGCGTCAGCCGCGACAAGCTGGCGACCTTCACCCTGACACTGTGCGGCACGGCGCTGACCTTGCCGCTGCGCCTGGTGGAAACCCTGCGGTTCAACAAGGCCATCGAGCGCAGTCGCCTGCAGGAAGACCCGATCTTCATCCTCGGCCACTGGCGCAGCGGCACCACCCATTTGCACAACGTCATCAGCCAGGACAAGCGCCTGGGCTACCTGACCACCCTGCAGGCAATTTTCCCTACCTGCGCGGTGATCCTCAGCCGCCACAAGCTGCTCAAACGCATGGTTGCCAGCCTGCTGCCGGCGCAGCGGATGATGGACAACATGAAGATCGGCGTCGACCTGCCTCAGGAGGAAGAGTTCAGCCTGTCGTGCCTGATGACCACCTCGCACCACTGCAACCACTTTCCGCGCACCATCCGCGAAAGTTTCGACAAGTACGTGCTGTTCCAGACCAGCCCCGACGAGGTGGCGAACTGGGAAAAGGTCTACCAGCAGGTGATCAAGAAGGCCTCGTTCCTGGCCAACGGCAAGCGCCTGGTGCTGAAGAACCCCTACAACACCGCACGGATTCCGATGCTGCTCAAGCTCTATCCCAACGCCAAGTTCATCCACATCTCGCGCAACCCCTACAACATTTATGTGTCGGCGCTGCATGACTTCGTCAAGGAAGCCGAGGAAATGGCCCTGCAGGAGTTCACCAACGAGGACTTTTCCGAGCTCTGCTACAGCCTGTACGGGAAGATCATGAATGCCTACTGGGATGCGCGCGACCTGGTGCCGCCGGGCAACCTGGTCGAGGTGAGTTACGAGGACTTTGACGAAGACCCGCTTAACGAAGTCAAGCGTATCTACCAGACCCTCGACCTGCCGCTCGAGCCTGCCGTGCTCAAGGACATCGAGGCCTACCTGGCATCGATCGCCGGCTACAAAAAGAACAAATACACCTACAGCGAGCAGCAGGCCCGGGCCATCGAGGCCAACTGGGGCTTTGCCCTGGAAAAAATGAAATACAGCCTGCCGCCCGACATCGTCGTCGATAACAGCCGCGACTGGTCCTGCGACATGAACTACTGAGTGCCCTGGTTCACCCGTCAATGTCCGCGTGGGCCACAGGCTCACCCCTCTATAGCGCAGGAAGTGTGTTCATGAGCATGGCTGAAGATATCCACCAAACGGTTGCCCAGGGTCAGCAGGACTGGGCGTTCAGTGTCGGTGTGCAACTGGTGGTCTGGGGGCTGCCGATCGTCGAGTGCTGGAAGTATCGCCTGGGCAAGGTGGTCGGCCACGGCGCGCAAGCGCAGGGGCAGGCGATCAACGCCTTCCAGCATATGCGTAGCCTGTCGACCCGGGCGTCGAGCAAGTTCGTCAACTCGGCCACCGATTTTCTCTATTCAACCGCGGTACTGGATTTGCACCAGGGCCCGCTGGTACTCACGGCGCCAGATTTCCAGGAGCGCTGGTACGGCCTGCAGGTGCTCGATCCGTACATGGAGACCCTGGCCAACCTCGGTACCCGCACCTATGGCCGGCAACTGCCCAGCGTGGTGATTGCCAACCGTCGCGATCAGCATCGGGTGCCGGCGCAGGCCACGGTGATCTACAGCGACAGCGACTTTCTGTATGTGGTCGGGCGCATTGCCGCGGGCGATCATGAAGACCTGAGCGCGGTTAACGCCCTGCAGGACGGCCTGCGCCTGACACCGCTGCACGGCGCCGACCACCCGGGCTTTGACCTGACGCAGGTTACCCCGGGGTCTTGTGCGCCGCTGCGCGCGGGCGATTCCAGTTGCCCGGCGGAGCTGGCGTTCTTCGAAGAGCTGGGCGCGGTGCTCAAGTTTGTCCCGCCCAGCGCCAGCGAAGGCATGTTGCTCGGGCTGATGGCCGACGTCGGTATCAGCGTTGAAAACGGCTTCGCCCACCAGAGCCTGGCACCTGCAGTGCGCGAAGGCCTGGCGCGCGCGGTGGTGCAAGCCACGGCGATCCTGCAAGGCAAGGTGTTCGAGCGCGGCGAGCTGAACAACGGCTGGAAGTTGCCGGGGGCGATCGGCAACTACGGCCATGACTACATCCTGCGTGCGCTGGTGTCGTTGCACGGCATCTGGGCCAACGTACCAGAAGAAAGCCTGTACTTCATGGCCTGGACGGATTGCGAAGGCAACCTGCTGCATGGCGACAACCAGTATGAAATCCGCTTTGAAGCCGGGCAGTTGCCGCCGGTTGAAGCCTTCTGGTCGATCAGCTACTACGACGACCAGGGCCGCCTGACCGACAACCCGCAGGACAAGTACACGGTCAATTCGCTGTATCACCAGTTGCAGGCCAATGCCGATGGCTCGACCTCGGTGTTCATTGGCAAGGCGCCGGTTGCGCCGCCGTTCGCGGGGAACTGGCTGCCTTCGCACAGCGGCTACTTCAACCTCAACCTGCGCTGCTACAACCCGGGGCCAGCCTTGCTCTCGGGCCAGTACCGAGTGGCGCCGATCGTCCGCATACAGGGGCAGTGAAGCCGATGAACAAGATCGCATTGATTACCGGCGGCTCATCCGGCCTGGGCCTGGAGCTGGCCGGGCAACTGGCCAGAAAAGGCTATGACGTGCTGCTGCTGGCCCGCGACGAGGGCCGGCTGCAGGCGGCCAAGGCCAGCCTTGAGGCGCTGAACAGCCGGATCAACGTGCACACCTTCGTCTGTGATGTTGCCGACGAGCAGGCCATGTGCAGCACCTTTGCCACGATCAGCCGGCGCTTTGAGGCCATCGACTTTCTGATCGTCAACGCGGCGATTGCCACCATCGACCTGCTGGGCGATTACAAGAGCCTGCAGGAGGTCAACCGCAACCTGAAGATCAACCTGCTCGGCGCGGTGTCGTCCACCTACCTGGGCATCCCCTTGCTGCGTCGCGGCGCCCATGTGCTGTTCATCTCATCGGGCTTTGGCCTGGTGGGCGCGGCCGGTTATTCGTTGTACGCCGCCTCCAAGGGCGGCCTGAACAACTTTGCCGATGCCATCCGCCGCGAGCTGTTGCCGCGCCAGGTGCACGTGCACCTGGCCTGCCTGGGCGACCTGGACACGCCGATGTACGCCGGTGAGCTTGAGCATATGCCGGCCTGGATCAAGGCCAAGATGGGCCGTGGCAAGCCGATGCCCGCAGGCCAGGCGGCCGCGGCGATTCTCAAGGGCTGCTTCAGGCGCCAGTTTCGCATCAACCTGTCCAGTGACGTCAAGCTGCTGATTCTGGTGCAGAAGTTGTTACCGCAAAAACTGTCTACCTATGTCATCGACCGGGTGCTGCCGTTCCCGCCGGTTTGAACCGCCGGGCAGCCGATGACACAGCGTGAAGTGGAACTTCAACCGTTATTGCATGAGGTCGATGGACATGGGAAAAGTCGGAACCAATATCGTCTGGCATCCACAAGCGGTCGAGAAGCAGGCACGGGCCAGGCTCAAGCGGCAAAAGCCGTGCATCATCTGGCTCACCGGGTTGAGCGGGGCAGGCAAGTCGACCATCGCCAATGCACTGGATCAGTTTTTGATCGACCAGGGCTTTCATACCTACCTGCTCGATGGCGACAACGTCCGCCACGGGCTGAACAAGGACCTGGGTTTCAGCGAAGCCGACCGCATTGAGAACATCCGCCGCGTGGGTGAGGTCTCGCGCTTGTTTGTCGATGCCGGGGTGATTGTGCTGTGCTCGTTCATCTCGCCGTTCTGCGCCGACCGCCAGCTGGTGCGCGAGCTGGTCAAGGGCGACGAGTTTGTCGAGGTCTACGTCAAGGCCAGTGTGGCCACTTGCGAGCAGCGCGATGTGAAGGGCTTGTACAAGAAGGCCCGGGCCGGGCAGATCAAGAACTTCACCGGTATCGACTCACCTTACGAGGCGCCGCAGCAGCCGGAGCTGCTGCTGGACACCGAAAGCCAGGATGTCGACGCCTGCGTCGCGCAGCTGGTGGCAGTGCTGCGCGGGCAGGGCTACCTGGGCGCCTTCTGAGCCCGGCGCGGCTCAGGCCTTGAGGGCCGCATCCGGCGCCACTGCCGGCACCGGCTTACCGGTGGCGGCCTCGACCCGGCGGGCCACCGCCGGGTCATCGGCGAAGGGTATCAGGCTGGCCTGATCGTCCACTTCGCCGCTGTGACGCTGCAGGCAGGCGCTGGTGACCAGGTAGAAGAACAGTACGCCGCTCAGGCAATACAGTGCATACAGCCAGTCATCCATGGTCGGGCCTCCTAGGCCAGGCTGGCGTTGTTCAGCGCCAGTTTTTCATCGGCCACACGCACGGTGCGCCAGGTGTTGTAGGCCATCAGCAGCATGCCGCTCAAGAAGCACACGCCGCCGACAAAGCGCACGATAAAGCCCGGGTGGCTGGCCACCAGCGCCTCGACGAACGAGTAGGTGAGGGTGCCGTCGTCGTTGGTGGCGCGCCACATCAGGCCCTGGGCAATGCCGTTGACCCACATCGAGGCGATGTACAGCACGGTGCCGATGGTGGCCAGCCAGAAGTGCAGGTTGATCAGGCCGACGCTGTACATCTGCTCGCGGCCGAACACTTTCGGGATCATGTGGTATAGCGAACCGAAGGTGATCATCGCCACCCAGCCCAGGGCACCGGCGTGTACGTGGCCGATGGTCCAGTCGGTGTAGTGCGAGAGGGCGTTGACGGTCTTGATCGCCATCATCGGGCCTTCGAAGGTCGACATGCCGTAGAACGCCAGCGAAAGCACCAGAAAGCGCAGGATCGGGTCGCTGCGCAGCTTATGCCAGGCGCCGGAGAGGGTCATCATGCCGTTGATCATGCCGCCCCAGCTGGGTGCCAGGAGGATCAGCGACATGGCCATGCCCAGCGATTGCGCCCAGTCGGGCAGGGCGGTGTAGTGCAAGTGGTGCGGGCCGGCCCAGATGTACAGGGTGATCAGCGCCCAGAAATGCACGATCGACAGGCGATAGCTGTACACCGGGCGGCCGACCTGCTTGGGCACGAAGTAATACATCATGCCGAGAAAGCCGGTGGTCAGGAAGAAGCCCACGGCGTTGTGGCCGTACCACCACTGGACCATGGCGTCGGTGGCCCCGGCGTACACCGGGTACGACTTGAACCAGCTGACCGGGATCGACAGGTGGTTGACCACGTGAAGCATGGCGATGACCACGATGAAGGCGCCGAAGAACCAGTTGCCGACGTAGATGTGCTTGGCCTTGCGGCGCATCAGGGTGGCGAAGAAGACGATGCCGTAGGCGACCCAGACGATGGCCATCCACACCGCGCCGGTGAATTCGATCTCGGCGTATTCCTTGGTGGTGGTCAGGCCCAGGGGCAGGCTTACCAGCATGATCACGATGGTCGCCTGCCAGCCCCAGAAGGTGAAGGCGGCAAGTTTGTCGCTGAACAGCCGCACCTGGCAGGTGCGCTGCACGGCGTAGTAACTGGCGGCAAATTGCGCGCTACCGGCAAAGCCGAAAATCACCAGGCTGGTGTGCAAGGGGCGCAGGCGGCCGAACGAGGTCCAGGGCAAGTCGAGGTTAAGTTCTGGCCAGACCAGTTGCGAGGCGATCCAGACGCCCATGGCCATGCCGACGATACCCCAGACCACCGTCATGATGACGAATTGCCGGACCACCTTGTAGTTATAGGCCTGCGCCTGTTGATGTGT
Source organism: Pseudomonas sp. 2(2015) (assembly GCF_000955865.1). Lineage (NCBI taxonomy): Bacteria > Pseudomonadati > Pseudomonadota > Gammaproteobacteria > Pseudomonadales > Pseudomonadaceae > Pseudomonas > Pseudomonas sp. 2(2015). The sequence goes on from NZ_JYOF01000010.1 coordinate 179,668, forward strand.
GCTCATGGCTAGTTTCCACAGTTCCTGTATGGCTCGCCCTGCCGTGGGGCAGGGGCACAGGCGCAGACTCTAGGAAGCTGCCGACATACAAAACAGACTCAGAAACCTGCGTTAACACCGGATCAGATCAAACCCCCGTATTCATTGGCCGATACGGCACCTGTTATGGGCAAGCTGTAGTGAATTACTGCTGTTCTGCATTGATCGTGCCGGTAAATGCGTGTCGCTGTGTCGCAGCCAAAACCCCGTGGAATTATCTTGACATCACCGCAAATGCGGCCGCAGAATTTCACAAACTTTGCGCGCAAAGTTTTATGCCGGACGCCAGCACACGTCCGGCAGTGGTGCGCAACCAACCTTGACGCCATCCCGCTATTCGCCCCTGTAACGGTGCTTTCGAGCCGGGACGGGGTACGCGCGCAGCGGCGGCACACTATAAGAACGAAGGGAGCAACAGATGAAGCTTTCCAAGGAACTGGTCGTCCAGGCAAAAGCAACGTTCGGGACACCGACCTACCTCTACGATGAAGCCGTGCTGCGCAACAGTTTCAACGAGTTGCGCGATGCATTGCCGGACTGTGTGGACATCTTCTATGCGTTGAAGGTCAACCCGAACCTGTCCCTGGTAAAACTGATCCGCTCCTACGGCGGTAACACCGAAGTCTGCTCGCTGGGCGAGCTGGAAATTGCCCTCAAGGCCGGGGTCGACCCCCAGGACATCATTTTCCTCGGCCCCTACAAAAAGCCTGAAGAACACCGGCGCGCCCTGGAGGTCGGGGTGTTCGCCATCGTCGTCGAGTCCGAGACCGAGCTGCGCAAGCTCTCGGCCCTGGCCGGCGAGCTGAACTGCGTGGCGCCGGTGGCGATCCGCATCAACCCGAATTTCTCCGCCTCCGGCTCGCCGTGGAAGATGGGCGGGCGGCCGACCCACTTCGGTATCGAAGAAGACACCGCGGTGGCCAATTTCGGTGACTACGCAGCATTGCCCAACCTGAAGATCAAGGGCATTCACGTTTACAACGGCACCAAGATCCTCGATGCGCAATCGGTGTACGACAACGCCAAGTACATCCTCGGCCTGTTCCGCAGCCTGACCCGGCGCTACAACCTGGACATGAGCATGGTCGATGTCGGTGGCGGCCTGGGCATCAAGTACTACGAGAACGAGAACGAACTCGACACCCGCCAGCTCAAGCAACTGCTGGCTCCGCTGTTCGAAGCCTTCAACCAGCAGTTCCCGCAGACCCGCATCATCGTCGAGTCCGGGCGTTTTATCGCCGGCAAGTGCGGCGCCTTGCTGGTGACGGTCGACAACATCAAGGAAAACCACGGCAAGACCTTTGCCGTCACCGATGGCGGTACCAACTGCCATGGCGCCGCCGCCGGCAGCGGCCAGGTGCTCAAGCGCAACTTTCGTATCGTCCATGCCACCGGCAGCACCGGCGCACCGCTGCGCGAATACCATATCTCCGGGCCGCTCTGTAGCCCCGACGACCTGCTGGCCCGCGACCTGCAGATCGAAACCCTGCACGAGGGCGACATCCTCGCTGTCACCGCTTCCGGCGCCTATGGCCCGTCCGCATCGCCCACCCTGTTCCACAGCCATGGCCACCCGGCCGAGGTGATCGTCAGCAACGGCCAGCTGTTCCTCGCCCGCGCCCGGCAAACCGCCCTGGACATTCGCGACAGCCATGCCGACGTACCACTGTCGGCCATGCTCGGCGCCGCACCGGCACCGGCACCGGCACCTGGCGAGCCGACGCCGATCGCCCAGGCCGCGACCCAGCGCCAGCTTGGCGAGATCCTGCGGGTGGTGCTGAAGCTGCCGGAAAACACCGTGATCAGCGCCGACTCGCACCTGCGCGACGACCTCGGCCTGGACTCGCTGACCTCGATGGAGCTGCTGGTCAACCTCGAAGACGACATCGAAGGCTTCTTCGTCAATCCCGACACCATCGCCCCGGGCCACTTCAACACCGTGGCGACCCTGGCGGGCTACATCGACGCTCATCGTCAACCGGCGGTCGCGCGCCGGTCGCGTACCGAGGTGCAGCATGAAGGCGTCTGACGTCCTCCTGCAGCAGGTGCTGGAAACCCCCAACGGCCTGCACCCGGACAAAGCGGCGATCATCTACGCCGATGAAACCTACACCTACGCCCAGCTCGATGAAGCCAGCGGGCGCCTGGCCGCCGGCCTGCAGGTCAATGGCCTGCTGCGCCAGGAACGCGTGGTGGTGTGCCTGGGCAACCGGGTCGAAACCGTTTGTGCCTTCTGGGGCGTGCTGCGGGCCGGCGGGGTGATGGTCAACGTCGGCCTGGAAACCCCGGCCGACAGCCTCGACTACATCATTCGCGATGCCGAGGCCTCGGTGCTGATCACCACCTCGGAGAAATTCGCCAGCCTGGCGCCCGGCACCGCCGAGCTGAGTTACCTCAAGGCCATTGTGTTGCTCGACGGCGAAGCCGACGCAGCCGATACCCACACGCTCGAAAGCCTGCTGGGGCAGGGCGCCGGTATTCCGCTGCCGTGCGGCAACCTTGACCTGGACCTGGCGGCGATCATCTACACCTCCGGCTCCACCGGCGCGCCCAAGGGCGTGATGCTCACCCACCGCAACATGCTCGCGGCGCTCAACTCGTTGCACACTTACCTGGGCTACCAGGCCAGCGACAACGTGTTGTGCTCGCTGCCGCTGTCGTTCGACTACGGCCTGTACCAGATGATCATGGCCCTGAGCGCCGGGGCCACGCTGGTGCTGGAGAAGGAGTTCACCTGGCCGATCTTCCTGATCAAGAAGATCCGCCAGTACCAGGTCACGGTGATCCCGTTCGTGCCGACCATGCTCATGCTCCTGCACGAGTATGCGCACAAGCGCGAGGCGACCTTCCCGCAGGTACGCATGGTCACCAACACCGGCGCGGCCTTGAAGGCCAACCATATTGCGCAGATGAAGGGCCTGTTCCCCCAGGCGCTGATCTTCTCGATGTACGGCCTGACCGAGTGCAAGCGCTGCACCTACCTGCCGCCCGAGGACATCGACGACAAGCCGGGCAGTGTCGGTATCGCCATCCCCAACACCGAGCTGTGGCTGGTGGACGACGAGGGCCGGCGCATCGACACGCCGCATCAGGTCGGCCAGCTGGTGATTCGCGGCGCCACGGTGATGGCCGGCTATTGGCGCAACCCCCAGGCCACCGCACAAAAACTCAAGCCGGGGCCGTACCCGGGGGAAAGCGTGCTGTACACCGGCGACTATTGCAGCCTCGACCAGGATGGCTACCTGTACTTCCAGGGGCGCATGGACCACATGATCAAGTCGCGCGGCATGAAGGTCAGCCCCAGCGAGGTCGAGAGCTTTCTGTATGCCATCGACGGTGTCGAAGCGGCGGCGGTGGTCGGTATCGAACATGCCTCGGTCGGCGAGGGGCTATGGGCGTTCGTCACCTTGGGCCAAGGTGTCAGCCTGAGTGCCGAGCACTTGCTCGAACGTTGCCGCCATGGCCTTGAAGCGCACAAGGTGCCGCTGTCGATCAGCATCGAGGGCAACCTGCCGCGCACCGCCAATGGCAAGTTCGACTTGCAGCAACTGCAACAGACAGCGCGCCATGCGCAACTGGCCGTGGCCGGTTGAGTGGCGCTTTTTTATCGGTGATTCAGGCATACAGGATGTGCGGATATGAGTCTGGGCAACAGAGGTCGCGAGCAATCGCTGGACGTCAACGGCAACCATTTCGCCTTGCGCATCTGGGGCAATGAGCGCGGCCACCCGGTGCTCGCCGTGCATGGCTGGCTGGACAACGCAGCGTCGTTCGAACGGATCGCGCCGCTGCTCGAGGACTGCTTCGTGGTTGCCCCGGACCTGGCCGGTCACGGCCGCTCCGAGCACCGTCGGGGTGACAGCGGCTATTACCTGTGGGAACACGCCGACGACATGAACGCCCTGGTCGAGTGCCTGGGCTGGAAGCGTTTTTCGGTCCTGGGGCACTCCATGGGCACCGGGGTTGCATCGATTCTGGCGGCGATGAACAAGTCGATCGACAGCATGGTGTTCATCGACGGCATGGGCGCACCCTTTACCATTGCCGAAGAAGACACCGTCGAGCACCTGAAAAAATCCCAGCGCCTGCTGCGCCTGGCCTTGCGCACCCGCTTGCATGGGTTTTCAGCGCCGCAATCGGCACAGTTTGGCAGCCTTGAAGCGGCCATCGGCGAGCGGCGCAACAGCATCGACGGCACCCTGTGCGCAGAGGGCGCGCGGCTGCTGGCCATGCGTGACCTGCTCAGCGTCGGCGACGGTTACCGCTGGCGCCACGACCCGCGGCTGGTGCTGCCCGAGCCTATGCAACTGACCGAGCGCCAGGCTTGCGACTTTTTGCGCCAGATCAGCTGCCCGCTGCACCTGCTGCTCGGGCGCCAGGGGCTGTTTGCCGGTGCCCAGTTCGATAAAAGAAAAAACGCCTTGCCCTGGGCCACCCAGGTGCACTGGCATGAGGGCGGCCATCATTTTCACCTGGAGGAACCCGGCACGGCCTTGATCGCGCAGATCAACGCCGCGCTGCTTCAGCGTGAACCCGGGCCGCGGCAACGATTAGTCAATGAGTAATGGAGTACACCCGTGAAAGAGTTCTGGATTGCACCGTCGATTCTGGCGGCCGATTTCGCCCGCCTCGGCGCTGAAGCCGAGCAGGTACTGGCCGCCGGTGCCGATGTCATCCATATCGATGTGATGGATAACCACTATGTGCCCAACCTGACCATGGGCCCGCAGTTCTGCAAGGCCCTGCGCAGCCACGGGATCACCGCGCCGATCGACGTGCACCTGATGGTGACGCCGGTGGATGCGATGATCCAGGCCTTTGCCGAAGCCGGCGCCGACTACATCTCGATTCACCCCGAGGCGACCCTGCACCTGGACCGCTCGCTGCAACTGATCAAGGACCTGGGCTGCAAGGCGGGCCTGGTGTTCAACCCGGCCAGCGGCCTGGACGCCGCGCAATACGTGCTCGACAAGCTCGACCTGATCCTGCTGATGTCGGTCAACCCGGGCTTTGGCGGACAGAAGTTCATCCCTGCGGTATTGCCCAAGATTGCCGCAGCGCGCAAGCTTATCGACGACAGTGGCCGGGCGATCCGTCTGGAGGTGGACGGCGGCGTCAACCTTGACACCATCGGCCAGGTGGCCGCCGCCGGTGCCGACATGTTCGTGGCCGGCACGGCGATTTTCGCCCAGGGCGATTACCGCGCCAGCATCGAGGCCTTGCGCCGCGAGATTGCCCACGCTTTGCCCAACCGCCACTGATAGGCGGTCTTTCCAACGATTCTCGCGAATCCAGTACGAGTTACCTGTCCTTGCACACTACAACCCTAATCAAGGCCTTGCTGCGTCAGCCGACAACGCATACGCCGGTCTGGCTGATGCGCCAGGCCGGGCGCTACCTGCCCGAGTACCGCGAGCTGCGGGCCCGGGCCGGGTCGTTCCTGAGCCTGGTGAAAACCCCGGACTACGCCACCGAAGCCACCTTGCAACCCTTGCGGCGTTTCAACCTGGATGCGGCCATCGTCTTTTCCGACATCCTCAGCGTGCCCGATGCCATGGGCCTGGGCCTGTATTTCGGCCATGGCGAAGGCCCGCGCTTTCGCCATCCGCTGCGTGACGAGCGGGCCATCAAGCGCCTGCGCGTGCCCGAGCCCGAAGCGCTGGACTACCTGTACCAGGCGGTGGCCCAGAGCCGCCGGGAGCTTGACCCCAAGGTGGCACTGCTCGGCTTTGCCGGCAGCCCCTGGACCCTGGCCTGCTACATGGTCGAAGGCGGCCCGCCGGGCGATTTCCAGCTAATCAAGAAGATGCTCTACCGCCGCCCGGAGCTGCTCCAGCGCATTCTCCAGGTCACCAGCCAGGCGGTGGCGGCCAGCCTCAATGCGCAGATCGAATCCGGTGCCCAGGCGCTGATGATCTTCGACACCTGGGGCGGGGTGCTGGCCGACGGCGCCTACCAGCGGTTTTCGCTGTTCTACATGCGCGAGGTGCTGGCGCGCCTGCACAAGACCCACCACGGCCAGCGCGTACCGTCGATCATCTACACCAAGGGCGGCAGCCCGTGGCTGGCGGAGATGGCCGACAGCGGCGCCGATGCCCTGAGCCTGGACTGGACCTGCGACCTGGGCATGGCCCGGCAACTGGTGGGTAACAGTGTTGCCCTGCAGGGCAACCTCGACCCCAGCGTGTTGCTGGGTGATGAGGCCTGTATCCGCCATGAAGTGCAGCGTACCCTGCAGGCCTTCGGGCCGCCCGCTGCGGGCTTTGGCCATGTGTTCAACCTGGGCCACGGGATTTCCCCGGCGACCTCGCCCGAGGCGGTGGCCACGCTGGTCAATGCCGTGCATGAACTGAGCCGTGTGCGCGGAGGTGCCTATGCTTGACCCGACCTTCGACTTCGACCGGATGCTGTGCTTCTCGCTGTACTCGACGGCCAACGCCATGGTTCGCGACTATGCTGAGCCGCTGAAAAAGCGCGGCGTAACCTACCCGCAACTGCTGGTGATGGCCGGCCTGTGGGGCCAGGACGATGTCTCGATCAGCGCCCTGAGCGAGCTGACCCTGTTCGACCTTGGCACCCTGACGCCGATCGTCAAACGCCTGGCCGACAACGGCTTCATCACCGTGTACCTCGACCCCAACGACCGTCGCCGGCGCAACCTGTTGCTGACCGACAAGGGCCGTGAGCTCAAGGCCGAGGCGGCGCAGGTGTTCAGCAACATGGCCTGCAAGATCGACCTGGGCGAGGGTGAGGTGGAGCAGGTGCTGGATGTTTGCCACCGGATCAGGGCGCGTTTGCGCTGAGCCCGCCGCGCGGGGCAAGTCCGCTTGCCCCGCGAAAGGGGATTGTGCAATCACTCCAGCATCATGATAATGAGAGTAATTACCATTAATGTGTGATCACCCTCGTGCCGAGCTCTGTCGACTCCAAGGCTATCGTCGCCCACCTCTACAGTGACCATCACCGCTGGCTGCGTGCCTGGCTGTACCGGCGGCTGAACTGCCCGGACGATGCCGCGGACCTGGCCCAGGACACCTTTGTGCGGGCCATGACCAGCAGCGCCTTGCCCGCCCTTGACCAGCCGCGGGCGTTTCTCGCCACTGTCGCCCGCCGCCTGCTGAGCAATCTGTTCCGCCGCCGGGCGCTGGAGCAGGCCTACCTCGACGAGCTGGCGAGCCTGCCCGAGCAGTGCATGCCTTCGGCTGAAGACGTGCTGCTGGTGCGCGAAGCCCTGGCTGAAATCGATCGCCTGCTTGACGGCCTGCCGCCGCGGGTGCGCCATGGGTTCATCCTGCATCGTCTCGAAGGCCTGAGCCAGCCGGCCATCGCCGAGCACCTGGGGGTGTCGCTGGCGACGGTCGAGCGTGACCTGCGCCGGGCCTTCCTGCATTGCCTGAGCGCCAGGCCAGAATGAGCAGCACACCACTGGACCGCGCTACCCACGAAGCGGTGGACTGGCTGCTCAAGCTGGAGGATGCCCCGGCCGGCAGCCCGTTGCTGCTGGCCTTCAACACCTGGCTCAAGCAATCGCCCGGCCATCAGGCCGCCTGGCAGCGGGTCAACGCCTTGCTCGGCGAACCCCTGGCCGACCTGCAGCAGGCCGAGCAGCGTAGCCCCGGCCAGTTGGCCATGGCCAGCCGCAGCCTGCGCGCCTTGCCGTCGCCGTCGCGGCGCAAGGCCCTGGGCGGCGGCCTGGCGATGCTGTTGCTGGGTTTGGGCGCCGGCGCGCTCGGCAATCGCATGACGCCACTGGGCGACCTGCTCGCCGACCTGCGCACCGGCACCGGCGAGCGGCGCACCTTCACCCTGGCCGATGGTTCGCGGCTGTGCCTGAATGCGCGCAGCGCGGTGGATGTGCGCTTCAGCGCCGGGCAGCGGCTGGTGCTGCTGCGCGACGGCGAGCTGCAAGCCGAGGTTGCTGCAGAGCCGGGCCGGCCCTTTGTCGTCGCCACCCGCGAAGGCCAGGTGCAGGCCCTGGGCACGCGCTTCAGCGTGCGCCAGGAACAACAACAGAGCCTGGTCTCGGTGCAGCAGCACAGCGTGCTGCTCAGAAGCGGCAGTGCGCCCGCCTTGCGTGTGGAGGAGGGCCAGGCCTTTCGTTTCGATGGCCACGCCAGCCAGCCGCTGGCCGCGTCGCTGCGTACCCGGGCGAGCTGGACCGAGGGCCGCGTGGATGTGCGCGACGAACCCCTGGGCGAGCTGATCGAAGCCTTGCGCCCGTACCGCGCCGGGCTGCTGCGCATCAGCCCGCAGGCCGCGCAGGTGCGGGTCTATGGCAGCTTTCCGCTGGATGACAGCGAACGCACCTTGCGCTCCCTGGCCGAGACCTTGCCGATCCGGGTCGACAGCTTTGGCGGCTGGTTGACCCGCATCGATGTGATCTAAATAAAAATAATTGCGATTTCCTTGAGGGGGTTTGTTGCGTGGCGTGTCCTCGTTATCGACAACAACTTTGAACGAGCCAACACCTCCATGCCCGACTCCATGATCCGTCCCAGCCTGCTGGCCCTTGCCATCGCCCTGGGCAGCGGCGCGCCGTTGTACGCCGTGGCGCAAACCGACAGCAGCGTCAGCGCCAGCCAGCGCTTCGATATCCCGGCCGGCGACCTGGGCGAAGCCCTGAGCCGCATCGCCCGTCAGTCTGGGCGGGTGCTGTCGGTCAAGCCGGCGCTGCTGCAAGGCAAGCGCTCGGCGGCGGTCAGCGGCCAGTTCACGCCCGAGCAAGCGGCCAGCCAGGCCCTCAATGGCAGCGGCCTCAACCTCAATATCACCGCCGGCGGCACCTGGAGCCTGGTGCCGGCCGAGCACAGCGGGGCGCTGGAGCTGGGCCTGACCCAGATCGTCTCCAACGCCAGTGAAGACGCCTGGGGCCCGGTGCAGGGCTATGTGGCCAAACGCACCGGTACCGCGACCAAAACCGACACCTCGGTGCTGGAAGTGCCGCAGACCATCAACGTCATCACCCAGGATGAAATCACGGCGCTGGGTTCGCAGACCGTTACCCAGGCCCTGCGCTACACCCCGGGCATTACCGGTGGCGGCTTCTCCGACCGGGTGGGGATTTTCGACGAACCGACCTCCCGCGGCTTCAGCCCGACGCCGCTGTACCTGGACGGCCTGCACCTGCCGTATGGCGGTGGCAGTACCGGTGGCGCCCTGCAGATCGACCCCTACGCGCTGGAGCGCATCGAGGTGATGAAGGGCCCGGCCTCGGTACTCTACGGCCAGAACCAGCCAGGCGGGCTGGTCAACATGGTCTCCAAGCGCCCGACCGCGACGCCGCTGCATGAGGTCAAGCTTGGCGGCGGCAGCCAGGACCGCCGCTATGGCGCCTTCGACTTCGCCGGCCCGGTGGATGACCAGGGCGAGTACCAGTACCGGGTCACCGGCATGGGCCTGGATAAGAACGGCGAAATCGACTACGTCGAACAGCAGCGCTACATGATCGCCCCGAGCCTGACCTGGAGCCCCAACGAGCAGACCCGGCTGACCGTCTACGGCCATTACCAGCGCGACAACGGCGTACCCGAAGCCCAGGGGTTGCCGGCGGTGGGTACGGTGTTCGCCAGCGCCAACGGGCGGATCAAGCGCAGCCGCTTCATCGGTGAACCGGGGGTCAACGCCTACGATCGCGAGCAGTACACCTTCGGCTACGAAGTCAGCCATGAGCTGGACGATGTCTGGACCCTCAAGCAGAACACCCGCTACGCCTACGTCGATGACAAGTTTCGGGCGCCACTGCACGGCTACGCTTTCGTGCCCAACCCGGTCACCGGCGCCGACGACCAGAGCGCCATGACCCGCTTTGGCGTCGACTGGGCCCAGCGCAACAAGGTGTTCGGCATCGATAACATGGCCCAGGCCAAGTTCAACACCTTCGACCTCGCCCACACCCTGTTGATCGGTGTCGATTACTACCACTCCAACTCCCGATTCCTCGGCCTGTACGACCGCAATCCGCCGATCATCGACCTCTACAACCCGGTGTACGGCAAGCCTATGAACTTCGGCCAGCCGTTCAAATGGGACCGCACCATCAACCAGACCGGCCTGTACGTGCAGGATCAGCTCAAATGGGATAACTGGTTCCTGACCCTCGGTGGTCGCTATGACTGGGCCGAGGCCGATAACAAGGAGCCGCTCGCTGGCACCCATACCACTGTCAAGGACGAGAAATTCACCGGCCGCGCCGGCCTGGGCTACGCCTTCGACAATGGCGTCACGCCTTACCTCAGCTACTCCGAATCATTCCTGCCGCTGGCCGGCGCCGACTACGCCGGCAAAGCGTTCGAGCCGTCCACCGGCAAGCAGGTCGAGGCCGGTATCAAGTACCAGCCGCCTGGCCAGGACAGCTTCATCCAGCTCTCGGTGTACGAGATCAAGCAGCAGAACATCCTCACCGCCGACGTCGGCAACCCCGGTTTCAACAGCCAGGTCGGCGAGCTGCGCTCGCGCGGTGTCGAACTCGAAGGCAAGGCCAGCCTCAGCGACAACCTCGGCCTGATCGCCTCTGTGTCGCGCAACGACGTGGTCTACACCAAGGACAACGATGGCCGCGAAGGCCGTCATCCGTCCGGCACGCCGCCGATGACCGCAGCGCTGTGGCTGGATTACCACTTCACCGGCGACACGAAGGTCGCCGGCCTCGGCATGGGCCTGGGCGCGCGTTATGTGCGCGGTAGCGACGGTACCGATTTTGCCGACGGGCATTTCAGCATCCCGTCCTACACCGTGTACGACGCCATGCTCTCCTACGACCTGCAGCAATCGCCGCTGCGCCTGAAGGGCGTGAAGGTGCAGATGAACCTGCAGAACCTCGAAGACAAGACCTACGTCAGCCGCTGCACCAGTGACGTGGACTGCTACTACGGCGAAGGGCGGACCATCACCACCGACCTGACCTACAACTGGTAAGCCTTCAGGTATCGCGCAACAAGTCATGGGCATCCAGCAGCCGGTAGGCAATCTCCGGCTGCTTCTCCAGTGCCCGGCGAATCGCCGCCGGAATGTTCTGCCGGGTCTTGCGGCACAAGCCCGGCAGGTCTTCGATCTGGATGCTGATACCGCGCATGGTCCGCACCTCGTTGAAGCTCGGGGTGATCTGCAGCCGAATCCCCAACTGCTCATACAAGCGCCGCTGCATGTGCTCCAGCTCGTCCAGGCTCTGCAGGTTTTCCAGGCGTTCGAGCAGGCGCTTTTCTTCCTGGCGCGTCAGCAGCAGGATGCGCGGGTCCTGCAGCGTCTCGCGGCCGCAGTCGCAAGCGCCAGGCGGGCAGGGGGTGCGGGTGGGCAGGGTGGCGTTCATGCCTTGCAGCATAGCGAGGCTCGAGGACTTTTGCCCATGCCTGGCAGATCGCTATTGAGCACTGGTGCGGGCGGCGCTCAGTGATACCCTTACACTTCGCCGAACTTCACCAGGAGCGAGTCGCCCATGCTGGCGCAACAACTGCAACTGCAAAGCGTATTGACCGGGCGCGCCGTGCCTTTCACCCGTCCGGGCTCATCCAGTGCCATCGCCAAGATGCCGCGTGACGGCGAGGTCGCGGTCACCGAACTGGGCCTGGTTGGCGATGAGCAGGGCGACTTACGTGTGCATGGCGGGGTCGAAAAGGCCATCCACCATTACCCCCGCGAACACTATGCCGCCTGGGCTGCAGAGCTGGGCGAGCATCCGCTGCTGCAGGCTCCGGGCGCCTTCGGCGAAAACTTAAGCACCTGCGGCTGGACCGAGCAGACCGTATGCCTGGGCGATCGCTTTCGCGCTGGCAGCGCGCTGCTGGAGATTTCCCAGGGGCGCATGCCGTGCTGGAAACTCAATGACCGCTTCGGGGTAAAAGACATGTCGTTGCGGGTCCAGCAAAGCGGCCGTACCGGCTGGTACTACCGGGTGCTGGAAGAAGGCATATTGGCTGCCGGCATGAACATCGAGCTGATCGCACGGCCGCATCCGCAGTGGTCGGTAGCGCGCTTGTCGTCGGTGCTGTTCGACAGGCAGGTCGACCTCGAGGTGATTCGCCAGTGCCTGGAACTGCCGTTGGCGGCTTCCTGGCGCCGGACCCTGTCACGACGTTTGGAAAAGGCCGAAGTCGAGGACTGGGCGCCGCGTTTGCAGGGGCCTGGCGTCGAAGTGCAGGGGTGAGAAACATTGCAAACCGGGGACACGGTTTACAGGTCTTGCCTTAGCCGAAGAAACAGGATCAATCCTTCCTCAATGTCAGAGTAATCTCAACTCTGACGGTCGCAATTACGACTAGGATCGATAGCCCTTGCCATCGACCCAGGTTGGTCCTTCCATGTCGCCTTCAGAGACCGTGACCCGCAAACCTGACCAAACAACAGGCAGGAGCAATACGCTGGCAATCATCGCTGGGATGGGCGCCAATATTTGGTTAGGGGGCTCGGCGCTGTACTGGAAGGCGCTGCGGGAGGTTTCACCCTCGGTGCTCGTTGCTTACCGGGTGTTGCTCTCGCTGGCTGTGTTGATGCTGGCGCTGGTGCTGCTGGGTAAGCTGGGTGCGCTCTACCGGAATTTAACGCTGAACAGCGTAGTCGTTCACGGGGTGGCTGCATTGCTCCTGGCGACGAACTGGGGCTTATTTATTTACGCCTCTATTCAGGGTTTTGTCCTGGAGTCTGGTCTGGGGTATTTGATTGCTCCTTGCATCACGGTCGCAGCCAGCGTGCTGATGCTGAGTGAGCGTTTGAGCAGCCTGCACACAGTCGCTTTCGTTCTGATTGGCATCGCACTGGCCTATTTGGCGGTGTACGCACAGGGGCTGAATCATGGCATCTATCTGGCGATAGCGCTTACGTGGGGCGGGTATGTGTGTTTGAAGAAGGTATCGACGATTGATGCCTTATGCGCAACTACACTGGAAACTTTGCTGTTATCGCTGGTTTGCCTGGTAGCACTGCTTTTTACTTCATGGGAGATGGCGTTGCCCGTGACGATGCCCACGTCGATGTCGATTGTCCTGCTGTTTGCCGGGCTGGTATCGGTGGTGCCGTTACTGATGATCGCGTTTTCGGCCAGACGCTTGGCGTTGACGACAATGAGTACATTCCAGTTTCTTTTACCGACTACTCAGTTCGTACTGGCTGTAGTTGTATATAAACAGTCGATCAACATGACCGTTGCGACAGTCATATCGTTTGTCTGGTTATTGTTAGCGCTGCTCGTGGCCTTTCCGGCAATGAAAAACATGCTTCGCCAGTAAACCAAACTGGCTCCAACGAATCTCGAAGGAACCAGTTCAATCAACAATCAGGCAGCCGTACCCAGCTTTTTCACCACCTGACCCTTGGCAGCCTGCTTGCGGCAGGCTTCGCCGAAGGCCTGGAACATCTTCACCGAGTCGGGGTTTTTCGCCGCTTGCCATTCCGGGTGCCATTGCACCGCGAAGAGGAACGGCGACAGGCTCGGGGCGTGGATGGCTTCGACCAGGCCGTCTTCGGCACGGGCCAGGGGCTCGATGCCTTCGCCGAGGTTTTTCAGGCCCTGGCCGTGCAGCGAGTTGACGCGGATTTCATCGCTCTGCAGCAACTTTTGCAGCCAGCTGCCTTGCTCCAGTTTGACGCTGTGAACCGCGCTGTACTGGACATCGACCGGATCGTCCGGGTTTTCCCGGTGGTCGTTGAAGCCTGGCTCGGCGTAGACCTTCTGGTAGATGTCACCACCCAGCGCCACGTTGATTTCCTGCATGCCACGGCAGATGCCGAAAATCGGCAGGCCGCGGGCGATAGCCAGTTGCACCAGCGGCAGGTCGAACAGGTCGCGGTCGCGGTCCTGGGCCTTGCCCGGGGTTTCGTTCTCCTGGCCGTACAGGGCCGGGTCGATGTTGCTGCCGGCGCCGGTCAGGTAAACACCGTCGGCCATGTCCAGGTAGGCTTCGAGGTCGTCAGTACCGCAGCAGGTCGGCACCAGCACCGGTACACAGCCGGCGTGTTCAACCAGCGGTACGATGTATTTGTGGGTCATTACCTGATAGTCGTGGCCTTTGCGCTCCTGGGAGCCCATGGTCATCAGCACGACGGGTTTGCGAAGGGTTTGATTCTTATTGCCAATGTTGCTGTTGGGCATATGTCACCTTGGGACAGGCGCAGCCTGTCATTATTGTGCAGGCGCGCAGCTGGAACCTTTGCGCTGCCTGAGGTTTCGAGCACTGCCGGTACGCCAAGCAAGGGGCTGTATCCGGTCGAAACCTGTCATATAGCTTGCCAGAGCCGTTTAATATGTCAAACGACTTCAGATTGCACGGGCGAAGCTTGAGATTGCCTGGATGCAATTATCAGCCTGCAGCCCCCGATAACCGGTAAGGCGTCTGCTACGGCCAGTTCATTATATTTAACAAGCGTCCGGTGTATGGCCGAACCAGCGCCTGCGCGGCTTTGCTGCATCGCGCGGTTTCTCTTAAGCTGGCTGTCACCGATGACTACCAGCCTGAACCATGCCCACTCCAAGACCGTCCCTGACCCTGACCCTGTTGCAAGCCCGCGAAGCCGCCATGGCCTTCTTCCGCCCCTCGCTCAACGCCCATGGCCTGACCGAACAACAGTGGCGGGTGATCCGCATCCTGCGCCAGCAAGGCGAACTGGAAAGCCACCAACTGGCCGAGCAGGCCTGCATCCTCAAACCGAGCATGACCGGCGTGCTGGCGCGCCTGGAGCGTGACGGCCTGGTGCGGCGCAAGAAGTCGACCCAGGACCAGCGCCGGGTGTTTGTCGGCCTGACCGAACAGGGCCAGCAATGCTTCGTCGACATGAGCGAAGACATGGAACACAACTACCAGCGCATCCTTGAGCAGTTCGGCGAAGACAAACTCCACGAGCTGCTGGGCCTGCTCAACTGCCTGAAGAACATCAAGCCCTGAGCGCCGTTTTGGCGCACTGGCCGCTGGCTACCTATACTGTGCCTATCCGCAACAGTGTGCCGTCGTTGACCGGAGCGCGGCGTCTCTGTTCCCGTGGTCGTGACTTTCTGAAGTAGCAGGACGCGAGTCGTCAATTGATAACGCTACAAAGGGGTTGGATCATGGATATTGTCAGTCTGATTATTCAGATTGTTGCCGGTGTGGTGGGCGGCAACGCAGCCGGTATGAGTAAACAAAGCATGGGCCCGTTACTCAACTCGATCTTCGGTGGAGTGGGTGGGGTGATTGTCGGGCAGATACTCGCAGCCTTTACCGGTGAACCCGGTGCGGCGGTGGCCGCGGGCGGTTCGCTGGACCTGCCGGCACTGATCAGCAGTATTGTCGGCGGCGGTGCAGGGGGCGCGGTGCTCACCTTCATCGCCGGCCTGATCAAATCAAAAATGCATCCGCAGTAAGCCTTGCCAGGCCTGCCCCTGATTGCAGCAGGGGCGGGCCTGTTCAGAAGTACTTCAGCCAACCGATATCGCGGCGCCGGGCCTTGAGCGCGGCGAACCAGCGCACCGGCGGATAGAGCGCAACGCTCAAGACCGTCGCCGTCAGCCATACCGACCAGACCCCGTCGAAACCAAAGTAGCTGCCCTGGTTCAGGCCAAAGCAGGCGACGCCGATCAGGTACAGCACTTTCAGTGCGTACAGGTGCAGCAGGTAGAAGAACATCGGTGCGGCACCGAATACGCTCAGCACCCGGATCGCGTGGCTGCCTTGCAGGTGCTCGAACCTGCGCAGCAGCAACAGGCCGACGCCCAGGGTCAGGGCCAGGAACAGCAGCGATGGCGGGTATTTGGTGATGTTGAAAAAGCTCATCAGCGTGCGCAACGTGGTTTCGCCGACCTGCCACCGGGCTTCGCCGTAACCGTTGAGCAAGCGCAGCAGCAGGAAGCCGGCGAGGGCACCGAGGCCGGTCAGCAGCAACGTGCGCTGACGTGCCTGCGCATCTGCACCTTGGGCAAACCAGGGGCCCATGGCATAGCCCAGGGCAATTACGCCGATCCATGGCAGCAACGGGTACGAGGTACGCAGGCGCAAGTTGTCGGCTACCTCGATCCAGCCACGGTCATGCAGGATCGCCCAAGGGACATGCAGCGCCGAGCCCGCAGCGAAGTGCAGCGGGTCGAGCAGGTTGTGCCCGGCGACGATCAGCACGCCGATTACCACCAGCAGCGGGCGCGGCAGCCACACCAGGCCGGCCAGGGCGATCATGCTCAAGCCAATGGCCCAGATCACCTGCAGGTAGATCACCTTGGGCGGCAGTTCCAGGGTCCAGGCCAGGCTGACCAGGGTGAACTCCAGCAGCACCAGGACCAGGCCACGCTTGAACAGGAAGGCCGAAACCGCAGCCTTGCCCTGGTGCTTTTCGCCATACAGGTAAGCCGACAAACCGGTCAGCAGGACAAACACCGGCGCACACAGGTGGGCGAGGGTACGGCTGAGGAACAGCCAGGGGTCGGTGCTGGCGACATCCATCGGGTCGCTGACCTGGCGGTGCAGAAAGAAGGTTTCGCGTACATGGTCAAGGAGCATGAAGACAATGACCAGGCCGCGCAGGGCGTCGATGCAAAGCAGGCGTTGGTTGGCGAGTGGCATGGGTGAGGTAGCGCCGGAAGGATGAGGTGGTGCGTTATAACATAACTAGTATTGTTGCGCTGGCCTCATCGCGGGACAAGTCGAGGCGTCGCACCGCCGCTCCTACAGGTAGCGTAGGCATTTAGAGGCGCGAGCTGATCCATTGGCGATGCTGCTCACACTTCACCTTTGCGCCTTGTCGGCGAATGGACCGGCGATGCACGAGAAGCGAAAGCAAAAAAGCGCTCTGCTTCTAGATGTACGTAATTGCAGACGCCACCGATCGTCCCTTGCAGAAGGCCGA